>NZ_JAOQAH010000097.1 GCF_025963695.1 Segetibacter sp. | reverse complement strand
AATATTTACAAACACATCTTTTACCCCAAAGTGAAATCCGCCTCTTTTTTCAAGAACCGCTAATAATAATTGTAATCGTCTAAGATCGAAGCCGCTCACGGTTCGCTGTGGTGTTCCATACACGCTTTGAGTTACCAACGCCTGCACTTCTATCAGTAATGGACGCATTCCTTCAAGTGTTGCTGCAATGGCACTTCCACTTAGTTGTTCTTCTTTTTGCGTGATGAGTATTTCAGATGGATTAGTTACACTCCGCATTCCATCTCCGGACATTTCATAAATTCCTAGTTCTGCCGTACTTCCAAACCGGTTTTTTATAGTTCGAAGTATCCGGTAAGCATAATGGCGATCGCCTTCAAACTGCAGAACAGTATCGACCATATGTTCCAAAATCTTTGGCCCCGCAATGGCTCCGTCTTTTGTTATGTGACCAATCAAAAATACAGGCGTGTTGGTTTCTTTAGCAAACCTTTGAAACTCGGCTGCACATTCCCTTATTTGTGAGACACTACCCGGAGAAGATTCAATAAAGTTTGAATGCAGTGTTTGAATAGAATCAACAATCACTAATTGAGGCCTTAATTTTTTTATCTCTTTAAAAAGAACATCTGTTGCCGTTTCTGTCAAAAGATAAAAATCCTGGTTGGAGGCTTTCAACCTGTCAGCACGCATTTTTATTTGTTGCTCGCTTTCTTCACCACTGATATATAATGTGCTTACTCCCTGCAAATGCAAACCGACTTGTAAGAACAAGGTACTTTTACCGATACCCGGCTCACCTGCTACCAGTACGATACTGCCTGCTACAATGCCCCCGCCAAGTACCCGGTTCAGTTCACCGTCTGCTGTTAAGATTCTATCTTCTTCAGTAGCACTTACCTGGTTTAATAAGATTGTTTTTGTGTTACGCTTATCAGCGTTATAATCTTTCCAACCATTATCATTTTTTTCAGTCCCTTTTGTTATGACCTCTTCAACAAACGTATTCCACGAATTACAAGACGGACATTTTCCTAACCATTTTGTACTTTCATAACCACAATTACTGCAGAAATATGCAGTCTTTACTTTACTCATGCGGTAAAGATAATTTTAAAGAAGGTGTTTTCGGGAACAAGAGATTTAAACAGTAATCTATAGATCTAGAATCAAAAAGGGTCAGCAAGAATGCCAACCCCGTTACTTACTAACCCATTAAATTCTGCCACTAAATTACAAATATGGGTCGCATTTCAAAAATAATTTTTATCCCTGTGAATAACTTTTACGCTGATAATCGTCGGAAAAAAAGAAAAAAAATGACCTTATCTCATCTCACCGCGTCACTTTGTCTTCTTTTTCAAATTATTAAGACTTTTTGTCCTCGTTTACTTTGCATCAATTAGAGGTTCCGTCACAATAATATTTTGGAAGACATTTTGTACAAGTATTGAAAAGGTAATAAAACATGTCTTCTATATTTTTAATATCACTGATTTTTGTTGGAATAAGTTTCCTTGTGTCTTCAATCTTGAAAAGCAAGTTTAATACTTATAGCAAAGTTCCTTTAAGAGGTAATTTGTCGGGCCGGGAAGTTGCGCAAAAAATGCTGCGCGACAGCGGTATCTATGATGTTCAGGTAACATCTGTTGAGGGTCATTTAACAGACCACTATGATCCTACTAATAAAACAGTCAACCTAAGTGCTGAAGTTTATAGTGGTCAAAACATTTCAGCGGCTGCTGTGGCTGCACACGAATGTGGCCATGCAGTTCAACATGCTAAATCTTATAAATGGCTAAAAATGCGTAGTGCATTGGTACCAGTCGTACAATTTAGTAGCAATATTGTACAGTGGGTATTATTGGCAGGTATTATAATGATACAAATGTTTCCAGGATTATTACTTGTGGGAATAGCTTTGTTTGCAGCAACAACAGTCTTTTCATTTATTACCTTACCTGTTGAATTTGATGCGAGCAGAAGAGCATTGGCATGGTTAAATACTACTAATATAGCAACAGGGGATCATCACGATAAAGCGAAGGATGCTTTAAAATGGGCAGCAATGACATATGTAGTAGCAGCAATCGCGTCGCTTGTTACCTTGATCCAGTATATTTTTATATTTTTAAGTGGTAGCAGAGACAGAGAGTGATAAGTTATTATTGTTTATAGACATTGAATTAAAGATTTTGGTAAAAACACAAAAGCCACTCTTGCAAGTGGCTTTTGTAATATTATTAATAGTTCTCTTATCCGTTCATACTAGCAAGAAATTCAGTATTGTCTTTAGTACCTCTCATTCTTCTTAACAACTCATTCATCGACTCTTCTGTATTCATATCATTTATATAAAGACGGAGAATGTTCATGCGTTGAAGTGTTTCTCTGTCAAGCAACAAGTCGTCGCGACGGGTAGATGAAGACACCAAATCAATAGCAGGGAAAATACGTCTGTTAGCAAGACGGCGGTCTAATTGTAATTCCATGTTACCCGTTCCCTTGAACTCTTCAAAAATAACCTCGTCCATTTTAGAACCTGTTTCTATCAAGGCTGTCGCTAGAATGGTCAGAGATCCACCATGTTCTATTTTCCTGGCTGCACCAAAAAACTGTTTAGGTTTTTGCATGGCATTTGCTTCTACTCCACCGCTTAAAACTTTACCGCTCGAAGGGGCAACGGTGTTGTGTGCCCGGGCAAGACGTGTAATAGAATCAAGTAAAATCACCACATCATGTCCACACTCAACAAGACGCTTTGCTTTTTGCAAAGCTATAGTTGAAACCTTTACGTGCTTTTCTGCAGGTTCGTCAAATGTTGAAGCGATCACTTCTGCTCTTACGCTTCTCTCCATATCTGTAACCTCCTCCGGGCGTTCATCTATCAACACCACCATTAAGTAGCACTCAGGATGGTTTGCAGCAATAGCATTAGCGACCTCTTTAAGCAAGACAGTTTTACCCACTTTTGGCTGGGCGACTATCAGTCCACGCTGACCTTTTCCAATAGGTGTAAAAAGGTCCATGATGCGGGTGCTGAAGTTGTTGGAGGTGGTAAACAAATTCAATTTTTCAAAAGGAAAAAGAGGAGTCAAATAATCAAAAGGTACTCGATCTCTTACCTCCTCCGGGCCTTTGCCGTTTATTGTTTCAACCTTTAAGAGTGCAAAATACTTTTCACCTTCTTTTGGTGGACGAACAGATCCATAAACAGTATCTCCGGTTTTAAGTCCAAATAATTTTATTTGGGAAGGAGAAACATATACGTCATCAGGAGACGACAAATAGTTGTAATCAGAAGAGCGGAGGAAACCATAACCGTCAGGCATCATTTCAAGTACACCCTCTCCTTGTATTACCCCGTCAAATTCTATATTAAAAGTTTGTTCCCTTCTTTGACTCTGCTGAGGAAATCTCTGTTGATGTTGTGGTTGTACCACTGGTGCGCCCTCTGGTGCTTGTGCTTCAGGTGAGCCTTCAACACTTTGAGCATTCTTATTTACATCTTCTTTTTGAGGGTTTTCTGCAGGGCGGTCATCTGTATTTGCAGAATCAAACTCCGGTTGCTTGTCGTTTTCCTCCTTTGAGGGTTTGCTTTTACGGGCACGTTTTGGACCCGCATTTTTAAAACTTTCTTTCTTTGGTTCTTCTGAAGCCTCCGACCGTTGCTCTACTGGGGCGGGTGTTGGTTCGGGCGCCGTTATTACTTCAGTTTGCTCCGTACCATTTGTTGTATTTGCTTTTGCAATTCTTTTACGCCGTCCTCTTTCAGGTGCAATTGTTTTTGTTGTGTCTCCATCAACTGCCTGCCGATCTAATATTTTATAAATAAGATCCTGTTTGTCTGTTTTTTGAGCATGGGGAATGCTTAGTTGGTCTGCTATATCCTTTAACTCAGGAACAAGCATGTCGTTCAGTTGCGCTATGTCGTACATAAAAATTTTTGATAATTAAAAGCTCAAAACCATCCAATCGAACAAAGGAAAATATTTGAATGAAATGAAATTGGGAAAACCTAAAAGCTGATTAGCTAAGAGTAGTGAGGCTGGTCAGCTTTGAATTTCAGTGCAAGTTTACGCTACAAATTTGTAAAATCGAAAACTTTAACTTGTTTTTACTTATACTGAAAACTTTATAATTGCTTTTTAAAGTGTTCCAGCCTTTTATACCTTTATTTAGCATTGTTGCGTCGCAGTTCGTTCATCTGTAGCTCAGGCTATTTCTCTTCAGTTTTAGTCTCGAGTTACCATGTCTTTTTGATAATTGCCTTCAACTAGCATAAACTTCATGCCAATTATTACAAGTAAACTTTAAGCTATTTGCGTCGGCGAAAAAGCTTTAATACAGGAACAAAAGCACTTCTCTAACAGTGCTGAGCATCTTACATCAAAAAATACTTTCTGCCTACCGGTATTCAGACTATTTAAACAACGTCGTTTTTTATAAATTGGTATACTGCTGGTTATATATTTTCGCAGCGACAACATCTATTTCTACCCCTACTAACTGAAAAACTCAACCCCTTATCTTTGCGGCTCGAATAAAATAAATAACATGTTTAATAAACGGGTTAAGGTAAAAGATTTGTTAGCTAGTAACGATACAGAGCGTGAAGTAACTGTAATGGGGTGGGTGCGCACCTTTCGCAACAATCAATTCATAGCTCTAAATGATGGTAGTACCAACAATAACTTACAAGTAGTTGTAGAGTTAGGTTTATTAGACGAAACTACTTTGAAAAGAATAACAACAGGAGCTTCATTAAAAGTAACGGGCACTGTTGTAGTATCTCTTGGAAAAGGACAGCGAGTAGAAGTTAAAGCTTCTTCTTTGGAAATTTTAGGTGATTGTGATGCAGAAAAGTTTCCACTTCAACCTAAAAAACACAGCCTTGAGTTTCTCCGTGAAATTGCGCATCTCCGTTTCCGTACCAATACTTTCGGATCCGTGTTCCGGCTGAGACATTCGCTTGCTTTTGCTACTCATAAGTTCTTTAATGATAAAGGTTTTGTCTATTTACATACACCCATCATAACTGCATCAGATGCCGAGGGTGCAGGAGAAATGTTTAGAGTAACCACTTTACCATTTGATGCTCCTCCTAAAAATGAAGATGGAACTATCAATTTTAAGGAAGACTTTTTTGGTAAAAGTACCAACCTTACTGTAAGTGGTCAATTAGAGGGTGAATTAGGCGCAATGGCTTTTAGTGAAATTTATACTTTCGGCCCCACTTTCAGAGCAGAAAACTCTAACACCACCCGGCACCTCGCAGAGTTTTGGATGATAGAACCCGAAATGGCTTTTTATGACATTGAAGATAATATGAACCTTGCAGAAGAGTTCATTAGGTATTTAATTCAATACGCAATAGATCACAATCGGGATGACATCGAGTTTTTGGATCAGCGGTTAGCCGAGGAAGAGAGGCAAAAGCCCCAAGCCGAACGGAGCGAGTTTGGTTTAATCGAGAAGCTTGAATTTATTATTCAGAACAAATTTGAAAGGATTACCTACACGGATGCCATAAACATTCTATTGGAGAGCCCCGCATATAAAAAGAAGAAGTTTAAATATGAGGTGAAATGGGGAATAGATTTGCAAAGCGAACATGAACGATACCTTGTAGAGAAGCATTTTAAAAAACCGGTTATCGTAACTGGATATCCAAAAGATATCAAATCTTTTTACATGCGGCTTAACGATGACGGGAAAACGGTAGCCGCTATGGACATTTTAGCGCCTGGTATTGGAGAAATCGTTGGTGGTTCGCAAAGAGAAGAAAGACTTGAAAGTCTTGAAAAAAGAATGAGGGAAATGCATATTCCCAGTGATGAGATGAGTTATTATTTAGATACACGTCGTTTTGGTACTGTACCACACGCTGGTTTCGGACTGGGCTTTGAACGTATGGTACAGTTTGTAACGGGAATGACTAACATTAGAGATGTAATTCCTTTTGCAAGGACACCGAAGAACTGCGAGTTTTAATATTAAACAGTGACTATTTTTTTTAAGAGAAAAGAATTTTTAATTTTGACATTTTAAATAACCCCTTATATTTGCAGCCCGAAAGGAACTGATCGGGAAGATAGGATAGGATGGTGCGGTAGCTCAGTCGGTAGAGCAAAGGACTGAAAATCCTTGTGTCGCCGGTTCGATCCCGGCTCACACCACAGAGTTAAAAGTACAAACAATAAAGCCTCAATTAGTTGAGGCTTTATTGTTTATTGCTAGTTACACTGTCGGCCCTTTGGCCCCCATCAATTGTTACATAATTTCTAATTTTCTCTTTCCTCGGACATTTCATTCATGGCACAATCGAAGGAAGCGACAATCCCCATGTTTGCATTTACCTGTGTGATTATCCTGCGCAACATTAACGGCCCTTCGGGATGGCTACTTACAGAAAGTGCGGAAGAGCCAGGAGCATATTGTATTCCCTTACAGCTACTCCTTAAGCAAACGATTAACTGTATCAATTAAACGTTTCTTTGAAAGATCATAATATTCGCCGCTACCCGGACCGTAAAAATTAGTGTGTATATCTCTAACGGTACCTTTTTTATCAATGAACACGGTGGTAGGAAACGATTTAATAGCAGTAAGCTGAGGGAGTGTTTTTTCTCCTTTCTTATCATCACTCGCAGTTACACCGGTATTCAGCATGGGGTACTCCACATCAAACAATTTTTTGAACTTCTCAATACTTTTTCTGGAACGCTCCAGATCACTCGTGTATTCATATGCTAATGCAATAACCTCAATGCCTTTCATTTTATTTTGCTTATAATAGCCACTCAAAAACCTGGTCTCGTCCAGGCAATTGGCACACCAGCTACCCATAAGCTGTACTATCACCACTTTGTTCTTATACTTTTCATCCTTTATTGATACCGGATTACCATTCAGGTCGTTAAAAGTAAAATCTAATCGGGTGTAGCCATGGCGCAATTTGGTTGGATCGTTCATTTCGGGCAACGAAATAGTAGAGTCTTTTGTTGCTGTCCACACTTCGCTAGCATCATAGCCGTTATAAAAAACGCCATTTAAGCTATTGTTCTTTATATCAATTTTTGCCTCAAACAAACGGGCATTGTCTCCATCAAAGCTTGAAAGCAAGATAGAGTCACCGGTCACAATTCCATCCAGGTAGCGATAATCTGCGGAGGGTGTAAGAAAGCTACCCGTAAGCCGGTTGCCTTGCTGGTGAAATACGCCCACTGCTTTTCTAATTGTGCCATTTGGCCTGGTAATGCTAACATTCCATTTGCCCGAGATATTACTTTTTGCATTTCCCTGCGTTGCTTTAAATCTTACCAAATCATTGGCCCTTCCAAACACCGGCCAATACTGCACACCAGTTGAAATGCCTTTTATAAAGGTTCCCGTCAAATTGCCATTAGCCTCCACCTTAACCCTAAAATTTGCTTCAAAAGCCGGCATAGTAAAAAATAAAGAGTCTTTAACCGATGTAACCTCCGTCACTTTTATTTTTTCTCCGGCATTCACCACTACTAATGCATTTTTGCCTTGCATCCTGGCTTTTTCTAATTGAAAGATAATCCGCTTGCCGTCCTTTCGTTGTAATGCAATTCGCCAACCTTTTTCATTGGCTCCTTTAGGTTGAGGAAATGCTGGTAGACAAAGCGACATGCATAAAATCACCAGGGAAACATGGGCGACCAGTCTTTGTGTGAAAACGTTGTTCATGGTAAAAGCAAGATAACCCCCATTTTATTACCAATATCATTCGTTGGCGCTTGTGGGATAAATGAGGGCTGGTACTGTATTATTGGTACACGAAGAACAATGTGCTTTTAAAGCTATTTAATCAAATGATCTCGATAATTGTATTTATGGTCAGGCCGAAGTAACCCGATTGATCATCCTTGCGTCGCAATCCGTTCGTTAATATATTTTTTATCAGGCCTTTCTTACCTTTTACCATTTATATGAACAGTGTTTATGGGAAGAATTTGATGGGTATGAAGTGTTGACGTAATGTCGTAAGAAATAACTAAAGAGTTCACTAGTTATTGTTGCTTATACTTATGCTGCTTGCAGCTTTCATAAAAGTAGTGCGACTGCTTTTGCCGCTTATGCCCAGGGGTATATGAATTGTTAGGATCTTTTACAGTCGTTACATTAAAATTCAATTTCTAATAACGTATGGAGTCATCTTTTGATTGCACAACGTAGTTATTGAAAAGGTCAGTGCCGATTTGATTAGGGGAGATAGAGATTTTGAAAAGAGATATAGTAATTAGTGATATCCCTCTACGGAAATGAAAACACGCCATTAACACTCAATTTTATCACTACAGTTTTCATCTGGCTTTCCTTATTTGCTAATTTGCATATCTATTACCGTCCAGTTATTTTTATCAGTCCAATCCCCATTTTTGTATTTAAGCTTTACAACCCAATTATACCTGCGTCTTATACAATTAGCATCATCTGCCTCAACTGCAGATGTAATTTTATAAACGTTGTGTTTCAGTTTTATCCAATCCAAGTCAGAATTGTCGAAAATTGGAGGGGGTAAAATATTGAGCTTTTTGGTTACAAATTCTTTAGCCATTACTATTGCCTCAACATGGGTATAATCGTCTATTGGCCTGGAAGCTAAGTGAATCTCATTTGAAACTTTAGGAGAATCTGCTGGCTTAGCAGGGCGAGTATCTACGTTTTTAGAATAATCCGTAGAAACGTGATTAACACCTACTTCATCAACGCAGGAGATCGTTATAGAAAGCAATAAAGGATAAATAAGCCTTTTTTTCATCAGCAAGCTTACTTTAGCAACATCAATCAGCATCTTTTAATTCTAATACCTTATTTAAAGGTCTGAAATAATAGTTGCAGAAGCAACAGAAAGTTATCCTCATTACTTCGTAAAAGCTTTATAATAACACCAGCTTAATTAAAAAATACGAAAAGGATAAATGAAGAAATACAGGAGACTTAGATTTAAACTTCTATACGATAGGTGATTACTTTAATTGTATTCACTCATTAATAAGTGAAATATACGTGTCAGGACAGCCTTTTATTTTTGCTATTAAAACCGGATTAACTATTGGAAAAAATAGAAGGTGTTTCGAATTAGCAGGCTTTTACTAATAAATGCTTGTCCACCTCCTCCAATTTTACATTTTGTAAACGAGTTCGAAACTTGCTTTGAATGGCCATCCTTTTCGTTTCTTGTTCATTAATTTGTGTAAGATGGTTAAAGTATAGGATAAGAGACGCGGAGGATATAAACATTAGTAAAAAAGTGAAAAATAGTATCATATAAAAACTTTTAAAAGCTTCTCTTAAAGATAATTTAACGTGCCAACGATTGCAAGTTTAAAGAAGGCTTTTTTTAAATAAATGAAAGAACTGAAATTTATAAAAAGGGGGCTGCCTTTTTCTCAGCTAATCTTTGTTCGCTTTACTAAGTAACACTTTGACAATAACACTATTCAAGCAAAAACATACATTTAGAAAAATGAATAGAGCCCCAAAAATTGTCGATTAACAATTTTTAAAACCCGAATTATTAGCTCAAATACCTGAAGACTATGAGAAAGTTTTTTGTTGCAATTGAGCCTTCATACAAGTCTTAATTTTTTAATGGCCCAACCACCGCACTTTAAAAGTGGAATGGTTGAAGATGAATTGATCTATGATGCTGCTCCTTTTTCAGCATGTCATGCAGATACCATTGTAGAAAGGCCTAAGGGGTTGGTTACAGGCTTCTTTAGGGGCACAAGGGAAAGAAATGCTGACGTAAAAATTTATGTTTGCAGAAAAGAAGGTAAGAAATGGACAGCTCGAGTTTCGGTCGCTAATGGAATTCAATGCAGTTCGCTTCGCTACCCCACCTGGAACCCGGTTCTATACCAAATACCTCGCGGTGATTAATGGTTGTTTTATAAGATTGGTCCCAGCCCTTCCACCTTGAAAGGAGGGGTGAAAACCCCTAAAGACAACGGTATGACATGGCGAGAAGCAAAGGCATTGCCTGAAGGGTTTTATAGGACCGGTGAAAAACAAACTGCTCAGGTGGGCAAGCACCGTTTAATTGCCACGTCAAGCAAGGAAGGTAAGGGATGGCAGGTGCACTTCGAAATTCAGACAATTTTGGTAAGTGATGGAAGATGGGGGAGCTATTAATGATGGCAAATCGATTAGCGCGACTCGGCCCGGCATCCTGGTTCATAGAGACGGAAGATTGCAAATACTTGCGCGTAGCGAAAACAGGGCAATAATGAGGTATGGTCCTTCGATAAAGGTGATAGCTGGACCACGTTAGTAAATCATAGCTACCTAACAGCAACCCGGAAACTGATGCAGTTACCTTAAAAAATGGAAAGCATCTTGTAGGTTATAAACATATTTTTAGCACTAGGAAATCGGGCAGGGGGACCGGGAACAACTCCTTATCTAACCTATTCAGATGATGGCAAAGCGTGGAATGCCAGTGTTGTTCTGGAAAATTCAGCTATTGGCGAGATTTGGCATTGGCTATAATAAAAAAAGCGAGACTTAGTCTCGCCTTTTTTATTAATTCTATAAGTCGGTTCTACACTAGCATTCTCAAAGGTTCTTCCAACAAGCTCTTTAGAGTTTGTAAGAAGGCAGCACCAGAGGCTCCGTCAACAACGCGGTGATCGCAACTTAGCGTCACTTTCATCACATTTCCCGGAACGACCTGTCCGTTTTTAACCACCGGTACCTGCGATATTCCTCCAATCGCCAAAATACAAGCATCCGGAGGATTGATGATAGCTGTAAATTCATCTATACCAAACATTCCCAAATTACTAATGGTAAATGTGCTTCCTTCCCAATCGGCCGGCTGCAACTTTTTGTCTTTTGCTTTTTGCGCAAACTGTTTTACTTCAACAGAAATTTGGCTCAACCCTTTTGCATCTGCAAACCGAACTACCGGTACCAGTAAACCTTCGTCTACAGCAACCGCCACACCAATATTTACATGATGATTAATGCGAATCTTATCTCCTAACCAGCTACTATTAACTTTGGGATGCTGCTTAAGAGCCACTGCCGTAGCTTTTAGAACCATATCATTAAAGCTGATTTTAACAGGAGAAAGTTCATTTAGCTTTACCCGTGTTTGAACAGCCTGGTCCATATCAATGCTCATCGTAAGGTAGAAGTGGGGAGCAGAAAACTTACTTTCAGCAAGTCGACGGGCAATGGTCTTGCGCATTTGTGAAACCGGAACTTCATCGAAACTTACTTGTCCTATTCCAGAAGCTGCAGGTGCTGCTTGTGGTTTGGTTTCTGCTGCTTTTGCAGCAGGTTCTATCGCCGCTGGTTGCTTTGCTTCAGGTTGTGGTGCTGCAACTGGTTGCGCTTGTGGTGCAGTTTGCGGTTGTACAGGTTCCTGTTGTTGGGCCGGACTAAACCCATCTATATCTTGTTTCACAATTCTTCCATTATCACCGGAACCCTTTACAAAGCGTAAGTCAACACCTTTTTCTTCAGCAAGTTTTTTCGCTAGTGGAGAGGCGATGATCCGACCTTCGTTTACTACTTCCATTTGTGGTGGAGCTGTTGCCGGTTGTGGCGCTGTTGAAGTCTGCGTTTGAGCAGCAGCCTCAGGCTGTGCAGATGGCGCGGCACCACCTTTCGATGCTGCAACGATAGCGTCTATATTCATTCCTGCGTCACCTATTATACAAAGCAGGTCATTTACCTGAATTTTTTCTCCAGGCTTAGCTCCCTGGTACAACAACGTTCCGTTTTTATAACTTTCAAGCTCCATCGTAGCCTTGTCCGTTTCAATCTCAGCCAACACTTCACCTTTCTTAACTGTATCGCCAATGTTTTTTTGCCATGCAGCTATTACGCCTTCTGTCATTGTATCACTTAACCTTGGCATCAGCACCACTTCCTCCATATTTGCAAGGTCCAAAGGCTGAGTGCTTACACCTGCTGATTGAGGTGCAGCAGGTTCTGCTGCTGCCGCAGGTGCAGGTGCCGCAGGTGCAGGTGCAGCGGGAGTAGGTTGTTGCTCCGGCGGTGTTGGTTCCTGAGTAACTTGTCCATTAACACCTGCATGTTGAGCAACCAATGCAGCTACATCTTCTCCCTGTTTACCAATAATCGCTAATAAATCGTTTACCTGTAATTTCTGACCATCGGGCGCACCTCTATGCAACAATACGCCCTCCTGGTAGCTTTCCAATTCCATGGTAGCTTTATCCGTTTCTATCTCGGCCAGTAAATCGCCTTTCTTTACTGTATCTCCTACGTTTTTATGCCATGCAGCTATTACACCTTCTGTCATGGTATCGCTCAACCTGGGCATTAATATCGGTTCGGCCATACTTATATATTTTGCTGAACGTCTTAACCCGGATGCCTTTACACGGTAAAGAGTTAAGCGTTAATTTTTGAGCCGTGAAATTACATGAAATTGAATTAAAGGCAAGATGGCTAAAAAAATTTCCTATAAAAATAGTTGATTAGACAAAGATGGATAGAAGCCCTAATCGAAGCGCTTTTGATTTTTGCATAATTATTCTTTGTTGTTTCAATTCTTTTGAGGCATCAAATAAAATATCAGAAGTTTCTATTTGTTTAGCAAAGGGAATTTGAATTTTTTGTTTACCAGCTTACCATTTTTACTCAACATTGTTGTGTCACTCTCTTGTACTTTTAATTAGTAAGTCATCAGGCGGCAAACGTAATCTTTAAGCTTATGGCGTGCAGAAAGCTTTAACTAGTAATACTACCAACATCATTACCCATGTTCTGCTTCGAACCTGTTTACATAACAAATAGTCTTTCCATAATTTTTAATGCTGCTAATGGGTTACTTTTATTAAAGAAATTTACTCTTTAATAACATCTTAATAACGATCAGCATGTCATCCAGACGTTCCTTCATTAAATCGGGTTCGCTTCTTACAGCAGGCGCTTTTATTAAACCTCCTTACTTCGATAAGAAAACGAACTATATCGGGCTACAGCTATACACTGTTCGCGATGCCATGCAGAAAGATCCTGTTGGCACACTTGCTAAAGTCGCTTCAATTGGTTACAACTCTTTAGAGGGTGCAACCTATACCGGAACACAGAAGTTTTATGGTATGGATCCTGCAGCTTTTTTAAAGGTTTTGAAGCAGCACGGATTAATTATGCCAAGTGCCCACTATCGCCTGGGTAAAGAAAAGGAGAACGGGCAAATTCAAAAAGGTACAATGTTGTCAGAATGGGACAGAGCGGTAGACGATGCTGCTAAGGTGGGTATTAAGTACATGGTTTGTGCTTATTTGTCGGACGCAGAGCGTGGCGGTATAGATCATTATAAGGTTGTAGCAGATGCGTTGAACAAGGCAGGAGAACGTTGCAAAAAGTCAGGAATACAGTTGTGTTATCACAATCATGATTTTGAGTTTCAAGCCCAGGGCTCAACCCTTCCGTACGACGTTCTTTTAAAGACTGATAAAAACCTGGTTAAGATGGAAATGGATTTGTACTGGGTTAGCAAAGCAGGTAAAGACCCCGTTGAATTGATCAACCAGCACCCCGGCAGGTTTCCTTTGTTTCATGTAAAAGATATGGACAAAACCCCGGCTAAGGCATTTACAGAAGTGGGTAATGGTTCAATTGATTTTAAAAGAATTTTTAAACAGGCTGATAAAGCAGGAATGAAATACTTTTTTGTTGAACAGGATACGACCCCCGGAAATCCGTTTGACAGCATAACAAAAAGTATTACTTACATTAAGAAGAACCTTGTATAGTATTCGTTCAACATTTTATTTGCAGCCTTGCTGTCTTTGCATTTAATAACATGCAATCAAGGTAATTAGACATGTAATGGCGGGTAAAATATGGTTTTACAAGTACAAGTGAGTGACACAACAATGTTGACTGCTGTTATACTGTTCGTATAAAAAATAATATTACTCCACGCCGGCTTTTAATAAAAAAATTAGAAGTCTGTATTTAACTAATAAGACCTGCACATATGAGACTTAATTCGTTTGCAAAAGCCATTTTCGCACCTGTTTTTTTGCTTGCCTGGTTGCCCGCTTTTTCCCAACAAAAAGTAGGAATTTTTGACGGGCAGACCGATATTGGCGCAAAGGTGCTTCCCGGTTCAGGTTTATATATTCCTCAAACCGATCAATATGTTATTTCTGGTGCGGGTTATAATATCTGGTTCGACCACGACGAGTTTCATTATGTATATAAGAAACTGAAAGGAGATTTTTTGCTGTACACACGTGCTGAGCTGGTGGGTTTTCAGGGAGTAGACCCACACCGAAAAGTGGGATGGATGGTACGTAAAAGTCTTGATGCAAAGGCTGCGCAAATAAATGCTGTTGTACATGGAGACGGACTGACTTCGTTGCAGTTTAGAAGAACCGATGCAGCCACTACTGAAGAAAAAAAATCTGCCACAACACATGCGAATATTGTGCAGCTTGAGAGAAAAGGTAACACCTATACGATGAGAGCTGCCAAATTTGGAGAACCTTTTATAACTGAAGAAGTTACTGATCTTAACCTGGGAGATGAGGTATATGTTGGCTTGTTCGTTGGCTCACATAATGCTGACGTAGTGGAGACCGGGGTTTTTAAAGATGTGCAAATTTCGGTACCTGCGCGTGAGGGCTTAGTGCCTTACCGGGAATACCTGGGAAGTAATATTGAAATTTTAAACGTTGCCTCGGGTGATCGTGAAAGTATATATACTTCTCCAAAATCGCTACAGGCACCTAATTGGACTCCCGATAATAAGAGCCTTATTTATAACAGCGAGGGATTGATCTATAAGTTTGACCTTGCTTCACGCCAGCCATCTGTAGTACCTACCGGCGATGTAAAAAATAACAATAACGACCATTTTTTATCTTTTGATGGTAAAATGCTGGGATTGAGCAGTGGCGTTTCGGCGCTTGGTGGTTCTATTCTTTATACCGTTCCGGTAACGGGTGGAACGCCAAAACAGATTACTCCGAAGGGCCCATCTTATGGTCACGGCTGGTCGCCAGATGCAAAAAGTATTGTCTTTACCGGGCAACGAAATAATGAATTTGATATTTACAAAGTGCCATCAAATGGAGGAGCTGAAGTGCAACTGACCACAGCTAAAGGGTTAGATGACGGACCTGAATATACTCCTGATGGAAAGTATATTTATTTTAATTCGAACCGTACAGGCACCATGCAACTATGGCGTATGAATGCTGATGGAAGCAACCAGGAAGCTGTGACAAACGGTGATTTTCACGATTGGTTTCCACATATTTCACCTGACGGTAAATGGATTGCATTTATCTCATTTTTAAAAGAGGAAGTTACTTCGGGTGACCACCCATTTTACAAGCATGTATATATCAGGTTGATGCCAATTACAGGCGGAAAGCCTAAAGTAATTGCCTATGTGTACGGAGGACAGGGAACAATGAATACTCCCAACTGGTCTCCTGATAGCAAGTATCTTGCTTTTATCAGTAACACTACTATGACTAAATAAGAATCGTTTTTTTCCTTGCTGATTAATAAGGAAGAACTTCAACCGGTAGCATTAAGGGTTTGAGTATTGAGCTTGCAAGGGTTTACCCTTTTATAAATTATAAAACAATGGTATGGAAGGCAAAGAATTAGAGAGCACTGTAAGAAGAATAATAGACGAAGCTGAAAAGCTGATTCCTTTTTATATGCAAAATGAAGAGGATAGAAGGATAGCAAACGGAAATGTTTCAGTGTGCATAATAGATGATCAGGGAGTTATTTATGGAAGAATGTTTGGAACCAATAAAATACGTGCGAGAGAGTCTTTCTCGGTGGCGTGGACAAAAGCAAGCCAGGTACACATTACGAGGCTAAAAACGGGCGAGTTTGAAAAACTGGCGTTTAATAAGGAGATTGATGAGGAAAAGTTCGGTATTGAAAGACCGGACTGGATTGGTTGGGAAGGTGGCCAGTTGATTACCTTAGGTGATGGAACAGCGTTAGCTGTTGGCTTCAGCGGCTTTAGAGGAGTAGTTGACCTTGAAATTATTGTACGGGCTTTAGATGCTGTAAATATTGCCGGGTGATGATGTAAACGGCTTTAATAAAAAAGGGGATGCTTTTTTTAAAAGCATCCCCTTTTTTATTAAAGCAAACTTTATAGATCAGAATATTCGGTTGGCCTTAAAAACGTAATGTCAATATGTGAAACGTTACGTTGATACTCCGGTTTGGCAGCAAGAACTTTCCATTCTGGATCGGCACTGAAAGCCTTCCAATGTTCGTCTCTTGATTTTTGGTTTTCAAAAGAAGTCATATACATTAGGTTAGGCATTTTTGCTCCGAAAACAACTTCACTATAAAAAACGGCATTAAAGCCAAGCCGCGAGAACAATGCAATTTCTCCACCCTCGTTAAACATTTTTACCTTATTTCTGAAAAGCTTTTCTGTTGCTCCTTCATAGCTTCTTAGTTCGTAAACTCTTTCACTTTTTGGGCTGCTGAGTTTAGACGGCGCTATTGCTTCCATCGTTGGAAAAGCCTTTAACAAAATAGTTTCGAAACGGGTGTAAGCGGGTTTGTTGTAGGCGGCATTTACATATCCTGCATCCCCGGTTATAGTAGGTTCTACAGAATTGGAGGAAAAGCTCTCCCAGGCTTTTAAAGATTTAAAAGGAATTAAGACGTAGATCTTTTTATCAGCCGCCGTGTCGTTAGCAATTGCTTTAAAAACCCCTACATTATTTAATTTGGAAGAATGTAAAAAGGGAACGTATTTATATTGAATGAAGCTGTCGATAGAAGCCTCTTGCCTGGCATCTTTAAAATGGTAAACCTTTAAAACAAAGTAAGCAGCATTTTTTGCTGTTGGTGCCGATACCGCATTCTCAACACACGCTAATTGTAAAGCAAACAGTAGTATTATACAAGAAAGTAATTTCTTCATTAAAATAAATGTGATTAATTAAAATAGTAATTATCGTTAAAAAAAAAGCTTAACCATCAGGTAAGCCGGTACGTTTAGATCTTCAATTTCTTCATGTATTCCGCGTCGTCCTTCACTGCAGCCAGGGGGGTAGTTCCCTCGTATTGTTCCTGTTCTACTATAAAGTATTCCATTCCATCTTTTTGAGCATCTTTTAAAATAGTAGGATAATCTATATTTCCTTTACCCAGTGTTGTTGTCTCTTTACCTCCACGATCTTTAACATGCCCTAATTTAAAACGGCCGGGGTATTTTTGAAACCATGCTTTAGGATCCTCGCCTGCTGCAACTACCCAATACATATCGAGTTCAAAATCTACAAGGTCTTTATCCGAGTGCTGCATCATTACATCTTGCGGAAATTGCCCCTCCATTTTTTTGAAAGAGTAATCGTGGTTATGGTAGGCAAACCTCATTCCTCTCTGTTTACATATTTGACCGGCTTTATTAAAGTCTTCAGCCGCCTTTTTATATAAATCAAGACTCTTCTGCGCTCCAAGGAAAGGGCACATTAAATACTTGATCCCAATTGCTGCAGCCTCGTCTGCTTTCTTCTCCAGGTTTTCTTTCCAGTTGCAGTGACTGGAAACCATTTGCATACCCAGGTCATCCATGTACTTTTTAAACTCGGTATTTGTCATTCCCCAATAAATTCCTTTTGGACCTTCAAAGCCTTCCAGTTGTTTATAGCCAAAAGATGCAACTTGTGCTAATACGCCTTTTGGGTCTTTAGGCAAGTCCGTACGGAGACTGTATAATTGAAGGCCAAACGTGTTGTTTTTACCACTCAATTTCGAGCTTGTACCGCATCCGCTTAATTGTGCTGCCACACCGGTAAGTGCTACTCCCGAAGCAAAAGTTCCCGCTATCTTTAAAAATTCCCTGCGTTTATAATCCATCGTTATTTTTTTAATTAATTTTTGTCAGGCCCAGGTTTTGTCTCCCTTTTTATACGGCACACAAGCTTCATACCTTCCAGGAGTTTCAATATACCTCCTGGCTTGTGTACAGCCTACCTCAGAGGTAAAAAATCCAAGCAAAGTAAGCTCTTTCATTAATCGGAAATACGGTTTTGGATGAGGCTCCTCCCAGGTCTTCATAAACTCAGTTGTCTCGTTATCCATTTTGGTAAGTAAAGCCAACCGCTGCTCAGGCTTCAAATCCATAAAATCATCGCCCAATTCTTTCTTTGCCCTGGCTTTAAGATCTTTTATACCGTCGTAGAAAATGATTTGATCTCTTTCTTCGTAGCAATCATTAACCATTACTTTCATGTGCTGGCCTACTTTCGCTGCCTTGGCCCCGGGGGTATTGGTAGCAGGTAAAATGGTTTCTCCTACCTCATCCAGAAAGTCTACATCCCCGGTAGAAAAGTTAACTTTCCTATTGCTATCCCCGTCAGTACTGCAGCCGTTTAAAAAAGCGGCTGCGCCTACTATACTCCCTCCTAATAAAAGGCTGATATGTTGAACCGCTTCTCTTCTGTTCACAGTTCAAAAAGTTCTGACGATGGATGATTTTTAATTGCAACTATTCAGTTCCAGGTTCAACCTTCAACTGGCTGAGTGGATAAGAGTTAATGGGGTGCCGGCATTTATTTTCAGTTAAGCATTGTTGTGTCACTCCCTTGTACTTTTGGTTACTTTATTCATCAAGCAAAACCATCAGGCGACTGTCTAAAAAATACATCCTAACGATTTTTAACCTCAGCTCTTAGCCTTCCACTGAACAAGGTACCGACTCGACCAGTGCTTACACTAACTCCCCTATGCCAAATCCATCCCGGTATTTTCTGCGAACAAACTGGTTAACGTCGTCCAGATTTGTCACTTTCATATTCTCATTATCCCAAAGCAACTTTACGTAGCGGCCCGGATAAGTAAAGCCGGTACCCGTAGTTCTTGGCTTACGTATATCGTAGCCCCTAATAGCAAGGTTGGCCATACATAAAGCTTCAGTAAGTGGTCCCGCAATTTCGAAAGGTGAGCTCATTTGCCTGTTACCATAACCTGCTATGCATCCCTCAACCCACTGGGCATAATGTCCCTCTGCCTGGCCCGGCACGCGTGCATATTTTTGTTTCACCTTTACCTGCTCGTTTTTTGATAATGGCAACAATCTAGCATTTGCACCATAAGTGCTACACATCATTTTGCCTTTTGTGCCTATGAACAGAGTACCATTACCGCCGTCTCCAAACATTTCATTAGGTCCAAGTTCTTCAGGTCTTTCAGGTTGAATACCGCCATCCATCCAATGAACAACTACTGGCCCTTTTGTTTTACCTGTCTTGGGAAAGGTCATTGTAACGTGACTGGAAGGTGGAACGCTTTCAGGAAAATACCCTTGTTTAAACTCGTCCACATATACAGTACCTACGCTAGCCTGTACATCAGAAACATACTGAAGATCCAGTACACGGAAAGGTGCCTCCAAAAGATGACAGCCCATATCACCCAAAGCACCTGTGCCGTAATCCCACCAGCCACGCCAGTTAAACGGAATTAATTTTTCGACGTAATCTTTCTGCGGAGCTGTGCCCAGCCAAAGATTCCAATCCAACGTTTTAGGAACTTCTGCTTTATTTGTAGACCAGGGAATGCCTTGTGGCCAAACCGGTCTGTTTGTCCAGGAATATATGGTATGAACATTTCCAATCACGCCATTGTCATACCATTCCATCATTTGGCGTACACCATCATTCGATGCTCCCTGGTTACCCATTTGTGTTACTACCTTATACTTCTTAGCTGCATTTGTAAGTACACGGGCTTCATACACATCGTGGGTTAACGGCTTTTGTACATATACGTGCTTACCAAGTTGCATCGCTGCAAGGGCTGCCACCGCATGGTTATGATCGGGTGTAGAAACGGAGACTGCATCAAAGTTTTTCGATTCTTTATCAAGCATTTGGCGCCAGTCTTTATACACTTTTGCTTTGGGAAAGTTGCCCACTGTTTTTGCTGCACGTTTTTCATCTACGTCGCACAAGTAAGCAATATCTGCTTTACCACTTTTGAAAAAGCTAGCGATGTCACTTTCACCTTTTCCTCCCACACCTATACTTGCAATAGTAAGACGGTCACTTGGCGCAATAAAACCTCTTCCGCCCAGTACGTGGCGCGGAACAATCATAAAACCAGCAGCTGCAAACGCAGTATTTTTTAAAAAATCTCTCCTGGAATTATCTGGTTTGTTTTTGTCTTTTTCTTCAATCATTTTATAAAAGGATTTACAAGTATAAATTTTGTTTCGAAATTCACTTTTACCGGCACTAAATAGGAGTTGTTGCGAAAGCTTATGTTAGACCGGCAAACGCTTTATCCCCTTTTTTATAATCAATAACTGCTTCAAACTTTCCTGGGATAGGAGTATACCGTAACGCTTCTGTTCTGCCTTTTTCTGAAGTGAAGTATCCAAAAATCGCAAGTTGTTTTAGCTGTTGAAAATAGTGGTTGGGCATTGCCTGCTTTTTGAAATCGTTTGTATTTCTTTCCTGCCCTTGTTTTTCTTTTTGTCCTTGTACATTCACAGCATCTGCCTGCCTTTTTACATAGTCTTTCGTTTCCTTATCTACGGCAATAAGTAACTGTTTGCGTTGTTCAGGAGTAGCCTTCATAAATCCAACTTTATGCATTTTATTGCATTCGTCTTCTAAAATGTCTAATCCCTTGCGGAATATTTCCTGGTCTTCTCTGGTATAGCAGTCAATCACCATTACCGTCATAAACCTTCCTACTCCTGCAGCTTTAGCCCCGGCAGTATTTGTCTGGGGTATTATTGTTTCAGCTATTTCATCCAGGTAGGCAATATTTTCATCAGTAAATGCAACAGGTGCAGAATCGGGGTTTGCTTTACATCCTGTCAATAAAAATTCTCCACCAATCATAGCAGCGCCGGTAGCAGCTGCAATCATTTTTAAAAGTTCACGTCTGTTCATCTTAAAAAGTTTTTATAACTAGATAAACGATAATTTAAATATTTCCTTTTTTTAATTCCTTAACGGCAAAATCAGCAGCTCTTGCTGTCAGTGCCATGTAAGTTAAAGATGGGTTTACGCACGACGCTGACGTCATAAAAGAACCGTCAGTTACAAATACGTTTTGGCAATCCCATACCTGGTTGTTGCTGTTTAGCACCGAGGTCTTAGGATCTCTCCCCATTCTTGCAGTACCCATCTCATGTATTCCCCAACCTGGTTCACAGCCCTGGTCCTGACCTATTACATTTTTAACGCCCGCAATCGTAAGCATTTCAACAGCATCAGCAACCATGTCTTTTCGCATGTTTAGTTCATTTTCCTTAAACTCAACATCAAACTCAAGTACCGGAATGCCCCATTTGTCTTTTGTGTCTTTTGATATAGAAATCTTATTCTCGTGATAAGGCAACATTTCACCAAATCCTCCTATACCCATAGTCCATTTACCGGGCTCTCCCAATGCTTCTTTCAAATCGGCGCCTATATTTAATTCGGCCACTTGCCTGGACCAGTTTTGCCGGCTACCGGCTCCCTGGTATCCAAAGCCGCGTAGGTAGTTTCTTTTTTCATCACCCGGCAAATTGCGGAAGCGGGGAATATAAATACCGTTTGGCCTAAACCCCGAATAGTACTTATCGTCAAAACCTTCCATATCGCCGCTCGCACCCAGCTTCAAATGATGATCCATTACGTTATGGCCCAACTCTCCACTGCTGCTTCCTAATCCGTCTGGCCATACATCGGTTGCAGAACGCATTAATATTGCTGTAGAGTTAAAAGTAGAGGCACACAAAAACACTATTTTGCTATTAAATTCCAGCGTTTCATTTGTCCTTGCGTCTAAAACCTTCACCCCTTTTGCCTTTTTTGTATTCCTGTCATACATGATTTCGGTAACAATGGAAAAAGTGCGTAGCGTTAAATTACCGGTTGCATTTGCCGCAGGCAATGTGGAGGATTGTGTGCTGAAATAAGCTCCGAAGGGGCATCCGTTTGAGCAAATGTTTCTATACTGACAGGGCGTTGGCCTTCCGGGAACTGCTTCGGTAAGATTGGCGGTGCGCCCTATAAACATTGTCCTCTTATTATTATAATGTTCCTTTATTCGGGCCGCAACGGTTTGCTCAACAATATTCATTTCCATTGGAGCTATAAATTTGCCATCGGGTAAATGCGGCAATCCTTCCTTTGATCCGCTAATGCCAGCGAACGTTTCTGTGTAATCGTACCACGGAGCAATATCCTTATAGCGAATAGGCCAGTCAACAGCGATTCCGTCTTTTGCGTTGGCTTCAAAATCAAGATCACTAAGGCGGTAGCTTTGCCTGCCCCACATTAATGAACGGCCGCCTGTATGATAGCCGCGAAACCATCCAAATGGTTTTTTTTCAACGTAAGGATTGTCTTTATCCACCGTCCAAAAAGAAAGGTTGCGTTCATTTAATGGGTAGTCCCTTTTTAATACGGGATATTCCTCAATCATTTTTTGGGTTCTTCCACCACGATGGGGATATTCCCACGAAGGCTTATTGCTCTCTGCATAATCTTTCACATGCTCTATGTGGTGGCCACGTTCAAGCAATAAAACCTTCAGCCCTTTTTCGGTGAGCTCTTTTGCAGCCCACCCTCCACTAATACCGGAGCCTACTACAATAGCATCATAAGTGTTGTTTGCCATACCAATCGTTGATTGTTAGAATTTTAATAAAGAGGATTTGAACCTGCTTGAGAATAAGGAGTTATAAAATTAAAGGTTATTGAAATTACACGTCACAAATTTTTATTGCCTCGCTTAATGATAAAATTTTGTCTTCTTTAACAGGTATAAATTCCTGCGCAACAAAACCATTAAAACCGGTGGCTTTTATAGCTCTTAGTATAGCCGGGTAATTCAATTCCTGGTTGTCATCTATTTCGTTTCTGTCGGGTACCCCGCCAGTATGATAGTGTCCAAAATAATGATGATGCTCTTTTATGGTTCTTATTACGTCTCCCTCATCAATTTGCATGTGATAGATGTCGTACAATAATTTAAAGTTTTCAGAATTTAGCCTTTTGCATAATTCGGTACCCCATATCGTTTTGTCACACATGTAATCAGGATGATCAATTTTACTGTTCAATAATTCCATATGAAGAACTACTCCTTTCTTTTCAGCGATTGATAATATTTTTTGTAGACCCTCTGCGCAATTTTTCAAGCCAGTCTCATCTGGTATTCCTCTCCTGTTACCACTGAAGCAAATAAGATTTTTATAGCCTGCATCAGCAACAAGGTTTATATGTTCGGTATAGCTTTTTATTAAAGTGGCGTGGTATTGCCTGTCATTCCATCCCTCTGTAAGACTAATTTCAGCACCATTGCACATAGAAGAATAAATACCAAGTTTCTTTAGAGTTGGCCAATCTTTTGGTCCTGCCAGGTCAATAGCAGCAAAGCCAATTTCCTTTACTCTTGCGCACAGTTCATCTAAAGGAATAAAATTGTAGGTCCAATAACAAACAGAGTGCCTTATGTTTCCTTTCAAGTTGTTTGTTTTTACTGTTGTCATTACAGTTTTATTAATGAAAGCATTTCAAACAGATTAAATACTGCTTCCTTTAGCCGATGAAGTTCGTCGGCATCTGCTAGCCCCTATGTTGCCGGGCTTGTTGCTAAACCTTTTTCCGCTTCTGCTTCAGAAATAGGTTTCTTCTTAACTTCTTTAAAAAGAAAAGCATACATTAGAAATACAACTATAGATATAAATGCGGGAACTAACCATATACTCTTCCATTGGTGACCTCCTCCTGCTACCGCATATTTTTCTGCCACCAATCCGGCAATCCAAAAACCAATCAGCATACCTACGCCATACGTTGCAAGCGTAATCATTCCCTGCGCCGAAGATCGTATTTTTTCACCGGCCACATCATTTGTATATACCTGGCCTGTAACAAAGAAAAAGTCATAACAAATTCCATGGAGGATAATGCCTGCATACAACATCCACATACCCGATCCGATGTCTCCATAAGCAAACAAGAAATACCGCAGCGCCCACGCGATCATGGCTATCAACAACATTTTCTTTACACCTAACCGAACGAAAAATAAGGGCATCAAAAACAGGAATAGTAGCTCCGACATTTGACCATAAGTCATCTTGCCCGCCGCACCTTCTACCTTAATTTCATTTAGAAAAATATTAGTTTCCTGGTAGTAAAAGGCAAGCGGAATACAAATTAACAAAGAGGCTAAAAAGAAGATAAGAAAGTTTTTATCTTTTAATAGTCCGATAGCATCAAGGCCAATAATCTCACGGAAACTTGTTTTAGTTCCGGCTTTAGGCGGTGGAGTATTTGGCAACGTGAAACTAAACAGTCCCATTACTATTGATACCCCTGCCGATAAACGAAAGGTATTAAGCAGGCTACTTTTTTGCTCCCACGATAACCATGCAATGATGAGCCCTGCAACGATCCAACCTACGGTTCCCCAAACACGAATGTTTGCAAAATCTTTTTCAGGATTATCAATCTGTTTAAATGATACTGCATTCACCAGGGCAAGGGTCGGCATAAAAAGAATCATATAAATAAGCAAGGCAGGATAAAAAGCTGAAAAGCTATTTATAGTAGATATGTAATACAAAATAGCAGCTCCTAAAATATGTAAGACGCCCAGAATTTTTTGAGCAGCAAAATAACGGTCAGCAATCAGGCCGATAACAAATGGAGCGATGATAGCGCCTAATGATTGTGTTCCGTAAGCAATGCCAACTTGTACATCGGTTATACCAGGAATTGATTTAAGGTAAGTGCCCATTGTAACATACCACCCACCCCAAACAAAAAAGTTGAGGAACATCATAAAAGAAAGTTTGAAGCGGGTAACATAATTCATTAGCAGTTGATTTTTATAAAAGGAAATTTTTGCCAAAACCAATATCCAAGACTTTAAGATAAACAGTGTTAAATAGTTCTTTAGTAGTAATGAGGTTGTAGAAAATAAATGTAGCAATTAATAAAATACATTTGGCGTTTGGCCTAATAATTTAATCGATCCAATGAAGAAGGCTTGAATAAGATGAGCCTACATTTAAGACTGGGGTTTACGTGTTTTTGCTGGTAAAAAATCAGGAGCGAATTAAGATGCGTTGATTTTGCTATCAAAAAAAGAGGATGTTAGCTTAAAAGCAATTTTGTAAAAAGCAAGTGTTGCAATATTGTACATACGTGAACAAAACCTGCCGTGCTGATTTATTATCAAGGCCTTTTAATTTTACTTTTATGATGGCTTATATTGTGCCTGTTTCATAGAGTAAATGGTATGGTTATTTAGGCTAGTGCCGAAGGCCGCTGAAGAAAGAGGTGGGTTGAAAGAGTTATTGAGATGTTACCAGCTTTAGGTATTCGAGGAGCTTTTGTTGTGTCACTCACTGTACTTGTTGTTCTAATGTCGGCCTGCTTATTTTGTATTTTGCTATAAGATTTTATATATTTTTCTAAAGACCAAACGCAACGCTTAAATATGAAAACAATAAAAGGACCGGGCATTTTTCTCGCACAGTTTATGGGTGACAATCCACCCTTTAATGATCTTAAAAGTATTTGTCAATGGGCAAAAGGTTTAGGTTTTGTTGGGGTGCAATTGCCAGCATGGGACTCCCGATGCATTGACTTACAAAAAGCCGCAGAAAGCAAAACATATGCAGATGAACTTAAGGGACTGATAAATGAGTGTGGGCTGGAAATAACTGAACTATCAACTCACTTACAAGGCCAACTGGTGGCGGTTAATCCTGCCTATGATGCTATGTTTGATTCCTTTGCCCCCGAGCAGGTTCGTAACAATTCGAAAGCAAGAACAGAGTGGGCAATACAGCAGGTAAAATTTGCCGCTAAAGCTTCTCAAAACCTGGGATTAAAAGCGAGTGCTACTTTCAGTGGTGCGTTACTTTGGCATACTGTTTACCCGTGGCCACAACGCCCGGCCGGCCTGGTTGAAATGGGGTTTGCCGAACTAGCTAAAAGATGGCTACCAATCCTTGATGCTTACGAAGATGCTGGCATCGACCTTTGCTATGAAATTCACCCGGGTGAGGATCTGCACGACGGCGAAACCTACGAGATGTTTTTAGAAGAAGTAAACAACCATAAACGCGCTTGCCTGTTATATGACCCATCGCACTTTGTTTTGCAGTGCCTCGACTATCTTACTTATATAGACTATTATCATGAACGTATTAAAATGTTTCATGTAAAAGATGCCGAATTTAATTCTACAGGAAAACAGGGTGTATACGGTGGTTATCAAAGCTGGGTTAAGCGGGCAGGCCGGTTCCGTTCTCTCGGAGATGGACAGGTAGATTTTAAGGGCATTTTTAGTAAGCTTACCGCTTACGATTACGATGGCTGGGCGGTAATGGAATGGGAGTGCGCTTTAAAGCATCCCGAAGAAGGTGCAAAGGAAGGCGCAATATTTATAGACAATAATATCATAAGAGTTACCGAAAAGGCATTCGATGATTTTGCCGGTTCTGATAATGAGGACCAGCTTAATAAAAGTATTTTAGGATTAGTATAATTATTAAAATTTCAATTTAAAAGTTTATCATGAAAAAGCTATTTGTAATTCTTTCCTTTAGCTGCGTAGTAATCAGTTGCGGCGGCAATGACAGTAACGATTCAAAAGAAAATTCGAAAGAGGAGGCAAAGCAAGGTGCAGCAGCGCCCGCCGCTAAAAGTGCGGACTATCAAAAAGGCCTTGAACTGGTTGCGCAAAGCGACTGTTTTACTTGCCACGACGTGAGCCAGAAGAAGATAGGGCCGGCTTACAAGGATGTAGCCGCCAAATACCAAATGAGCGATGAGGTGGTAGAGAATTTAGCTGGTAAAGTTATCAAAGGCGGAGCAGGTGTTTGGGGACCCATTGCAATGACCCCGCATCCTCAATTATCTAACGATGATGCAAAAACAATGGTCAAGTATATTTTGGCTTTAAAGAAATAAGTATGAGACACTTTTTATTTGTTGTTATAGGTGTTGTTCTTATTCTTAATAATAGCTCAGCACAAAAGACTTCCCTAAGTATGCAAGACAATTCGTTATCAACCCAGGAAAAAAGCGAGGGCTGGAAGCTTTTGTTTGACGGAAAGACAACAAATGGATGGCATAGCTACGGCTATAGCACTGTGGCAAATGCCTGGAATATTGATAACGGGTCATTGCACCTGGATGTTGCGGACAGAAAGAACTGGCCCGCCAATGAAAGCAAAGATATTTTGACTAATGAAGAGTACGATAATTTCCATCTAAAAGTAGATTGGAAGCTGGCTAAAAAAGGCAACAGCGGAATTATCGTTTATGTGCATGAAGACAAAGCGAAGTATCGGAACACTTATGAAACGGGGCCCGAAATGCAGGTGTTGGATAACGCAGGCCACGCCGACGCAAAAATTCCTAAACATCGTGCAGGAGACTTGTACGACCTCATCTCTTCTTCATCTGAGCCTGTTAAGCCGGCAGAAGAATGGAACCATGCAGAAATAATGTGTAAGGATGGAAAACTGCAATTTTTTCTAAATGGAGTCTCTATTGTCACAACAACTATGTGGAACGATAGCTGGGAGAAAATGATTGCTGGCAGTAAGTTTAAATCGATGCCCGGCTTTGGAACCTTTAAAAAAGGAAAGATCGCTTTGCAGGAACATGGAGAGGAGGTTTGGTTTAAGAATATTAAAATAAGAAAGCTGTAGTTTAAATAAGAAAGGAGTTGCAAAAGCAGCTCCTTTCTTATTTAAATGGTTATCGTATTTGTCCATCTCCTTTAACAATCCATTTCTCCGTTACCAACTTCTCTAAAGCAAACGGTCCGCGGGCATGTAACTTTTGAGTGGAAATGCCTATCTCCGCACCCAAACCAAATTCTTCTCCATCTGTAAACCGGGTTGATGCATTTGTATACACTACAGCAGCATCTACTTCTTTTATAAACCGCTCGCATTTAGCTTTGTTTTCCGAAACAATAGCTTCAGAATGTTTGGTTGAATATTCCTGTATATGCGCTAAAGCTTCATCAATATTGTCCACTACTTT
The DNA here is from genome assembly GCF_025963695.1 of Segetibacter sp. Lineage (GTDB taxonomy): Bacteria > Bacteroidota > Bacteroidia > Chitinophagales > Chitinophagaceae > Segetibacter. The sequence goes on along the minus strand of NZ_JAOQAH010000097.1, from coordinate 94,064 downwards.
CAGTGCACATTTAAGACTTAAAAATTCACGTCCAAAATCTTCAGAACTAGCCTTTCGAAGCCGGCTATAACCTTTTAGCAAATCCAAAGCTATTGGATCTGCAAAAATTTCCACACCATATTCTTTAAACATTGGCTGTAACTTCTCTAAAAACTGCCCTGCAATCTTGCTATCCACTACAACGGTATCCACTGCATTACACACTGACGGCCTGGTTACTTTAGCATTTACAACAATTCTAACAGCTTTTTCTATATCCGCTTCTTCCTCAACATAAATATGACACACCCCGGCACCCGTTTCTATCACTGGTACCATGCTATTCTTTCTTACAAATTGTATAAGGCTTTCTGAACCACGGGGTATTAGTACGTCAACATATTTTGTCGCTGTCATTAGTTCCTGCACCGACTCCCTTGCCGGGGGAAGCAAGGTTACACAATCAGGATCTATATCATTTTTCTGTAGGGCATTTTTTATCAGTGCGATAGCGGCAATATTACTGCTCTCAGCATCACTACTTCCTTTCAAAATACAACCGTTCATGCTACGTATACATAAAGCTGCTATGTCATAAGTTACATTTGGCCGCGACTCGTAAATAGCTCCCACCACACCTAATGGCACCGCTATTTTCTGTAATTGCAAACCATTATACAAGGTCCTTTGCTCTAACTGCCTGCCCGTGGGGTTAGGTAGTTGTGCCACTTTCTTAATGCTTTTTGCAATATTTAAAACACGATCAACATTCAATCGCAAACGATCGGTTTTTGGATCACCCGCGTCTTGTCTCGCCACATCTTTTTCATTCGCTTTTACAATAGCTTCCTTATTATCTGCTATAGCATCAGCAAGCATACTTAAGGTTTTAACTACTTGCTCATCTGTCGCATTTCTTAAAGATGCGGCTGCTTTATATGTTTTTATTATGAGAGGCTCTATCGATTGCATGTTTTTTTATGTATTCGGCTATAAACCCGTGCTGAACATTTCTTGCGACGCTCCCTTGTACGGTAGCCATCTATTGATCTTGTTTTGATCGAATTATTTGTTTAAAAGTAAAGAGAACAAGGGAATTATATTAAAAAGTAAAAACGGCTAGAACAAAACAATATCATCACAATGAGCTGCCAGTGCATTCTTTTTAGAAACCTGTTCTGCCATTTGCGATGCAGCAAGCCTTACTTTCGCTACGCCTATAATCGTTTCCTCTTCATTAATTAACTGTACTACTTCACCTGCAGAAAAAATGCCTTTTACCTCTTTTACCCCCACGGCAAGTAAACTTCTTCGATCATTCAGCGCTTTTTCAGCTCCTTTATCAACGTGAAGACTTCCAAGGGTTATAGAGCCGCTTGCAAGCCATTTTTGTCGTGCTTTTAAGTTTGACTTTTTCGGTTTAAACGTTGTTCCCGTGTTCCCCGAAAGGGCTTCACTCAACGGGTTTTCTTTGTTCAAGCCAGTCATAATAACTTGTATTCCTAACGAAGTCGCTAACCTCGTAAAAGTAAGCTTTGAAAGCATTCCACCAAGACCAACTGAACTCTTTTCCGAATTGACATAACTAAGAATTCGACTGTCAATTTTTTCGACAAAAGGAATGATAGCCTTATTATCATCAAGGAAGCCGCCAACAGAGGTGCAAATAATTAAGGTTTCCGCGTCAAACCCAATTGCAATTAAAGTAGACAGCTCATCGTTGTCTGAGAATTTCAGCTCCACGTTACTTACCAGGTCATTTTCATTTACTACCGGGATAATGTTGTTATCCCAAAATTCATAAAAGGTTTCTTTAAGTTGTAAAAACTGTGAACGGTTAGAGAAGTGATGACGCTCGCAAAGGGCTTGTGCTACAATTAAACCATGCATCGAAAAATGCTTGTAATACAACTGTATAAGAATTGGATTTCCAACTGCAGCGGCAGCCTTTCGTTCAATCAAAGTCCCCTTGTAATTTTTAATAAACGCCTTTCCACTTCCCACGGCCCCACTCGACACCAGCACCACTTTATACAATTGGCTTAGTTCAGCAATTTCTTCAGCAAGTTTCGTTATAATCGTCTCATCGGCTTTACCATCCGGTCCGGTTATCACTGCTGTTCCTAATTTTATAACCAACACCGGCTTATGCATGAGAAAGGATTTTAAGAGCGCAATTTATTATAGTTGAAAATATATGGGGGATGAATTTTCCTTTTGACTAAAACTATGTCTGAATTAGCGTTCCTTAGTATCTGTTTTAGGGCTTAGAAAAAGCAACTAAAGCTTGCGTTAATTAAAAAGCCACTACTTTATGTAGCGGCTTTTTAATTAACAAAAACAATTGGTTTATGATAAGCAATAAAAACTATTTATATCGAACAAAAGGATAAATCGGGGAGTCGTGAGGAGTATGCTTCCTTAAAAGAGTAATGCCCTTTGATAATAAAGTGCCGGGTTCTTTATTTTCTATCTTGGTAATATGGTGATTAACCATGTTGTGAATAGTTCGATCAAGGGATTTTTCAGACAGAAGCTCAACAGCCTTTTTAGAAGCGTAGCCTAAGATGAAGCCAATAACTGTATTAACTAAAGTTCTTTGAATCTCCGGAGTTTCAGCTACATAGCTAAAAGTATTCTTTATAACCCTTTTTGGTCGTAAATTCTCTTTTACCTGCTCGTAGTTGTCTTGTATCTCCAGCTTCTGAACCTGTACTTTAGCTTCCAAATCGTTAATTGCTTTTCGCAAGTCTTCATTATTGGAAATTTCTCTTTTCGTTGCCATTCTATAAAAATTTACCAATAATCATTTTAGTGATTGGTGTCTTAAAAATCTTATCCCTTTTTGAAAATAAAACAACTCCGGCGATTCCGTAAATGGCAGCTAGTATTAAAAATCCTAAGTAAGCTTTACCTATTAAATCACCAATTAGTAAGGCAATACCAATATTAAACACAATAAAAAAAATAAAGAAAATAACAAAGAGCGCTACATATGCAATGATAGAAGACGCGACCGAAGAGGTCTTGTCAATCATTTTCAACTTGAACAACTCTAACCTGTTGTCTACGTAATCTTTCGACTCACTAAATAAGGATTCTATTAAAGTTAAAGTGGGCTGCTTACTCATAGCTGTTTTTTAAATCGCCGGAGACCTGTTAATTCAACTGTTGATACTATTATATTTGATTGAAACCACTTCCAGCTTCAGCACCTGCTCTTGCACCGGCTGCTGCTCCTGCTGCTCCACCCGATGCTGCTCCTGTAGCGCTAGATACATTAGATGCAACATTACCTGCCTCTGACTTTAGGGCGCTCACAACACTGCTTGCTTTTTGTCTTCCCTGGTCAATAAGGTCTGTAGCGCTTTCCTTAACGGTTTCATATCTGTCAGCAAGTCCGTCAACAAATTCTCCAAATTTATTCTTCAAATTTTCAGTAACGTCTCTGCTTCCTTCAGATATACGTCTTCTTGTTTCATCTCCTTTGTCAGGAGCAAATAAAACTCCTAAAATAGCACCGGTAGCGGCACCAGCTAAAACTCCTAATAAAACTTTTGATCCTGAGCTCATAATAAACGGTTTTTAATGGTAAAAAATATTTTTAATGCTTTATGGTTGAAATTCAAAAAACAATGCCAGAACAAAAAACAGTACAAACATTAATAAAGCCTAGATTACAAGCGAGTTATAAATATTTTGTGGAATAATTTTCCCACGGAATGGCAAATTTTAAGAGCGCGTTCAAGTTTAAAAAGTGAACGGATTGAAGGCAGCAGCGCACTCTTTATTAAAACCGTTATAATCATTTAATCCCCCTCGTCGTATTTCTTTTTTTCATGGTGTTTACTGTACAAAGGCCTGTTATTTGAAAGGGTTACGCTGCAAAAGGTACCATGAAAACGTGTTTCAAGATGGCAACAATTTGAAGCAGCAAAGGAAAAATAAATTTAAAATTAGAGCATTGAACACCATTGGCGTAATTGGAATTGTTGCAGGAATATTTACATCAACTTCACTTCTTCCACAATTAATAAAAATCTTAAAGGAAAAGAAAGTTGAAGGTTTGTCAATGACAATGTTTTTGTCTTTACTAATAGGCATCATTCTCTGGGTCGTGTATGGTATTCTGCGTGATGACTGGCCAATTATAGTAACGAACAGTTTCTCTGTTGTGCTTAATCTTTTTATCCTTGTTCTAAAATTTAAATATAGAAGAGCTTCATAAGTAAGTTGGCACCAGTTTTACTTACCAAGTTGTAGGATTTCCAAACCTCCGATCGTTTTAACCCAGCTGACGAACGCTTTAATAACACATTGAAGACGGTTCACCGAATTTATAGTTCGACAGAAAATGTGGGCTTTTGCGTGAGACTATTAACGGAATGTTTTTTCTATATTGAATGAAACTGATTTTAAAAAATTAAACGATGAGAAAGAATCTTTTATTAGCTATGATGTTTACTCTTACAGTTAGCATACTTTCTAGTTGTGAAGCTATAGGTGGTATTTTTAAAGCGGGAATGTGGGTTGGGGTTATTGTTGTTGTCATAATAGTTGCATTAGTCTTGTGGCTAATAGGGAAAGTTAGGAAGTAGGCTAGAGCCTCGGGGATCCTTACCGGAGCGCTGTTCTTGTCATCTTATCTGTTGCTTTTTTAATTCTTTTAGGAGCTAAAGCCAGTTATTCGAGGGCTCCTTAAGATCGTTAGATCAGTATTAGCAAAGGTCAAAATGTACCTCTTAATTTTAATGCAGTTTTCTTTTGTTAAAAGAGTCTGGTTTTCGTGAGGAAGAATTTCTACACCAAAGGTAAAAGCCAATTAAAATATCTTTATATCTATTTGAAGAACAAAAAAGTATAAAGAAAAATCGTTTGGTGCGTCTTTTGACTAATTAGAGTATTATTAGCAGATTAAAGATGATGAAGGCGTATGCAACAAACTACTAACCCCTCCCCAAAAAAATCAGTTCTCGCAAAAATAGGACGAGGTTTCGCAATTTTCCTACTATCACTTATCGGGCTTATTGTCCTTCTCCTTATTTTAATTCAGACCGCACCGGTTCAAAATTTTGCCAGGAAGAAGGTTGTCTCTTTTCTTGGAAATAAACTACAAACAAGAGTTGAAATAAAGGGACTTGATATCGAGTTCCCAAAAATGCTTGTGCTTCAGGGCGTTTATATCGAAGACCGAACTAAAGATACTTTAGTTGCAGGAAACCAGTTAAAGGTGGACATAGACATGTTTAAATTATTGAGCAAGGAAATTCAAATCAATGAGATAAATTTAAACGGAATCACCACCAAAATAAAAAGGCAGCTTCCCGACACCACTTTCAATTTTCAATTTATTGTAGACGCTTTCGCTTCACCTGTTGATACGACAAAAAAGAAGGATACAGCAGCCATGAAGATGGCGATAGAAAAGATTATTATTGATAAAACGCGTCTTGTATACCTGGATGTAGTTACAGGAAATGACGTGGATGTTTACCTTAATCATTTCGACACAAGGATTAAGACTTTCGATCCAACCAATCTTCGTTACGATGTTCCAAGTATTGTTATAAATGGGGTGAAGGGTCGGATTGCTCAAACGCAGCCTATTGCAGTTACGACGGTTGTTGACAATCCTAACCCTACAGTAAAGAATGAAGCTCCAAAGTTTTTAAACTTTACCAATAAAGAAATTCTTCTTAGCGATTTTGACATTAGTTACAGTAATGCTGTATCTGCCATGTCAACACGTCTTTCTTTGAAAAATTTCAATATTCATCCAGAAAGCTTTGATCTTAAAAATTCTGTAGTCGCGCTAAAAGACGTTGAATTGAACAATCTTGACGGCTTTCTTAGAATGGGTAAAGCCAATACTCCTCCCGCTATTAAACTTACCAACGAAAATAAAGAAGAAGTCTCTACCGCTACCCAGCCTTTACCGTGGCGATTTACAGTAGCATCAATACGTTTTGACAATAACAATTTTGCATTTGACGATGACACGAAACCAAGGATGGGCAGGGGGATGGACTTTGCTCACCTGGCATTTAAAGACTTTACTCTTCACGCAGATAATTTTCTTTTTCACAACGACACGATAGCAACAAACATTGTAGAAGGTCGGCTGAAAGAAAAAAGCGGCTTCCAGTTGGATAAGTTCCAAACCGATGTAGTTTATACCGACAAAGGAGCATCATTACAAAATATGCTCATCCAAACCCCTGGTTCTGAGATAAAAAGGAGTGCTATCATCCGCTATCCCTCTTTGGCTGCCATTCAAAATCAAATGGGATTATTAGAACTGGATGTAAACATTGACAACAGCTATCTACAGGTAAGAGACATTCTTGCTTTTGTTCCAACTCTTGCTGGTCAGCCTGCCTTCAGAAATCCCTCCAGCAAAATTTATTTTAATACCCGGATGAAAGGAAGCCTAAACAGGCTCAACATCCAACATTTTCAATTTAGAGGCTTAAGTAATACAAGCATAGATGTTGCAGGAGTTGTCAACAACGGAATGGATAGCAAAAATGCCTCTGCCGACTTAAACATTAGAAAGTTTACGACAGGTAGAAATGATATTGTCTCACTAGTTCCTGCCGGCACCCTTCCTAATGGCATAAGTCTTCCGGAAGTGATGAGTTTACATGGAAGATTAAGGGGGGGAATGAAGCATCTTGAAATTAATAACCTTCAATTCAGCGACTCTCGTAATACCAATTTAGACCTTTCGGGAATAGTTAATAATGCTGCTGATCCTAACAATGTGTATGCTGATATTACTATTAATCGATTTAATACCACAAGGGGCGAAATAATGGCGCTAGCTCCGGCTGGAACTATCCCAAAAAATATCACCGTTCCTGAAACAATGGCTTTAAGAGGACGGATCAAAGGAGGAATGAAAAACCTCGCAACTGACCTCGCGATAAATACATCTCTAGGTTCAGCCAAAGTAAATGGAAAGATTAGTAATGCAACCGATAAAAACAATGCTAGTTACAACGCCTCAATTTCAACAACAGCATTGAACCTGGGGGCTATAATGCAACAGCCACAAAACGTTGGTGCTATATCTGCAAATTTTACAGTTAGTGGTCGCGGGTTCAATCCAGACCGGGCAAATGCAAGAATTAAAGGAAATATAATATCAGCGGAAGTAAAAAAATACACTTATCGAAATCTAGCCTTAAACGCTTCAATAGCAGATCAAAAGTTTACCGCCGATGCCGGTATGCAGGATCCTAATATTCACTTTGCGTTACAGGCAGAAGGAAATATGGGCGGTAAACTTCCTGGTTTTGTAATAAACGCAGAGATTGATAGTATTAAAACATTACCCTTAAACCTTACACCAAATGCCATTATTTATAGGGGAAAAATAACTGCTAATGTTCCTGAGTTGAACATGGATGCCTTAAATGGAGAAGTCTTTATCTTAAACTCTCTTCTATTAATAAATGGCCAGAGGATCGCACTTGATTCATTGTCGGTAGTAGCAAGCAATGTAAACAATCAACAAACAATTGCACTAAAAACCGATTTTGTCAGTGCCGTTATTCAAGGTCAATATAAGTTGCTTCAGTTGGGCGATATCATGACAGAAACTATTCAGCCTTATTATGCTATTAATACCACAGGTGCACCTTTAAAAATTGTAGATCCTTACAATTTTACCATCAATGCAAATGTTATCGATCATCCAACTCTTCATGCTTTTGTCCCCGATCTAAAACGATTTGACGGAATAGCTCTTCAATCTAATTTTTCGAGCAGCGATGGTTGGAATGCTAACATGGCCGCGCCTGATATTTTAGTTGGTACAAACGCCATCAATAATTTATCACTTACTGCCGTTGGAAGAGACAGTAGCTTAAACATAGTTACTACCGTTAACCAGGTATCAAATGGTAGTAGCATCGCTTTATATGGTACGAGATTAACCGCTAGTTTGGCTAATAACAGAATTAATTTTGGTTTGTCCATAAAGGATAAGGCGGCAAAAGATAAGTATAGACTGGCAGGAATATTTGCCCAGGAACCAAATAGTATTTATGCTTTGTCTCTAAGACCTGATAGCTTAATGCTTAATTACGACGCCTGGTCTATTAGTCCTGATAATCTCATTCGCTTTGGCTCTACTTTATTAAATGCCAGAAATTTCGACCTGAGTCAAAACAACCAGCATCTAATAATTAATAGTCTAAATACTGCACCTGATAGTCCCCTGCAAGTTGCTTTTACAAATTTTAAGGTTGCTACGTTAACTGCATTTGTTCAGTCGGATAGTTTATTGGTAGATGGCCTTTTAAACGGAAACGTACAGGTTAGGGACGTTTTAAAACAACCCAATTTCACCACTGACCTAACCTTAAATAATCTGGCAGTAAAAAAGGACACTATTGGCGATGTAAATATTAAAGTTAATAACAATACTCAGAACGTTTTTGCCACCAATGTAACTATCAGCGGCAAAGGAAACGATGTTAACTTAACCGGTAATTACTATTTAAAACCCGCCAACAACAGCAATTTTGATTTCATTTTAGATATTAGGCAGTTGCCATTTAAGACAATTGAGGCGGCAAGTATGGGAGCTATAAACCAATCTACAGGTAACCTTACAGGAACTGTGGCAATTAATGGTACAACCAAAGCTCCAAACATCGATGGCGGAATCAATTTTAATCAGACCGCTTTCAATGTTGTTATGCTTGGCAGCTATTTCAGAGTGGACGGTGAAACAATTAAAGTGAATAACCAGGGTATAGCATTTAACACATTTACCATAAAAGACTCTGCTGATAATAGCCTTATCGTAGATGGGCTGGCAGGTACCAGTAATTTTATAAACTACAATTTAAATTTAACTGTAAGGGCAAGAAATTTCAGAGCAATCAATACTACGAAAAGACAAAATAGCCTGTACTATGGCAAATTGTTTTTAAATACCAATATGAATATAAAAGGCACAGAAGCTGCACCTGTAGTTGATGGATCGTTGCGAGTGAATGAAGGTACAGACTTGTCAATTGTATTACCTCAGGCCGAGCCGGGTGTAGCTGACAGACAAGGCATCATAGAATTTGTAGATATGGATGCGCCGGGCAATGATTCGTTATTTAAACAAACCCTCGCGACCTATGACTCTTCCTTCAATAAAACGGCTGTTACGGGAATGAATGTTTCCGTAAATATGGAGGTGGTAAAAGAAGCAAATTTCAATGTTATTATTGATGAGGCAAATGGGGACTTTCTTAATTTAAAAGGAACTGCTGTGTTGAACGGTGGTATAGATCCTAGTGGTAAAATTACCATGACTGGTTCTTATACAATAGAAGAGGGTGGATACGAGTTGTCTTTTAATTTCCTTCGTCGCAAGTTTGCAATAGAAAAAGGAAGTAAGATTACATGGACCGGTGAACCGACTACAGCCGATATAAATGTTACCGCGATTTATGTTGCCAATACTTCAGCTATGGAACTGGTCGCTAATCAAATTCCTGAAGGACAGAAAGGGTATTATCAACAAAAGCTACCATTTCAGGTAAGGCTGATGGTGAGGGGCGAGCTTATGCAACCTACGCTAACATTTGATATTGCGTTACCAACAGAAAATAATGCAAGAGTGTCAAACGAGGTGTTAACAACGGTTACTACAAGATTAGATCAGATAAAGACAGAACCTTCAGAATTAAATAAACAAGTGTTTGCTCTACTGTTGCTAAATCGGTTTGTAGCTGAAAATCCTTTTGCAACCAGTGGAGGCGGTGGTGGTTTCAATGCCGCTTCATTTGCAAAGCAGAGTGTAAGTAAAATATTGACGGAGCAATTGAATAACCTTGCAGGAGACCTGATTGCAGGGGTTGATATTTCATTTGATGTAAACACTGCAGAAGATTACTCCACCGGCGAAAGAAGAGACCGAACAGACTTCAATGTTGCGTTATCAAAACGCCTCTTAAATGACAGGCTAAAAGTAACTGTAGGAAGTAATTATGAATTAGAAGGCCCTAGCCAGGGAACCCAAAATAGTAGCAACGTGATTGGTAACGTAACTATAGATTACAACCTGACGCAAGATGGCAAGTATCTTTTACGCGGCTATCGTAAAAATGACTACGAAGCTGTTGTTGAAGGATTTGTTGTAGAAACTGGATTAAAGTTTATTATTTCTGTCGATTACGAGAAATTCAAAGAAATATTCACAGACAGAAAGAAGAGACGACAGCAAAGGCGGGCGCAGAAAGAAAGAGAAGAAGCATTAAAGTCTTCAGATAAAGCAACAACAGCTAACGACAGCATACCAAATGAAAATTCTCCGGTCACTTTTGATAAGGTTATAATAGCCGATGACAGAAAAATAGTTCCTGCGACAGAAAAAGATTCAACAGATGCAAATTAGAAAATCTAAACTACTTACTTATTATTCGAAAATTACTGCTATCGGTATCTTGTTGTCTGGCTGTAACATTACTAAGAAAGTTCCCGAAGGTGATGCTCTATATACAGGACATAAAGTAAAGGTTGAAAATGCCTCTGTCTCTAACAATGAGAAGAAGGTAATCACTGCCGACCTGCAAGCCTTAATAAGACCGAGGCCCAATTCAAGACTTCTCGGTATCCCCTTCAAGCTTGGCTTGTACAATATGGCCGGTAAGAAGAATAATTTTATAAATAAGTTTCTGAGAAAAAATGGTGAACCGCCTGTTCTGCTAAGTTCCGTTAAACTTGAACGTAACCTGCAAGTACTTACCAATACGCTTGAGAACAGGGGTTTTTTTCATGCAAAAACGACTGCTGATACAGTTGTAAAGGATAAAAAAGCAAGTGCTAGTTATGTTGCTAACACGGGAAGTCAATACAAAATAAACGAGGTGTCTTTTCCGAAAGATAGCAGTGCTATTAGCCGGGCTATACAATCAATTTCAAATAAAACGATATTTAAAAAAGGGGATGCTTTTAATCTTGATGTTGTCAAGGGGGAAAGATTGCGTATAGATGCAGCTCTTAAAGAAGAAGGCTTTTACTTTTTTAGTCCTGATGACCTCATCATATTTGTCGACAGTACTATCGGCAATAACCTTACTAACCTATACGTTAGCTTTAAGCCAGATGTACAAATGGCCAGAAAGCAGGCTTATACTATCAACGATATTTACATATACTCAAATTACAACCTGAATACCGCGAGAAGGGATACCCTTAAAGCCGACTCAGTGCTTTACAAAGGGTATTATGTGATTGACCGAAATAAAACTTTTAAGCCTTTGGTTTTCGAACAGATGATGTTGTTTAAGCCAGGCGACTTGTATAACCGTACAGATCACAACCAATCTCTTAACCGGCTTACAAACTTGGGGGCATTTAAGTTTGTTAAAAACCGCTTTGACGTTGTTGCCGATTCTTTCAAGCTAAATACTTATTACTTTCTAACGCCGCTTCCTCGAAAGTCTTTAAGCGCGGAGATAGGAGGCCTTACAAAATCAAATAACGCAACCGGTTCAGAAGTTACTGTAAGATGGAAAAATAGAAACGCGTTCCGGGGTGCAGAACAACTTAGTATCAATGCATATTTTGGAACCGAGGTGCAGGTTTCTGGCTCTTACAGCGGTTTCAATACCCTGCGGTATGGTGCAGAGCTTAATCTTTCGCTTCCCAGGTTTGTAATACCATTTTTTGATTTGAATACTACCGGCGCTTACGTTCCTCGTACAACTATACAATTTGGGTACGATATATTGCAAAGGCAAAAACTATATTCCTTAAATTCTTACCGTGCAAACCTTGGATACAATTGGAAAGAAAGTGCTCAGAAAGAACACCAGCTAAACCCTATATCTGTTACCTATGTTCAGCCCCTTAATGTTACTCAGAGATATATCGACAGCATACTCCTTTATCCTGTTCTTCAGCGGGCCATTCAGCCGCAGTTTATACTTGGTTCTACTTATAACTATAATTACAATCAGTTGGTGGGCCGTGAGAAAAATGCTTCCGGAATTTACTTCAACGGTCTCCTTGATGTCGCAGGTAATGTACTTGGCCTTGCTTCCGGCGCGGATGCCAAAAATGGTAAAGTACAAAGCTTGTTCGGCTCGCCTTTCTCGCAATATGTTAAGGCCGAGTTTGACATGCGTTTGTACCGAAAAGTCGGGTTAAACAGTCAGTGGGCAAACAGGCTAATAGTTGGTCTCGGTTATCCTTATGGCAATTCAACTATCTTACCTTTTGTGAAACAATATTTTGTAGGAGGCAATAACAGTTTACGAGGTTTCAGAAGTCGGTCAGTTGGCCCGGGTAAATTTGTCGGCGGGCAGGTTGCAAACAGAAGAGGGTTTTACCCAGATGTTACGGGAGATTTAAAACTTGAAATGAATACTGAATACCGCCCTAAATTATTCAGCATTCTTTACGGTGCAGTATTTCTAGATGCAGGTAACGTTTGGCTGGTAAATGACAATATAGATCCAACTACCGGTGCAAATCTTTACCCTGGCGGAAAGTTCAGTAAAAATTTTTTAAAAGAGCTTGCAGTTGATGCGGGTGTTGGATTAAGAATAGATATTCAAATATTGTTGCTTCGCCTTGACCTGGCTGTTCCTTTAAGAAAACCCTGGCTTCCCGAGGGGCAGCGCACGGTGCTTAACCAGATAGATTTTGGCAGTAGTGAGTGGAGAAGCAATAATCTTATACTTAACCTGGGTATTGGTTTGCCCTTCTAGGTTGATAAACATAACGCATGATTATTTATAACGTTACTATAAAGGTTGACTGGTCAATTGCAACGGACTGGGAGAAATGGATGAAAGAGGAACATATACCCGAATTACTTGAAACGGGGTGTTTCGATAAACACCAACTTGTGAGACTATTGCAGGTTGACGAAACAGAAGGGCCTACGTACGCTGCTCAGTACTACGCAGCAAGCTTAACTAAGTATGACTACTACCTTCAACACCATGCCCCGGCACTTCGAAAAAAAGTTTCGGAAAAGTGGGGACAGAAATGTGTTGATTTTAGAACTTTGATGCAGGTGGTAGACTAAACGCCGATCAAGTCGTTTAGAAATTCTTCGCACTCGTTTGTTGATTGTATCACTTCTCCTGTTTAATATCTTTATCCCCTGTTATGCTTTCCTTATCCGGTATTAGATAAGTTAGATGGTTATTAAGATTTATATAGGTATTAAAAGTTGATGAAAACTTTTTCTGCTAAGTAAAAGCTAATAAATTTGCGATGTTTAATTCTAACAAAAAAAATTACAATGAACAAAGCGGAACTAATTGCTAAAATTTCTGATGACACTGATGTTACTAAAACCCAGGTTAATGCTGTTTTAGACTCGTTTGTAGATGCTGTAACTAAAACTTTGAAGGGAGGAGATAAGGTTACTTTAGTCGGATTTGGAACTTTTTCTGTATCTAAACGCTTAGCACGTAATGGTCGCAATCCTCAAACAGGTGAGATTATAAAAATTAAAGCTAAAAGAGTAGCTAAGTTTAAAGCAGGTAAAGAGCTTTCAGCAAGAATATAAGATTAAGAGTTTTTTCTAAATAAAGGCAGGTTATCCTGCTTTTTGCGTTTTTAGCATAAAGTGTTTTATGAGAGCAACAAGGTGTATAATTTTAAGCTTTGATAAATTACACAAGTTATTGTAGGTTTGCAGCCTGTTATTTAAATTTTAAAAAAATAGTTATGGGAAGAGGTGATAAAAAAACTAAAAAAGGAAAAATTTTTAAAGGATCTTTTGGAAAGACAAGACCAGCGAGAGTTGCAAAAGTAACCAAGCCGGTTGAGGAAAAAAAAGAAGCTTAATTAGTTGACTGTTGATTGAGAGCAGCAATCGTGCTGAGCTCAATCAACCGAAGCTAGTCAGGAAGGATTTATCTAAAGTTATTTTAAGGGGCTAATCGTTCTACATTCCACTTTTCACTTATCTGGCTATATAGTATTCTGTCATGAAGCCTGCTTCGTCTGCCTTGCCAAAATTCTACTCTTACAGGCTTTACTATATACCCACCCCAATGCGTTGGTTTTGGAATGTTTCCTTCTCCAAACCTATCCTGGTATTTCAGAAAACTTTCTTCAATGATTTTTCTGCTTGATACAATTGTGCTTTGGTCAGATGCCCATGCACCGATTTTACTTGCTGCAGGTCTTGAAGCGAAATAAGCTGCACTGTCTGCTTCACTAACCTTTTCTACAGTTCCTTCAATTCTTACTTGTCGTTCTAATTCTTTCCAGAAAAATACTAATGCACCCTTTGCGTTTGCTGCTAATTCTTTTCCCTTTTGACTGTTGTAATTAGTAAAGAATAAAAAGCCATCCTTAGATAGGCCCTTTAGCAATACGATTCTTGCTGAGGGTATTCCATCCGGCGTTGCTGTTGCTAAAGTCATCGCGTTTACTTCATCTATCTTACTGTTTACAGCTTCACTCCACCAATTTGTAAACTGTTCAATCGGGTCACTGCTAACGTCTTCTTCTGATAGAGATCTTAGCTTATAATCCTTTCTTATATCGGCAATAGATTGGTGCATATTGTTTCATTTTCTAAGCAAGGTGTAGCCAAGACCATGTTATTTGCTGGGTAGAAAAAGTTGAAAGATTTGTTGAGGATGAACGAAATGCGACGCAACAATGTGAAATAGTACTACAAAAGCCTGTACCAAAACACTGATTCAACTGCTAACGGCAAACCTGGGCTCTTTAAGGATTAACTTACATATGTTCCCACATCCATACCCTGGACTACCTGAAGCAAGGTACCCGGGGTATTCATATCGAAAACAATAATTGGCAAACTGTTTTCCTGGCATAATGTAAAAGCAGTCATATCCATCACTTTCAGATTCTTATTGATTACCTCTGCGAATGAAATTTTATCGAATCGTTTTGCTGTAGGATCTTTTTCAGGATCAGAAGTGTAAATGCCATCTACGCGAGTACCTTTTAAAATAACGTCAGCTTTAATTTCAATAGCTCTTAACGAACCTGCAGTGTCAGTTGTGAAGTAGGGGTTTCCGGTGCCGGCGCCAAAAATAACAACACGACCTTTTTCAAGATGTCGAATGGCGCGTCGACGTATGTAAGGCTCTGCTATCTGCTCCATCTTAATGGCGCTTTGCAGACGTGTGTATACACCCACTTTTTCAAGTCCTGCTTGCAGTGCCATGCCATTTATAACAGTGGCAAGCATGCCCATATAATCTCCTTGCGCCCTTTCTATCCCTGTTTCAGCCTCGTTCATGCCACGGTATATATTACCACCTCCAATAACAATGGCAACCTGTACACCCAATTCTATAACCTGTTTAATATCCAACGCATATTGAGCGATGACGCTTGAGTCGAGACCAAAATTCTTATCGCCCATTAAAGACTCGCCGCTAAGCTTAAGAAGAATTCGTTTGTACTTTGGAAGCATGTAAGTTTGATTTTCGTGTGCAAAGAAACAAAAAGTAACGGTTGAAAAAAGTTTCATCTTTCCCCAAAGTACTGGTATACAATAACCCTAATTGGCGAAATTTAAAATAAGAGGGTGTAACAATACAAAACCGAAATTATCATACAGTGATAATTTCGGTTTGATTAACTGGCAGGATGCTTTTTTAAAAATTGAGATAGGTATTTAGGATGATTCCATTATTGTATTGAATGACATTCTTATTTTCTATCTCTCTTCCCAACTGAACCGTTTGATTGATGAAGCCAGCTTCTATTCTAAAAAGGTTGGAGGGTTTATAACCTATCATGGCACTTATCCGGTTTTGATCAAAAATGTTTTCTCCCACATTTTCTCCAAAACCAATTAATATTTCATTGTAGGCGGCGGCATACCACTTTTGGCTAAGTGGATAGTCTAACCTAGGCATAAACCGAAACCTGTTTAAAAAAACAAATACCGGTTTTTCAGCGTCAATTGACGCAAACCTTCCAATCCATCTTTGCTCTAATCTGAAACGATTGGTAAGAGCAGCTTTACCGATGGTAGAGTTGAGAACGATCTGTTCGTAAATACGGTGTTCAGGAAAAACTTTTGGGACCGCTGAGAGTGTGTATGTGCCATATGGAAAGGTAGGTGCCCAGGCGTAACCTACCTGCACCGCAACTTGTGGAGTGATCTTATAAGTTATTCCTGTTCTTACCAAGCTTTGTTGCCAATGCTTTAAGAAGTTAACGCGACGCCACTGATATTCGCCATGTAAACTTATTTTTTTACTTAAAGCGGGAGTAATAATTGTGGTAAACCACCCAATTGTATTGCGCTCACTCAGACGGCTGCTCTGAGAAAAAGAAAGATGATTTAATAAAATAAAAATAACTGCCGATAACCCTTTTTTCATGTTCTATAATTATGCTTGTCTACATTGTCGCAATCATACTGATCTCAACATTTACATTTTTTGGTAAGCCTTTAACTGCAACCGTTTCTCTCGCAGGGTAATCGCCGGAGAAATAAGATCCGTAAACTTCATTAACAGAAGTGAACAGACCCATGTCGCTTAAAAAAATGGTGCTCTTAACAACGTGGTTAAAATTTATGCCAGCTTCTTCAAGTATTTCCTGCAGGTTGCGCATTACCTGGTGTGTTTCTGTAGCTATATCACCAGAAACTAGCTCATTTGTTTGGGGAATAAGCGGTATTTGACCGCTGATAAAAACCATGTTATTACTTATGATAGCCTGGTTATAAGGGCCAATAGGAGCAGGAGCTCTTGCAGTATTAATAATTTTTTTATCCATTAAGGTGGTTTAAAATAAAATTGCGACATTTTGCTTCAACTAACAAACATAATTTTGCTATCTCAATACTTGTCTATGCAAATTGTGGTAGTAGCCGATGGAGTAACCCAAAAGGAGTTTCAGGATAAACTTATACCTGAGGGTATAGTAGTTCAATTTGTTGCAACTGTTGGTGAGGCGAGTAAGGGAGCGGGCGCTTATTTCTATCTGCGTGAGGAAGAAGATTTAGTAAAAGATCGAGAAATAATAGAAAGCCTTGGTGCTCCCACGTTTGTGCATGCCGTATCAACTACTTTACACGACCTTCCTGACAATTGCATAAGAATTTGTGGTTGGAGAGGTTTCCTTTTGCAGGAGACCATCGAAATATCTGCCACAAGAAACAATATAGAAGGGGCCTCTGAAATTCTAAATACTTTGCACTGGCGTTATCAGGAGGTTCCTGATATACTAGGGCTAATAGCACCACGAACTACTGCATTACTAATAAACGAGGCATATTTGATTTTGCAAAACGATGCAAGCCAAAAACAACAGATAGATTCTGCCATTAAACTCGCGGCTAATTTTACCAGTGGTCCTTTTGAACTGGCGGAAAAAATTGGCGTGCAGAAAGTTTTTAATCTGTTAGTACACTTAGCAGTATTAGATATGCGTTATAATCCGGCACCATTTCTTAAAAACGAAATTTCTGATCTTGGCGCTGCTTCTTAACATAGATACTGCAACAGAGGTTGCATCTGTATGTGTTTCTCTCAATGGTATTTCAATAGCGTTTGAAGAGAATCAGCATCAGAGGGAGCATGCCTCATTTGTTCATGCTGCCATTGCGAGCGTGTTAAAAGAAGCAGGCTATACGTTAAATGACATAGAAGCGTTTGCTGTCACGTCTGGTCCCGGCAGTTATACTGGTTTACGGGTAGGTATGGCAACTGCCAAAGGCTTTTGTTACGCACTTACGAAGCCTTTTATAATGGTGAATACCCTGGAGGTTATGGCAAAAGCAGCTCTGCAAACCGGCAGTACAATTAGCAATACCGATTTGCTATGTCCGATGATAGAGGCGCGGCGAATGGAGGTTTTTACGGCTTTATATAATACAGACCTGAAAAATATTCTTTCGCCTCAACCGCTAATATTAGAGGAAGAAAGCTTTACCAGATTTATGATAGAAAGGCGAATTGTATTTTTTGGTAGCGGAAGTATAAAATTTAAAGCAATAATGGTTAATCAAAATGGAGTGTTCGTAAGCGTAGATCATAATGCCACACACCTTGGAATGTTAGCTGACAAAGCTTTCGAGGAAAAGATTTTTTTTGATCTTCCGTATTCTCAGCCGACTTATTTTAAAGATTTTCAGTCAACCCAAAAAGCCAAAAAAGAGTAAGATTAATTCATAATTCATATTTTAAACATTCCTTTTAAAAATATATAGAAAATCATTTTTATATTTACAATTGAATATTAAAAAAAACCCCCAAAAAGTTCATTATGATTGCAACAACTCAGAGCATAACTATTGCTAATAAAGAGAATAGTAGCTCAATTAAATTAGATTTTTTGCACCTTAAGAAAGCTGCTCTGGTATTACGTGCCATGAATCATAAGCTCCGTCAGCAGATGATTAAACTGCTTGATGAGAGTGAAAGAATGACGGTTACCGAGATCTATGTAAAATTACGGTTAGAGCAGTCTGTTGCATCTCAACATCTTGCAATACTCCGTCGTGCAGGTATTGTAATTACCCAACGTGATGGCAAGTTTATTTACTATGCTATTAATTATGATCGGGTTGCCGAAGTAAACCAATTTGTTGAGGACCTTGTAGCATAATCATACAAATCCTATTTATCTCAAAGGATGTTTCTAAGAAGCATCCTTTTTTTATTTGCCAAATCTTAACCCACCTTCAACAAACAACCTCGTTCGTTGTGGTTATTTTTGCATTTTAAATCTTATTTATGTTTATAAAGCAATTATATACTAACGGTCTTAGTGAAGCCGCTTATTTTATAGAAAGTGAAGGCGAGGCAGCGGTTATAGACCCGTTAAGGGATATAGAAGAATACCTGCTTTTAGCTAAAGAAAGAAACGCAACTATTAAGTATATTTTTGAAACACATTTTCATGCTGATTTTGTAAGCGGTCATATCGATCTTTCAAAAACTACTTCAGCGCCTATTATTTACGGACCTACTTCAGAAACAAGGTTTAAAGCAACTGTTGCTAAAGATGGGGAAGTATTTAATATTGGAAA
Source organism: Segetibacter sp. (assembly GCF_025963695.1). Taxonomy (GTDB): domain Bacteria; phylum Bacteroidota; class Bacteroidia; order Chitinophagales; family Chitinophagaceae; genus Segetibacter. The sequence goes on along the minus strand of NZ_JAOQAH010000097.1, from coordinate 75,082 downwards.
GCTTCAAATAACAGTTCTTCATACTCCCGGCCATACTATTGAAAGTACCTGCTACTTGCTGAAAGATGAAAATGCTCAAGATCATGCAATATTTACTGGTGATACGCTTTTTGTCGGCGATGTTGGCCGTCCGGATCTAATAGGTGGAGATACAACTAAGGAGGAAATGGCAGTGATGTTGTATGAAAGCCTGCAACAAAAGATCCTCCCTCTGGCTGATCACGTAATAATCTATCCGGCACATGGTCCGGGTAGTAGTAGCGGTAAGAATATCGGTAGTGCTACCCAAAGCACAATAGGAGAACAAAAGCAAACAAACTATGCATTACAACAAGACTCAAGAGAAGCATTTGTTAAGGTAGTTACAGAAGGGCTGGCAGCCGCTCCAGGTTATTTTCCTCTAAATGTCAAAACAAATAAGGAGGGATACGACAGCATCGATACATTATTGCAAAATGGACTTACCGAATTACCTGTTAAAGAATTCAAAGAGCACATTGCTCATGATGCGGTTGTTATTGACACCCGTAACGCATCTGTCTTTTCAAACGGTTTTATCCCAGGTTCTATATTTATAGGACTTGAGGGAAAGTTTGCTGAATGGGCAGGAAGCCTGTTGCCATTCGACAAGCCGCTGATATTAGTAACAGACAAAGGGCAGGAGAAGGAAACCATTACACGCCTTGCAGGGGTTGGTTTTTCGAAGATACAAGGTTATTTAAAGGGCGGATTTGAAGCATGGCAAAATGCAGGAGAAAAAATAGATTTAATTATAGAGGTAGAAGCTGATGAGCTGGCAATGGACATACCGTTTGATGAAAACCTTGTAGTAGTAGACGTAAGAAAAGAGGTGGAGTATGCCGATGGTCATGTAAAAGAGGCTGTAAATATTCCTCTGGGCAACATGGTAGACCCGGCAAGTATGGCAGACATAGAAGATACAGACAATTTATACTTGTACTGCGGAAGTGGGTTTCGTAGTGTCATTGCTGCATCGCTTCTTAAAAGACAGGGAATTCACAATCTAAGAAATGTAGTAGGTGGTTGGGATAAAATAAAAAGCGAGTCAGAAATCAAGACAGAGAAAGATGCGTCTGTATTAAACTAACAAATTGGTGTGCAAGCTGAACAACTTTTATCAACATTGTTGTGTCACTCACTTTTACATTAAATCATTATCGAACATGTAAGCAAGTCTATCCTGCCAGGTCTCTTTATGGTTTGGCAGGTGCTGTTCGTAGTTATTCATGAGGTCTTCCTTTTAACGAACTATTTTTCCACGCAGCATTTAGTACTTCAAATTCCTTAAGATCTTCCTCTGAAAAAGCAAGAGGTTGCAAATGTTTCAAATCCGGCTGGCCCGCATCTATCCAGGCAGTATACCAGAAACTGGCAGTCGAAGCTATGGCCATTTGCATTCTTCGCTCCACCATTCCTTTTAGCTCGTCATTAAACGCTACGGTGAAATGAGACGAATATTGCCTTACTATTTTTCCGTTTCTTTCTTCAAACGCAAATTTCCTGTCTGTTGAAAGTTTTTTGGTTAACGCTGCTTCGTTTTGTAGTACGCTATCAGCTTCTGCTGCACTCTCTAAAACCCGTGTCCAAATGAATTTTGAAATATTTGAAATGTAGTGGGCTTTTCCTATCATAAAGTCAAATTCCTTTTCTGCTAATAATTCCGGTATCCGGCTTTCCCAAAATGCATGAATTCCCTTTTGGCCTGTCAATTGCCCATCATGATTTGAATTAGCATGCAACGGCACATGTGCATCTGCTACATAGTGGCCTATTTCTGCCGATAGCTTTAATATTTTAGCAGCACTTTTTTCTTTGAAGGCGTTGGTGAGTCTTGCTTGCATAGTTTGTATCCACCAGGGTGCTATGCCATTTGCAACAACTGTATCTTCCGAAAATTTTTTTATTGCGCTGTCGTATCTCGTCGGCAGTTCCTCAAAGGGAAATTCGCCGTAACGATCAATATCAATGTAATGTCGCGGCGCCTCTGATGCTAATGCATACCTGCGTTTATCAGGATCGACAGCATGGTCGCTTAGAAACTGAATATTGGGCTTGTAGAAAACCAGCATTTCTGGCGGAAGTAGAAAGACAGAAAAGTAATTAATGCGCTGATGGGCATAAAAACCCCAGCAAAAGCTTTTGATTGTCAGCAAGCAACACGCACTAAAAAACAAGACTCTTTTCATTAAAGGGTTTTAATGAGTCAACTCTGCCACACCACCGCTTAAAGCAAACTTCATTGCTTCTGTAGAAGATACATCGTGCAATAATTTCACTTTTTCAATCGGAACAATATATACAATACCACTTACAGCATACGAGTGAGGCACGTACACAACCACATGATCTGCTAAACTTAGTTTTGCGCCACTTTCTTGTGTCATGAATCCTACTCTCCACACGTCAGGGGCGTCAACACTTACCAACACCGGTTTATCAAACTTTCTTTTTTCACCTGCAAACGCCTCCAGAAAATCTTTCACTGCAGTATAAATGAATTTAATACCTGGAGTTCTTTCTAAAAGATGGCCAAAAAAGTCGACTATCTTACCGACTATGTAAGAGGTAGAAACGTAACCTACAAGAATAATAATTACTGTAATAACCAGGAAACCAACTCCAGGTATTTTTTCAATATCTCCGTTTTCATCAGGCTTATAAAAAACAGGGAAAATAGAGTGAATAAAGTTTGGAAGGATATTATCAATATACATGAAAAGGGAGACTACGGCCCAGGCGGTTATAGTGATAGGTGCTAAAATGATTAATCCCTGGAAAAAGTAATTTAGTAGCTGTCTCCATCTAAACCTCAGCGGATCCTTTACATTATTGATATCCATATGCAACAAAGTAAATAGAAAATAACAAGAAAGCTGTGCTCAGTTACCAGGTAATAGTTACTGGTAAGCTGTACCGAGAGTATTTGCTTACTGGTATTAGTACGGCAAACAGAAATAATTAGAAAATCGTTTGAACACAGGGTAAGCTTTAAACTAAAAATGCACGAATATTATTACATCGTGCATTTTTAAAAAGATTGTTTTCAGTTACTAATTATACTGAAACTTCTGGGTTTTTATAATCTCTTCGTCCTGCTTCACTTTTACCTCCCATGCCCATGCGGTGCGCATCATTTCATTTAGATCATATTTTATCTCCCAACCTAAAGTAGTACGGGCGTAATTGTTATTTGCATAAATGGCAACCACGTCGCCAGGACGACGAGGGCCGACTGTATAATTCAATTTTTGTCCGCTCACTTCTTCAAAAGCTTTAATTGCTTCTAAAACTGTTACTCCGTTGCCTGTACCCAGGTTGAAGATGTCACAATTAGTTTTGTATTTATCACCAACCAGGTGTTGAATAGCTAAGGTATGGGCATGTGCAATATCCGAAACATGAATATAATCACGAATGTTACTGCCGTCGCGGGTTGGATAGTCAGTTCCGAAAACTGTTAGTTGAGGAATTTTTCCAATTGCTGCCTGAGTAATAGCAGGAACAAGGTTGGCGGGTTTCCCGATGGGAAGTTCGCCAATTAAAATAGAAGGGTGAGCACCAACAGGATTGAAATATCTAAGTAAAATTGCTTTTGTATCCGTTGCTTTTACCACGTTTGTTATAATCTCTTCACCCATTTGCTTGGTAGAACCATAAGGAGATTCCGCTTTTTTAATAGGAGATTCCTCAGTTACGGGAATTGTATCAGGGCTGCCATATACTGTACACGAAGAAGAAAAAACGAAGTGAGGAACACGAAATTCATCTACGCACTTCAACAGGTTAATTAACGAAAACAAATTATTTTCATAATACATCAACGGCTCTTCCACTGACTCTCCCACAGCCTTATAAGCAGCAAAGTGAATAATTCCAGAAATGTCTTCATTTTCCTGGAACACTGCCCTCGTGTCGTTGTAGTCCTTCAGATCTACTTTATAATTTTTTACTTTTTTGCCGGTTATCTTTTCTATTCCATCTAAAAGATAACGGGTGCTTCGCGACTGGTCATCTATAGATATTACGTCAAATCCATTTTCTATAAGGTCAACAATTGTATGCGAACCAATATAACCGCAGCCACCTGTAACCAGGATTTTTTTCATAAAATATGTATTAACAGTATTTACACATGCAAAATAAGTGTAAATACTGATTCTGCATGTGTGATTTTTATTATAGAAATGCTTTGATAAGATAGAAGATGAGGGCTGCAATAGTACCACTGATTGGTATCGTAAGAATCCAAGCCCATAAAAGGCTTACGGTTACACCCCAGCGTACGGCCGAAAGGCGTTTAGTTGCTCCAACGCCAATAATGGAACCAGTAATTGTATGCGTAGTGCTAACAGGTATTTTTAGATGCTCGGTTAAAAAAAGGGTAACTGCGCCTGCAGTCTCTGCCGCAACACCTTCGAGGGGAGTAACTTTTGTAATGCGGGTACCCATGGTTTTTACAATTTTCCAGCCACCACTCATGGTTCCTAAACCGATAAATACAAAGCAACTAAGCGGTACCCAGTCAGGAATACTTTTCAAGTCGGGGATATAGTTGCTCGCAACCATTGCAACACCAATAAGTCCCATCACTTTTTGTGCATCATTGCCGCCGTGCCCTATGCTAAAAGCAGCAGACGATACCAATTGCAAACGCTTAAACCATCGCTCCGCCTTGTAAGGGTTCGATCTTTTGCACAGTTGCACTATCAAAACTGTAATAAAAAAAGCCATGATCATACCTATTAACGGAGCAGCTACAATAAAAAAAATGGTAGGTAAAACTTTGCTGGCGTTTACGACACTGAAAGTATGGTAATGCGCAACAGCACCACCAATAAGACCACCTATCAATGCATGAGATGAACTGGAGGGAATACCGAACCACCATGTTATAAGGTTCCAGATAATAGCAGATAAAAGCCCCGCAAGAATTACATACAATGCCAATGGATCCCCTTTTTGTATGCTTACACTTTTGGCTATTGTGTCTGCAATACCAAACCCGCCAATAATATATTTTGAAATAAAAAATGCAGAGAAGTTAAAAAACGCCGCCCACAAAACAGCCTGGAAAGGCGTAAGAACCTTTGTAGAAACAATAGTGGCGATACTGTTTGCCGCGTCGTGAAACCCGTTAATAAAGTCGAAAATAAAAGCGAAAATGATTATAATAACCAGTAAAGAAATCATACAAAAATTTTGATGTGAGGGTAAGAACTAATTAAGCATATTTAACGATAATAGACTCAATTACATTCGCAGCATCCTCACACTTATCTGTAGCAAGTTCTAACACCTGGTATATTTCTCTTCTTTTAATAACCTCTTTAAAATCGTTTTCCTGGTTAAAAAGCTTCTCAATGCTCAAGTCAAAAATGTCGTCAGCCTGGTTCTCAATATCATTAACCCTTACCAACGCTTCAGTTATTTTTCTAAGGTTTTTCATATTGCGCAACTCTACAACCGCGCTTTGCACGTGTATCGTACCTTGTTCAATCAACTCAACCATTTTTTGAATGCCTGGATCATTTGGATTAACCCTATAAAAGATGATCTTTTTCGCCGAAGAATAAATATAGTCTGCAATATCATCTAAGGCAGAGGCAAGAGTATGAATGTCTTCTCTGTCAAAAGGAGTAATGAAATTGCGGCCCAATTCAGTAAACAATTTGTGAGTATGATCATCATTTAAGTGTTCCAGGTCTTCCAGCTTGCTCGAGAGGGAAGCCCTTTTATCAAAGTCAGGTTCATTAACCAGTTGCTTTAATACTCCACCCATGGTACGAACAGTTACAGCAACCTCTTCAAACAAATTGTAGAAGATGGTATTTTTTGGCATGAACAGTTTACCGATAGAATTTAATCCCATACATAAAAATTTAAGCAAAAATAGAGTTAAGGCATCTATCTACAACGCTTAACGATTACTTAATAATAAGATAATATTGAGTAAGATTTATAGTCTTATGAGTATAGTATTTTTCAAGTGCTGTTTGTTACCGGCTTTATAACTTCTTTCAACATCGTTGTGTCACTCACTTGTACAATTTGGTCTTGTAGCAGCTTTTAAACTCTCATCTAAAATTCGCCCTGGCAAAGTAGCATAACGAGCATCAACAAAACCGTGCTAACAGTACCTTTTTAAACCTGAAGTCTTTTTTAAAAACAAACAGAAATACCTCTTCTGTTAATACTATGGTAACATTTAGGTAACAGCGAATTAATATTGGGGTAATAGTACCATAACATAGCCCTGATACTTTTGCTGCAACCAAAGTAACTACCTTGAAAACTTATATTTTCTTTTTTACAACTGCACTCACACTCATCTCTTACTCAGTCTGTGCTCAGACCACGGCTAAGATCAATGGTAAAATAAGTAACATAAAAAACGAGCCTCTTTCCGGGGTGTCTGTTACTGTACAAGGTTTGTCAACCGGAACATCTACAGACGTAGAAGGCAATTTTGTACTATCTGTTCCAGCTTCCAAACTTTTAGCCATTCAGGTATCGGCTGTAGGGTATAAGGAAAAGATGGTTGCAGATATAATTGTAGTGGCAGGTAAAACTGAAGAGCTAAACATAATTCTGGAAGAGGCAAGTAAAAAGCTTGAAAATGTCGTAGTAAAATCTTCCGGAGCAAGAAGAGAATCGGTAAACGCATTAATCGCTTACCAAAAGAACACCAGTGCTGTTGCGCAGGTGATTTCTGCAGAGGCCATCAGAAGATCGCCAGACAAAAACACAGGAGAAATACTTAAGAGAATTCCGGGAACCTCTATACAGGAAGGTAAATATCTTGTTGTAAGAGGTTTAAGTGACCGCTATAACCAGGCAATGTTGAACGGGGTCTTATTAAGCAGTACCGAGCCTGACAGAAAGACTTTTTCATTTGATATTTTTCCTGCAGCAATGATTGATAATATGATTATCAATAAATCTTTTATTCCCGAATTAAGCGGCGAATGGGCTGGTGGTTTGGTGCAGGTAAATACTAAAGATGTTCCTTCAACCAATTTTCTGAATGTTCAAATAGGTACAGGTTTCAACACGCAAACAATAGGTAAAGACTTTTATACTTACCGTGGAGGAAAGCTGGATTGGTTAGGCGTTGATGATGGCACAAGAGGTTTGCCCACAGGCTTACCAACCAAATCTAAATTCAGTGATGCCGGATCAACGAAAGTTGAACAGAACGCCTTCGGAAAGCAATTTGAAAACATTTGGTCTGCAGAAAAGAACGCAACCAACATGATACCTGTTCTAAATAAATCATTCCAAGTGAGTGGTGGTTTTAATAAGAGACTGTCTGCCAACAATAAATTAGGGACAATATTTGCACTTACTTATAATCAGCAAAATAAGAGAACCGAGTTTCACAATACGCTCTACTCTTTCCAAAACAATCTTCCCAGTGTAAATTTCGACTACAATAACAATAAGTATAGCCGCGATGTTTTGTGGGGAGCGCTTGGAAATGTTACCCTTCAACTCGGAGGCAATCATAAGATATCGTTCAAAAACCTGGTCAATATAAATGCAACCGATTATGTAACTCATAGAACAGGTAAAGACTTTGAATTCAATTCTTCACTGGGCCAGAATATTAAGGCAACAGAGTTAGCGCTTAAATCAAATACATTTTTTAATACGCAATTATCTGGCGACCACAATTTTCCACGCTTGCAATCCAAATTGCACTGGTATGGAAGCTTCAACATTTTAGATCAATACATTCCGGACCAGCGCCGTTTGCAATACAACCAGGATCCGGAAACACCCGACGCAGCATACATTGCATTAATAGCAACATCAAAGACATCGCAGAAGTCAGGAAGCCGTTATTATGGATTTTTGAACGATTACATTTATAACACAGGTGCCGACGTGGCTACTTCTTTTAAATTGTTCGATCTAAATCAAACTATCAAAGCAGGTTACTTCTTCCAAATAAAAGACAGGTTGTTTGATTCAAGGCCTTTCGCCATCTATATTCCTAATGGAGAGAACCTTGCTTTACAAACCCTGCCCGAGCATAAAATTTTTAACCCAGAAAACTTTGGAAATGGAGCAGATGATAAGTTTTCATTTAACGAACTGGCAGGAGACAGGTTTAGGTATATAGCCAACACCATTCTTAATGCAGGCTTTCTTCAGTTTGATAACCAGGTTACTGATAAACTAAGAGTAACCTGGGGTGTGAGAGTAGAGGATTATGACCAGGTAATTGGCAGTTTAAAACAAAGTGATCCAAGGCATTTACATACCCGTACAACAGATTTTCTTCCAGGCTTTAACCTTACTTACAAAGTAACCAATAGCGCTAATATTCGTTTGTCAGGTTCACAAACTGTTATCCGTCCCGAGTTTAGGGAACTAAGTGATTTTCAGTTTTATGATTTTGAGTTGGGTGCAACGGTTGCAGGATATAGAAACCTGGTTCGTACAAAAGTGACCAACGCCGATTTGCGATATGAACTATATCCAAGAGCAGGCGAACTTTTTACGGTGGGTCTGTTTTATAAGTATTTTAAAAATCCTATTGAATCTTATTTTAACGCTGTTGCGGGCGGGGGTAGTTCTTATAACTTCCTTAATGCTGATAAAGCAAATGGCTTTGGCGCAGAACTAGAGCTTAGAAAAAAACTTGACTTCACTGAGGCCCTGCGCAACTTCACTTTTCAAACCAATCTTTCTTACATATACAACAGGGTAGAAAGCCAGACTGCACAAATAAGGCGGCCGATGCAAGGTCAAAGTCCTTATGTATTTAATGCTTCACTTCAATATGATATTGAAAAACTGGGATTGAATACTACACTTCTATATAATCAGATTGGTGACAGAATATTATATGTTGGTGGCGATAACACTCCACCCATTTGGGAAGCCTCACGTCCTTTAATTGATTTTCAGATAGCAAAGAAAATAATGAAGAATAAAGGCGAATTAAAGCTGAACACTTCTGACATTTTGAACCGGGCAACCAACTACTATGTAGACCTGAACCAAAACAGTAAGTACGATAAAGGCCGGGATGCTTTAGCCATCAGGAGAAAGTTTGGTACAAACGTTAGCTTTTCATTTGCCTATAATATACGGTAGAAGCGCGGGCGCTAAAGGGCCCTGTTGTTTGGTTACGGTATGTAGAAAGAAAGAAGTAGGCCGGCATTGCGAGGAACAAAGCAATGTGCTCGCCTACATAGAAAGGTCTTTTGTTTTCTACAGGCAGATTGCTTCGTTGTTCCTCCTCGCAATGACGCCTGCCAATGCTTAACTAAATGACAATCCTTAAAGGGAGAAGGGAAAAGCATTACAGTACAAGTGTGCGACGCAACAAAAGTTTAATGGGTGTTCAAAAGCCGGATACCAAAAAATAATTATCAAAAAAAAACTTAAAGTAAAATAAACACATGAAAAAGTTGTTCATTCTTTTTATCGCAGCAGGCGTTGCAATAAGCAGCTGTCGTAAAATAGAGGTTGACGGACCGACAACGGTTATAACAGATTCGAATGGGAGCAGTAATACCAACGAGAATGTTATTCTTGAGGGTAGAGTTACAGCAAGCAGAACCTTAAAGGCACAGTACACTTATAAGCTTCGGGGCCTTGTATATGTAACAAACGGGGCAGTCTTAACCATTGAGCCAGGCACTAAAATAGTAGGCGAAACGGGTAAAAACGGTGGACTGATTGTAACAAGAAGCTCGAAGATAATAGCGGATGGTACTGCTGATAAACCAATTATTTTTACATCAGAAGCAGCTACACCACAACGTGGAGACTGGGCAGGATTGGTGATTTTGGGGAATGCACCTACAAACGCATCATTTAACGGCGTGCAGGGCGTAGGGGAAATTGAAGGTGGAATTAATAACAGTGATGGTTTAGGTCTTTACGGTACACCCACCACACAACAACAAAACCCTGCTGATAATAGCGGTATTTTAAGGTATGTAAGAATTGAATATGCGGGCTATGCATTTTTGCCTGATAAAGAAATTAACGGTTTAACTCTTGGAGGAGTAGGCAACCAAACTGTTGTTGACTATGTACAGGTTTCTTATGCAAACGATGATTCTTTTGAGTGGTTTGGAGGAACTGTAAATTGTAAACACCTTATTTCTTTCCGCACGTTAGATGATGATTTTGATACTGATAACGGTTTTGCAGGTAAGGTGCAGTTTGGTATTGCTTTAAGAGATCCGGCTATTGCAGATATATCGAAAAGCGAGGCGTTTGAAAGCGACAATGATGCAAACGGAAGTGCATTGCTTCCACAAACAGCAGCAGTATTTAGTAACATGACAGTGCTAGGGCCGAGGGCTACGTCTACAACAACGGGTAATAGTTTGTATTTGGCAGGCGCACAAATTCGCAGAAACTCTTCCCTTTCAATTTTCAATTCAATTATTGCAGGGTGGCCTCAAGGTATTGTAATTGACGCATCTAAGGGAGTACCTACTGACCTGAATATTACATCTGCAACACCTTCTTTGCTGATGCAAAACAACATTGTTGCTGGTTGCCCTCAACCGCTTGTTTATGCCGCAAGCTCAACAGCCGCAACTGGTGCTACTACAGCTTCTGTTTTTGCCTGGTTTAATACTGGAGCCTATTCAAACACCGTCTTAACTAATAATGAAGAAGCTGGACTAACAGCTCCGTTTAATTACACGTCACCTGATTTTAATCCGACAGCGAATTCTGTAGCTAGAGCAGGTGCAGTTTATACCAGCGGAAAACTTTCAGGGTTAACGGAGGTTAATTACAAAGGCGCTTGTGGGCCTGGTGATAGCTGGTGGAAGGGATGGACGAAGTATAGCTTGTAATATTTGGCAAAACATCAAAAAAGCTATCGTTATTGGCGATAGCTTTTTTGATGTTTGCCATAAAACCTATCATGAAAAAATCTTTAAATTAAGGTAGTTGCGGCATGCGGTTCTGGAATGGTGTCTTGAATATGAAGCGTCTTTTGCTGCAGGTAATTGAAGATTTCGATTTGCGACCTTACCTTATGATGTTCATCTTTTTCGACATAATTGTTAGAAAGTTCGCGATCGAGCAACCGGGCTTTTATATTGTCTTGTAACTGGATGTTTATAATGTCTTTCAATTCGGTAACGATATCTTTATTTGTGACCTGAATAGCAGCCTCTATACGATGGTCAAGGTTTCTTACCATCCAGTCGGCTGAAGAGATAAAAACTTTTTCTTTGCCATCATTGTGAAAAATCAGGACGCGGGCATGCTCAAGATATTCGTCAACAATACTGATGGCACTGATTGGTTTTTTAAATTTTGAATTTTCAACAACGGCGCAAAAGATCCCTCTTACTACCATTTTTACTACCACACCTGCCTGCGCTGCCTCGTACAGCTTTTCTATTAGGTCCGCATCACTCAGCGAGTTCAATTTTAAAGTAATACAAGCATCTTTTTTTGCTTTTGCATTCTTAATCTCCTTATTTATTAATTGCGTTAACTCATGCCGCATGCTAGTGGGGCAAACTAATAATGTTTGGCAGAGCTTTAAAGATTCGAAGCTTGATTTGGGATTTTCGAGAAAATTAAAAATCCGGTTAATATCGGTCATAACATTCCGGTTGCTTGTAAGCAAGCAATGGTCGCCATACACCTTTGCCGTTGATTCGTTTAAATTGCCGGTACTTACAAATCCGTACTGAATAACCTGGTCTGCCACCCGTTTCCTGATCATGCAAATTTTTGCATGCACCTTCATATTGTCTACTCCAATCAATACTTTTACGCCTTCTTCTTCCAGTTTTTCTTTCCAGATAAGGTTTGCTTCTTCATCGAAACGTGCTCTTAATTCAAGCATTACAACAACTTCTTTTCCATTACGCACCGCATTTATCAATGCATTTATAATTTTAGAATTAGGGGCAAGGCGATATAAAGTTATTTTTATAACAGTTACATAGGGATCTATTGCGGCCTCCCTTAACAGATCAATAACTGAATTGAAAGAATGATATGGAAAATTAAGCAGTACATCTTTTTCAAGTATTACGTCTGTAACCCGAAGCGAGTGAGAAAGGTCAGGATGCATGAAAGAACCCCTGCGATGATTTTCTGAATTAAATACATCAGGAAAATCCATAAAGTGCTTAAAGTTGTGAATACGAGCGCCGGGAATGATATTGTCTTTTCTTGAAAGGTTTAATTTCCTGATCAGGTATTCCAACAAACCGGCATCCATTTCTTTGTCATATACAAAACGCACCGTTTTTCCTTTGCGGCGATTTTTTATGCCTTTTTCTATTTTTTGGATAAGCGATGTTGAAATGTCGCTATCTATATCAATTTCTGCGTCTTTGGTTACTTTAAAAATATGTGACTCAAAATGATCGAATCCGAAGTAAGAAAATATGGAAGGCAGGTTAAAGCGAATAACGTCTTCAAGTAGAATAATATTTTGCTCTCCATTTGTGGCAGGCAGTAAAACAAATCGTCCTAAAGTCCGGGTTGGTATTTCTATCAGCGCGTACTTTTGTTCATAGGCACTATTTACCTTTCTCATGATTACCGCCAGGTAAATTGATTTTTCCCGCAGGTAAGGAAATTGCGGAATGCTTTCTACCAACAGCGGTATTACGTTACTTCTTACTTCTTCTTCAAAATATTTTCTTACAAATTTGCTCTGCTCCTCATTTAATTGTTTTTCGTTTAGAAGGTAGATTTTCTCATGTTCAAGTTCAACCAGTATATCCTCCCAAATTCGGTTAAATTCATTCTGCTGTTGCAAAACGGTCATTTGAATATCATCCAAAATCTTCTGAGGATCCTCTTCAAGGTGCATATTCTTCTTTCCGATCTGCGTCATCCGTTTTAAAGTAGCTACCCGTACCCTAAAAAACTCATCGAGATTATTTGAAAAAATGCCAAGGAAACGGATCCTTGCTTTTAATGGAACACTTGGGTCATTTGCCTCTTGCAGCACTCGTGCATTAAAACTTAACCAGCTAATATCTCTTGGAATGAATTTGTTTTTACTCATGATAATTAATCTTCTATCTAACGGTCTGACTTATCAATAAATTTGATCTGTTATTTTTATTTGGTTTTTTTCCATCTGAAACATTTGTGCCATTACGGAAAGTGTGAAGGTAAAAGTTTGCGAAAATTGTTTTAGACTGGTGGTTTTGAGATTAATCTGGTTAGTCATATTCTGATTTCCTTTACAACTTACCGACTGTTGCATAATCCCGTTTTATGGATATATGAAAAATAGCATTTAAACGGGGAAAGACAAAATGTACAATTCGAAGTTTTCTCTCTTTACTATGACGACTAATAATACGTTGCGTTGAGATACTTTTACCGGACGTTGTCATTATGTAAAAAAGCCGGCCTTGCAGCCTTGCAAATTTTTGAGAAGAAGCACTACTTCTGGAAATGTTTGTAAGAATGGCTTCTTTTTCCAATTAAATACTTCTTTTGTAAAACTTATGAATACTGCCGCAAAAGGTTTCTTTCTGATCTTTCTAATCTCACTTGCATTTCAAACTCCTGCCCAAAGGCTCCTGAAGATTTTAACTGTGCCCGGCAAGGATGCGTACACAAACATTAATAAAAATGGAAAAACCGTTTTACCAAGCGGCAGACTTGTTACTCCCGCTGGTCAAACTATTCAGATAACTCACGATCCTTTTGGTATGGCCATTTCTCCTGACGGAACAAAAACGATCACGCTGCATAATGGTGTATTTACAATAATCAATAACAGCACGTTAAATAAAATACGGGTGCCTTCATATGATAAAACTATTGCGTCACCTTTTTCTAACGGGTCTTTTTTAGGAGTTGCATTTTCGCCCGATTCTAAAACTGTTTATTTAAGTGGTGGCGATAACGGATCGGTACTTATATATGACGTAGAAAAATTCAGGCGAGTTGATTCCATTTCATTAAATGGGAGTATAGAAGGGGTTGAGTATGGCGACAGCTTTACCTCTGATCTCTTGCTGAACAATATCAATCATGAACTATTGGTGCTCGACAGAGGCAATTTCAGACTGGTTCGTATTGATATTCATACAAAAAAAATAACCGCATCTATAAAAACCGGCCGTCAACCTTTTGGACTCGCAATTAGCCCTGATTATAAAACAGCGTTTGTAGCCAACGTGGGTGTTTATGATTATCCTTTATTAACTGGGCTTACTCCGAAAAATAAAGACAGCCTGTCCTTGCCATTTCATCCTTATGGCGATAATACTAAAGAGGCAATCGAAGGCTATGAATATAAGGGAAGGAAAGTGCCTGGTGTCGGAAGTCCATTAGCTCCTGAAGCAATGAGTGTGTATACAATTGATTTAGTAACTAACAAAGTGATTGATAAATTTAAGCCGGGCCACCAGGTAGGCCAAATGGTGGAAGGTGCAGAAGTGGTGGGCGGCGCAAGCCCCAATTCGATAGTTGTCGGCAGCAGGTATGCTTATGTAAGCAACGCAACCAATGATAATATTTCGGTTATTGATTATCGCAACCATAGAATCATTGGTCATATTCCGATTAAGGTAGATCCTTTGATTGATCGTTACCGGGGCTTGTTACCTTTTGGAATATGTTTGAGCAAAGATGAAAAAACGTTGTACGTAGCGCTATTAGGATTTAATGCGGTTGCAGTTATTGATGTTGAAAAGAAAATTACGAGAGGGTTAATTCCGACGGGATGGGGGCCGGCACGGGTGCAACTAAGTAACGATGAGAAGGAATTGTACGTGATTACTTGTCGAGGTTATGGAGCCGGTCCAAATGGGGGTAAAGGTTTCGTAGAACCTGAACAGGGAACTTATATTGGAGATATTCAACTCGGTACTTTTCATAAAATACCAGTTCCCGATGTAAAGCAGCTAAGTGCATATACCAAGCAATGCATCGATAATACTTTTATTGAAACAGCGGCAAGGGATGACATGAAAAATCCGGTTCCTCTGTTACCCGGATTAAGAAGCAGCCCGATTAAGCACATCGTTTACATTACTAAGGAAAACAGGACATATGATGAAGTGATGGGTCAATTAAACACGGGTAAAGGCGATTCGAGTTTGGCCCGTTTTGGCGTGCGTGTAAATATTAGTGATACAAGCGGAGACCTAAAGAACGTCGATGTCTCTCCAAATCATTTAAAAGTAGCAAGTGAGTTTGCTTTTGCAGACAATTTTTACTGTGATAGCGATGCCTCCATTCATGGGCACCACTGGATGATGGGCGTAATACCGAATGAATGGGTAGAAACCAATTCAAGCGTAGATAAAAGGGCGAAAATATTTTCAAAAGCTTCAGGCAGAAGATTTCCCGGATCTACAGGCAGTATCGACCCGGAAGATTATGCAGAAAGAGGTGGTTTGTGGGAAGCTTTGGATAGAAAGAAAGTATCTTTTTACAATTTTGGTGAAGCGAATGAAACAGCTCATGTACGTGAAGAATGGACGGACACCGCCACGGGCGCAGCACATGCGGTAATGGTTCCGATGCAAAAAGCGCTGTGGAGCAGGACCAGCCACGATTATGCCGGTTATAATACAAATATTCCCGACCAGTTCAGGATGGAACAGTTTGAAAGGAACTTTAAAAAGATGTGGTTAACAGGCAAAAGTAAAATGCCTCAATTGGTAACCATGCAGGTTCCTAACGATCATACTGCCAGTCCGAGACCTGCAGATGGATATCCTTATCGTCATTCTTTTGTGGCCGATAACGACCTGGCAGTTGGCAGAATTTTACATTTTCTTTCCCGCACACCTTACTGGAAAAATATGCTGGTAATTATTACCGAAGATGATCCGCAAGGGGGAGTAGATCACATAGATGCCCATAGAAGTATCCTTATGATGGCAGGTCCTTATGTAAAGCGGGGTTATACATCGCATACTCACTCGAACTTTGGCTCCATTTTAAAAACTATTTATAATATTTTAAATGTTCCTTACGTAAATCAGTATGATGCTACTGCTTCAGGCTTGCAAGACTTTTTTACAGGTAAGCCTGATTATACTCCATATAATTTAGTCATGCCTTCTAAAAAAGTATTTGATCCCACCAATGCGATGAAGCGTTATAACCGGGATATTGACTGGCGAAAGATTATAAAAGGCCCCGAAATGGATGATGAAGATGACCAGCGCAAAGACCATTATGACAGCAAACGGCAGTGACGATGGAACACCGATGGCGGATTTGGGGGTATGGTTTGAACACGGATGACATGGATTTAAACGGATTTGCCGGATAAAAGGATTTGGAACAAATGGCTACTTCTTAATTAGCAGCATCTCTTTTGGCTGCCCGTTCTTAGTCGCTGCTACAACGAACAAACTTTCAACGGCAACCGGGGGCTCTTTAAAAATAGTTTCGCCACCTAAAATGTTTGCTGTCAACATACAATTTGCTGTGTTGCGGTTTTTGTTGCGGTCGAAGTGTGCGACGCAACAAAAGCATGGTACTATTTTACCGCCCGCTACCAAAAAAATTAATAACAGTACAGACTCTTTGGTGTGAATAATGAAGGTGCAATCCTTTAGCAAAGTTTGTTAATTTGCACTTCAACCCGTTTTTGAGAGAGAGAAAATTATGGAAAAATTTATCGTTTCAGCGCGAAAATACAGGCCTCAAAACTTTAATACGGTGGTGGGGCAAAGCCATATTACCACTACCTTAAAAAATGCTATTCGCAATCATCAACTGGCTCATGCCTTTTTATTTTGTGGTCCGCGGGGAGTAGGTAAAACAACTTGTGCCCGTATTTTAGCTAAAACAATTAATTGTGAAAACATACAACCAGATGGTGAAGCATGTAACGTTTGCCATAGTTGTGTTTCGTTTAATGAAGGAACTTCCCTTAATATTCACGAGCTCGATGCAGCCAGCAATAACTCTGTAGAAGACATTCGCGCACTGGTTGAGCAGGTTAGGTTTGCACCTCAGGCGGGTAAATACAAGATCTACATTGTAGATGAGGTACACATGCTTAGTACAAGTGCTTTTAATGCATTTTTGAAAACATTAGAAGAACCGCCTTCTTATGCCATTTTTATATTAGCTACTACCGAAAAGCACAAGATACTTCCTACCATTTTAAGCCGTTGCCAGATCTTCGATTTCAAGCGTATCACCAACAACGACACGGTTGAGCATTTGCAGGAAATTGCCGGAAAAGAAGATATTCATTCAGAAAAGGCTGCCTTGCAATTGATCGCTCAAAAAAGCGAAGGTTGTATGAGAGACTCGCTTAGTATACTTGACAAGATTGTAAGTTTTACAAATGGAGATGTCACTTACCAAAATACATTAGAGCATCTGAACATACTGGACCACGATTATTATTTCAAAATGCTCGATACCCAGATTAACCAGGATATGGCCGGGTCGATGTTGCTTTACGACGAGATAAACCGCAAAGGGTTTGAAGGAGATTTGGTATTAAACGGCTATGCAGAATTTATTCGCAATGTGCTGGTTTGTCAAAATCCCAGAGCTGCGTCTTTGCTTGATGTGGTAGAAGGTCTTCAGCCAAAATATATAGAAACAGCTAAAAAGGTCAGTCCTGCTTACCTTATAAGTGCGCTAAACATTTTGAACGAAGCGGAGATTAATTACAAGATGGCCCGAAACAAGAGGCTGCATGTAGAAATGACCATGATAAAGCTTACTTTTTTGCAGCAAGCAATAGAATTGTCTTTCGATAATCAAACGGCTTCGCTTGTAAAAAAAAAGCGGGTTAATGGCCCGGTAGCAGTAAGATTTGAACCGTTGCAATCGTTGCAAATAAAGTCTGCACCTGCTGTTCCATCAAATGCTACGTCAGCCAAACTATATATTGAGTCAAAGCTACCTTCTGCTACTGTGGCTGAACCAAAGGTTGTTGCTTTAAAGCCTGCACCTGTTGCAGCGCCGTTGTCAATGTTGCAAACTGCTACAGATACCTTAACTGAAACAGCGGTTAAGACAGCACCGGTTAAACCAAAAGAGCCTGCCACTGCAAAAAAGTCTCTTCTTCAAAGTCTTCGTGATAAACATATCACCAATAAAACTGCTGAGAATATAGAGGAAGCAGTTCCGGTAACGGAAGAAAACCTGAAAGAACATTGGAAATGCTTTACCGATAAATTAAAGCAACAGTTAAAACACTCAGTCGTCACTGTTTTTAATAATGCCGAGCTACAAGTGGTAAATGAGCAGCATTTTTCTATTACTGTTTCAGCCAGCCTTGAGCAGAAATTTATTGAACAGGAGAAAGTGCCTTTGCTTGAGTATTTAAAAAGTTGTTTCAAAAACCGAAACGTAGGTTTTACCATACGTATAATCGAACAGCCAAAAGAGATTGTAATTTCTGAAGCAACTTTAACTACCCGCGAAAAGTATCAGCGGGTTATCGAGCAATACCCAATGATTAAGGAATTAAAAGACCGCCTGAAATTAGAGCTGGATTATTGATTTTCTTAACCAACGGTGTTCGTTGTAGCAGCATTGTTGTGTCACTCACTTGTACTTTTATACTTAAGGCAGCTTTTTATATTATTTGCACCAGGCTAATAAAGCAGGAGGATCTTCAAATTTAGATTTTCAGCGAAAACAATTCAATTCCGTGGTTTTTTCCTTTCAATTCAACTATACCCAGGCTCTCGGTTTGCCAGTCCTTTAAATCAACATTTTCTCTAAAGTCAAGTGACACAATGTATTTCTGGTTCAATTCGCTGCATGCACTTCGTATACGGGCTGTTGTATTCATCGTATCACCACTCATAGCGATGTCCTTTTTTATCACACCTATTTCTCCAACCGTTACATCACCTAAATGAATTCCAACCCTAAACTCTGGGATCAGTCCATACCTTCTACGAAAATGTTCCCCTCGCTTCTGCAAATTTTTTCTTGCTTCAATTAAAGCATCCATACACTTCCGGGTATTCTTTTTTTCAAAAAGCCACGAGACCACTACTTCATCACCTACATATTGATAAATACTGCCACCATGTTCTATTAGTGCATTTGAAATTTGGTAAATGAACTCCCTTATAAATTTAAAATACTGCTGGTGACCCAATTTTTCAGCTATCGGGGTCGAGTCTTTTAGATCGATGAACATTACAATCCTTCTTTCTATTTTGGGCTCCAGATACTTTCCTAAAAGAATATCCATAAAAACCCCGGGCGCATACTTCTCGTTTACCTCTATTATTAATTGTGTAAATACGAAAAGAGCCATCCAATATATTATTTTTTGAGTAAGCCATAAAGGATGAAACGCATCTTGTCCGTAGCGTTGCAATGCTTCACCAACGCTTAAATGAAGAATGAAAATAATGTTTGCTGCGTGGATGAGATAGTTAACAATAAATGCGGCAATAAATAAAATACCACTTCGAAAAACAAAACTTACGGCGAGAGAACGATTTCTGAAAAGCCTTTTTAATTTAAAGACTAACACGTACCCTATAACAAGGCTCATGCAAAAAATAAGAACACTTCGAAGTAAGATGGCAGAGGCAAAGCTATAATAGGCCGGTTCGGGCCTGGTAAGAACGATTATAAAATCAACCACCGTCCAGAAAACAGACATGTAGAATATAAGTGAGAACCTATACCTGCTTACAAAGCTAAAAGCGAATAATTTCTTCAGTGGCGACTTCATATTTTCTTTTGAAAACATTCACAGAAAGAAAAAACTCGCTGCATCTTTAAATATTGGATGGAAAAGTTAAGTAACATTTTTGTTGGAATTGAGTTTTTAAAAGGAAAAGAAAAATGAGGGCAACCTGGTAACAGCTTTATAGCGGGGACCCTTGCGGAAGAGTTATTGAACTGCCGCTGCTACTCATCATAACTGCAATGGCAAAGGCAATCACTGAAATTATTATTCCAAACATAAAGATGTTGTAGGCCCACCTGATGAGTCTGTATTTACGCGCAAGTACTACGCCTAGCTGGTAAATATCTTTAATAAGGGAGCCATACAAATACTCCGAGTCAACCATCATCTTCGACATTGCTTTTTCATACTCCTCCTGGGTGCATTTATAAAAATTACCAAAGAAGAGAAGGTTGGTTTTTTTAGTATCAATATCCTGCTCACTAAACCTTCCTGCGCTTACTTTAGGGCGGGTAGCTAAAATGGCTACAACAATAGTGCATACTGACGATGATAGAAAAATAATGGTGGGAACGGTTAAATAAGTATCCTCCTGCAACCTTCGCATCAGCACAGATAAAATTACGGAGATGATAATGGCATTTACAGATATAAGAATGTTGGCCTTTCCGTCTGCCATGTCACTCAACTTCATGTGATTTTCCGAGGTAAGACGAAGCATTGTTTGGATACCTTTTGTAGTAAGGTTATTAGCAGCCTTTACAGATTGCCTGTCGCCAAGAAGAGTGGCCGCTTCGTCTGGTTCCTGTTCGATATTTTTCTTTAACTTTTTGATATTTTTCTTTTTTCTGTCGTTAAGCAGTTCCCTGCAATATGTGGTGTAATAGCGATGGTTTTCCAACATTTTCACCGTTTGCCTGTCCCAGTCCTTCTTGCTTATAGGTCCATTGCGAGCAGTAAATTCATCATGCACCTGCTTATTGGTAATATCAATTTCTTTTGTTCCAAAGTGATAGGAGTCGGCATCAACTAATATTTGTTGTAACAGATTTGCTGGCTTTGCCGATGGTTTTGTTGCTAATATTACCTCTTCAATACTTTTTATAATATCGTTATCGTTGATAAGCGTTTGGTTAAAATCGCTCATTACCTGTACACTCTTCTCTTCATGCAAAGCTACTTCATCAAACAAGTAGCCAGTATCGTGAAACCATGCAGCTACAAAAAGAACAAGTAAATCATTTTCAATCAGGTGGTAATGTGCTGAAATTTCTTTGGTTCTGGCTACTACTTTAATCGTGTGCTGTAAATTGTGGTAAGTTAGGTTTGGGTTCGCCATTCGCTCAAAAAGATCTGTGACATAGGCTTCTACTTTCTTATAGATTGAAGTGTAATCCATTAGTATTATTAAAAAGTCAGATTAAATTTTGTGCCGATCGAAAGATTAAAAAGCGTCCCTTCTTCAGAAAAGCCCATCGCCGCTGAAATAAGCAGCATATTAAATGGCGAATAATACAGTCCTCCACCAAAAGAGTTGTGCCATTTTTTACTCGTCTCATTTTCTGCCCAAACCCTTCCAATATCATCAAATGCAAGTACGCCAACAGAACCTGGCAAAATATAAGACTTGGTATCAAATAACTTCACAAGCAAAGACAAGCTTCCGTATGCTAATGAAGTTCCTGCAAACCGGTTTTTTCTAAATCCTCTTAAAACATTGTTTTGTCCCAGGTTCAACGCCTGGAAGTATTCGTAATTTTTGCTAAAGATATGCCCCCCACCAAGCCTGAGGATACTCACCACCCTGGCAGGATCGGTGAGGCTTGAGTAGAGTGTCATGTCTGAAGTTAGCGTAGTAAGTGGCTTACTGTTTTTATTAATACCTGCTAAAGCATTAAACTCGGTATTCCAATAAATTCCCCTTGTGGGCATAAACTCATTGTTTACATTATTTAACAATATTCCAAACTTACCCCCCACATAGGTCTTTGTCTTATATACGTTAATTGAATCTAAACCGACAAGAGAGGGAGCATCTAATATTTTGTCCCGGTTATCTTCAAGATGGTTCCAATAATTGAACACTTTTGGACCCCCAAACATCTTTAAAACATTCCCCAATCTACGTCGAAGTAACACCTCGGCATCAACATAGTTATAGCGTACACGGTAAAACAAAGGTTCTTTATTATTCGCCACTTTAGTAAAATTCCCGATACCGAAGAAATTGTTGAGGGTAGGTTTAGCGAGTGCCGCATTAATAACAATATCATCTTTTCCAATCACCTGGTTGAATTCTCCTGAGTAATTAAGCCTGTATGCACCACTACTAAAGGCATAAAGCGTTGAAAATTTTTGAAAAGTTGAAAAAGGCTCTTTTCTAAACCCAAAAGTTTTTCTTGAAAAGCCAAGGCCAGCCATTAAACCGTCTTCAGCATTAAAGCCTAGATTTAGATTTGGAAAATTGTTCTTGTTATAATTAAAACCTGTGGTGCTGTATTTATTTACTTCCGGAGTATTCTCAAATCGGATCCTCGTCCTGCTTTTATTTTCTATTAAATTTTTTTCGCTGGACAGATCGTAGAGGTAATTCTTAACATCTCCCTTAATGTTAAAAGTATCATTGCCCCTGCCGCCAATAATCCTCATTTTAATTTTTGACTTAGCATTTTCATCCACATCAAAAACGTCGTCTCCATTCAGCCCGTACATATGTATTTGCTCGGTCACCCCGGGCTCAAAAATGCGGCTATAGACGAGAGATGCGGAATCTGTTTCTTTTGTTTTTTTATATACCCGTACCTGTAGATTTTTACCAACTGACTGTACTTTGAAATATTCATTTTTATTGCTTCCTACTACATTTACCTGTTTGGATAGAAACCTGTAGTAATTCATTCCTTCTCGCGGCAAATAATTGCGGCGGCTTTTTAACTTGGCGCTAATTTCAGATCCACCTAAAGCGTACACTTCTGGCGGGAGTTTTTTGACAGCCTCATCTATCACGTTATCAGGAAGATTGGTTTTAAAATTAGCTAATGCTTTTGACCATGTTGAAGAGTCGAGGGAATTAAGAAAGCTACGGTCAAGATCTTTAGCCCAATATGCAAGCCATTGAATTCCTGGAATTTGTCTTCTAAACCCCTTTAAAAAAGGAATAAGATTTTGCGACGCCAGCTTTACAAGTAATCCATTGGAGTATGAAAAGGCCTGGTCACGATCTCTCGGAATAGGGTAATAAAGCTTGCCTTTGCCTGTATCTTTTTCTAAAAACCTCCACTGGTCAAAATGCCGGTCCCAGTCGGCGATAAGAAAGTCTAGTAAACGTGCGCGCAAAAACGCTTCCTGGTCTACGTGATTGTCATTATCCTCCAACATTTTGTTTACCACTTTCTGTTCACTCTTTGTGTCTTCTCCGCGTGCTATTGGCTGTCTTTCTTCCAACAGGCAAATCGTGTTAGCAAAAAAGGGTCGATAAGGACCTAAAGCAGGATCATTTGGAATAAAAAATATTCTTGGTGCAGCAACTGTAACATTTACAGCCTTGGCAAGGGGTGGAATAATCACAGGCGAATAAGGATGTGCAGATGAAATAAAATCTTGCAAATAGTCCTGCGCCAGCGTTCCCTGTACGTTTCCCGGAAGTATTTTGGTAATGTCTTTATTTATAGTTCTTAGAGTCCATTCTTTTCCGCTTGTGTCAGTTAACCGCAATGACTTGGTCTGGTGTCCTCCACCCATTTCTCCAACTTTAAATCCACCCATTTCTTCATTTACTCTAAAAACTTTCATCTTAACCTGTTCTGCCCATACATCACGATAATTACTGCCATTGAAAAATTTCTTAGTTCCGGAAACTTCGGCGTATGTAAGATTTGCAGCTACACTTATGCTATCAGCAGAATAAGGCACGTAAACGACCGGAACATCGTTTTTATTCTCCTCCTCGGGTAGTTTTGAAAAGTTTAGAAGGTGACTATTGTAAGCCTTTTTTATAGAATCGCTTACGGTATAAAAAGTAAGGTTAACGTTTTTGTTCTTTGACACATCCAATACAGCATATCCATTTAAATCCGAAACAAAGGGAGCTTTTTTATTGGGCGAAACACGAGTATGTTTGGTTCCACTTCCGCTTACAATGTAATTATAGGTGCTGTCTTTGATTAGTTGAAGGCTGTGCTCGTGACCCCCGGCAAAAATGACATTACGATGTCCCTTAACTACTTTCTCTACGTCGCGAATCATATTGGCGTAAGCGGGATGAGATAAATCTTCCGGTACTCCAAAAACACCACGGGCAATCGGGTAGATAGAACCAATAGCGGGCAGTGGGACATATAGGTTAGGGAAGGCATCAGTAAGAGGAAAAATATGTTGCTTAAGGGTAAAATAACCCCCATGAATACCATAACTTCTAAAAGTATGATGACATGCAAGTATCACAAGCTTCTTCGAGTTCTTCGAAAGAATATCTTCTAACTGGTTTAGTACTTCAAAAGGCGTTTTATATTCACAGTCAGACTCTATCCCTGGTTTGTCATATGGATGTATCCACCACTGGCTGTCAAACATTACCAGCGTCACGTCATCGCTTAAAGATACTTCCACCGGTCCACCGCAACCATCTTCGGGATAGAACTTCACATTCTTACCCCCTTTAGCATCTATATACTGCTGCTGCCGCCTAACTGCCTCCCAACCTCCTTTGCCTCCTCTATCCCAATCATGGTTGCCCGGTATGAAAAATACTTTTGCATCTGTACCATTTGCAATAGCAATTTGGGTATCTAGCACACTTCTTTTTATATCGTAAAAAGAATTTTGTTCATCGGGCAAGCCGGTGGTGTACAAGTTGTCTCCCAAAAAAACAATTGTCGTTTTCTTATCTAGTTTATTTGTTTGTCGCACCGCCTCTATTACAGGGTGCCTCCCACCTTTAAAGTCACCGGCATCCCCAATTAATATAACTTTTGCCTGTAGTGTATCCTCCTGGCCATAGCCGATCAAACCTAAAAATAAAAACATCAAAACCCCACTAGCCTTTTTCATTAACCAAACTTGTTTTTAAAATTGTAATATTTATTATACTCGTTATATACAAAATTCTTTATGCCCTTTTTAGGAATGACTAAAATCTATCTTATAATATCTCTTAATGTATTGGTAAGAAAATTATCAGGTATTATTTTATTTCCGTGCTTTTTTCGTCCAAAGTATAAAAGGTAGTGAAAACAAACAACTACGATTTTTCGTACAAACTTACCTGTATCAAAACTTACAGACAGATTAACGTTAAAACAGTCAATTAAAGTCAAATCCTCTGCCGCCTACTTTAACTATCAGAACAGCACAATCGCCATACAGCATTATGAAGCAAACAAGCGATGAGGAAACATTTCTACATCCACTTCTTTGCTTATCTTTTTTAACGGAATGATTTATAAAAGGCTATAAAATAGGGAGAAGAAGTGAACGTGTTTACCACAACGAATTTTACCTGGCAAAATTTTAGCGTAGGAGTTAAATCTCTTCTAATAACGCTTCACCCATTATACATGTGTTTCTGTTAGTGCTGTAACAATAACCAAAAAGCTTCCCGCGCGAAAAAATAGTAGCCAGCACCTTCTTTTGTTACGCTTATCTCCATTTGCATAAAAATATTTTTTTTCGAGGAAAGCACGTGTCCTCAACCTGCACCGTCAGTAATTCTTAAATTATTAAACCCAAAGGTGTTAACGGAGCTGCTACCACAGCAGTGCTCGCAAACACTGTCGCTCCGAAACGTTCACTGGAGGAGAAGGGTAATATTCAGTTAAACATGCGTGATTGTAGGGGGGAGTTTGAAAGAAGAAATATCGCTTGTGCCAGTATAACCTTAACTTTTTCCTAAAAAAACCGTGATAAACGCCGTTTTCGTAAATTCGTACCCATGGAAGAGCAGGACATAGTAGCGGTGCCAACCACCCAAAAATATAATCTAAACGAGGAGCAGGAGAAGAAGGAGATTTTGCGCCATTACCGCGCATTGCTGAGGGCATTACGGGAAAAATTAAAAAAGGGAGATAAAGAGCTTGTCCGTCATGCTTTTGAAATGGCTGCTGATGCTCATAAAACCATGCGAAGGAAAAGCGGCGAGCCTTATATTATTCATCCGCTTGCCGTGGCTATGATTTGTGTTGAAGAAATTGGCCTCGGGGTTCGCAGTACTATCTGTGCCCTGCTTCACGATACTGTCGAAGATACCGATATGACATTCGAAGACGTTGAAAGGGAATTTGGTCATGAGATCGCCCGAATTGTAGACGGCCTTACAAAAATTTCAACTGTTATTGATAATAACACCAGTCAACAGGCCGAAAATTTCAAGAAAATATTACTTACCCTAACGGATGACCCAAGAGTTATTTTAATTAAGCTTGCTGACAGGCTACACAATATGCGGACTCTCGACAGCATGAAACGTGAGAAGCAGTTGAAGGTCTCCAGCGAAACAGTTTGGGTATATGCTCCCCTTGCCCACCGGATGGGGCTATACAATATTAAGACCGAGCTCGAAGATTTATCCATGAAGTACATGGAGCCGGAAACGTACAAAGACATAGCACGCAAGCTGGCTGAAACCAAGAGAGAGCGTACAAGATATATCAACGAGTTTATTCGTCCTGTAAAAGAGAAACTAGTCGCCGGAGGCTTTGATTTTGAAATTCACGGCCGTCCAAAAAGCATTCATTCCATTTGGAATAAAATAAAGAAAAAAGGGGTTGCATTTGAAGAAGTATACGACCTGTTTGCTATCCGGATTATTTTGAACTCTCCTCACGCCCGCGAAAAAGAACATTGCTGGAAAGTGTACTCAATCATAACTGACGAGTACACCCCCTCACCCGAACGACTAAGAGACTGGCTTAGCAATCCAAAAAGTAATGGCTACGAAGCTTTACATACAACTGTAATGGGGCCGCAGGGTAAATGGGTAGAGGTGCAGATAAGAAGCAAGCGCATGAATGAAATTGCGGAGAAAGGGTTGGCCGCGCATTACAAGTACAAAGAAGGGTCAGCAGATGAAGATCGTTTTGACAAGTGGTTTAGCCAGATCAGAGAAGTGCTAAACACGCAGGATACGGACGGCGTCGACTTCCTGCAGGATTTTAAAACAAGTTTTCTCGCAGAAGAAATTTATGTATACACTCCCAAGGGAGATGTAAAAATGCTGCCCATCGGTAGTACCGCCCTCGACTTTGCATTCAGCATTCACAGCGCAATTGGTACGAAATGTATTGGCGCTAAGATCAATCACAAACTTGTTCCAATCAGCCATAAGCTGCGTAGTGGCGATCAGGTCGAGATCATTACAAGCAGCAAGCAAAAGCCAAGCGAAGATTGGCTAACCTTTGTGGTTACGGCGAAGGCCAAAAACAAAATAAAGGATGCACTAAAAGAAGTAAAAAGAACCATTGCAGAAGAAGGAAAGTACATATTGCAAAGAAAGCTGGAAGGTGTAGGAGCAGCTTACTCTCAGCAAAACGTCGATACGCTGGTAGCTTTTTACAAGTTCCATTCGCAGCTTGATTTTTATTACCAGGTTGCGGTAAAAGCCTTGGATTTAAAAGAACTGAAAGAATTCCAGGTTTTGGGTGATAGGCTCGAGCCACCTAAACCTCAAAAGCCGGTTCACGAAATACCTGCTGAGATTATCCCACATTATTCAAAAAAGGATTCAGAGCTTATTATATTCGGTGAAAGCAGCGATAAGATTATGTACACGCTGGCAAAGTGCTGCAACCCCATCCCCGGCGATGATGTGTTCGGCTTCGTTAGTACCGGCAAGGGTTTAATCATTCACCGTACAAGTTGTCCTAACGCCCCCAGTTTATTGTCTAATTATGGTCACCGTGTTGTTAAAACCAAGTGGGCAAAAAATAAGGCGATAAGTTTCCTTACGGGCCTTAAGATTATTGGAATGGACGATGTAGGTGTGGTAAACAAAATCACGAACGTCATTTCCGGAGATCTAAAAATTAACATAGCCGCGCTTGCCATAGAGTCGCACGATGGATTGTTTGAAGGAACGATAAAAGTGTTTGTACACGATAAAGAAGAATTGGAAGAATTGGTAGAACGCTTAAAAATGCTGAAAGGCATTCAAACCGTGGATCGTTTTGATGCCGAGTAGCTTTAAGAGCTTTATAGGTGTATTTTAAACATTCAGTATAAATTAGAAGGTTACTGCTTTCCATTTTCGCCTTTTTGTAGCAGACAGTTGACTCTAAATCAACATTGTTGTGTCACTCACTTGTACAGTAAATTTTTGTGGAGCATTCTTTAGAACCGGCTTGCCACTTAAAGCTAACTTGTTAATTTTTCTACTTTCCATTTTAATCCGTCTTATTTCTTCGTCACAATAAATAGCCAAGGTAAAGTCAGTTCCATTAATTTTGCCGGAAACGCAAATACATTTTAAAATGGTTGATGTTATTCTTGGTTTACAATGGGGCGACGAGGGTAAAGGGAAGATAGTAGATTTTTTTGCTCCTAATTATGACTTGGTAGCCCGCTTTCAGGGTGGCCCAAATGCAGGTCATACTTTATATGTGGAAGATAAAAAAGTAGTGTTACACCAAATTCCCTCTGGTATCTTTCATCAAAACACGATCAACCTCATTGGCGGTGGTGTTGTTTTAGATCCGGTTACCTTAAAAAGAGAATGCGACCTGGTTGCCTCTTTTGGTATTGACGTAAAAAAGAATCTTTATATTTCTGAAAGAACAAATATCATTGTTCCTACTCATAGGGCTTTAGATAAGGCATCAGAAACTTCAAAGGGAACAGAAAAAATTGGAAGTACTTTAAAAGGTATTGGTCCAGCTTACATGGATAAGACTGGTCGAAATGCAATAAGAGTTGGAGATATCCTTGACAAAAGCTTTATTACTAATTATATCAAACTGCGTTTAAAGCATCAGCGTTTATTGGATAATTTTCACTTCAACGAAGACATATCCGGGTGGGAAGACGAGTTTTTTGATGCAATAGAATTTCTAAGGACGCTTAATGTAGTTAACGGGGAATATTTTATTAATAATAAAATTTCTCAAGGGCAAAAAATACTTGCCGAAGGCGCTCAAGGGAGTATGCTCGATATAGATTTTGGAACTTTTCCTTACGTGACATCGTCTAACACCATTTCTGCCGGAGTTTGTACTGGCTTAGGTGTTGCTCCCCAAAAAATTAATGAAGTAATCGGTGTGTCAAAGGCTTATTGCACCAGGGTAGGAAGTGGGCCTTTTCCGACAGAACTTTTTGATGCAACAGGCGAAGAGTTACGCAAAATAGGCGCAGAGTTTGGAGCTACTACCGGTCGTCCGAGAAGGTGTGGGTGGATAGATCTTGTGGCCTTACAATATGCTTGTATGATTAACGGCGTTACAAAAATTGTGATGACAAAAGCCGATGTACTTGACTCTTTTGATAAGCTCAGTATGTGTACTTCTTATCTTATTAATGATGAAGAAAAGAAAGAAGTACCATTTGCTATTTCAAAAGTTAAGATCGAACCTCTTTATCAATCCTTTGACGGATGGAGTACAGATACTACAGCAATCAAAGAAAGCGCTAAGCTTCCCGCTACTATGAATACATACATAAAGTTTATTAATGAATTCGTAGGAGCTCCTGTTAAATATGTTTCTAATGGACCCGGCAGAGAACAAATTGTGGCACTTTAAAATTTTCCTTAGATTTCATCGTTTTAGATTTTTATTAATTTTTTTAAAAGTTTTTTAGCGACCAGAAAACCGTTCTAAGTTTTACGTGACCAAAATCTATAAGTTATGGCAGCAAAATCTGATAAAGAAAAGACCCCTAAAAAAGCGGCGCCGAAGGCGGGTATAGCGGCAAAGAAAGTTTCCGCAAAAGCTAAGAAACAATTGGAAGAAGATGACGAATTAGATGCTGACGATGACAAACCAGCAAAGGGCAAAAAAGTTGCGGCAGTAAAAGTAAAAGGTAAGTCTGAAGCAGATGGTGATGATGATAGCGATGTTGACGAAGTAGAGGATACTTGGAATAAACCAGAAGAAGGCGACGATTGGGATCCTGATTTTGATGAATTTGATTTACCAAAGTCAAGTGCTAAAAAGGTCGGACTGACAAAGAAAAGTGCGAAAGATGATGACGACGACTTTAAAGTAGATGATGAGTTTAAAGACCTGTTTGGTGGTAAATCATCGAAGTTTGACGACGATGACGACGATTATTAGCATTACCTAATAAAATATGTGGTAAGAGTTTATCATACTTTTCACGTAGAGGATAGCAATCTATTAAAGCAGCAGATGTTGGCCTGGTCAAGCAGGTTCAACATCTGCTGCTTTCTTGATAACAACCACTATCAATCTAATTACAATTCCTTCGACTGTTTGCTTGGCGTTGGAACTACCTCAATTTTCCAACCATCGGCTGATTTTTTCTCTTCCTTAGCCGAGTACATGCACGATAGTAATG
This sequence comes from Segetibacter sp., assembly GCF_025963695.1. Taxonomy (GTDB): domain Bacteria; phylum Bacteroidota; class Bacteroidia; order Chitinophagales; family Chitinophagaceae; genus Segetibacter. The sequence continues at coordinate 44,940 of NZ_JAOQAH010000097.1, read as the reverse complement.
ATTACATTTTCGGTCATTTCAACTACGAAATAAAAAATATAATTGAAGGTGGCATTTCCTTGCCTCCGGATGATGGAACATGCTTTCCTGATTGTTTTCTTTTTGTTCCTAAAATACTGATTGAACTAAAAGAAAGCACCCTAAAAATCGGAGTGATTGATCAAGAGGCCGATTCTATTTTTTCGGAAATAATGAAACAGCATCCTATTGATCGTTCCGGCCATGTCATTTCCTTTCAACAAAAAATTTATAAAGAAGACTATTTACATAAAGTTGAATTATTACAGAAACACATACAACACGGAGACTGTTATGTAATAAACTTCTGCCACCAATTTTTTGCAACCGCTGAAATTAACCCTGTTTCTATTTACACTCAGCTAAGCAATATCTCCCCAAACCCCTTTTCTGCTTTTTATCGGATTGACAATAACTATCTCCTATGTGCAAGCCCGGAAAGGTATGTGAAGAAAATAGGTGACAAGCTAATATCACAACCCATTAAAGGCACATCAGCAAGAAAACATTTCGATTTGAAGGAAGATGGCGTAAGTAAAATACAACTAAAAAACAGTGCTAAAGACCAATCGGAAAACGTGATGGTGGTTGACTTGGTAAGAAACGATTTGAGTAAGATTTGTGAAGAGGGGTCAGTAGCAGTGGAAGAGCTTTTTGGTATTTACTCATTTCCTCACGTTCATCAAATGATATCTACCGTTGTAGGAAGGGTTGAAAAAGATCAAAGTTTTTCAAATATTTTAAAAGCAACTTTTCCAATGGGCAGCATGACCGGTGCCCCAAAGAAGAAAGTAATGGAACTGGTTGACAAGTACGAGCAAAGCAAAAGAGGAATATACTCAGGCACAGTAGGATATATAACCCCAAATAAAGATTTTGACTTTAATGTAGTAATCAGAAGTATTGTTTATAACACAGATACAAAGAACGTTTCTTTTCATGCTGGCAGTGCCATTACTGCTTCAAGTCAGCCTGATGAAGAGTATGAAGAATGCCTATTAAAAGCTCAGGCGATTATAGATGTGTTTTCGGAAACAAAAAAGCGGAACAAATAAAACGCCCTGCGCTTATTTGTTCCGCCTGTATTAAAGTTTACTCTCTTTTGGTTACATTTTCAGACTCCATTCAACACTTTCATTTAATATGGTATTCTTAATTCCATAAAACAAATTAGCTTTTTCAGTCGGCAATGTCATTTGGTAGGTTTGCCCCATGGCTATTAATTTGTCAAAGTTTGGATTAAGCTTGTTAAAGGCCGCAAGATCAACAGCAAGATTTTTAGCAATGACAGAAGACCGGTATTTACCCGAAACTTCAACTATAGTATTTCCTGCTTCTCCTGTGGCAGTGAGATTTTTATTATTAGTAGCGGCTAGATTAAGATCATAATCTAAAATTTCAGATGCTGTCATAGTAGTTAAACCGCCATTCCCTTCAAAAATGAAATGAGTTCCAATAAATCTTTTTACATGATTTCTGGTCTCAGCCGGTAAAAAGGCTTGCAGATCCCAGAAATTCTTTGTTCCACTTTTCCTTATAGCTTGTCTTAACCTGCCTGCACCGCAGTTATAAGCAGCAACAACAAGAAGCCAATCATTGAACTGCTTATGTAATTCTTTTAAGATCCTCGCTGCTGCGTAAGTACTCTTACTAAAGTTCTTTCTTTCATCATTGGGGCCTTCTACACTTAGCCCCATTCTTTTAGCTTCCTCCGCCATAATTTGCCAAGGCCCAACAGCACCGGCAACAGAAATACTATTTGATACTAACGAAGACTCTATCACCGACAGGTATTTCAACTCTAATGGTAAGCCGTATTGGCGAAGAATAGCATCATACACGTCAAAATATGGCTTGCCCCAAACCTTCATTTTTTCGAGGTGAGTACCCTCTTCACGGATATAATTTTGTACAAATGGTAGCGCTTTCGGATTCAGTTGAGTTACGTAAGGCTTTGTAGGGTCGAAATAGGAGGTAGAAAAAAGACTTTTAAAACCGCTTTTATCGTTTTTGATAATGGTTTTCGGCAATGGCTTTACAGGATCTCCCGGATCGGGTGATGATTTAAATGCACTACCGGCAATAAATACAGAGGGAATAAAAAAAGTGAGCGCCAATGATTTTACAAGCCGACGAAGCTTAACAGGAATTCTAACATTCTTCATGTACAGAAATGTTTAGTTAAATAAACGGGTTATGCGGCCACGTCTTGGTCGTCGGTAAATCTATAGGTGTGGATTATTTTCGGTTAATTGTAAGTTTATTAACAATTTGGAAAGGGAGAGCAAATGTAGGTCATTATTTTCATGCGACATCAACTGTAAGCCAAATGGCAGACCTTCCTCAGTTTTAAACAAGGGAAGTGAAATAGCAGGAATGCCCACGAGGTTGGCATACACAGTATATATGTCGGCAAGAAAGATTTCCACAGGATCTTTCTTTTCTCCTAACTTATATGCTGGGGTTGGTACAGTTGGCAAAATGATAGCATCGTATTGGTGAAAAATTTCTTTGGTTTTTTCAACCAGTAATCTTCTGACTTTTTGTGCCTTTGAAAAATAGGCATCATAAAAACCCGCGCTTAGCACAAAGGTGCCAAGCAAGATTCTTCTTTTTACCTCAGGCCCAAATCCTTCGCTCCTGGTTTGTTGATACAACTCATGTAAGTTGTTTTCTTTACCAGCGCTTTGATATCCATATTTAATCCCGTCATACCTCGAAAGGTTACTGCTCGCTTCAGCGGTAGTTAAGACATAATAAGCAGGAACAATATAATCAAGCAAATCAAAATTGACAGGCTCCACCGTATGACCTGCTGCTGTTATTTTTTCTATAAACCTATCTATGCCATTAGCGATAGTAGGGTCCAAGCTAGGATGTTCTAATGCATTTTTAAAATAACAAAATTTGTAGCTAGTCTTTCGGGCTGGAATATGAGAAGGTTTCTGCTTAGCGGTGCTATCAAACGCATCGGCACCTGCAATTACATCTAAAACTAACTTCACATCATCAATATGCTTCCCAAAAATACCGATCTGGTCAAAAGATGAAGCGTAAGCAATTAGTCCGTACCGGGAAATAGAACCGTAAGAAGGTTTCATTCCGATTATTCCACAAAAATCTGCAGGTTGTCTTACTGATCCTCCTGTATCGCTGCCCAGGCTCACCATACACATCCCAGCTTGCACAGCCACTGCAGAACCACCTGATGAACCACCAGGTACCCTTTCTTCATCAATAGCATTTCGTACTAACCCAAACGCCGAATTTTCGTTACTACTGCCCATTGCAAATTCATCGCAATTTTGTCGGCCTATTATAATGGCTTCATCCTGAAGCAACCGTTCGGTGGCGGTAGCATTATAAACAGAGGTGAAATTTTCTAGAATGCGGGAGGAGGCTGAAATGCGGTGGTCTTTATAGCAGATTACGTCTTTAAGACCTACTATAACGCCATGTAGTCTACCCAGAGGTGCCCCATTTTGCCTTTGTTTATCAAGCACTGCTGCTTTTTCCAAAGCTTCCGCTTCAAAAACCTCTAGCCAGGCATTGAGATGGGTAAAAGCAGAAATTTTATCCAGATAATGACGAACGGCCTCCACACAAGTGGTTTGGCCGTTCACTAATAAATTATGATATTCTGAAATAGATTGAGAGCTTACCAAAAGTGTCTGCTTTAACTAAAGAAATTATGGCTGAACAGATGAACTTTGAGAAGCTTTTTTAACCTCTTTTTCACTCATGCCTTCCTCAATTTCCTTCTTCACGTTATCTTTAGCATCGTTAAATTCACGGATACCTTTTCCAATACCTCTCATAAATTCGGGTATTTTTCTACCTCCAAATAAGATTAATACTGCAAGAACAATTAAAATCCATTCGCTGCCTCCTGGCATTCCGATTAATAAATTGGTAAACATCGCTTATGATTTTGAACTACAAAAGTAGGTTTAAAAAAATGTTTTAGAATAACGAACCTCTAAAATACGTGTAAAGTTTAGTAAAGGTTTAATATTTATCAAATAATTACAAGGACAAATTTTTGTAGGAGCATTGCGTAAAGAGGCAGCATAAAGATTAAATGTATAAGGGAGTGACACAACAATGTTGGATGAAGACATAATGTTGGAGAACTAACGTTATGTCTTCAATTCTAGTATTAATCGCCTATAATACAAAAACGGAAACCAAAAAGGCTTCCGTTTAATTATGTTGCAATCATAAATACTAATATCGTTTCTCTTTAATTCTTGCACTCTTACCACTTCTTTCGCGCAGATAGAAAAGCTTAGCACGGTTAACTTTACCCACTTTATGAAGCAAGATAGATTCAATATTAGGAGAATTAACTGGAAACAACCTCTCTACACCTACGCCATCAGAAATTTTACGAACTGTAAAGGTCGCAGTGGCACCTTGTCCTTGTCTTTTAATAACATCACCTTTAAATGACTGGATCCTCTCTTTGTTACCTTCAATAATTTTATAATTAACAGTAACATTATCACCTGCCTTAAATTTAGGTACCTCTTTGTTTACAGTTAATTGCTCATGCACAAAAGCTACAGCGTTCATATCAAATTTTTTTTCGGATTGCGAAGGTAAGGGGAAAGTATTAATATAAAAAGTATTTAAATAGTCTTTTTACATTCTTACCAGGTAGTGCGGTCCTTTGTCGACCGAAAAATTGCAAATTCGGTTATTAGAATATTTAAAATAGTCTTTAACAGCCCGGTAATCTTCTTCCTTTTTGTAGTAATTGTCGAAAATAAGAATGCCACCATGAACAAGGCGGGGATAGAAGTACTGAAGTGTTGTTAGTGCACTGTCATAGTCGTCGAAGTCAATATTGAGGTAGGATATTTTCATTTCCGGATTTTCTATCAGGTATTCCGGAATAGAGTCCCCGATGTTTCCTGGAACGAAATCGATTTGTTCGTTAATTCCCTTTTTGCTGAGTTTTTGTTGAATTCTGCTTACATCGATTGCGGCGCTTTCGACCCGGTAATTTAGCTTACTATTCTCTTCTGTGCTACTAGTAAGGTAAAGGCTTTTTGCGAACCTTTCAAAAGCGATCACTTTTTGATTTGGCTGGTTAGTTATCAAACGTCTTAAACTGGCAAAACGGATGAAACCTTCTTCTGCAGCTATTCCGCACTTTACAACACATCCTTCCAAGTGGCTTACTTTTTTGTACAATTCGTAATGTGCTATTAGTTTTCCTGAAGGGTTTTTCTCTGTTACTTCTGGAAATAGCATCTTTTCGAAGTCCAGGGGATACGCTACAAATGATTTCATACACCAATTAATTTATTTCTAAAAATTTTAGGGGGCTAACAAATTCCATCAGAGAAATTGGAATAGTCTTTAAGTAGAAATATTGGATAATTGATTGGTAATCTTACTACTAAGACTAGCATTAACCTTGTTTTGGTTGCACGGTTGTTAACGTAAATAAAAAACCCGCTTTTTATTGCGGGTTTTTTATTTTAAACTTTGTTTTGTCTCGTTTTATCTTGCAATGTTCACGGCTCTTTTTTCCCTGATTACCGTGACTTTTATTTGCCCCGGATAGGTCATATCCGTTTGGATCTTCTGCGCAATTTCAAAACTTAACTTGTCACTATCATTGTCAGTTACTTTATCAGCTTCTACAATTACCCTAAGCTCACGTCCGGCCTGAATTGCGTAAGCTTTCTCTACTCCCTGGTAAGTTAGTGCGATCGTTTCAAGCTCTTTAATCCTTTGCAAGTACTGCTGCATGATTTCGCGACGGGCGCCTGGTCTTGCTCCACTAATGGCATCACATGCCTGTATAATAGGAGAAATGACATACTGCATTTCCATCTCATCGTGGTGCGCACCAATTGCGTTTACCACTGCAGGGTTTTCGCCATATTTCTCTGCCAACTTTGCACCTAGCAGCGCATGACTTAATTCAGTTTCCTCATCAGGCACTTTACCTATGTCGTGCAACAAACCGGCACGTTTGGCTAGTTTAGGATTCATTCCTAATTCGCTCGCCATCAGCCCGCATAAATTAGCCGTTTCACGGCTATGCATCAACAGGTTCTGCCCGTAGGAAGACCGGAATCTCATTTTGCCAACAATACGCACCAATTCTTTATGTAGACCATGAATTCCTAGTTCTATTACGGTACGCTCACCAATTTCCATTATTTGTTCTTCCAGTTGCTTGCGCGTCTTTTCAACCACTTCCTCAATACGCGCCGGGTGAATACGACCGTCTGAAATAAGGCGTTGTAAGCTCAGTCGGGCAATTTCGCGGCGAAGCGGGTCAAACGAAGAAAGTACAATTGCTTCAGGTGTATCGTCAACGATAAGGTCTACCCCTGTTGCAGCTTCAATGGCCCGGATATTACGACCTTCACGACCAATAATCTGCCCTTTTATTTCATCTGTCTCAAGATTAAAAACCGTTATTGCATTCTCAATCGCTTGTTCTGCAGCAGTCCTCTGAATGGTTTGAATAATGATTTTGCGAGCTTCTTTATTGGCCTTTTGTTTTGCATCGTCAATAATGTCTTGTTGCATGCTAAGGGCACGGCTTTGTGCTTCCTGCTTAAGGCTTTCGATCAACTGGTTTCTTGCTTCATCCGCCGTAAGTGCGGCAATTTTTTCAAGGCGCCGTATGTGCTCTTCCTGGTGTTTTTCTAGCTCAGTTCGTTTCTGGCTTACTACCTCCAGTTGCCGGTTCAGGTTTTCTTTGATGGCCTCGTTGTCTTTCAACTGTTTGTCCAGGTTCACCTCTTTTTGATTAATTGAGACTTCCTTTTGTTTCAGCCTGTTTTCAACGTCAGCGATCTTCCGGTTTCTGTCTAGCACTTCCTTATCGTGCTCACTTTTTAGTTGAACAAACCTTTCTTTTGCCTCTAGAATTTTCTCTTTTTTCAGAGTTTCAGACTGCATTTGCGCGTCAGCAATAATTCTTTGAGCTTGCTGTTCTGCATCTTCAACCTGCTTTCGTGTGTCTTTAGCAAAAATGAATTTTCCTGCTATAATTCCTGCAATTACTCCGACAATTCCAATAATTACGGTCAATACTATGGTCCCCATGCTGATTTGATTGTTTTTAAAAAGTTTGATTTCATATGATTATACCCTCCATTTCTGTTATAAATGTTTGTATAGGCCTGCGAAGATAATTATTATGAACGATAAAAGCAGCCGACAAAAGCTGAAGCAAAATTCAACAGTTTAGCCTCTCAGCCAGGTACAATTCTTTATATTTTACCAGCTTTTTACCTGTTAATTTACTCTTTTTTAATTGCAGGCAGTGGGGCCAGACTAAACATCGTTGTGTCACTCACTTTTACCGCAAATCTTTATTGAACATCTTATCTACCTGGTAGTACTGGTGTAGCAAAATAAGATGATGTGTCTTTTGAGTAAATTTTTAATAAATACTAAAAAGAAGACGAAAGCGGGTTATGAAGACGAACGAATTGCATTGCAACGGTGAGGCAATGAAACACTAATGCGGGCACCAAGTTTAAAAAAAGTTTAAAAAATATCAGTATGTCGCCACATAAAAAGGAAATCGGAATAGATGTACTATATTTATTAAGGATACTAACTTTTTTTAAATTCGTATCCGTACCCTACGGCCTCTGTGAAAGCAGGGGCTTTTTATTTTGTAGAGGTAGCTTTATTTAGCAAGTCTTCCAGTTTATTCAGTTTTTCCTGGCTTCCTGACTGCGAAGTCATTTCGGGCGTTGGTTTTTGTTGCTCGGTAGCGTACCATAGTAACACCATCGATACATAATCCTGCATATCCTTACCGGCAAAATTTGTTTTGTAATCAATAATTTTCTCATTGATAGTCTTTAAAGTTCTTCGCACAACTTCCTCGTCGTCCGGATCTATCTTTAACCGGTAACTTCGATCAGCTACTACTATATTTATTGGAATCAGCGGCTTAGACATAGTTTAAGAGTGTAGTAAGGCAAGACATTTATCAATGTCTTTTAGGTAAGTATTGATACGCTTCTCGAGGTCTTTTTTTGCCTTATCCTCCATGTTCGAGGAAGAAAACGTTTGTGCGTCAACCCTTTGATGAAGTTGTTTAGCTTGTTCGGTTTGCGTTTGCAATTGCCTGCTAAGGTTTTCGTTTTCTTTTTGCAGACGCTGAATTTCTTTTTGCGAAGAATTGTACTCTTTTAGCAATTGCTGCACTTTATTTTCGATTCGCTGTATTTGCTCCTGCATATCTTCCATAGCAATGGTATTTGCAAAATTATTTTCTAATTTCTGCGCCTAAATCGTTTTCAAAACTTTGGACAAGCCTGTTCATTAATTCATCAATTTCTTTATCGGTCAATGTTTTTTCTTCATCTAAAAAGGTGAAACTTACTGCTAAAGACTTTTTTTCATAGCCAAGTTTTTCGCTTTCGAAAATGTCGAACAGTTGTAGGTTTTGTAATTTAGAAACTTTTGTTTTTCTAACCACATTTTCAACAGCTTCAAATGTTACGTTTCTGTTTACCACTAAGGCCAGGTCTCTCTGTACCCCAGGAAACCTGGAAACCTCCTTGTATGTGATCGTTTGATTTGCTGTTAACTTTAGCAAAAGCAGCAAGTCGAAATCAATGCAAAATACAGGTTGCTTTATATCAAAAGTTTTCAGCTTGGTTGCATCAATTTCTCCCACGGTCACCAATTGCGCCCCCAAATGAGTTGCAGACAAAGCGAGAGAATATCCATTAATTAAAACGTTTTCAAAACGTGGAGTTTCAAGCCCACAAATTTTAACGATACCGGCGGCAATTCCTTTTGCATAAAAAAAATCTGCTGCACTTTGTTTCGACTTCCAGGTATCCGGATGTTGCTGACCCGTTATATATAAACACAAGTGCTCGTTCTCTTGATAATGGCCTACAGCAGCAGCGTGATATGTTTTACCAAATTCAAATAACTGAAGATTTTTATTTTTTCGGTTGATGTTGTATGAAATGGTTTCCAGGCCAGTTTCTACCATTGATAACCGCATTACATCTAAATCGACACTTAAGCTATTGATCATTTTGGCGGCACCCGCCAATTCGGTCTCATTATAATATCTACTATTGGTTATAGAATTGGTAACAATTTCATTAAAGCCAAGCCCTACCAGGTAACCTGAAATTTTCTCCCTCAAATTTTCTTTAAAAATATTCTCGTCAACTGCCGGGGCAATTGTCATACTCCCGGTAATCTCTACATTGTCTAATCCATCAATTCTTAAAATTTCTTCTACTATGTCGGCAGGTAGCGAAATATCGGGTTTACTATAGGGAACTAACACCCATAGCTCGTCCATCCCTTCCTTTAAAATCTCAAACCCAAGGCTTGTCAATATTCTTTTTACAGCATCAGGGTGATAATTTTTACCACTCAGTTTTTTTAGGTAATGATATGTAATGCCTACCTGTGTCTTTTGCTGGGGAGCAGGATAAACATCCACAATGTCTGAAGAAATTTCTCCGCCTGCCACTTGTTTTATTAATAAAGCTGCCCGTTTTAAAACATTGACCACGTTTGAAATGTCAACTCCTTTTTCAAATCTTGCTGCTGCTTCGGTTCTTAGCCCGTGACGAAAGGATGTTTTTCGAATGGTTGTTGGATTGAACCAGGCACTCTCTAAAAAGATGTTTTTCGTATTATTTTTTACACCGCTTTCTGCACCACCAAACACACCTGCTATACACATCGGATCTTCCGAATTGCAGATCATTAAGTCCGTACTATCAAGCCGTCTTTCTTTTTCATCAAGTGTTACAAACTTTGCATCGCGGGGTAAGTTTGTAACTATTATGGCTCCCCCTTTTATACCCGCTGCATCAAAAGCATGTAACGGCTGACCGGTTTCATGCAGAATGAAATTGGTGATGTCTACAATATTATTAATAGGTCTTTGACCAATGGAAACGAGTTTGTCTTGTAGCCATTTAGGGCTCTCTTTTACAGTTACACCCGAAATTGTTACTCCAGCATAACGTTTACAAGCCTCCGTATTTTCGATACTTACCTTTATAGGAAGCGAATTGTTGTCGGTTTTGAAATCATTTGTAAACGGGCTTTTAGGCCAGGCTTCCTGCTTGTTGTGGTGCGTTAGGTAGGCACACACATCTTTAGCTACTCCCAGGTGGCTCATTGCATCCATTCGGTTTGGAGTCAAACCTATTTCAAAAACATGATCAGTATAAGGTTTATAATAATCTGAAGCTTTTGTTCCAACAGCAACATCTTCCGGTAAAACCAAAATGCCCTCATGACTTGTTCCCAGCCCAATTTCATCTTCCGCGCAAATCATCCCCTGGCTTTCTTCACCTCTAATTTTGGCCGCCTTTATCGCAATGGGCTGGCCGCCGATAGGGTAAACGGTTGAGCCTACAGTTGCCACCAGCACTTTTTGGCCCACAGCAACATTTGCTGCACCGCAAACAATTTTTAATGGCTCCCCCAATCCCACATCAACCTTTGTAAGCTTTAATTTATCTGCATTCGTATGTTGTGCAACCTCTAGCACCAGTCCAGTCACTACACCCTCTAATCCGCCTTTGATGCTTTCAAATTTCTCAACGCTTTCGACCTCCAAACCAATTGATGTCAAAATATTAGAAAGCTTTTGCGGCTCAATTTCTTCGGGCAGGTATTCACTTAACCATTTATAACTAATCGTCATCTAAACTTAATTTTGCGGTATGCAAATATAGCAGGTGGGCCACATCAATCACAATTCAAAAAAACCCCCTCTTTAGTTCTGCACATTCTTATGTCTTTTTAAAAGCATTAGGGCTTTTTTTAAGCAAGCTTTGAAGTATGATATGTAGTACAAGGGAGTGACACAAGAATGTTGACATAACAACTAATGACGGCAAAAAAAATTAAAAACAGGAGACAAATAAATTGAAACGGAAGAAAAACCTGAAATAGATTAATAGAAATCCGGCATCCGCTGCCTTTACTAATTTTTATTTTTGTCTAGGCTATTGCCCTTCTTTCAGCATGGTTGCGTCACTCACTTGTACTTTTATCTAAAACTTAACTAGTGATTAAAATTTTATTAATTTTTGTGGAAAAATTTCCCCTTCGAGTTAAGGTTAATCCTATTCCAAAACAACTTTTTGCAAATAATTTTTTGTGCACAAGCTGTGTGAATTGAAAATGAAAAAGGGTCGAAAACTTTTTTAGCTTGTGAATATCTTGCTGCTTTTTGTTGGTAAACCCATTAAAACCCATAAGAACTGTGTTGAATAAAATAGGAGAATTATAGCTGGGGTAAAAGTTTTTTCCTCACTTTTTAAGAGCCTATATTCGCCGTCCTGCAAAAAATCCTGGGTAACATGGGGAAATTGAAAAAAGTGAATTTTAAGACCTTGGTGAAGGGTTAAAAACAGTACAAAGACCAAAAGAAAAAAAATGGAGTTAACTAATTTTAATAAAGACCGCAAAAAGGGAAGAAAGCCCTCGCTGGATGTTAGCACAATGGTGTATGGTAAAGTTCCACCGCAGGCAAAAGAGCTGGAAGAAGCTGTATTAGGCGCCATAATGCTTGAAAAAAGCGCGTTTGATAACGTTGTTGAAATTTTAAAACCTGAATGTTTTTATGTAGATGCACACCAACGCATTTTTAAGTGTTTTCAGTCGCTTGCTCAAAAAAGTTTGCCTATAGATATTCTTACTGTTGTAGAAGAACTAAAAACAAAGGAAGAACTAGATGTTGTAGGGGGGCCTTATGCTATTACCAAGTTGACGAACATGGTAGTTTCAACAGCCAATATTGAGGCACATGCAAGAATAATATTACAAAAGTTTATACAAAGAGAACTGATTCGTATTAGCGGAGAAATAATTGGCGATGCTTACGAGGATAGCACAGACGTGTTTGATCTGCTGGATGAAAGTGAGAGCAAAATGTTCAACATCACCAATAACTACCTAAAAAAGAATTTTGATGATATTGGTAGTGTGTTGGTTAAAACTATTCAGCGCATTGATGACCTTCGCAATAAGCAGGAGGAGATTTCGGGAGTACCTACGGGTTTCCCGTCTTTAGATAAGGTAACGTTTGGTTGGCAGCCAACGGATCTGATCATCCTGGCTGCACGTCCTGCCGTAGGTAAAACCGCATTTGCGCTAAACCTTGTTCGAAGTGCCGCTTTACATCCCACCAAGCCCACCGCCGTTGCCTTCTTTAGTTTAGAGATGGGTTCTGCCCAGTTGGTCTCCCGTATTCTTAGTGCAGAAAGTGGAATTATGCTTGAAAAGATTAGCCGGGGCCGCCTCGAAGACTATGAAATGCAGCAGCTGTATAGTAAAGGGGTAACCAAACTTAGCGACGCACCCATTTATATTGATGATACAGCGGCGTTAAACATTTTTGAGTTTAGAGCTAAGGCGCGCCGATTGGTGAATAAACATAAAGTAGGGTTAATTATTATTGACTATCTCCAGTTGATGAGTGGAAGCGGTGATAAGAACTCTAACCGTGAGCAGGAGATCAGCCGTATTTCGAGAGACTTAAAAAGTTTGGCTAAAGAACTGCAGGTTCCCATTATTGCCTTAAGCCAGTTGAGCCGTGCGGTAGAAACACGTAAAGAAAGCAAAATGCCTCAACTGAGTGACCTGAGAGAATCAGGTGCTATTGAACAAGATGCTGATATGGTTATGTTTCTATACCGTCCTGAATATTATGAAATTAATACCAACGAATTAGGAGAAAGTAACCGCGGCGAAACGCATGTGCGAATTGCCAAACATAGAAACGGAAGTCTTGAAACAATTAAGCTGAGGGCTTTACTTCATATACAAAAATTTATAGAAGAAGAAAGTGATGACCTTGGAGGTGGCGGCCAGCCGCCAACAGGTGGAGGTGGAAACTGGAAACCTGTACCTTTAGGTGGAGGACCAACAAGCGCACCCCCTGCGAATGACGGAGCACGTTTATTTATTCAAAAAGGAAGTAAAATGAATACAGGGGAATTTGACGAAGGCTTTGACGAAGCATCTCCTTTTTAATTTTTTGGCAATCAACCACTAATATATCGGCCCCGGTTTTTCCGGGGTTTTTGTTTTTAATTTTACGCTTATGGACGTCCCCATTTTTTTTCTTGATAATTTTTCTTCTGCTGATATTCTCACCTTAAATGAAGATACTTCTAAGCACATAGTTCAGGTATTAAGAATGAAAACAAGGGAGAAACTACAGCTTGCAGATGGTGCAGGAAATTTATTGCTTGCTGAAATATTGGATGAGCATAAAAAAAAGTGTACAGTTAAAATATTAGCAAGAGAATTTATTGCTCGAAAACAACAGGAGGTTTGTATAGCAATATCATTATTAAAGAATGCAAGTCGTTTTGAATGGTTTTTAGAAAAAGCGACCGAAATCGGGGTTACAGAAATTATCCCTCTATTATGTGAAAGAACAGAAAAGCAACACTTTCGCTATGACCGAATGAAACAAATAGTTGTAAGTGCAATGATGCAAAGCAAACAAGCCTGGCTACCTGTACTACAACAACCGTCACTAGTCGACCCTGTTATTTCATCGGGCCACTACACGGTGCAGCTAGTAGCACATTGTGAAGAGGAAATGAAAAGTTCGATTAACGACTTTCGAACACAACCATCTGTTCAAATATTAATTGGTCCTGAAGGTGATTTTACTAAAGAAGAAATTTCTTTAGCTATCGAGAAAAAGTACCAGGCAGTAAGTTTGGGTAAAACGAGGCTGAGGACAGAGACGGCAGGGGTTGTAGCCGCTACCCTTTTGTGTATTTAATAACGATTAAAGCACGTGAAAATATTGTATCGCTACTTATAATCCATAATACTTATTACATCCCGGCAAAACGAATATTCGTTTAAATCGTTGCTGCTAACAATAATTGTTTTATTATTTGCATAATCACTTATTAGCTTGTTGTACAAGTTGAAACCGGCTTGGTCCATGTTAGTGCATGGTTCATCTAGTAAGAGAAGAGGAACATTCGAAAAAATGGCCTGGGCAAGTTTAATGCGTTGTTTCATTCCCGAGGAGTAATATCTTATTTGCTTATTTGCAGCTTTATCTAAGCCAATAAGTGTAAGTATTTCTCTAATTGAAAGTGTCTCAATTAATGGTTTAAACTGTTGGTGAAAAAGCAAAAATTCTGTGGCTGTCATTTCCTCAATGACCTCAACATAGGGAGCTGCAATGGTCAGGTAATTATAAATAGTATCGCCGCTTAAAGCGAGGCCGTTTATTTGCCATTCTATTTTGCCTTCACTGATGCCTGAACTCCCTGCTATTGCCTGTAATAAAGTGCTTTTGCCCGAACCGTTGGGGCCAGTTATTGCGTAAGTGTGGCCAGCTAAAAAAGTGTAAGTTGCGTTTCTGAAGATCCAGTCTCTGTTAAATCGTTTTCCTGCGTTAGAAAGCTTTATCGTCATCACTCTCTGTTTTGGAAGGACGCTTTATGATCCCAATTTTTGAGCTTTTGACAAAGTCAAGTATTGTGTCTCTTTCTGGTGAAAAAGGAAAAGAGCCTTCAATCTTTTCAAGTGCGGCAGATGTTATATTTTTTTCTATAAACAGTATTTTATAGATGTCAGCTATTTCCTGAATTTTTTCCGGAGAGAATTTGGCGCGCTGTAAACCTACTTTATTTATTCCGGCAAAACTCATAGGCTCGCGGGCACCCTTCACATACGGAGGGACATCTTTTCGCACTACCGCATGTCCTGCAACATAAGTATGGGCACCAATTCGTGTAAATTGTACTGCGCCGCTTAATCCGCTTATGATAGCAAAATTTCCTACTTCCACATGACCAGCTAGCTGCACCGCATTTCCCAAAATTACATTATCACCCAATACACAATCATGGGCTACGTGTGCGTACGCCATAATCAGGCAGTTTTTTCCTAGCACTGTTTTCCACTTTTCTTTGGTTCCCCTGTTAACTGTCACACATTCCCGTATAGTCGTTCCATCTCCAATCTCTACAGTTGTTTTCTCACCTACAAATTTTAAGTCCTGAGGTGTAGCGCCAATTACAGCGCCGGGATAAATGCTTACTTTTTTCCCAATTATAGAACCGTCCATTATTACGGCATGAGACATGACGTGAGTACCGTCGCCGATAGAAACTTCACCATTGATGACAGCAAAAGGGTCAATTGTTACATTGTCACCAATTTTTGCATCAGGATGAATGTGGGCAAGCGAACTTATTTTGCTCATGCTTTAGGTCTTTTTACAATTTGTGCCACGAGCGAAGCTTCTGTAACAATCTTGTCACCAACAAATATTGTCCCCTTCATTTCACATATACCTCTACGAATCGGATTTAATAACTCCATTTTTAGGATTAATGTATCGCCGGGCACCACTTTTTGCTTGAACTTACAGTTCTCTATTTTTAAGAAATAAGTATCGTATTTGTCGTCAGTATCCCTTGGGATAGCAAGAAATCCCCCCGCCTGTGCAAGGGCTTCTACTTGTAAAACACCAGGCATCACCGAATTACCAGGGAAATGTCCCTGGAAAAAGGGCTCATTGTACGATACGTTTTTGATCGCTATCACAACTTTGTCCGTCAGCTCTATTACCTTGTCAACTAACAGAAAGGGGTAACGGTGTGGAAGAACCTGTTCAATTTGTTGGATGTCAAAAATCGGACGTTTATTGGGATCGTACTTAGGAACGTCCAGCCTGTTTTTTATTTTTTTAATATGCTCTTTAATCTTCTTTGCAAATTTTACGTTACTAGCATGACCGGGGCGATTTGCAATAATATGAGCTTTAAAAGGATAGCCAACCAAAGCAAGATCTCCTATAACATCCAGCAACTTATGCCTCGCTGGCTCATTAGGAAAACGAAGTTCAAGGTTGTTTAAAATACCCTCAGAGCTTATTTCAACATCTTTCTTGTGAAAGACTTTCGAAATTCTTTCAACCTGCTCTTCACTTACTTCCTTATCTACAACGACAATTGCATTATTTATATCTCCGCCTTTAATAAGATTATTAGCAAGAAGCCATTCTAATTCGTGAAAAAAGCAAAACGTTCTGCAAGGGGCAATCGCCTTGCTAAAATCTGAGAAGTTTCTCAGTGAAGCATGTTGAGTACCTAAAACAGGACTATTAAAATCAATTAACGTGTTGATTCTATATTCGTGGTATGGGAGTGCGACCATTTCTACTTTTTTCTCTTCATCAGAAAAAGTAATATTATGGTCAATAGAATAATATATTTTGGGAACACCTTGTTGTTGCAAACCAGCCTTTTCCAATGCTTCAACAAATTGTTGAGCACTTCCGTCTAAAATAGGAACTTCTTCTCCATCAATCTCTATAAGAGCATTATCGACCTGCATTCCTAAAAAAGAAGCCATTAGATGTTCGACGGTGCTAACCCTTGCTCCGTTATTTTCAAGTGTAGTACTGCGGTTTGTTTCAACGACGAAGTCAACATCAGCTTTTACAACGGGCTTGCCAGGAAGATCAACTCTTTGAAAATTAATTCCTGTGTTAGGGGCTGCAGGCTTTATGTTCATAGTAACTGACTGACCAGTATGGATGCCGGCACCTGAAATACTTATTTCATGACGTATGGTATGTTGGAATGATTGTCCGGTACTATTCATAAGCTCCTAAAGGCCACGAAAGTATGAAAAGTATCGGATTTTAGTTGGAAAGGGGTATAATTATAAATAGCTTAATTCTCCCCTTAACAGTCTATTCTAGTGGAGATGCTCCGCATTTAACTTTTCTTCCAGTAATAGTTTTATCTGGTTTTCAAGTTCTGTTATTCGTTTTTCCATGTCTGGTAAGTTACGTGTCAACGCCTGACTTCGTAATGCACTCGTATAATCGAAAGCAGGAGAACCGGTAACAGCAGACTTAGGAATTTTAATAGATTTGCTGACGCCACTTTGCGCATTTATTTTGCTAAAGTCTGCTATCTGAATGTGCCCCACTACACCGGCTTGCCCACCAATCATTACGTTATTTCCGATTTTAGTGCTACCGCTTACCCCGGCCTGCGCTGCAATTACAGTATTTATTCCTACTTCTACGTTATGAGCTATCTGAATTAAATTGTCAAGCTTAGCCCCGGCTTTTATAATTGTAGACCCGATTGTTGCCCGGTCAATTGTAGCATTGGAGCCAATCTCAACATTATCTTCAATGATTACATTGCCTATTTGAGGTACTTTTTTAAATGATCCGTCGGCCTGGGGAGCAAAACCAAAACCATCGCCACCAATAACAGTTCCGGCGTGGATAGTAACATTTTTACCAATGATACAATCGTGGTAAATTTTTACTCCCGGATGTAAAAGACAGTTTTCTCCAATTTTTACACTGTTTCCTATATATACTCCTGGAAAGATCTTTACATTGTTACCAATCTCGCTTGCTTCACCTATATATGCAAAGGCACCTACAAATACATTTTCCCCTTTTTTTGCTGTAGAAGAAATGAAACAGGGCTCTTCAACTCCCTGCAATTGCTGTGTTTTTAATTCCTGGTAGTAATGTAATAAACTCGCGAAAGCTGAATAAGGATCGGCGACACGAATTAGGGTAGAATCGACAGGTTGTTTTAACTCTAGTTTATCTGAAACAATAACCACCGAGGCTTTGGTACTATACAGATATTCTTCATATTTCGGATTAGCCAAAAACGCAAGCTGCCCTTGTTGAGCTTCTTCAATTCGGCCAAAGCTATTTGCTGAGCTTTCCGGGTTGCCTTCAATTTGTCCCTTTATTAAAACCGCTATTTGATTCGCAGTAAATATCATTTTTAAAAGTTTGGCAAAAGCATCTGGCTTAAGCG
Organism: Segetibacter sp.; assembly: GCF_025963695.1. GTDB lineage: Bacteria > Bacteroidota > Bacteroidia > Chitinophagales > Chitinophagaceae > Segetibacter. The sequence goes on along the minus strand of NZ_JAOQAH010000097.1, from coordinate 27,091 downwards.
TAAGTGAATTTGTATTAATTGGGCAACTTGAAAGGGGCAAATGTTATTCGTAATAACAAATGTAAAATTTTTTAACCGTGCTACTCAGCGTTTTATGAATAAGAGCGTTGTCGACTTGTGAAATATCTTTAACCGTTCCGTCTTTAAATAAAATATTAATCCGCTCATCACTCGTTTTATACATTGTATTTACTGCTTCACCGTCAAATACAAAGTATGCGGCATCTTCTGCAGAAACATTTAGCTTTTGACAAGTCTCTGTAAGTTTTTGTTGCATTATTTCTTTGATAAAAGGCTCGGCCTGAAGTTTAATCTTCAACAATCTTCTATCCAAAATCCCCTGGCATAATATACTTAACACTTTATCTGCATGCTTGCTCCATCGTTTAATGGCATGCATAAAATCATTATCATCAAGGTTCACAAAATTTTGAATTGCATGGTCGTTCATTCTTCCATCAAATTCGTTTAAGAAAAAATCGAGAGAAGTGCCCGTAATAAGACTGCTATCATCTTTGGTCCAAATGGCTCTGACACGCTCTATAATCTTTATTAGCATTTTTTCTGCAACCAGTACAGTCTTATGCAGGTACACCTGCCAATACATCAAACGTCTTGCAACTAAAAATTTTTCAATACTATAGATACCTTTTTCCTCCACTAGTAGTTCGCCATCTTTTACAGTCATCATTTTAATTATTCTATCGTAGCCAATAACGCCTTCGCTTACTCCTGTAAAAAAGCTATCCCGGGTCAGGTAGTCCATTCTGTCAACGTCTAGTTGCCCGCTTACGAGCTGATGCAAAAAACGTTTTGGATATTTATCAGTGAAGATATCTATCGCTATTTGAAGCGCTCCTTCAAACTCCTCGTTTAGCAGCCGCATTATGTGCAAACTCAACGTTTCATGATGAATTCCTTTAAGCAGAATGTTTTCCAGGGCGTGACTAAAAGGCCCATGCCCAATATCGTGTAATAAGATAGCCGCTTTTGCAGCAACCTCTTCTTCATGTGTTATTTCTATGCCTTTACTGCGCAATTCGCTGAGTGCATTACACATTAAATGGTATGCACCCAAAGAATGATGAAACCTTGTATGAACCGCACCAGGGTAAACAAGATGCGCCAAAGCCATCTGGTATATACGCCTTAACCGCTGGTAATAGGTGTGTGTAGTTATCTTATATATCAGCGGATCTTTGATGCTAATAAAACCATAAACGGGATCATTAATAATTTTTCTTGTTGGAACCGGCATTGAAAAAGTTGTTGTTAAAATATAGATACCTCCGGCAAATCTACTATCGACTGTTATTAAAAAGGGTATTTTTGAACTATTGCACATCAAATCAGTGTTTTAATTATGTCTGCAGCTAAAATTTTATGGGTCGATGATGAAATAGAAAGTTTACAAAGTCAGAAGATATTTTTAGAAAATAAGGGTTACGAAGTCACCACCCTGACAAATGGATTTGATGCCATTGAGTATGTAAAGGAAAATGCTGTTGATGTAGTATTAATGGATGAAAGTATGCCGGGCCTCACAGGCCTTCAAACACTTGCACAGATAAAAGCAGTTAATTCTCAAATACCGATAGTTCTTATAACAAAGAACGAGACGGAAAATTTGATGGACGATGCAATTGGTAACGAGATTAGCGATTACCTTATAAAGCCTGTAAATCCAAACCAGGTTTGGTTAAGCCTCAAAAAAATAATAGATAACAGACGCCTTGTAGCAGAAAAAACGACAACCGCGTACCAGCAGCAGTTTAGGGAATTATTTATGTCGCTAAACAGCAACCCTGACTATAACGAATGGATGGATATTTATAAAAAGCTGGTGTACTGGGAACTGGAAATGGAAAAAAGCGATAGCCCCGAAATGCAGGAGATCCTGCAAAGCCAGAAACAGGAAGCCAATAGCGAGTTTTTTAAATTTATTAGCAGAAATTATGCTTCGTGGCTCGACCCGAGAAACAACGCGCCGATAATGAGTCACAACCTGCTTCAGTTCAAAGTACTGCCACATGTCGAAAAAGGGGTGCCCACGTTCTTTCTTTTAATTGATAATCTTCGCTTCGATCAGTGGAAAGCGATACAACCTTTGTTTGCTGAAAACTTCAGAATTCTGGAGGAAGAAACCTTTTACAGTATTTTACCTACAGCCACCCAATATTCGCGCAATGCCATTTTCGGCGGATTATTACCTATCGATATTGAGAAACAATTTCCCGTCGAGTGGAAAAACGATGATGAAGAAGGTGGAAAAAATCTTTTTGAAGAAGCGTTTTTTAAAGGCCAGTTAAAAAGACTTAGAAAAGAAAATATTAAATACAGCTATACTAAAGTTGTAAATAATAACGAAGGGCAACAACTCTTAAACAATATCCATAATTTAATGGGTAACGATTTAAACATTATCATTTACAATTTTGTCGATATGCTTAGTCATGCCCGTACAGAAATGGAGGTGTTAAAAGAACTTGCTGGTGACGAGATAAGCTATCGCAGTATTACCCGTAGCTGGTTCGAACACTCCACACTAAACCAGGCACTTAAAAAAATTGCCGATAAAAAGGTAAACCTCATTGTGGCTACCGACCACGGTACTGTAAAGGTAAAAACGCCATATAAAGTAATTGGTGATAAACAAACCACTACAAATCTCCGTTATAAACACGGCCGCAACTTAAACTACGAGCCAAAAGATGTGTTGGCATTTAAAGATCCGAGGCAAGCAGGCCTACCTGTTCCAAATGTAAATTCATCTTTTATTTTCGCAAAAGAAGACGGCTTTCTCTGTTACCCAAACAACTACAATCACTTCGTTAATTATTACCGTAACACTTTTCAACACGGTGGTGTAAGTATGGAAGAAATGATAGTGCCGGTGATTAAAATGGTAAGTAAAGTCTCGTAACATTATTGGTCTTTTTTTGTACCCGGCTATAAATCTTTGTTGTTGCAGTTGTTGCGTCGCACACTGCAACTTTTTGTTTTCTTATCATCAGGCTTACTTTCAATGATATTAGTGTGGATAATTGTTAGGATCAGAAAAAATAGCCAGGATTACTTTTGTATTCATTAAAATAGAAGCCCGACACGGCAGCAGTGTATGAAATATAACCAGGCAACATTAAATAAAATAGAAAAAATTTTGGATGAAGGCGAATACGTAGTCCGTTATGAGAGAGGTACGTTTCAAAGTGGTTACTGTATTTTAGAGGCTAAGAAAGTGGTTGTGTTGAATAAGTTTCTGGACGCTGAAGGCCGTATCAATACCCTGGTAGACCTAATTCCTCAATTGAATATTAATTTCGATTTACTCACTCACGATTCGCAGAAGTTGTACGAAGAACTAAAAAAGAAAGCCGTGGCTTTAGCCGTTGAAGCCGATAAAAAAGCTACAACCGAAAAAAGTGAGACCACCGTAAAGGAGGAAGTTGTGCCGGAAGAAACACCAACTCATGAAGGAGTTTAAACAAAACCCTCAGCTGCCCTTTTTGCTTTAGTATAAGGGTGTGACACAACAATGCTCAGTAGAAATTCTGTTGCTTGTTAAAAAAAAATTACACCCCTCCATTCTTACAAGGGGATTTATTACGGTATTCCCGTTTTTAGGGCAAGTGCTATAGAAGATTGTTCAAATTCCTGTAGGTTTGTAAAGTGTCCTATCCTTCTCTTACTATAACTTTTTTAGGTACCGGTACCAGTAGCGGTGTACCTATGATTGCTTGCGGTTGCGAAGTATGTACTTCTACCGATAGCAAGGATACAAGGTTGCGAAGCAGCATTATGGTTCAATCTGCTGCAACAACTATTATTATAGATGCAACTCCCGATTTCAGGTTTCAGATGCTGCGCGAAAAAGTGAAGAAAATTGATGGCCTATTAATAACTCATCCACATAAGGACCATATTGCGGGAATAGACGATACGCGCGCTTTCCAGTTTTTTAATAAAAAGGCTACCGACGTTTTTGCAAACAAAATGTCACTTGAAGGAGTTAAAAAAGAAATTCCTTATGCTTTTCAACAGTTGGCCTACCCCGGAGTTCCTAAAATAAACCTTCATGAAATTACTTTAGACCCTTTCGTGATCGGAGATATTCCCATAACACCTATTCTGGTATGGCACCATAAAATGCCTGTTTACGGCTTCCGGTTTGGCAAGTTCACTTATATCACTGATGCAAATGCTATTGATGAAGAAGAGCAGCATAAAATACGGGGAAGCGAAATAATTGTGTTAAACGCCTTAAGAAAAGAACCCCATATTTCTCACTTTTCTCTGCCCGAGGCAATCGCTCTTGTACAAAACCTTGAGATACCCACCGCCTATTTTACCCATATTAGTCACCAGCTTGGTTTAAATACTAAAGTCAACAACACTTTACCCAAAGGCATGCTGCTGGCCTTTGACCGAATGCAATTATTTGTCTGACTAATGTTGTATATTATTCCAAATATCTCACCAGATGAAATTATGGTGGTCACACATTGCGAAAGATTACCTGAGTTTTTCAAAAAAAGAAAGGCGGGGGATATACCTGTTCCTTTCCCTTTCTGTATGTATTTTTCTTATTGCACGATTTCTTCCGGTAAAGAAAACACCGGTTGCAAAAGATGCGTTTCAGAAGGAACTGGCGCAATTAAAAATTTTTATAGACACCTCTCATAACACATTTGGATATCAACGGCATGACGATGCGGAGGATTATAGGCCAAAGCATTACGATAACTATAATAAGACAGTTGGAGAATTATTTGCCTTTGACCCCAACACGTTAGACGCAGAGGGATGGAAAAGATTGGGAGTGAGAGACAAAACTGTAAACACTATTCAAAATTTTATCGCAAAGGGCTATCGTTTTCGTGCACCGGATGACATTCGGAGAATTTATGGACTAAGATCGCAAGAAGCAGATCGCCTGGTTCCTTATGTGCGCATTGCTGAAAAGGAAGCGTCTTATAAAAATTCTGTTGAAAGCGCTAATTATACAACTGCTAAAAAAGAGAATGAAAATATTAGAACTAAAATAATAGACATTAACCTTGCTGACACTTCAGCGTTTATTTCTTTACCCGGTATTGGCAGTACACTTGCTACCCGAATTGTAAACTTCAGGCAAAAACTGGGAGGATTTAATTCAGTTGATCAACTTGGTGAAACATATGGGATAGCAGACAGTACTTTTGAAAAGATAAAAGGGCGTTTGCAATGCAACAATTCCGACGTAAAAAAGTTAAATATAAATACTGCGGATGCAAATGAACTAAAAATGCATCCTTACATAAAATGGAACATTGCCAATGCGATCGTTACCTACAGGAGTCAGCACGGCGCTTACAAATCGGTGAATGACCTCCTTAAAATTCAGATTATTGATGATGAAGTCTACAATAAAATTGTTCCCTATTTAGTATTAACTCAATAAGGGATACTTTTTTTGTCTTTTATCATTCTTTTATACCTCAACTTTTTCCCGCTATGTTTCGCTTATTTTTGTCTCTAATAAAATGATGGCTACCCATGAATTTTGAGGTATCTGAATTAACTCAACAGGTTACACAGACAGCACGAGATTTCGCCTTGCAACACATCAAACCTCACGTGATGGAGTGGGACGAAACGCAGGAATTTCCGGTGGAAGTTTTTAAAAAATTAGGTGAATTAGGCTTGATGGGTGTTTTAGTGCCCGAGGAGTATGGAGGTGCAGGGCTGTCTTATTATGAATATATAGAAATCATACAGGAAATATCAAAAGTATGTGGCTCTATCGGTCTTAGTGTGGCAGCACATAATTCTCTTTGTACAAGCCATATCATGCTCTTCGGAAACGAAGAACAGAAGCGGAAATATTTGCCAGCACTAGCAAGCGGCGAATATTTAGGGGCATGGGGATTAACTGAGCCAAACACCGGTAGTGACGCTGGAAATATGAGAACGACGGCAACGCTTGAGGGTAATGCATGGGTGTTGAATGGCACAAAAAACTGGATCACGCACGGAATTTCAGGAAACGTAGCGGTAGTAATTGCACGTACCGGCGAACCTAGAAAAAGCGGAAATTGTACTGCCTTTATTGTAGAGAAAGGGACTGCAGGTTTCTTAGGTGGTAAGAAAGAAAATAAACTTGGCATGCGTGCAAGTGAAACGGCCGAGATGATCTTTGATAATTGTCGAATTAGTGATGCGCAAAGAATCGGCGAGGTGGGAGACGGGTTCAGGCAGGCTTTGAAAGTATTAGACGGTGGAAGGATTTCCATAGCGGCCCTAAGTTTGGGAATAGCAAAGGGAGCTTTTGAGGCGGCTTTGCAGTACTCCAAGGAACGCCACCAGTTCGATAAGCCTATCTCCAGTTTTCAGGGGATCAGTTTTAAGCTGGCAGATATGGCGACAGAAATTGCAGCAGCGGAGTTGTTAACCCAACAAGCTTGCGACTTGAAGATGAGGGGCGAGCATATGACAAAAGAGGCAGCTATGGCTAAATATTATGCGAGTGAAGTTGCCGTGAAAGTTGCTACAGAGGCCGTCCAAATTTTTGGCGGATACGGATATACGAAGGATTTTCCGGTGGAGAAGTTCTACCGCGACTCAAAGCTTTGTACAATTGGTGAAGGAACCAGTGAAATTCAGAAATTAGTAATTGCCAGGGAATTATTGAAATAAGATGTTTTATAGGCAAAAAAAGAGGGGCAAGGTTCTTTATTATACCAGCCCCTTTTTTATGCTATTATAAGTAACCAGGTTATTGACCGAATCCTCCAAATCCTCCAAAACCCGAACCGCCGGAGTTGGAACCGGCGCCACCACCGGAAGTGAAGAGTTGATCTACTGCGCCACCAAGCATGGGAAACTTTTCTTTAACAAAATCAGCAATTGTTTCAACTGCTTTTTGTGCCTGCTCAGGACTAAGTCCTGCTTTTTGAGTTAAACGTTCTACTATTTCGTTCATAATGTAAAATTTAATTGCAATTTAATGAATGGGAAATGTATAAAAAGTATTCTAACAGCGGAAAGAGCGGTGCAGGAGAACCGGAAAGGGTTTTGATTGAATTTGGGACTTACAGATATAATGTGAAAAAGGCCAAATAGCGATATGCAAGTACAAGTGAGTGACACAACAATGCCGATTGAAGCCGATTAGTTGATAATAAAAAAATAGTTTTTATAAAGAAGGCAAAAAAAAGCCCCAAAACACTTTGGGGCTTTTTTATAATTATTTACTGACTAAGCAACTTTCAACATACTCATCTTACTCTTTCCAAATTGTCTTTCGGCGTACTCCAAGGTTACATGAAGGGCTTTTTGACCAGAGCTGGGTAGCTCATACATGGCCTCCGTTAAGATGCTTTCGCAAATACTTCTTAGTCCGCGAGCTCCCAACTTGTATTCCATAGCTTTTGTTACCATGAAATCATAAACATCATTGTCAATTGTGAGGGTAATATTTTCGATTTCGAACAAGCGGTTATACTGCTTAATAATACTGTTTTTAGGCTCGGTTAAGATCGCCCTCAGCGTTTCCGCATCCAGAGGATTTAAGTAAGTAACGACCGGAAGACGACCTAATAGCTCGGGGATTAAGCCAAAAGACTTTAGATCTTGCGCATTTATAAACTGCAGTAAATTCTTTCTTTGGTAGTCCTGCAGTTGTTTATTTACGTTAAAGCCGATTGCATTGGTATTTACGCGTCGTGCAATAACCTTATCAATTCCATCAAAAGCGCCGCCACAAATAAACAGGATATTTTGTGTGTTTACTTTAATCATCTTTTGCTCAGGATGCTTTCGACCTCCCTGCGGCGGCACCAGCACTTCGGTGCCCTCCAGCATTTTTAATAATCCCTGCTGAACACCTTCACCACTAACATCACGGGTAATAGACGGATTGTCTCCTTTACGGGCAATCTTATCAATTTCATCAATATATACTATTCCTCTTTCTGCTGAATTTACATCGTAATTGCAGTTTTGTAATAAACGTGTTAGCATGCTTTCCACGTCTTCACCAACGTAACCTGCTTCAGTAAATACGGTTGCATCTACTATGGCAAAAGGAACATTTAAAAGGCGCGCAATGGTTTTAGCAAGAAGTGTTTTGCCGGTACCAGTTTCGCCGACCATGATTATATTGCTCTTATCAATTTCTATATCGGACTCTGTCTGGCGATATTGCAAACGCTTGTAGTGATTGTAAACCGCAACCGCCAGCACCTTCTTAGCGTCATCCTGCCCTATAATGTACTCATCCATAAACTTCTTTATTTCCATTGGCTTACGAACAGTAAGCTTGAAAGAAGCAGGCTGAGATTCTGTTTTTAACTGCAATTCCTGTGAAATGATTTCCTGCGCATGTTCTACACAGTTTTCACAAATGTGTCCATCCTGGCCAGCGATAAGGATCTTAACCTCATCCCGGCTTCTTCCGCAGAAAGAACAGTGTAAATGACTTTGTTTAGGCATAAGATAAAATTATCCTTTTCACAGGAATGTATATAATAAAAGAAGGATAGAGTTGCAAAATTTCTACTTATTCAGTGATAGAACTGCAAATTTACAAAAAACCGCTACTAAACAGGCCTAAATAAAAAGCCTATTGTAGTAGCGGGAGCATTTTAACAAAAACCTACAGTTTCTCTAATATGTTGTCGGCAATTCCATATTCCACAGCTTCTTTTGCGTCCATCCAATAGTCGCGGTCAAAGTCTTTCATAATCTGTTCGAACGACTTGCCGCAGTTTTCAGCTAATATTCTTGCACCCAACTCTTTCGTTTTTTGCGTTTGCACAGCTTGTATTTCGAGGTCTGCACTTGTTCCCTGGTAATAACCACCCAAACTTGGTTGATGTATCATTACCTCGCCATGAGGATAAATAAAGCGTTTGCCTTTTTCACCCACGCTTAATAAAATAGATCCCATACTGGCTGCAAGACCCATACAAATAGTACTTACAGGAGAGCTGATTAGCTTAATCGTGTCATAAATAACCATGCCGCTCGTAACTACTCCACCAGGGCTATTTATATAAAATTTTATTTCTTCGCCGGGCTTATCCGTGTCTAATAATAAAAGCTTGCTTACTACATCTCTTGCACTTTTGTCATCAACAACTCCCCATAGATAAACGCTTCTTTTCTCGAAGAATTGTTTTTCCATCTTTTTTGCTAAAAGTTTACTTTCTACAGAAGGTTGTTCTTCTTTAGGTTTTTCCTCTTCATCATCCATTCTAAAAGAGTTGGTTGTATATTTTGATGTAATCATTGTATTGAAAATGTTTGTTTTAAAAATAGGTGGCTCTGAAAAAGCAAAAAGCAAAAATTAAAACTGTTCTTCTTTTTACTTTTTATTTTACTCAGGCTTGCTTAATCTTTATTCTGCTTTCGTGGATTTATAAGCAATACCTCGTCTACAAGGCCATAGGCCTTTGCTTCTTCTGCACTCATCCAGTAGTCTCTATCGCTGTCTTTTGCTACTTCCTCAGCAGTTTTTCCTGCGTGAAAAGCAATGATCTCGTATAGTTCCTTTTTAATTTTCTTAATCTCATTTACTGTTATCAAAATGTCGCTTGCTTGTCCACCTATTCCGCCACTTGGCTGGTGCATCATTACACGGCTATGTTTTAGAGCGGTTCGCTTTCCTTTTACACCCGCGCACATCAACACGGCTCCCATGCTTGCAGCCATACCTGTACAGATTGTAGATACATCCGGACCTATAAATTGCATAGTGTCGTAAATACCAAGACCAGCATATACACTGCCACCAGGACTGTTGATATACATCTGAATATCGCGACCGCGATCTGTACTTTCAAGAAAAAGCAATTGAGCAGTAACAATGTTTGCTACGTAATCATTTATTCCTTCGCCTAAAAAAATAATTCTATCCATCATCAGACGGCTAAACACGTCCATGCTGGCGACGTTCATTGGCCTTTCTTCAATGATATAAGGAGTAAGATTCGTAACCTGGTGTTGCTGAAAATTATGCAGTGTGGCGCTGCTTATACCATGATCTTTCACAGCATATTTTTCGAACTCTTTTCCAAAATTCATTTATAAAAATTTATTTAAGTGAATATAAGTGTTGTTAGTTAATAGGTTATCCTTTCATTCAAATACTATGCAAAACAAGAAATGCGACAAAATAGCACTCACAAACCCTCCGTTATTTCAATTGTTCGGTCTTTTACAAACGACTGTATGCAAAAAAATAAGGCCAGACCTTCGCCTGACCTTATTTTTAATAGTTGTGCTGCCTTAATGGCTATGATTATGCTGCATAGCAGTTAATTCATCAGGAGATACCACATCTTCAATCACATTCACTTGCTGCTCCAGCGCGTTGAATAACTTCGTTGTCTGTAGCTGATAGTAAGTGTTTTCAATGAACTTTTTGTCTTTAAGCATGCTGTCTGCATAGCTATCCAGCCATGGCGCATCCTCTAAACTTTGCCCGCCCATATAACCGAGGATCTGCTGCTTCGCAAACTCTTTAATTTCGGCCGGATCTACATTTATTTCATTCTGGGTAGTAAGCTGTGTGGTAATTAAAGTCCACTTCAAAGAGTTGGCAAAAGTTGGATATTCCTTTTCTGCCTCTTCGGCAGTTTTAGGTTCTTCCTGTCCCTGCTGCATCCAGCGCTTTAAAAAATCTTCGGGGAATTCGATTTGTGTATGGTCTATCAATTGGTGATAGATCTGGTCATGCAACTGGTTACGGCTTTGTGCATCCCATGTAGCTTCTATACCTTCTTTTACGGCCATACGAAAATCATCTTCATTTGTTATATCTCTTCCGGGAAAAGCCTGCGCAAAGAATTCTTCATTCATTTCAGGCTTTTCTACCAGGCCCACTTTAGTAATGGTCATCTTGAAATACTTATCAGCTGCACCTTCTTCATTTACCGCAATGCCCAAGTCGCTGGTGATCCACTCTCTTTCTTTTTCTTCAAAAGCTGTATTTAATTGCAATACCACTGTATTATCTTTTCTCTTACCCATTAACTGTGGTCTAAACGCTGCTGCAAAGTACTTTACAAGTACAGAATTGCCTTTGTTTATACCACCTTCCAATTCATTTCCTTCGGCATCACTTTCAGCAAATGTTACGTTTAGCACGTTTTCTTCGGTGGTTACTTCTTCAGGGTCCGTCATCTTGCCGTGCCGTACCTTTAAGCGCTCTACTTCTTCTTCAATCATTTCATCTGTTACATTCACCTTGTGACGGGTAACGGTAATACTCTTAACATCAATATCAATAGCAGGCTTTAAACCTATTTCAAAGGCAAATGCATAATCTGCAGGATTATTCATGTCCAGTTGTCGCGCGTCTGCTTCAACAGGTAATGGCTGTGCAAAAATGTCCAGCTTCTCATCCTGCATGTATTTGTTTAATTCTTTCTCTACTGTACGAAGCACCTCTTCAGTAAATACACCCGATCCGTGCATTTTCTTTATCATTCCTGCCGGAACCATTCCTTTACGAAATCCCGGGATGTTTGCAGTTTTAGCGTATTTTTTCAGCGATTGTTCAAACGCGGGCATGTAATCATTTTTCGACAGCGTAACAGTTAACTTGTCTGTCAGCTTACCTATATTCTCTCTTGAAACAGTTGCCATACTAAATTTATTTATGTAAATATTTAAAAAGACTTCGGGCAAACGGGAAAGCTTGCTGAAATTTTTGGGTTGCGAAGGTAAGTTTTAGAGCCGAAAAAAATATGTATTATAATTTTATCTACTTTAAAACCGCTTTTTGGTATTGGTGCAAGTTATTTTTGGGTTATCAGCAGAGTATTTTTCATGCAGCTTTTGTTGCGACGCTCCGTTCGTCAGTATGTTTCTGTTGAACATTTGTCTTTGTACAAAATGCCTTTATACCACTAAAATTTATAGTTGCAGAAAAGAATATGGGTATAGTAACGACATTATTATGCTTTAGTGCTTCGAGAACCAGGAATGTTACCAATTAAAATCGTAGAGGTGAAACGACTGTAAGAGCTAAACTGATTGAACAAGTTATCCATGAGCTTGGAAAAGAAATGCTAAGGATTTAAATATCTACGAAAGGAAAAACGACTTCTACTGTTTTAAGCGGCGCAATTTCATCAATAAAAAAAGGACCTTCTTTCGAAGGTCCTTTTTTGTGCGGATGATAGGGGTCGAACCTACATGCCTTGCGGCGCTAGATCCTAAGTCTAGTGCGTCTGCCAATTTCGCCACATCCGCGGGGTTGCAAAAGTAGGGGTTTTCATAAAAACAAAAGACACGATTTATTAAAAAGTTTAAAAAAAGCTCCATTCTATTAATTGCAGTCCCTGTTACGGTACCGCTTGCTCCCTCTACATATGCCGTACACGAGTGCGACGCAACAAAAGCTACACAGTAGTTATAAAGACGGCCTCATCATAACTTTACTTATCCCTTTACTTATCGCGCTTCACTTTCCTCAACTTTATCTTAAAGACATTTATCTTTAAAAATTATTTAAAGCAGAATAAATCAATCAAGCAAGAAACGAATTGCATGCAAACAGACTTTCTGGTAATAGGCAGCGGAATAGCAGGACTTACATACGCACTAAAAGTTGCAGAAGCAAAACCCGGCAAGCAGGTAACCGTAATAACGAAAGCCCATTCGGATGAAACAAATACCAAGTATGCACAAGGTGGTATAGCCGGGGTTTGGGACGACGAAAATGACAGCTACCAAAAACATATAGAAGATACCCTTATTGCGGGCGACGGACTTTGCAATGAAAAAATTGTAGAAATTGTTGTTAAGGAAGGTCCGGAAAGAATAAGGGAAATTATTGAGTGGGGGGCACAATTTGACAAGGACCCGGACGGTGATTATACACTAGGCAAAGAGGGCGGGCATAGTGTAAACCGAATCTTGCATCATAAGGACGTTACAGGAAGAGAGATGGAAAGAGCGCTCATCCAAAAAATACAAAGCCTTCCTAATATTACGCTAATCAACCATTGTTTTGTAATTGATCTGATAACCCAACATCACCTGGGTTACCTGGTTACAAAATCTACTTTAGACATTCAATGTTATGGTGTGTATGTTCTTAACTTAGAAAGTAACGATATAGAAAAAATTATTTCGAGGGTTACTGTTTTGGCCACTGGTGGAAACGGTCAGGCCTATAGAACCACCACCAATCCTATTATAGCAACCGGTGATGGGGTGGCAATGGTGTACCGCGCAAAGGGCAGAATTGAAAACATGGAATTTATCCAGTTTCATCCGACTGCTTTGTTTCAGCCGGGCGAATCGCCTTCTTTTTTAATTACGGAAGCTGTAAGGGGCGACGGCGGCATACTTAGAAATAAGTTTGGCGAACCATTTATGGAGCGGTATGACGAACGAAGGGATCTTGCTCCGCGAGACATTGTTGCCCGGGCAATTGACAGCGAAATGAAAAAAAATGGTACGGAGCATGTCTTTCTTGACTGCCGACACATGCCCCTTGACAAATTTATTCATCACTTTCCTAACATATATGAAAAATGTTTGAGCATAGGCATTGACGTTTCAAAAGATATGATACCCGTTGCACCGGCGGCACACTATAGTTGCGGAGGTATTAAAACAGATGAGTTGGGCAGGACTTCAATTAAAAACCTTTTTGCATGTGGGGAGTGCGCAAGTACCGGCTTGCATGGGGCCAACCGCCTTGCCAGCAATAGTCTTCTGGAGGCAATGGTGTTTGGGCATAGAGCATATTTACAGTCAATCGAAAAATTTGAGGAACTGGAGGCCTTACACCCGGTGGGAGCTGTACAGGAAGAAGCAAATATTCCTGATTGGAACGCTGAAGGTACAAGGGAACCTAAAGAGATGATCCTGATTACCCAAAGCCTTAAAGAGCTGCAACAAATAATGAGTGATTATGTGGGTATTGTTAGAACCAATGTTCGTTTGACAAGAGCTTTAAAAAGGTTGGACCTGTTGTTTGAGGAAACGGAAGATTTGTACCGATCTACTAAAGTTTCCCCTCAATTGTGCGAACTTAGAAACCTTATTAGTGTGGGATATCTTATTGTAAAAGGTGCTTCTTTCAGAAAAGAAAGTCGCGGTTTACATTTCAATACTGATTATCCTGAAAAGAGTGGCTTGAAGGAAAATATTATAATGTAGCAGTTGTTGACAAAATTGAATAAACGAGCAGAAATGATTGTATTTATAAACGACCGTTTAGTTGATGAAAAGGAAGCTTTCATTGGTATAAGTGATCTTTCGGTTCAGAGAGGTTTTGGCATTTTTGATTTTTTCCGGACCTGCAATCATGTACCTCTTTTTTTAGATGACTATCTTGACAGATTTTACAATTCCGCTACTCAGCTACGTCTTGAGCCACCACATAGCAGGGCGGATTTAAGGAAGATTATTTTTGAAATGATTGATAGGAATAAGATTGCGACTTCAGGTTTTAAACTGATCCTGACAGGAGGATATTCTGTGGATGGCTTTGAACCAGGAAAGCCTAATTTGATTATTACCCAACAACCAATAGAGATCTCTCCCGAGGAAAGATTTGAGAAAGGAATTAAGATAATACTGCATGAATATTTGCGTGACCTGGCGTCGGTAAAATCAATCAACTACATGATGGCTATTTATCTTCGCGATAAGCTCGTATCTAAGCAAGCTGATGATGTACTTTATTACAAAGACGACGAGGTATTTGAGTTTCCGAGGTCAAATGTGTTTGTCGTAACAAAACACGGTGCAGTTGTAACACCTGCAGAAAACGTTTTACATGGAATTACAAGAAAGAAGGTATTGGAAATTGCTGGTAAAAAATTTATGGCAGAAGCCCGTATGGTAACTACTGAGGATTTGAAGGATGCTGCTGAAGTATTTTTAACCAGTACAACTAAAAGGCTTTTACCGGTTTTACAAATTGATGATGTTATTGTTGGTGATGGAAAACCAGGAGCAATCACAAGAGCACTTTATAACTCTTTTCGGAAATTAGAAGATGAATATTGCCAACGCCCTTTTTCACCCCTTAGTTGATCCCGTAATTTTGACACCTGGAAGAGTAGAAAATCAAAAAAAAAGGAATTAAAACAGGTAGCTGACAAGGGTTTTTGCTGCAAAAAGTTGTACAAGTACAAGTGTGCGACGCAACGATGTAGCAAAAAGAACTGATGTTTGGTTCAAAAAAAAATCCAGATAAATATTTAATAGGACATTCTACTACCCTGCACGTAGCTGTACTTATTCCGCAATGCTTCTTTCACCATCATTTGCGTTCATCATTGCTGTAATAACAATTCAAAATAGAATCCGTTGGTTCGTTACCCTTGCTAATAGATGTAACCTTTCTTCGGTACTGCGGTTAAATTAAAAAGGAAAGTGCTTGTTTCGCTTATTGAAAGGCCGAAAGCGCCTATCACTTTATGTACCACTCTTTGTAATAATGCAGCAAATGATCGGGTATAAGATGGGTACGGGAAATATTGGGTTCAGGAAGACATTAGACAGGTTAAAGACAATTCAGGTAACGGTAATCGTTGTTCAATTCTTCTCCGGTTCCTGACAGCGAGTTAAAAATTGTAGGGGTAGTAATACAATTTTGAACTTGAAGCTATGATGTACAAACCGTGAATAATTCCAACAAGGGATTAAAATTGCCTTGTTTTGGCGGTATGTGTATGGGAGTAAATTGTTTTCGTACACCTCATCTAACTCGCTCCTTAATGACACAATCAGCCTAAGCTGTTACCACCATTTCTAACACTCTTTTGCGTCGGGCACCCCGTATAGCAGTGCCAGATGTTTGATGCACACAAAATAAAAAAGCGGAGGTTGCTCCCCGCTTTTCTACTATAAATACAAAAGGTTTTTTACCCGTTACAGGTTGGTTGCCCATATATTGTTAGCTTCATTTATATCCGGTAATCTTTTGCCCGGATCGACAACCACAGAGGTTATTTTGTCTGTAGAATTTACCCTAAACGTCCACTTGCTGCCATGATGCCACACTTCAACCGGCAGTTTTATAAGTTCGGTTTTTCCGTTTGCCTGGGTTACCTGTACGGTTACCGGCAAAGGCATCATTTGTAACAATTCTATTGTTACCAAACCGCCCCTTGCCGGATCCCTTTCTATATATCTTACATCTGCTACACCTACATCGAACTTCCAGTTATTTATAAACCAGCCGCGCCAGAACCAGTCGAGCGTTTCTCCGCTATAATTCTCAATGGTGCGAAAGAAATCCCACGGGGTAGGGTGCTTAAAAGCCCAGCTATTTATGTAGTAACGAAAAGCCTTATCAAACCTTTCCTGGCCAAGAATTTCTTCGCGCAACAACAGAAGGCCCAATGCAGGCTTGTTATAACTATTGATACCCCAGTTCATGGGAGAGTTGACATCAGGAATATTAAAAATGCTTTCTGTTCTATCTGAAAAATATTGCTTCGCCAGGGCGTACCTGCCGGTGGTGTCGTTGCCAAACTCACCGTTGTTATAAGTTGTGTTGGCTATGGTGTTTATGAAGGTATTAAAGCCTTCATCCATCCATGCGTACTTTCGTTCGTTACTTCCGACGATCATAGGAAACCAGTTGTGACCAAACTCATGGCTCGTAACGCCCCAAAGGCTTTTTTTCCTGGCTCTGAGACTACAAAAAACAATTCCCGGGTATTCCATTCCGCCGACTCCACCGGCCACGTTTACGGCAACGGGGTAGGTGTATGGATACCATTGGTTTGAGTAATGTTCAAGTGATCCTTTCACAAACTCAGTAGAACGGCCCCATGCTGTGTCGCCCGCGCTTTCTACAGGGTACACCGACATTGCTAAAGCAGTTTTATTATTTGGAAGGTTCATTTTAGCCGCGTCCCAAATAAACGCTTTACTAGCTGCCCATGCAATATCGCGTGCGTTCTGGCACTTAAATCTCCAGGTTAATTTGCTTTTGCCGGCCGGGCGCGAAAGAGGGTTTGTAACTTCGCTTTCATCCCTGATCATTATTGTTTTGTTGCTTTGTTTTGCCTGCTTTAACCTGTTTACTTGTGCAGCAGTTAAAACCTCGGTTGGGTTTTGTAACTCACCAGAGCCAACAATTATGTGGCTGGCAGGCGCCGTAATGTTGTATTCAAAGTTGCCGTATTCAAGATAAAATTCACCTTGGCCCAGGTAAGGTAACGTGTTCCAGCCCTGCACATTATCAAACACGCACATTCTGGGGTACCATTGTGCAACCTCATAAATCCATCCATTTCTTGTTTGTACCCGGCCAAGACGGTCGGTACCGTATTCGGGGATAATAAAGGAATAATTGATCTTAACCTGTACTGAGTCACCATTTGCTTTTACAGCCTGGGGCAGTTGTACCTGTAGGCGTGTGTCGGAAATAAGATAATCTGCTTTTGTTTCTCTGCCTGCCTTTACAATACTTACTGATTGAATATTGTAGCCTCCGTTAAAGTTCTGATTAGCCCATCTGCCCCCGCCTGTTGCTGTTTGTGCAACTCCAAGCGACTCCACCTTGTAAATGTTTTGATCGGCCTGCAACCATAGAAATGGCAAGCTTTGAGGGCTGTTATTTTTGTAAGTAATCAATACGGTTCCAGTAACGGAGTGATTGGCGTCATCGAGCGTTACGTCAATTTTATAGTTTGCCGCGTTTTGCCAGTACTTAGGACCGGGAGTTCCCAAAGAAGTACGAAACTCATCGCCGTAGTTCGGATAAAATTCCGGGTTAAAAGCCTGGTGCCGGTCGAAAATAGAAGTAGCTGCCGGCAGGCTAATATTAAGCTGGGCAAAAAGACTAGTGTTGAAAAGCAATGCACAACAAAGAGCAATGGATAATTTCATTGGTTATAACTGATTTTAAAAGCAATATTTTTAAAAATTGGATAAATCTCTTACCGGCAAATATCCTTCCATTTGCAGAAAAGGTAGCTTTTTTAGATTTTAATTAATGCAGTGATAATTAGATGCTGAACCTTATAAATAGGATGCCCGCCAGGAAGCAGCCGGATTAAACAGAACTGTTGAAAATAGCATTTCGGGGCCAAACTTTTTATCGATTTTTGCTATTGTATCTTAAATAGACAAAAGGTGGGAAGACTTTTTTTCTCTCCAGGTGTACTTAAAGCGCTTCTCATAATTTGTTAGTACTTTTCATTTATGCAACAGAACCAATTTTTACTTTACGGGGCAAATGGCTATACGGGTGAACTGATAGCAAGGTTTGCTTCAGAATATGATCTGCAACCCATTCTTGCGGGAAGACGCAAAGAGGCGGTGAAAGTTTTAGCTGACAAACTTACAATGCCTTACAAAGTATTTGATCTTAGCGATACCGCTGCGTTGGAAGCTGCACTACGCGAGGTAAAAGTAGTGGTGCATTGTGCTGGTCCTTTCGACCATACAGCAAAGCCAATGGCGGATGCATGTTTAAAAACGGGGGCGCACTACCTGGACATTAATGGCGATATGGATGTGTATGAGTTGTTGTATTCTTACAATGAGTCTGCAAAAAAAGCTGGAGTTATGATTATGTCGGGGGCCGGGTTCGACGTTGTTCCGACTGATTGTACTGCACTGTTTCTAAAAAAGTTATTGCCGTCTGCTACCTCGTTACAGTTGGCTTTTGCCACACCAGGCGGAGGGCTTTCTCACGGAACTGCTACCACCACGGTGCAGAAATTAGGCGAACCGGGAGCAGTAAGGAAAGATGGCAAGCTTACACCTGTTCCGGTAGGTCATAAGGGAATGAGAGTTGATTTTGGGGGAGGGCAAAAGTTGTTTGTAATGGGCCTGCCATGGGGCGACGTATATACCGCTTATCTTACTACAGGCATCCCTGATATAGAAAGTTATACTGCCGTACCTCCCGCAGCTTACTGGCTGTTGAAGTTCCAGTTTTTGTTTAACTGGCTTTTGCGAACCTCGCTGGTAAAGAATCTTGTCAAAAAGAAAATTGACAAGGCCCCCGCCGGTTTGAATGATTCCAAGAGGGAAAAAGCAACCAGCTTGGTTTGGGGGAAAGTGACAGATAAAGCAGGAAACACAAGAACAGCGAGATTGTCAGGACCCGATGCTTATACACTTACTGCTTATTGCACGTTGCTTATCGCCAAAAAAATATTAGAGGGTAATTTTAAAGCAGGATACCAAACACCTGCCGGGGCTTATGGAGAAGATTTGATAATGGAGATTAACGGGGTAAAGAGGGAAATAGTAGATTAATAAATAAATGAAATTTTTATAATTCCAGCTATTGTTTTCATAGCGGCATCGTTGCGTCGCAATCACTTCGTCGGCATATCAATTAGCATCTGTCCTTTTATTTCAAGCCGGGTAAAAAAACAGGTGCTGATTGATGAATAAAAAATAAGCCGTTGCAGTGTGCGACGCAACGATGTTTAATTGAAAACCAATAGCCGGTACCAAAAGAAAAAAACTTAGGCTAAAAAACCATTCTTAAACAGCCGGCTCGACCCATGCATCACTTTCTTTTAGCAGCATGATTAATTCTGACACGGCAATATCGCTGTTTACATTACGCTTTACCACCTCTTTACCACGGTACAAAGTAATCTTACCCACACCGCTGCCTACATAGCCGAAATCGGCATCAGCCATCTCGCCCGGACCGTTTACAATACAACCCATGATGGCAATTTTAACCCCCTTTAAATGGTTGGTAACTGCACGAATTTTTGCTGTGGTTTCCTGCAAATCAAAAAGGGTTCGACCGCAGGAAGGGCAGGAGATATACTCAGTTTTAGAAATGCGAGTGCGGGTTGCCTGCAAAATGCTAAAAGCTGTTGAATTGATAAACTGTTCGACAGTTGAATTGTTGAAATAGTTTCTGCCGGAAGCATTGTTTACAGAATTATTGTAAGCATTGCTGTTCATACCAAGACAAATGCCATCACCGAAACCGTCTAGCAAAAGAGCACCACATTCAGTAGCATAATGAATGAGATGTTCATCAGCAGTTTGCCAGTAACTGTTACAAATAATTACCGCAGGATTGTGCATGTTTCTAAGCTCTAATTCCATGAACATTCGACGGACTGCGGGCATTGGGTGAGGATGTGTGCTGCTAAGACAAAGCACGACAGTCGGGTCATTAGCGAACGCATCTAAATGAGTAAAGTCATTTACAGACGTGCTGTCGTTAAAGCAGTCAATCATTACAAAATTGAGGTGGCTTCTTATATCGGCTTTTACATAACCACTATCCTGATATATGGGAAAGTACTTTGTTTTGTCTTCGGCCTGCAGCCACGCGCTGGGATATACAATCACCTTTAATGTGCCCGGCAACGCGAAAGACAACATTTGGTTGCCGGTAAAAACATAGTCAGCAGCAGCATCGCTGATAGTCCATTTATCTGTTGCTTCATTGTAGGTATAGCCAATACTTTGCAGATGTGCCGGCGAAATTTTATCTATTTTACTAAAGTCAGCAATTACGACCGGTACATGTTTTTCTCCAATATTATCTACAGCAAAGGTGGCTCGTCTTTTATAAATAAAGGGATCGTACGGAATTTTGTCGACAGGGGGAATGACAGGGGAAGAAGTTGACAGTTGAGTGTTGACAGATGGCAGATGAGTGTTGCTGCCTGTCGTCGGCTTGGGTTCATATCTTTTAACAAGATCACGACAAACGGGTATTTCAAATTCGGGATCTTCGGTAAGGCTTACGCGAATAGTATCGCCGATGCCGTCTTCTAATAACGTACCGATGCCTGCGGCACTTTTAACCCTTCCATCTTCGCCATCACCAGCCTCGGTTACGCCGAGATGTAAAGGGTAACATTCGTTAAACTCCTGCATCATTTGCTGAATAAGCAACCGGTAAGCTTGTACCATAACCTGGGGGTTGCTACTCTTCATGCTAAGCACAATACTGTGATAACTTTCTGCTCTTGCTATACGTAAAAACTCCATCGCACTTTCTACCATGCCCATTGGCGTGTCGCCGTAGCGGCTCATAATACGATCGCTTAAACTGCCGTGATTGGTTCCAATGCGCATAGCTGTTCCATACTCGCGGCAAATTTTTACAAGAGGTGTAAAGCGCTCCCTGATGCGGTCTATTTCCTCGTTGTATTCGAGGTCGGTATATTCAATAAATTCAAACTTTTTTTTGTCGACGTAATTGCCTGGGTTAACGCGTACTTTTTCAATAATTCTCGCCGCAATCTCCGCGGCGTTGGGGGTAAAGTGTATGTCTGCAATCAACGGGGTTGTATAGCCCCGTCGTCTCAGTTCTTCTTTTATGTTGCGTAGGTTTTCTGCCTCTTTTTTGCTTGGCGCAGTGATGCGAACCAACTCAGCACCAGCTTCAATACAACGGATTGTTTGTTCAACAGTACCAATTGTATCCATGGTATCAGTAGTAGTCATGGTTTGAAGCCTTATTGGGTGGTTATTTCCCAATACCAGATCTCCAACTTTGACTTCGCGGGTAACTAATCTTTTATATTCCGTTAAGGAGTTACAATATAATTGCATGATGATATTAAATTAGGAATTGGGTACTTAGGAGTTACGAAGAAGGCTTTCAAATTGATAAATTCCTAATTGATCCGCTACCAATCTTTGCTATTTGCACCGCCGGTATTATTTTTTTTCTGGATACCCTGTTGCAGCTTTTTCTCTTCCTGTCTTAAGGAATTCAGCATTTGTTCAGCCTGTTTTTGATTGAGCTTGCTTTTATTTTTGGGCTGGTCGTTTGGCTTTTGCTTCTGGTTGTCCTTATCCTGTTTTTTCTTATCCTCCTTAGGTTGTTGCTGCTTTTTTAATTCATTTAGCGCTTTTTGCAGGTTTTGCCTTGCTTCCTCATCTGTAGGAATTAAGCGAAGAGCGTCTTTATAAGCACTTATACTTTCCTGTAATTTCTGCTGGCGTGTTAATGCAACACCTTTATTATAAACAGCTCTTGATTTTCCCGTTGCATCCTTTGCATTATCGGCTGCGCTGCTATACACTTTTTCGGCAGCTTCTGTCTTTTTACCTTTGTACAGGGCATTACCAAGATTATACATTGCAAGCGGATTCTTGTCATTTAGATCAGTAGCTTTCTGGTATTCTTCGGCAGCCTTATCATATTGTTGTCTTTTGTACAGCTCGTTGCCTTTTATTACCAAAGGCTTTTCTTGCTGACAATTAGCAACTATAGTAACGATTGCGAATAATGTTGTAAGTGCTATTTTCCCCATGTGAACCACTTCATTTTTCGTTCAGGAATAATTATTTCAAGCAAAAGGAAAATAACAGCAATCAATAAAAACCATTGGAAGAAAGAATTATAAACCCTTATCCCGGTTCCCCCTATTTGTTTCTTTTCCATTTGATCTATTGATGCAACAACCCTGCTTGCAACCTCATCTGAGGTAGAGAACAAATGATACTCGCCGCCTGTTTGTGTTGCAATAAGCTGAAGATCGTGCTCGTTTAATTTTGATACTACAGTGTTTCCACTTTCATCTTTTTTGAAATCATTCGCCCCGGGATCAAAAATGGGTGCCCCGTCAGGAGAGCCAATTCCTATAGTATGCACTACTACTCCATTGTCTTGCAAGTTTTTTACAATAGCGGTCGCCTTTTCATCATGATCTTCACCGTCAGAAATAAGTATAATTGCTTTATATTTTTTTTCCTTCGTATCTAACGAGGTATTGCATAATCTTAGTGCATCTCCAATCACAGTACCCTGAGTTGGTACAGCATCTGTACTGGCATTCGAAACATATAGTTTAGCAGCAGCAAGATCAGTTGTAAGCGGCATCTGCAGAAAAGCCTGGCCAGCAAACACTACCATTCCCATCCGGTTATTGCCCATCTTGTCTATGATCTTTCCCAGAACTTGTTTGGCTCTTTCTAAACGGTTTGGTTTAACGTCTTGTGCCAGCATGCTATTACTTACATCCAGCGCTACCATTACATCTACACCTGCCCTGTTGCCAGTATTTCCCGGCGCCGGCGTTCTCATATTTGCTGCGCCAATAATGCATAAAGCCAGGGCAGCAAGAATTAAAAGAAATTTATAATTGAAATATGTAGGAGAATAATCAGAAGTAAGTGAGTTAACCAACTCTTCATCTCCGATTTGCTTTTTTACTTTTTTCTTCCACCGAAGAACCATTACAAATAGTAATGTGACAGGAATTAGGACTAAGAGCCCGAGTAAAAAGTCTGTATTTTGAAATGATACCATTAAATAAAAAAGTGCATTTAGCGCAAGCTACACCGATGTTTACTAAGGAAAACAAAAAATGAACCAATCACATTGTGCCAGCCAGGAAACCTAGTTGTTTTAAGATTCCCTTCAAAATATTGATTCTGGTTTCAGCCATTTGCATGTTCTGCGGCCCCTCCAGATTTAATGAAAAAAAATAAGGATGTTGGTTTTCTACCACCCACCCAACTATCCAACCCAATGAGTTGCCGTTTTCACGAAAGCCCCACCCGGTTTTATAAGCAAGGGTGTAATTAGAGTTCTTCTCCATAACCATCACGTCCCTCATAATCCGCATACTCCTTTTTTGGAAAGGCAACTGATCAAAATAAAGTTTTTTAACTAACCCTAACTGTTCATCGGCGGTAACCTTTACAGAATTATCAAGCCAGAAAGTATCAACCTTTCCAATCTTTGGTTTCTGATACCTTGATCCGTAGCCCAGGGTATCAAGCCAAAATTGCATTGTGTCCTTTCCAATTCGCCTCGCTACTTCCTGGTAGTAGGGGACGGCGGAAGCCTTGAAAGCCTGTTCCATACTCAGATCGCGGTTCCATTCTGCGACATTGCGCTGTATACCATCCCACTTGATCACCATTTTTTCGTCCGTTATCTTACCGCTTTCCAGCGCAATAAGAGAGTTGATGATTTTAAATGTAGATGCAGGCAAGTAAGCGCTATCTTTAAAACGGTTTAAATTGTAGATAGTAAACTTTCCGTTACCATTATTAAACAAACCGAAAGTGCCTTGTACGTGATTATCGTCAAAGAACTTTTTAAGACTATTATCAACAATTACATTATTCTGTCCGCAAGAGGCAATAGTAAACGTCAACAATAGAAAGTATAACCAATTCCTCATTTAAAAATTTTTTGCAAAGATAGAGAACAGTAATCTGATGAATTTGTTTTGATTCTTATGTTTCAACGTTGCTAGTTCCATTGCATAACTATAGGATTAGTATTCGAGATTCATTGCCGCGGCATCGTAAGCGTTAACACAAGCTTAAATTAATCACGGCAGTTTTAGTATCATATATATATTTGCCATTAATAAATTTAATGAGACTTTTAAGCCCTGCCATATCAAGATTAGCCAGATTTAGGCTTTGGAGAATTGAACATTGGATGAATAACCCGGTGACTGTTCAGTTCGAATTATTGCAGGATTTGATAACCTCTGCCCAGTATACAGAAATCGGACGGAAATTTGGTTTCGAAAATTTATATACCCTTAAAAGTTTTAAAGAAGCCGTTCCCATTCATGAATACGACGATCTGAAACCCTACATCGAGCGGTGCATGCAAGGTGAACAGAACCTGCTTTGGAACACCCCAATAACATGGTTTGCAAAGAGTAGCGGTACAACAAGTGAGAAAAGTAAGTTCATCCCTGTCTCAGACGAGAGCCTTGAGGAGAGCCATTTTCAGGGTGCAAAAGACGTACTGACTTTATACTACAATTATAATCCTGATAGCGACCTTTTGATGGGTAAGGGTCTTGTTATTGGAGGAAGCCACCAGGTTAGTAAATTAAATGAAGAAACACAATACGGAGATCTGAGTGCGGTACTAATGCAGAATACACCTTTCTGGGGCCACTGGTTAAGAACGCCGGAATTATCTATTGCCTTATTAGACGAATGGGAGACCAAGATTGAAAAACTTGCCGAAACGACCATTGTAGAAAATGTAACCAGCATTAGTGGGGTGCCTACCTGGACGGTAGTATTAATTAAAAGAATACTCGAAATTACCGGCAAACAATACCTGAAAGAAGTTTGGCCGAACCTGGAGCTCTACATACATGGAGGCGTTTCTTTTACACCTTACAGGGAACAGTTTGAAAAACTAATTGGCGCTCCTATACACTACCTGGATCTATATAATGCGAGCGAAGGATTTTTTGCAGCCCAGAACAACCCTACTGAAGAAGGGATGCTACTGTTTTTGCAGCATGGCATTTTCTACGAGTTTATGCCTGTAGAAGAATATGGAAAGGAAAAGCCACAAACCCTGCAACTAGATGAAGTCGAAATCGGGAGGAACTATGCAGTAGTTATCAGCTCGAACGGTGGATTATGGAGATACCTTATTGGCGATACTATTCAGTTTACTTCAAAGGCTCCTTTTAAGATTAAAGTTTCAGGTCGGATAAAACACTTTATAAATGCCTTTGGCGAAGAAGTTATCGTTGACAACTCTGACCGTGCAATTGCGGCAGCCAGTGAAAAAACCGGCGCTATTGTAAAAGACTACACTGCCGGACCCATTTATTTTAGCGAGCATGGAAATGGAGGTCACGAGTGGTTAATTGAATTTGAAAAAGCTCCTTCCGACCTTGGCCTGTTTACCTACGAACTCGATACTGCTTTAAAAAACGTCAATAGCGATTATGAGGCAAAGCGCCATAAAGACATCGCGCTGAAGATGCCGGTAGTTCAGTCGCTAAAGAAGTACGTTTTCGAAGAATGGTTAAAAAGCAAGGGCAAACTCGGCGGACAGCATAAAGTGCCGCGTTTAAGTAACGATAGAAAATATATTGAAGAGATACTTGCTATTGCAAACAGCGAACAAGTAAGCAAGTGTTTTTGATAAAAAGTATAATTTGATATTTATAAGGGTACAGGCAGTTGTATTTTATAGCATCATCGTTGCGTCGCATTTCGTTCGTCTGTAAACCTTTAGCTGTACTGGCCGTTCGAATATTAAATCCCGGCCTACTTACAATCTCAATACTTCAGTTTACCAGTGTTCAAAATACTAGGGCTGGTTTTTTAGCATGGACATTCCGTCGGTATTAATTGAAGAAGGTGTTTGGTGGGTTCGGCGCGAAAATGGTTCGGCAAGACAACTTCCTTCAAATGATTGCCGGCCTCCATTCTTTCAAAGAACCTGTTTTTTCATTGTTTAGTTTACAAATACCTGGACCATATTTTTGTTTCCATTTTTTTGTTGTAAGAGCAAAAGCAAATGCTTTTGGCTACCAGGGTATTTTCTCTTTTGTTACTAAGTGCATTGCTTGTTAAGGTCATCTATTAAAAACGTGGTTGTTGACGGAAGAATAAAAAGTACAAGGGTGCGACGCAAGGATGTTCAATTTATTTACTTTTGCTCACTCCATAATTAAAACATGCATATGAAACTTCTTGAAGGGAAAGTTGCGATTGTTACAGGCGCAAGCCGCGGTATAGGCGAGGCGATTGCTTTAAAATTAGCAGCGCATGGAGCCAGTATTGCGTTTACTTATGTAAGTAGTGACGAGAAAGCAGAAGCTTTGGAAGTGCGCCTTAAAGAACTTGGCGTGAAAGCAAAAGCTTATAAAAGTAATGCAGGTGTTTTTGCGGAATGTGAGGCAATGGTAAATGCGGCAATTAAGGAATTTGGAACAATAGACGTATGTGTAAATAATGCCGGAATAAGTAAGGATAATCTTTTACTGCGTATGACCCCCGAGCAGTGGGATGATGTAATGACGACCAACCTGAAGAGTGTTTTTAATATGACCAAGCAGGTGATAAAGCCGATGATGAAAGCTAGAAAGGGCAGCATCATCAACATGAGTTCAATTATTGGAATTCGGGGTAATGCAGGGCAAAGTAGTTATGCTGCATCAAAGGCGGGTATTATTGGTTTTACAAAATCTATGGCACTTGAAGTGGGCAGCAGAAACATTCGTTGTAATGCAATAGCTCCGGGATTTGTTGAAACTGATATGACAAATTACCTTAAAGAAGGGGAGGCTTCAACAGCGTTTTTGCAAAAAATTCCACTTGGCCGTTTTGCAAAAGCAGAAGAAGTTGCAGACACTACATTATACCTTGCCAGCGATATGAGTTCGTATGTGAC
>NZ_JAOQAH010000081.1 GCF_025963695.1 Segetibacter sp. | reverse complement strand
TGAAGCCACAGTAGCAATAAAGTTTAATCAAGGAACAATGAAAGGAACGGGCCGTTTCGTTCCTTTCTTGAATTTTCTTTGGTTACTTTCTTTTTTTCAAGAAAAAGAAAGTGACAAGTCGGCATATAAAAAGGCTTAAAATTAAACCGCGTCATAGAATAGCAGCTTAAGTAAACGACATTGAATGGGCAATGAATGTCGGTTAGTTAAGGGGAAAATGGAGTTAGGTTTAAAAAGGACTGAAAGCAATTTTTACCGCAAAGAAATACAAGAGTGGTGCACAGAGAAACACGGAGAATTAATCCCTCTCTTTGTGTTCTCTGTGTTTCTTCCTCCGGTGGTTCTCTGTGGTTAATACAACCTCCTACTCGTGAAGGCGCTGATGGCCGTTAGTTAAGGGGAAAATGGAGTTAGGTTTAATAAGGATTAAGAGCGGTTTTACCGCAGAGAAATACGAGAGCCGGCGCTAGGGAACACAGAGATTGCATTCCGCTCTTTGTGTTCTCTGTGTTGCCTCCTCCAAAGGGTATCTGTTAATACAACCTAGAGGCAACGATGAAACCGGGATTGCAATATTACATACCTAAAAAGGCTGAATAGAGATTTATAAGTACGAAGGGAGTGACACAACAATGCTTAATCGGTGAGCTGAACCCGGTAACAAAAAAAAATAAAGACAAGACGGGCCGTTAAAACAAAAATGAGCTGCCCTAAACAGGCAGCTCATTTTTAATAATTATAAAAGGGTTACATTAATATCCAGGGTTCTGTTTGATCTTCTTATTCTGGTCGATAACACTTTGAGGAACCGGGTTTAAATACATTTTTTGATGAAATACATGCGGGTGATTTAAATCAATCACTTCGTATACCCATTTACCGCTATTATTACTGGGTGAAGTATTATATATTTTCATTCCATGCAGATCTTTATTTAAAACATCCATTGCAATTTTCCAGCGAATAAGGTCATAAAAGCGTTTTGCCTCGAAGCAGAGTTCGACCCGGCGTTCGCGATAGATGGCTGCACGCATTTCAGCCTGGTTTAAACCGGTAGGTAGTTCGGGTAAATCTGAACGCTTTCTTATTTTATTGATTGCATTGTAAACAGAAGCATCTGGTCCAACTGCTTCATTTTGAGCTTCGGCAAAATTTAATAAGACCTCAGCGTAGCGGTAATACACATAATTCTGCCCGCTTTGCGCACCTCCTCGTGGCTTGAGGGGATTGATCTTCTTTTTAAAATAATAACCAGTGTTTCCTACGTCGTCGGTACCGAAATCGATTTGGTTCTTCGACGGACGAACTTTATCGATGCGGGTGTAAATGGTGTCGGTCTTCTCCATCCAATCTTGTTTATAGGGAGCGCCGTCGTACACTATGAAATCGTAAAATCTTTTTTCACGGTTTACGTAAGGGTTTTGAGGATCGTAACCAGACGTTGGATCAGAAATAGGTTTTCCGTTAGCCATCGCAAACTGGTCTACGAGCTCCTGTGTTGGGTCGTAATTGCCCCAGGTATAATACACTCCGTTTATCCAAACGGGGCCGCCGTATTGTTCGTAATTCGATCCCATAATAATTGGAACCACTTGCCTGTCCCAAATAACTTCCGGATTGTATTCATTTTTCTCCCACCAAAAAGCATTTAAATCGGAGAAGAGGTCGTAGGTACCGCCGTACGTGTCCATAAACTTTTTGTTTGTTGCCGCGGCTTTTGCCCACCTTGCTGCATTAAAATTGCCGAAACCCGCAACTTTATCGGGATCAATGCCAGAAGCAGGTGTAGGCGCATTAAATGCCGGGCTGGCAGCATACAATTCAATCCATCCTTTTAATGCAAGTGCTGCTCCTAAAGTAGCCCTGCCAGCATCTCCGTCTCCGTTTTTATATTTAACGGCTAAAGCATTGTTGTTAACAATTGTATCTAGTTCTGACGTTATAAAATTAAATGTTTGCTCGAATGTATTTCTTGCATTGTAGAGTTGCGATTCGTCCATCTTGCTCCTGTCGAGCACGCTGGTAATAATTGGAAGCCCGCCCAGATGCATGAATAGTTCGCTGTAAAAATAGGCTCGTAAAAACCTTGCTTCATCTACTCGTTTTTTAAGGTAAGCAGGTGAAAAATTGGCGGTGTTTGCCTTTAATTTTTCAATAAAAAGATTACACTGTCTTATTTTAAGGTAACCCGCGGCCCAGTTTGCGTAGTTTACAGCATTGTCGGTATTATTTCCCATGGGCGCCCCGGCATTTACAGTAGGGTCAACAATACCTTGCCTCCAGGCATAAGAAAGCCAATAGAAGCCTGCATCATTATCATCTGTATAATTATCAAGGTTGTTAGGAGTGTTCCATTTATTAGAAAGATCAGCATAAATATCATTCAGGAAAATGTCGGCGTTTCCCTCAGACTCCCACTGGTTTATGTCTGTTAATCTGGTCTTATCTTCATTCTCCAGAAAATCTTTTTTACAGGAGAAAGTACTTACGAGAAAAAGTGCTATAAACACTTTGTAAAAAATCTTTTTTATACTAATTATATTATTCATAAACGCTTATTATCATTGTTATTATTAGAAAGTAATATCTAAACCTACAGTGTAAACTTTTTGGTTGGGGTAGGCAGTCTCGCGATCTGTGTAACCTACTTCCGGATCCATAAAATTAAGTTTACTAATGGTCCACAGGTTTTGGCCGGCAACGTAAAATCTCATTGACTGGATTTTCAGTAGTTGAGAGGCGGTACGTGGAAGTGTATATCCCAAATTAGCGGTCTTTAGTCTTACAAATCCTGTGTTAATGTACCAAAAGTCGGAAGCCTGTGTATTGTTTGCGTACGGGGCCTGGTTAGCTCTCGGATAGCGTGCATTCTGAGTAGTTGGTGTCCAGTGATTATTGAAATATTCGTAACTGGTGTTGCTATTGTTATTATTGAAAGGGATAGTCTGAAATTGCCTTATATCAAGACTGGATATTGCAGAACCCTGGAAAAACAAACTAAGATCAAAACCTTTCCAGGTTGCGTTAGGCGAAAAGCCATAGGTAACCAAAGGGAAAGTGGGATTACCAACTACCGTTTCATCATCTGCATTGATCTTGCCGTCGGGTTTGCCACCGGGGCCGCCTATATCATCGTACCTGATATCGCCTGGACGAAGAACACCGAATTGGGTAATGTTATATCCGTCAGTAGCATTAATAACTCCGTCTCCGTTTTTGTCATCAGCCGTACCGAATAAACCAAGTGCGTGATAACCGAACTGGGTGCCAAAAGGTCTTCCCGTTCTGCTGCGGTTTGGGTTATTACGGGTAGCTGCAGTTTCAAACACCTGGATCATTTTGTTTTTTGCATAGCTATAATTGGCGTTCAACCCTAACTTAAGACCATTTTCAAATCGCTTTGAACTACCAATGCTAAACTCAAAGCCGCTGCTTTGCATGATGCCGGCATTCTCGTCTGCAAGCGGTAAGCCATATTCAACAGGAACACTTACTGCCGGCGGCAATAACATTCCGGTCCTTTTTTCATGAAAATAATCTGCTTCAACACTCAATAAACCTTTCCATAAGCTACTTTCAAAACCGATATCCGTTTTTGTAGCTACTTCCCAGGTGATATTTCGATTTGCTTCTCTTGGATTAAATGATCCCTGAACCATGTTTCCCAGGCCGAAAGCGTAGGCGTTTCCATACAGGTTATAACCTGGTAAATACTGAAATGCAGTACCGGTGAGGTTACCCGATTTGCCCCATGAAGCACGCAATTTAAAATTGTCGACAAATGGTAAACTTTTGTTGAAGAAATCTTCATTAGATAATACCCATCCCGCTGACACAGCTGGAAAATACCCCCACCTTTTACCGGGAGCAAAGAAGTAATGCCCGTCGTAGCGGCCTGAAGCTTCCAGTAAGTACTTGCCATCGTAGTTATAACCAACCCTATATACATACCCAATCTGGCTACCGGTTGATGAAGTACCGCTGTTATCGAAATCATTTTTATTTGAACTACCCAGCGTTAATTCGTCTATGTTCACTGCAAAGTTGTTTCTACGGGCCGAAAAGTTTTCGAATGTGTTGTTGCGGGCCTCCGCAACGATCAACCCCGTAAAATCGTGTTTACCAAAAGTGTTATGATAATTTATTAAGCCCTGGTACGTAAAATTCTGGCTTTTTGTATAGTCCTGGCTTAACCATGTGAAAGCTGCGGCGCCGCCTTCCGCTGTAGATATTTCTCTTCTGTAAGTGTAAGGAGTTGTATTAGTATTTTGAGAGTAGTAATAATAAGGGGTGTGCCAGTTTTTACCCGTCCGTTGTGTAGGATCGTAGCTAAAAGTTCCTTTTACACTTAATCCTTTGATGAACGGTAACTTCTGTTCAATTCCCAGGGTTGTAAGTAAAGTGTTAGTGACATTACGAGCATATCCTGCTTTTAATACTCCTACGGGAGAATTACCAGCAAACTCTCCCCATAATCCGTTGCTGTAATACAAGTTTTGAATAGGGATGTATTTAAAATTGCTACGAAAAAGGTTGGTTGCAGAGATTGCTGCATCAATAGATTTGGAATTTTCTACTGAACCAATCAAGGAAATCGTGACGGTTGTAGTCGCAGTGGCCTGCGCCTCAAGGTTAACATTGTAATTATAACGGGTATATTTAATCGGATCAAACATTCCTTTTTGGCTTAAATATCCTACACCTGCGAAATATTTAATTTTTCCTGCACCTCCGCTCAACTGCAAATTATAGTTCTGCATAGGCGCGTACATGTTAACCAGGTCCTTTGTATTACTTATCGGGTATTTGTCGGGGTCTTTCGCGTTCAAAGAAGTATAATTTTCAACAAGGTCTTTGGCAAAGGGCAAATTAACACCTGTAGGGTTTTCGTTCTGGTACGCTTCGTTCTTAAGTCTCATATAATCCTGAGCACTCAGTAACTTAGGGTAATAGGTAGGCGTTTGGGTACCATAGTATGAATTGAAGGTTAAAGTCGGCTCACCGTTTTTCCCCTTTTTAGTAGTAATCAGAATTACACCATTAGCGCCTCCCAATCCATAAGGAGCAACTGCGGCAGCATCTTTTAGAACCGTTACAGCCTCCACCGTACTTGGATCGATTTGGTTGATATTACTGCGTATAATACCGTCGACAACAATTAACGGTTGGGCATTACCCGTAGTTCCAATTCCCCTGATCCGGATATCGACCCCCGCACCTGGCTGTCCACCATTGGGACGCATACTAACACCAGCAACCCTTCCGGCAATTGAGTTAGAAATATTGGGAACGGGAACTTCAGCAAGCTGGCTCCCTTTAACACTTGAGACAGCCCCCGTTACGGCCAGTCTCTTTTGTGTTCCGTATCCCACTACCACCACATCATTCAACGATTTCACATTTTGTGATAACCTGACATTGATAACAGTTTGATTGCGAACGTCAATTTCCTGTGTTTCATACCCGATGTAAGTAAACACCAGTGTTCCTTTTTCCGGAATGTTCAGGGTAAATGTTCCATCTTGATTAGTAGTAGCTCCAATAGTAGTTCCTTTAAGGTTAATGCTAACTCCTGAAAGTGGCCCACCCTGGGCATCGGTTACAGAACCGCTGATGGGTGGCGCTGCAGATGCCAGTACCGAGGAAGTTAAAAAGACCAGTAGAATTATGCTGAGCTGCATAATTTTTTTAACTATTAAATTGGGAGTAGAGCGTTGGGGAAGCAAAAAATATTCTTGCATCCTCCCCCGGAAAAGTGGAGTTGTATTCATATGTATAATTTAAGCAATCGAAAAAAAACGTCTTCTTGCAAAGACAAATTCCAAAAAAATAACGTAGCAAGTAATAGGCAGCAAATAAGTAAGTAGTTAACCTACTGTTTACTTACACCCAATTTTCAGGCACTCGTTTCTGTTTAACTTTTTAACCCGTTTAGGAGTAATTATAAGTTAAAGTAAAAGGGTTTTTAAGAATTTATTTCTTTTAAGCTTCTTTTATTTTCAACTATTTGTCTCAAAATGAATATTCCCCGATTTTGCCGGCGATTGTACCGATGCTTTCTTTGTTGTTTTCAATTCTTTGAATATTGAAGATTAGGGCTTAAACTCGCTTAAACAACACATTTAAACGAATGACAATATTTTGATCTCCAGGCAGAACATTCTCTTCACCTCGGTTGGCTAAGTAGGGCGAAGGGTTTTCAGATTCACCCTCTCACAGAACCGTACTTAAAAAAGTACCGAATTTTTATTTACCACACTTTTTAAAACCCAGGCTTCTTTTACATTGTAATTTGTACTCGTTATAGATGTTCGGCTTTGTAAACAGGTAAATAAATATAAGCGGGCGATGCAGGGTAAGCTGGCAAAACTACAGGAACAGCTTGTGGAAAGCCGAATAGACAATTTATAAGTACACGGGAGTGACACAACGATGTATAAAAGCGGTCCGAAAGTTTGTCATAAAAAAATAATCTTAAAATGCAGGAGTATTTAATTTCTGCAATACTGTTTAATCGTAAACTCTTTCTACCTTAAACTTTCGCTATTGTTAACTTGCCAGCTACTTTGAAAACAATAATCTCACTCGCCCTAATTAACCTTTTGGTTATTACAACCCGGCTTGCTGCACAGGAGTATTATTTCAGGCATTACCAGGTGGAGAACGGGCTTTCGAACAATACGGTATTTTGTAGTCTGCAGGACAAAAAAGGCTTTTTGTGGTTTGGAACAAAAGACGGCTTAAACAGGTTTGATGGCTACACATTTAAGGTTTTCCATAATGGTTCGGACGCTTTATCGAGTTTAGCTTTCAATTTCATTTATAGGTTGTATGAGGACAATAACAATGTAATTTGGGTAGGAACCGACAGGGGGCTATATAAGTTTGATGAACCGACGGAAAGGCTTCGTTTTGTTAACGCAAAATTTTCGGGCGTCATAAGGGGAATACAACCCGACAATCAGGGAAACACCTGGATTATTTCGAATAACAAGCTTTTTAAATACCGGGAAGAAACAGGCGCAATACGGGCTTATGATCAAACAAACGTTTTTAATGCTACCTCTGTTTGCGCTGATCCTACAGGCTCTATCTGGATCTCTTGTACCGACGGCTACCTTTGGAAATACGATGCTTTACATGACTCTTTTACCAGCTACAATGTATTTGATAAATCGAAGCCTTCAACGTCGAAAAGGATTGAGAAAGTTTTTGCAACAGGCAGAGGTTCACTGCTGGTAGGAACTTCGTCGCAGGGAGCTAAAATTTTTGACATCGCAAGCGGAACTTACAAAGACATACTAACCCATTACTCTGATAATACAGAAGTTTTGGCGCACGATTTTGTACAACAGGGAAATACGTATTGGATTGCAACGGATTTCGGCATTTTTATTTATGATATTCGGAGCGAAAAAATTACCAATATCCGAAAAAATTATAACGACCCTTACTCTATTTCTGACGACGCCGTACATACGTTATGCAAAGACAAGGAAGGTGGTATTTGGGCAGGAACTTATTTTGGCGGAGTAAATTACTATCCGAAACAATACACCACTTTCAAAAAGTACTTTCCAAGAATGGGTGAAAATTCTATCAGCGGAAATGTAGTCAGGGAAGTTGTTCAAGACAAGTATAAAAATTTTTGGATAGGAACCGAAGATGCAGGGTTAAACAAATTAAATGCATCGACGGGCCTTTTTACCCATTTTTTTCCCACAGGCAACAAAAACAACGTATCATTTTCTACCATCTTTGGTCTATTGCCAGATGACAACAAACTGTGGATCGGGACCTACCAGCATGGACTAGATATACTTAATATCAAAACAGGAAACGTTGTAAAACATTACAGCGCCGGCACTGGGCCAAAATCGCTACAAAGCAATTTCATTCGAACATTTTACAAAACCCGGGCAGGTGACATTTTAATAGGTACGCTTGCAGGGTTGTACAGGTATAATAACCAGATGAAAAACTTCAATATTATCCCTGAGCTTTCTGCAAATGCTTTAGTTAATTCTATATTAGAAGATTCGGAAGGAACCATTTGGGTTGGAACAGCAAGAACCGGCGTTTATTACTACAATGCGAATACCAACCAAAAAGGAAATTTCGGTTATAGCGATAAAAATAACAAAAGCCTGGCTAGCAATATTGTGAACTGCATATATGAAGACAGCAATAAAAATCTCTGGTTTGCTACCGAAGGCGGCGGGCTTTGCAGGTTTTACCGCAAAAACAAAAATTTCAAAAGATATACAACAAAGAACGGTTTGCCCGCCAATTCTGTTTTTAAGGTATTAGAAGACCGTAATAAAACGCTTTGGGTATCTACTTCAAAGGGTCTCGTCAATTTTGATCCTTCAACAGAAAAAGTGGTAGTTTATACTAAAGCAAACGGATTGCTGAGCGACCACTTTAGTGTTAATTCGGGTTATAAGGATTCAACAGGAAGACTGTATTTTGGAAGCGTAAAAGGATTAATAAGCTTTAATCCGGCAGAATTTATAAAGAATACCTATAAGCCGCCTGTTTATATTACCGGTTTTCAGGTTTACAACAACGAAATTGATATTAATGATAAAAATTCACCTATTAAAACATCGCTTGCTTTTACTGATAAAATTAGAATCGCTTATGACCAATCTTCATTTAGTATTGACTTTGCAGCCCTAAGTTATACCTCTCCCGAACAAACCGAATATGCTTACAAAATGGTGGGGTTAGATAAAGACTGGACCTACCTTAAAACCAAGCGAAAAGCTTACTTTACTGAACTTTCACCCCGCATTTATACATTTAAAGTAAAGGCGTCTACGGCTAATGGTGACTGGAATGTTACAGAAACAAACCTGGTAATTGAAATTGTACCGCCGTTTTGGTTGCGATGGTGGGCCTACCTGTTTTACCTGGCATTAGGGGCATCGGTGATACTATATATTATTTATAGTTACAAAAGAAAAATGCGCGAAAAGCACCAGCGACATTTAGAAGGTCTTAAGCACAAGCAGGAAAAGGAAATTTACCAGGCTAAGTTTGAATTTTTTACAAATATCGCCCATGAAATACGCACTCCTCTTACCCTAATTAAAGGACCATTGGAATTAGTGCTGGAAAAAGCGGACCAACTACCGGGAATAAAAAAACACCTGACAGTGATGCATCGAAACACTAGCCGCTTACTCGATTTAACTAACCAGCTACTAGATTTTCGGCGGGTAGAAACAAAAGGGTTTAGTCTTAATTTTGTAGAGGAAGAGGTGCCTAAATTACTTGAAGAGATTTACTTGAGATTTAAACTGGTTGCTGAACAAAAAAACCTGGCCTATACATTAGATTTGCAAGAGAAACAACTCAACGCCTACATAGATATAGAAGCAATAAACAAAATAATAGGTAACCTCATCGATAATGCAATAAAATACGCAGAAAGTAAAGTTGCAGTATCGTTATTAACTTTTAACAAACACGACAAGGAATTTTGCATTGAAATAAAAAACGACGGTCACATCATTCCCTGCGAAATGAAAGATAAAATATTTGAAACATTTTATCGGCTAAAGGAAACAGAAAAGTTTGAAGGAACAGGAATAGGACTTGCACTTTCAAGAACACTTGCTGAATTACACAAAGGCACTATTCAACTAAAAAAACCCGAAAACAACATGAATGTTTTCGTACTGAAACTACCCTTTTATCAAAACAAGGATTTGGAATTATGACCTCACCGTTAAAATAAGGAATCGTCGTATGAAAACCTTTAAAAATGAAACCCGTAATTTTATTAGTTGACGACAACCAAGATATCCTTGAATTCGTTTCGGATTTCATGGATGAAAAATACACAACCATAAAGGCATTAAACGGACAGGAAGCATTAGATATTTTGCGTCACCAATCGGTACAACTGGTTATTACCGATATAATGATGCCAAACATGGATGGTTATGAATTGTGTGAGAAAATTAAAAGCAACTTTGAATACAGCCACATTCCCGTTATTTTATTAACTGCAAAAAATACATTCCAATCTAGAATTGACGGTCTTGAAATTGGCGCGGACGCCTATATAGAAAAACCTTTCTCGCCTCGACATTTGCAATTACAGGTATCAAACCTTCTTATCAGCCGCAATAAAATAAAAGAGTACTTAGCTAATTCTCCTCTCTTACATATTAAAGGCATGGCGCATACAAAAGGCGATGCTAACTTTCTTGCGCAGTTAAACGATGCCGTCATGCAAAACATAAAAAACACCGATTTAGATGTAGTTCAGATAGCAAAAATAATGAACATAAGCCGGCCCACCTTGTACCGTAAAATAAAAGAAATTTCAAACACAACTCCCAACGAAATTATCAATATAACGCGGTTAAAAAAGGCGGCTGAATTACTGGCTGAAGACGTATACAGCATTAACCAGATTTCGGAAATGGTTGGTTTTACTTCTCAAACTGTTTTCGGC
Source organism: Segetibacter sp. (assembly GCF_025963695.1). Lineage (GTDB taxonomy): Bacteria > Bacteroidota > Bacteroidia > Chitinophagales > Chitinophagaceae > Segetibacter. The sequence goes on along the minus strand of NZ_JAOQAH010000081.1, from coordinate 10,227 downwards.
AGAACCTTTCAAAAGCAGTTTGGAATGACACCTTCCCGATTTGTTGGTACCAGATTGAGGGATAGACAGAAATTCAATTGACTTTTCTCAGTTTGGGAAATTGAGAAATAAAGACAGCAGTTATTTTGATGATGAAAAGAAGGGCTTCCTTCAGCATTGTTGCTCTTAGAAAGAGGAATCAGAGTTCTCCGTTGCATGTCGCTCCAATCCACTTAAAAATCCAACCCGAACTCGTTTTCTAACCTAACGCCACCCTGAAAGAACGCTTTGCCATGTTCTTATTAACATTCAAAATCAACCAGCAACCCGTGCAGTGCATGACCAAACTTATGAAACATGGTTATGGTTGTTTGCAACTATATTATCAAACGGCGCATCTGAACAAGTAGATTTCCTGATTTTGGACTTTTCCCAAAAAAAACAAATAATGAAGAAAGTATTTATAGGTATTTTTCTAGTCTTTATTGAAGATATCATTGGCCTCGGTTTCTGTATTTACAAACTAGCTAATTAGACTTTTTCACAATTTGAATGCATAAGGCAGCGAAAGTTCTATCGCAGTTACAGTGCTTACCAAACTGCCATCCGCATTTATTCTAATGCGGCCGCCGGTTTCTTTAAGATAACCTCTCCTTCTTTTCTGTTCCTTAACTTCCTAGTAACATATAATCCTATTTCTCTCCCTTCAATTAAGCCATTAGTTATAGAAGGCATGTAATGTATGCCACCATAGAAACGGCTGATTGCTGCTTCCTCTGCCGCATTTTGAAACGATGTAAAGTTCCTTGCAGGTAGTCCGAACTCAAACTCAGTAGAATCGGTATAAGAAAATTTTTCGCCAAAGTGTTTTGAAAGTACGACTGAAGCTGCAGCAGAAACCACACTGTGACCGCTCGTATATTCAGGAAACGGTGGGGTTTGAAGCAAGGGCAACCATTGGGCATCGATATACTGGTTAATGAAAGTCTCAGGACGGACTACTCTACTCCTGTATTTCTCGTCCCAGCAACTTACAAAACAATCGGCAAGGGTAACGGCGAGGGTGGCATATACTTCTGATGATTTCACTAAGTCTGCATTTGCCTTTTTACAAGCCAATCTTGTAATATTGATCCAATGACCTCCCGGAGAAATTTTTTTAGTAGCAAACATTACATGTCCTCTTACATTCATCTTAAAAGGATTACAATCCCAAAAATTAGCAATTTCATTTTGCTCATTAGTGAGCCTTACACCCATTTCGCGTACGGCAATTGCCTCCTGGTAAAACTTACTCTTTTTGTTTGATGAAAAAGGTGTTGGCCGCAAGGGTTTAAATTGAGCGGCAGAGTCAATAACAAACGTTCTGATCTTATTCCAATGGGGTTCTATCGCCTTAATGTATGCCGGAGGAGTCGGCTTCCAGGTAGCTGGATCATCGGCAACAGCGTACTTCGCAAATGTGCGGGTCTGCTTATAATTGTCCTGTGAAGCCCAGGCAAGAATATGATCCGCTACCTTTTGTCCGTAGGCAATCGAATTTACAAAGACCTCGTCGGGCATCCCGTTGTCTTTAAACTCCTGCAGCAGCTTCACTTTAAACCGTTCGACCTGGTCTTCCGAAACTACCAGCGCTTTCCCTACTGCAAGTATTGCCTGAACCGCCGCAAGCGACGCACTATAACGGCCGGAAGCTGGTTTTGGAACAGGTTTAAGTTGATGTAGTTGACCAGCAAAAGTTAGATAGCCTGCATGTTGAGGAATGATGGCTTCGTAGGCTGCAATACATACGTAAGCGTAGGTGCGGCAGGCAACAGGTGGAGAATAAATATCATGCACCATTACATCAGTTAATTCCTTTATCGATCGATGCAGATAATCCGCATTTTCAGATTTCTCTTTCCATGACCTTGCCTGCGCGGGTAAAACCGTAAGGGTAAGCACAATTGCAAAAAGTATTATGATAGCACTTCTCATAATACTTCTCTTTTAATACCCTTAAAATTGATGATCGTCATTTTTTGCACTCCTTTTTCGAACGGTATTTTTCTTGAGGATTGAGATAAATAGGTAGATCCGTAATAAAACTCCACCTTTCTTTTTCTGCCGTCTTTGTACGCCAACTCTGCAGCACAATCATCAGCGTTTAAATGGATCCACTTTAAAACAGGTGAAGCTTTTAAGGGATTCCTCGAAAAGGCAACCAGGCTATCCTGGTTTTGAGTAGCTATAAGCAACTCCTCACTTTTTGCTCCGTGAATTAACGTCAGTCCTTTTGCATCACCTTTTACAAAAAATCCACTTTGTGCGGGTGTCATATCAATAAAGTCTCCTTTTCCGTCGCCCTTTAAACACAACCCCATAAATGCATCGTGCCGGCCACTATATGGTTCAATTCCGTAGTCGTTGCCCACCATTGTCAGATCCAGGTTGCCGTCGCCGTCAAGATCATTGGCGACCATACCATACACGGGAGCAGACTGTGCAAGCAATGGCAGCGGTTTGATGGAAAAACGTCCATTGCCTTCGTTTTTAATATAAGAAGAAGCCATATCATTAGCTTGCATTGTTATCGCGTCCTCCTTGTCTTTAAGACTCCACAAATCATCTGCAGTGGCTGTTCCATATGCTTTATATGTCGGGTATTTTTTGCGAATTGAAACCAACTGGCTAATCATATCATCCTTTGTTGCCATCGGATACGGTTTCATGCTACCATCCTCTGCTTTTAGGTAACAGAAAACCATAGCATCTAAAGAGCCGTTGTTATCAAGATCTTTTGCTAAAACAGTAATAGGTTCTGATGGTGAGGCTTTATAATTTGTGTTTAAACCAAGGTTACCTGCTATGTAATCAATATCGCCATCATTGTCGAAATCGCCAGATACCAGGCTATTCCACCAACCCAAATGTGTCTCAATACCGCTATTAGAAACTTTCGTAAGTGCTTTACCTGTATTTTTAAAAAAGGTTACCGGCATCCATTCCCCGGCAACTACAAGGTCCATTTTACCATCGTTGTTAAAGTCACTCCACAACGCATCTGTAATCATTCCAGCATACTGCAAGTCGGGACAATAACTGGTGGTGACATCTGTAAATTTACCACCTTCGTTCTTTAAAATAGCTGTCTTAGGCGTAACAGGATAAGCGCCTGACACAACCCGGCCGCCAACAAAAAGATCAAGGTCTCCATCCCCATCAATATCAGCAGCACGCACACAAGATCCATTACTTGAATCCTTTGGCAAGGCATTGTTACTTTTTACAAACCTGCCTTTGCCATTATTCAAAAACAACCGATCGTTACTAATCGGATGATTTGGAGGAATCTCATAACTACCACTTACAATATACAAGTCAAGGTCTTTATCGTTGTCCGCATCAAACAGCAGTATGCCCATATCTTCATACAACCGATCTTCTTTCTGTAAGAATCGAGTAGAGTCGATAACAAACTTTCCGGGTGCGTTTTGCATAAAGAACACGCCGGGATTGCCTGATGAGCCGCCGAGAAAAAAATCTTCGAAGCCATTATTGTCAACATCCCCTACAGCGATGCCAGGTCCGTATTGACTGAGCTTATGGGGTATTGTAGGCTGAATGTTGTAATCAACAAAATCTCTTTCCTTTGGCTTAAACTTTATCCCCAAACGGGCAGACGCATTGATGAAAAGAGGTGTTTGATTATTTGCAGCAATTGCTTTATTTAAGTCAGTAGCTTCTTTATGGAAAACTGTGATTGTTTTATCAACAGCGACATTCATTAGTAATTGTGTTTTTCCATCTGGCCACACTACCCGTACCGAGTCTACCGTTGTCGCTGTTCCCAAACCAAAATGTGCGCGATAATCGTCTGTAGATAAATAGCCGCGGGTTGGCTGGTGCTCGTAAAATTGTTGTTTACCGGCATAATAAACACGAAGGGACGCACCTATGCCATTGATATTTTTACTCTGGCCCTCTATCTTAACAGTCAGTGTATGCGAATTGCTTTTCTGACCGTTATTATTTAAAGTGTTTTCATAAACAAACGCTTCGTCATTAATATTGTTAATGATGACGTCCAGGTCTCCATCATTATCCAGATCAGCATAGGCAGCACCGTTTGAAAATGCAGCCTGGTTAAATCCCCAGCTCTTGGTAGTGTTTTGAAAAGAAAGGCCATCAGTATTCTTAAAAGCATAATTAGCCAGTTTTACAATGGGCAAAGAATCAGTCATTGACAATGTGTACCTGCCTCCTGTTCCACCCTGACCATTGTTATAGGCAATGTAATCGAGGTCGGTAACATCTCGGGGCAGGCCATTAGATATGATAAGGTCACGTAATCCATCGTTGTCGAAATCAGCTACAAGGGGACACCAGCTCCAGTCGGTTTGGTATACTCCAGCCATATAACCGATATCGTTAAAAACGGGATGAGAACCGGGAATATTACCGCTATTTAGCTGCAACACATTCCGTACATACTGGTGTTCATAACCATACTTTTCGTTGTTAGTATAGTTGTAGTACTCGTTGCCGCTTAACATGCGCTTCTTTCGCATATTCGTTTCAGGAAGCATCTCAAGGGAAATGAAATCAACGAAGCCGTCGTTGTTTATATCAACGGCATCAGTTCCCATTGCATTCCAGCCGGTATGCTTAAAGTATTCACCAAGGCGGTTAGTGAAGGTTCCATTTTTATTGTTGATGTAACAAAGATCATTCGAGACAAAGTCGTTGGCTACGTAGATATCCGGCCAACCGTCGAGATTTATATCGGTTATACAGGCGGCATGCCCCCACCCTTCTATTAAAATGCCTGCTTCTCCAGATACATTTTTAAAAGTTCCGTCGCCGTTATTACGATAAAGACGATCGGTATTTAAAGCAGTTCCATTGGTTACTTTTGGCCTGAAGCGAATAGGCGTCTTAGGATCGTATAACTCATTTGTCACCAGGTACATATCCAAATCCTGGTCCTTGTCGTAATCAAAAAAATAAGCCTGCGTACTAAAGCCGGTGTCTGCGAGTCCATAAGCAGCGGCTGACTCTTTAAAAGTCGGAACGCCCTCCTTATTCAATCCCTGGCTGACGTACAAGAGATTAGTGCGGGCAGGAATATTATCTTTATAAAAAGACGCACAAACATATAGATCTAAAAAACCATCATTATTAATATCAATAACTGAAACTCCGGTACACCATCTACCAGCACCACTCACCCCTGCAACGTCGGTGATATCATTAAATGCGAAGTTTCCCTTATTCAAATACATTTTGTTGGAAACCATGTTTCCCGCAAAGTACATATCGACTAGTCCGTCGTTGTTAAAGTCACCAATACCCACACCACCACCATTATATATGTTAGCCTGGTTTAAGATATTCAGGCTATCACTTTCAGTCAGTTTGTTTGAAAAATTAATACTGGTACGAGATGAAGGGAGTAAACGAAATAATGTATTGCTACCACCTTGAGTGTAACCCGAAAAAATACCAAGTAGAAATACAGGAATAAATAAAAAGCGTTTCAAAAGAACCGGCCCACTAAAAATCATGATGGCTGCAAATTATTTAAGCACAATGTAAATATTTTTATCCCTTTTACGTTTTTTCTTAAAACCTCTTAAGCGACTTTCGAGATAAGTTTTAGTTAAATGTTGTAGGGGAATGATAAGCGAGATTTGAAGAATATGGCAAAGTTTATCGAAGGAAATATAAGGGTTGTTACCCTTCATCCACTTGAGCACATTTTGAGCGTAGTAAAGCCTTAAAGGAAGTAAAGAACCTGAAACGTGTAAAAGCTACTACACTTAGCAAGGGATAAATCAGCGACTGTTTCATTTTGCTTAACAGCGAAAAAAAGTATAAGAGTGCGACGCAACGAATGTTTCATAGCAGCAACTCAGCTGGCTCAAAAAAAGCAATTAAATTTTTACCCCTTGTACAATATGACCTAAATTTATTGGTGGATACAATTTTATCCCCGTATTAATTCGAGTACAAAGTCACCTTTATTAAATCGTTCATATTATTGAACTTTATTTTATTCGCCTTTACATATTTCTTTATTTCGTCTGCCTTATCCGAAAACAAGTCCTCAAAATCTTTCTCCCTTTTTATAGCATAGTAATTGTTATTTCTTTTTAACCAGAAGGCCGTTTTAGGTGCAAGCTGGTACTCATCAGGAAGCTTCAGTTTGTAAGCAGATCCCGCCCTTTTTAAATCAGTTATGTTTGATATTGCTGCAGTCTGCGAAGTGCCAAAGCCTGTATTGCTGCCAGGCGGAATAACCTCTGTTTTATGTTGTATCATTAATGCAGTCGGGGTATTGGTAGCTACCTCATAAAAAATATTGCCAAAAGGAATAAACTTTCTATTTAGGATGTAAACAGTGTCGATGTTTCCGGTTTTATCTAACGCAAGTTTTTGCCCTGCCTGGTCGAAGATCATCTCTTCTGTTAATGAATTGTAATTAAGCAATGCCTTATTTATTTCCCCGGATTTCTGCTTAACTGTCCCTTCAACAAAATCAGGAAATACATAATTAGACAACTCAACACGCCGCATTTCTGGCTGAGCAGATAAATTACTTGTTAACCAAAGTAGCAGTATGGTTGAAAGAACTTGTTTCATAAACACAGTTTAAAATGTACTAAATGAGATATCGTCCTATTGCATATAAAGCTAACATTATTTTAACCAGATAGATTGGGTAAATGCACCATTGACTGCAACGTCCCACGCCTCAACCCTTACCCATTTCATATTTTTTAGATTTACCGGAAACGTAAACTTTTGTTTGCCAAAAGCTTTCGTATAATTAAGATCAATCCGTTTTCTGTAAACCTGTTTGCCATCTCCGTAGATCGCCTCAATAAAATTGAGGGGAAAGGTCCAGTTAACATCAAGCACAATATTGGCTTTGCCTGTGGCATCTAGTTGAACAGTTTCGCCAGCACCTTTTCCGTTAACTGTAAACGAAGGAAAAAGGATTTCACCGGTGCTTGAAAAAAATCTGCCTTTTTGCATTGCATCTAATACAGGCTGCCATCCGTTCTTAAACTCCGGTAATTTATCCAGTTGCAGATAGTTCACGTTCAAGTGTGCGTATAACTCATTTTCAGGTTCAATAGTAAACAAATCAGCTTCAGCAATAATGGTCTTTTTCAACCCCCAATTATTCATATCATCCAACAAATCGAAAACCCGCCTGCTTAAGGTTGGAGTTGATAGATCACCAGGAATAGCTTTCCATGCGGCTCCCATAAAACGGTCAGATTTAAAAAACGCTTCTTCTTTGTACTTGTCTGGAAACCCCGTTGACCCTTTCGTTCTTGCATGTGCAGTCCACGCCAGGCCCTTTTCAATTTCCAGCAATTTCAGCATTTCGTCTTTATTTGCCACCCTGTAAACTTTGCCCAATTTTGGGTCATCGGTGACAAAAGGCATTTCCGGTTTTCGCGACATGATCCAATAAACAGGCTTAGGAAAAAACTGCATCCAATGCCCTCCAAAAAACTCATTCGGTTCTTCGCCCGGCAATAGAAGAAATTTGTTATCCGACAATCTTTTACATTGATCGAAGAGCGCTTTTAATTCAGTCAGCCTTTGATCGTCGGGCCCCTTCGGGTGAGCCGTATAATGAAACTCGCCAAGGTGTACAATATCAACGCCTGTATTTTTAAAAACCTCTACAAAATTTGGTTTTTCCGGAATTGGTTTTCCCTTTAAAACGACGCTCATAATAAATTCATTATGAAAATGACTTGACATGGTTTTGTAACCAGGCACAGGAACATAGGAGTCATTATGAGTAAACTTTTTAACTTCCTGCAATGCAACCCCTGCTTTCTCTGTAGTTAACAGACAAAAGAAATTTAAGCGTTGACCCGTTTTAGGCGGTGCATTAAACCAGGGAACAAAGCGTCGATCACCGTATAAATCCTGCCGGATGCCAATACCATAATCCGGTATCATCTTTCTGTAATTGCTGCCGGCCCAAACGAACCGCAGGTTAAAAGCTTCATCCAACGGGTAGAAATATTGATGCGGCGCCGGAAATACCGCAAGTGAACCCCCATCAGTTTCACCGATAATCGTGCGATATTTAACCTCAAGATTTTTACTCGTATCGCTTCGATTTGCTATAGTAGTTTGAAGTTGATCCTTGGTATCTGACCACGCAACCCTATTCCAAACTTTCTCCCTGTTAACCAACCCTGCATCATATACAATTGCAGTGGAATCAACGTTTGTTGAGAGAACAGCGGCAACATTAAAAAGCGGGCTGCCAATATATAAGGTAATTTCTAAGGCACCGGTAAAAGATGCCCCCTTCACCCCATCAATGCGAATAACACTTCGCGAACCCTTATCTGTAACAGTTACATTTCGCTTTTCAAATGCAACCCGGTAAGCCTGAAACGGTTTATTTGGCACTTTATCAAAAAAGATATTCCAACCATTTTGAGAAACAAGGTCTCTTTTTCCGACAGTTAAAATAAATTCAGGATCCAGGTTTTGGGCAATTTTTTTGTTAGCAAGTTCAATACTTTTAAAAAGCGGTCTTTTATTGTTAAGATCAAGCGTTATAGAAGCGGTACTTCCGTTTCCCGCAGCCCACGCAAACGAGATCACCGTATCTTTTGCAGTATACTTCCTGGTTGTCTCAACCAGGCTAGTATCATTTGGTTTACGAGGTTCCACACGTTGTTGACCTTGGGTGCAGGAGCAATAAAAAAAAATTGCTAAAAAGAAAATTTTGTGCATATCGCCGTTAAATTATCGTATTTCACCCATTCACATTAGTTATTTTTTTGGAGGTTGGCTTTTCAGCTTCTTTGGGCTTTCGTTGTGTCACTCACTTGTACTTTCTTTTTTAAATTGTACCAAAACAGGTATCCTGCTTTTATTTGCAATGTGTTTTCGAGGTAGTTTAAAGAGGCAGAGACGGCTCAATTAACAGCGCACGACTCGGCCTCTTTTTACGGTTATATTCTTTTTTCTTCCACACATCTTTAGTTCATCTTTTGCAGGTGTGCTTTTTGTGCGCTAAAGCTTAAGTCTAATTCAGGACAAGACAAGTGAGTAGCGTGCTGTTGCAGCAACGAAGCCGGGGTCTTCAGCTTTACCCAACCAGAAACAGACTTGCAAAAAGGTGACGAGAGCCTCAACGAGCTTCGTCTCTTACCATTACCTTTAAAGTACCAAATTTTGGGCTATGAGAAAATTTCTGACCACCGTAATTCTAATGACTTTTCTGCTTCCTGCGATTGCTCAAAAAACGCAAAAGCCCCCACTGCATGGTAAGAACTGGATGGCGATAACCGGTAAACCTTTAGCAGCTACAGCAGGCGCAATGATTTTTTCGAAAGGTGGTAATGCGGTCGATGCCGCCTGCGCTATGCTTGCATCTACCTGTACGATGTGGGATGTGTTGAGTTGGGGCGGAGAAACACAGGCGCTAATCTATAATCCAAAAACAAAAAAAGTTATTGCTATTAATGCTATGGGTGTTGCACCAACCGGTGCCACAGTTGATTTTTTTAAAAGCAAGGGATACAACTTCCCGCCCGAATATGGTCCATTGGCTGCCACTACACCAGGTACTCCCGGTGGCATTTGTTACATGCTTGCTAACTATGGCACAATGAGTCTAGGACAAGTACTCGCTCCTGCTATGCAACTCGCAGCCGGTTACCCAATTGAAGCCCAAACAGCGAACAGCATTGAAAAATACAAGGATTCAATTAAGCAATGGCCGTACAGCAAAAAGATCTTTCTAACGCATGCAGGCGAAAAAAGGGAAGCGCCTGAAGCAGGAGAAATTTTTGTGCAAAAGGATCTCTTACAAACCCTAACAAAAATGGTTGAAGCAGAGAGGATGGCACTGAAAAAAGGCAAGACTCGAAAAGATGCAATCATGGCGGCCTATGACCGCTTTTACAAAGGAGACATTGCACAAGAGTTTGTTCGCGGAAGTCATGAACAAGGTGGATTGATAACGATGCAGGATTTAGCGAAATGGAAACCGGTTGAAGAGGAACCATTAAAAGTAAATTACAAAGGCATCGATGTATACAAGCTACAACAATGGACTCAAGGACCTGTGCTATTACAATCGCTAAACATACTTGAAAACTTCGATCTGAAAAGTATGGGTTACAATAGCCCGAAATATATTCATACGATCTACCAGACGATGAGTCTCGCTTTTGCTGACAGAGATTTTTATTACGGCGATCCACGCTTTCCACC
>NZ_JAOQAH010000049.1 GCF_025963695.1 Segetibacter sp. | reverse complement strand
GAGAGTAAATTAGGTAATGGTGCGAGTTCATGGATTCTTCACATGGCCTTCATCATATTGGTCGCAAACTTTTGGGGCATTGCTGTAAAAGAATGGAAAGGTGTTGCGAAAAAAACATTCAGGACAGTGATCGTTGGGATAGCAACTATTATTTTATCGGTATTAGTAGTTGGATATGGAAATTCACTTAAATAGAATTTGGTATCCGGCATCGGTTTTTCATAGCATCATCGTTGCGTCGCACGCTTGTACATTTTTATAATTATTCGACAATATAATCAATCAAAAAAATACTTTTATGAATACACAATTGAGTAGTATTTCTAATAACTCCGCTATAAACGCGGGCAGTTTTAAACACGTTAGCTACCTGTGGGATGACGCCAAGGCTGCAGAGCTTGCAGGCGACGAAGTTGGATTACTTATTTATCGTTCTAATTTGCTTGGTGCTGATTTACGCCTTACAAATTATGGTGGCGGGAATACTTCGTGCAAAGCAATGGCTAAAGACCCATTAACAGGCCAACAAACTGAAGTGATGTGGGTAAAGGGTTCCGGTGGCGACCTTGGCACTTTAAAAAGAAGCGGCCTTGCTGCGCTGTATATGGAAAAGCTTTTGAGTCTAAAAAATGTTTATCCAGGTTTAGCGCGTGAAGATGAGATGGTGGAGTTGTTTAATCATTGCATTTATGATCTAAGTTCAAAAGCGCCATCCATCGATACACCCCTACATGGCTTTTTACCTTTCAAACATATTGACCATCTTCATCCGGATGCCGCGATAGCCATAGCAGCAGCAAAAGACGGCAAAAAGATAACTGAAGAATTATTTGAAGGAACAATAGGCTGGGTTGAATGGCAACGACCTGGTTTTGAATTAGGTCTTCAATTAAAAGCCTGCCTTGATGCAAATCCAGGTATTCGTGGTATTATGTTAGGTTCTCACGGCTTATTTACCTGGGGCGATACCGCTTATGAAAGCTATATAAATACATTAGAAGTTATCGAGCGCTGTGCTGAATTTATTGAGGAGTCAGTCGCCAAACAATCAGCCGTCTTTGGCGGTGCAAAGGTTGATTCTTTACCAAAAGAACAGAGAAGGAGCCAGGCAGCAGCTTTAGCACCGGTATTGCGTGGCTTTTGCAGCAGCCAAACAAAAATGATTGGGCATTTCAGCGACGATGAAAGGGTGCTGCAATTTATCAATTCAAATGATTTAGATCGTTTGGCACCGATGGGTACAAGTTGCCCTGACCACTTTCTAAGAACTAAAATTAGCCCACTTGTATTAGACCTTGGCGCTAATGACGATCTCGCAAACATTGAAGCGCTCAAAGAAAAGCTTGCTCCGAAGTTCGCTGCTTACAGAAACATGTATGCAGATTATTACAACAATTGTAAGCATCCAAACAGCCCTGCAATCCGTGATGCTAACCCGGTTGTTATTTTATATCCGGGTGTTGGAATGTTTGCCTTTGCAAAAGACAAACAAACAGCAAGAGTTGCCGCAGAGTTTTATACCAATGCGATAAATGTAATGCGCGGCGCCGAAGCCATTTCATCTTATACTTCCCTGCCAAGACAAGAAGCATTTAACATTGAATATTGGTTACTCGAAGAAGCAAAGCTTCAACGGATGCCCAAGCCAAAACCACTAAGCGGACGTGTGGCTTTGATTACCGGAAGCGCCGGCGGAATAGGTAAAGCAATCGCTAAAAGGTTTGCATCCGAAGGTGCTTGTGTTATCATCAACGACATCAATGCTGAAAGAATGGAAGGAGCAATGGCAGAATTCAATAAACAATTTGGCCGTGATACTGCTGCTGCTACAATGCTTGATGTAACCAACGAACAAACCATTGAGAAAGCCATTGATGAAACTGCTCTTGCTTTTGGCGGTGTTGATATCATCGTAAACAATGCGGGCATCAGTACCTCAAAAGCTTTGTTAGATCATACAATTGAAGACTGGGACAGACTTTATAACATCCTTGTAAAAGGACAGTTCATGGTATCAAAAGCAGGTATGAAGGTGTTGCGCAAGCAAGCCTTTGGTGGTGATATTATAAACATCGTTTCTAAGAACGCTGTGGTTGCCGGTCCAAATAATGCCGGTTATGGTTCTGCGAAAGCAGCACAAGCCCATCTTAGCCGTTTGCTTGCAGCAGAACTTGGTCCAGACAAGGTTCGCGTAAATATGGTAAACCCCGATGCTGTTATTGCCGACTCAAATATTTGGGCAGGCGGATGGGCTGAAGGCCGCGCCAAAGCTTATGGAATAAGTGTTGAGGAATTACCGGCTTACTACGCAAAACGCACCTTAATGAACGAGTCGATTTTACCTGATGATATTGCCAATGCATGCTTTGTCTTTGTTAGTGGATTATTGAATAAATCAACAGGCAATGTGTTGAATGTCGATGGCGGAGTTGCGGCGGCATTTATGAGGTAGAAGCGCCAACCTTAAAGGGAAAAGAGAGAAAGAAAGTTTTATGGAACGAACTCTTTTTCTTTATCCAACATCGTTGTGTCACTCACTTGTACGTATAAAACTATATGCGTCTTTTTAAAATAAACCACATTGAGAGATAGGGAAGATAGAAGGAAAACGATGGGTATAACCTAAATTAGTTGGATTGCAGGCAAAGGCGTTGGGTGTCTTTTTTTTGTGTTCTTAAATACTTATGTTTCTATGTGTTTAAAAAAAGCTGCTTAATTGACTTGCAGTACAAGTGAGTGACACAACGATGTTGACAGATGAATCAAAAAGATGGCTCAATAAAAAAAACATCCAGTTACACAAGCTGTAATGGCAGCTTCTTTTATAACTTACTTCCCCAAAATCAATAAAAAATACACGTAATCGTGGTTCTTTCATGCAACGTATCGCTTTTAAGATGCAGCTATTTCCGGGGTTCGAAGAGGAGTATAGAAAACGGCACGACGAGCTTTGGCCTGAGCTAAAACAGCTATTGAAAGATGCGGGTATTAGTGACTATTCTATATTTCTTGATGAGACGACGAATAACCTTTTTGGAGTGATGAAAGCAGAGGATGCTGCAAAACTGAAAGATCTGCCGGCAACAGAGATCATGCAAAAATGGTGGAAGCAAAACGTTGGAATAATGGAAACCAATCCTGATAATTCACCTGTGCAAATACCGCTAAAAGAACTTTTTCATTTACCTTAATTCATTAACAGATCGTTATGCTAATAGAAAAATATAAGCTTGATCAATACAACAACGATATTCTGAATGACCATAAAAGGAAGTTTGAATTTGTTGCTTCGTCCATAAAAAATCCGGAGAAGATCTTACAAAAACTGGTTGATTTTCAGATTGCAATTCCCAGTTGGGCGCTTGGAACCGGTGGTACCCGATTTGGTCGCTTTGCCGGTGGTGGAGAGCCACGAAGCCTCGAAGAAAAAATAGAAGATATTGGTTTGCTTCATAAATTAAACAATTGTAGCGGCGCCATCTCTTTACACATTCCATGGGATATTCCTACGAATGCAAATAATATAAAAGCCCTTGCTGCACAACACGGGATTCGTTTTGATGCCATGAACTCAAACACGTTTCAAGACCAGGCAGGGCAGGAGCGGAGTTATAAGTATGGCTCGATGCAACACATAGACAAAGGTGTTAGAAAGCAGGCCATCGAACATAATATTGAAGTGATCAAATACGGAATAGAATTAGGTTCTGAATCTCTTACTGTTTGGCTGGCGGATGGATCAAATTTTCCGGGGCAGTTGAACATGCGGAAGGCTTTTCAAAACACACTTGAAAGCTTGCAGGAAATATACGCTGAGCTTCCCGACAACTGGAAGATGTTTGTGGAATACAAAGCATTTGAGCCGAACTTTTATTCTACAACGGTGGGAGATTGGGGGCAATCATTTTTATATGCAAGCAAACTCGGACCTAAAGCTTATACGCTTGTTGACCTTGGTCATCATCTTCCAAATGCTAATATTGAGCAGATTGTTGCCTTATTGTTAATGGAAGAAAAGCTGGGTGGATTTCATTTTAATGATTCAAAATACAGCGACGATGATTTAACTGTAGGCAGCATAAATCCTTACCAGTTGTTTTTAATTTTTAAAGAACTGGTAGAAGGTATGGATGCAAGAGGTATGAATCACGCGACCGATTTAGGTTGGATGATTGATGCATCACATAATGTCAAAGATCCGCTGGAAGACCTGTTGCAATCTGTAGAAGCGATCATGATTGCATATGCCCAGGCTTTGCTTGTTGATGCTAAAGAGTTAGAGCAGGCGCAGTTGGCAAACGATGTGGTAAGGGCACAGGAAATACTGCAGGGCGCATACAGAACAGATGTTCGTGCGCTGATTGCAGAGGCAAGGCTAAGAGGTGGAGCGGCGTTAGAGCCGTTGAAGCTTTACCGGCAGTTGAAAGTGAGAGAAAATTTAATTAAAGAAAGAGGTTTAAAAACGGTAGCGACCGGATTGTAAATCCCTCTGGCTCCCCTAAAGAGGAGAACAAAATCAACAACCTGTTTTATGTCAGCTCAACCCGTTATTGCCATCATCGACGTTGGTAAAACCAACAAAAAACTTTTCCTGTTCGACCGGCATTATAAAATTGTTTTTGAACGGACGGCACGTTTTGTAGAAACGATAGATGATGACGGTTTCCCCTGCGAAAATGTCGAGAGCCTTCGTTTGTCTGTTTTTGAATCGCTTCATGAAATTATTGCTTTAACAGAGTTTGAAATTAAGGCAGTTAACTTTTCAACTTACGGGGCAAGCTTCGTTAACCTTGGTAGTGACGGCAATCCAATTACACCGCTTTATAACTATTTAAAGCCTTTTCCGGCAGAACTGAAAAAACAGTTTTACGATACTTATGGTGGCGAAGAATCGTTTTCTTATAAAACTGCTTCACCTGTTTTAGGGCACCTGAATTCGGGGATGCAGTTGTATTGGTTGAAGTATGCAAAGCCGGACATTTATAAGCAAATCATAAAATCCCTTCATTTACCTCAATACATCAGCTACCTTGTTACAGGCAAATATTTTTCTGATATCACCAGCATTGGATGTCATACAAACTTATGGGACTTCACGAAAGAGGATTATCATGAGTGGGTGTACAAAGAAGGTGTTATTGGAAAATTAGCGCCGGTTTCTTCAGGGGAACAGGTAGTAGAGGCTTCATTTGAAGGAAGGAATATTGTTGCAGGAATTGGCTTGCATGATAGTTCTGCGGCTTTAATTCCTTACCTCGTAAGCTTCCAGGAACCATTTGTTCTTATTTCTACGGGCACCTGGTGTATCAGTCTAAATCCGTTCAATCAAGCTCCCTTAACAATAGAGGAGCTGCGACACGACTGTTTATCATTTCTTAGCTACGAGGGCAGGCCTGTGAAAGCAGCAAGGTTGTTTGCCGGCAACGAACATGAAGAACAGGTTAAGCGCATTGCTGAACACTTTAACCAAAATACTATTCGATATAGAACAATGGAATTCGACAGGGATGTAATTGCTTTTTTAAGAGAAAAATTTAAAAACCCTAAAATTTCTGATACTGTAAAATTGATCAATGAAAGCCTGTTTGCACAAAGAGATCTTTCATCGTTTGAATCTGATGACCAGGCGTATCACCAGTTGATGCTTGACATCATGACACAACAAAGATTTTCAACACAATTAATTTTAAATGGATCAGAAGTCAAGCGAATGTTTGTAGATGGTGGTTTTAGTAAGAACAGTATTTATATGAATTTGCTTGCCGAGGCTTTTCCTGGAATGGAAGTTTTTGCTGCTTCAATGGCCCAGGCTACAGCACTTGGTACCGCTCTGGCCATACACAAAGAATGGAATGAAAAGCCCCTGCCAAACGATCTCATCGAGCTGAAGTATTATTCTATTCCGCAGGAAATGATGCGTTAAGCAGTTCTGCTGCTTTTTCCCTAGCGTAAAATAGTGACAGAGCCTGCTATTTTAGCCCTTCCGAATTTCGGATCAATAATGTAATAGTAAACGCCGACAGGCAAAGTACTTTGGTTATGCGTTCCATTCCAGGGCCTGCTGTATCCTATTGATCTATACACAAGCCTACCGTACCTGTTATATACTTCCACTGTCGCCTCTGCTGATGCACTTAGGTACCTGATGTTCCAAACATCATTAACGCCATCGCTGTTTGGCGAGAATGCATTTGGAATTTCTGGTTGCTTTACTACTTTGACCAGTACCGTATCTGTAGCTGAACAACCGGCATTACCTGTTATCGTTAGGGTGTAAGTCACATTATTCTTTGGGGAGGTAGTGGGGTTCTTAATCTTACTGCTACTCAAAAAGGGGGAGGGTGTCCAGTTGTACAAAAGGTTGTCGCCTGAAACGATTGGGGTTAAAGTAGCGGAATTACCCTGAAGAACAACGATATCAGATCCTGCATCTGCAGCAACTTTCCAAACGGTAATGGCACCGGAAGCAGTGTCTTTACAGCCTTTATCAGTTGTATAAGTATAGAGAATAGAAAAAGTGCCTGAAGTTGTTTGTAAAGCAGTCGAAGCTGGATTAAACATTCCTGTTGCTGTAATACCAGTACCTGAGAATGAACCGGTGCCCGTTAATCCTGAGGCTTCTGTTACCTGGGTGATTTGTCGTAAAGCATTATCAAAACAAATATCCGGAATTGGTAAAAAGGTAACATCAGGTGTGCCATTAACAGTGATGGTTTTTACTATTTCATTTACGCAGCTCTGGCCAGAGTATGCCCTTAATTTTATATCGTACTTTTTTGTCACCAATAAAACAGCGTAGGCATGTGTGTAAATTTTACCCGCAGCAGGAGACTCGTCTGTATATATTTTACCGGGCGCATTTACATCATCCCAAATAATTTCAATTTTAGTGATCACACCCGGAAACACTGTTGATGTATTTGTGATTTCGACTGTTGTATTGCTGCACAGGCTATTGCTGTCTTTAACCATAAAGGCAGCTTTGGGAAACGAACCGTTAACAGAAAACTGCTTTGTTATAGTCGACATACAACCAAATTGAGATGTAATCTGTAGCGTTGCATTATAATTGCCGGTTGCAGAGTATTTATGTTGTGGATTTGAAAGAACAGACGTGTCAGGGTTTGTTGCACTTGCGCTTGCATCACCAAAATGCCACAAGTATCTGAGACGACTTTGTGAACCATCGGCGATATAGCTACTATCAGTAAACCTGGCAAAAGCATCATTCAGGCACACATCAGGCGCAATAAAATCAGCTACGGGCTGTGCATGAATGGTAAGTGTTTTAGTTATGGTGTTGGTACAGCCAGCAGCTGTTTCTACATTCAGATTTACTGTAAATGCACCCGTTGCCGGGTAAGTGTGACTAACAGGAGCATTTGTTGTATTTGCAACAAGGCTGCTGCTGTCACCAAAACTCCAAGACCATTTTGCAATAGTTCCCACGCCTACTTCGGAAGAGTCTGTCAATGTAATCGCATTAGAAACGCAAGCTGGTTGTGGAACTCGAAAACCTGCTACCGGGTCTGATGTAATTGTTACTGGTTTTGTGGTTTCATTTACGCATCCTATGTCGGTAATTACTTGCAGTTTTACGTTGTAGTTTCCTGCTGCAGTATATTTTTTTGAAGGGCTTTTTATGGCTGCGATTGTGTTGTCACCAAAACTCCAGCTATAATTAATGATGGGTCTGCCATCACTATTTGTCGAGTCTGAAAATTGCATTGCGTTACTTAAGCATCCGTTTCCGGTGATCGAAAAATCAGCTTTAGGTCTTTCGTACACCACCACGTCGTAATTTATTTCCTGTGTTCCGCTACATCCTTCAGCTGTCGCATTTTGTGCAATTACTTTAATTGGAAAAGTGCCTACTGCAGAAAAAGAAAAGTTCGCTTTCAACTTGTACACGTATAAAGTTTTGCCATCTAAAACAAAGGAGCTATCAGCCTGGGGCGCATGGTTGGTGATAGCAGTATTGGGAGAAAGATTTGGATTATTATTAAAATCCCAGTTTAGGGAAGTGGGCTGATAAGGCAGTGTGATAGAAAAATTAAAAGGGGTATAAGTGCATGTAGCAGGAAAGTTTATAGATGCATACAAATTTTGCATCGTGATGTACTGGTATCGGTCAATCACATTGGTTCCCGCATTATAACCATACGATTCAATATTTCCGTATCCATAAGCGATGCAAATAAAACCGCTATCGGAGGTAATGTGGTGTGCTGGGTTAACGTTGGTAGAACTGGTGACATTTTCCTGTATGTAAGAATAACCTGTGCCGGGTATGGCAACAGGCCAAGCAGTTGGGCTTTTGCCGTCAATTAGAAGCGAGCTAAAATTATTTGTTTTGAAAATGATGTTTAAAAAATGGCTGGCAATATTGGTATTGGGCGGAGTCAGGTTATTTCTTGCAGACATAACGGTAATGTTGTTGAGCGTTTGATCAACAGCATTTAAAATAATCATTTCAGGATCGGAAAGCACCCCATCGCAATTCTGGCTTATGAGGTATTGAAAGACACAGATTGGTTTATCAGAGGAGATGATTCTTGCAGTATTATTGCCTTGAGTATTGAACTCATAAAACCTTCCGTTAATAAGCGAAGATGGATTTAAGGGCACTCCGTTGACCGATACTATTGTTGAAAGATCCTGCACAATAATTCTAAAAACATCGTACGCCCTGTTGACAAAAGGAGCGGTATAAAACAATCGTCCCCACGATGCAAACGGAAAAAGTTGCTGGTATAAATTATCTCCCGAACTTGGATTTGAACAACCCATAGAAGTTCTGGTAGATCCTGAGAATACTGCTATCGGTTGGCAGGATGCAGTTGCATTACCCACAGATTTAATGTGTGAGCCAGTTAAATCGCCATTGCTTTGGTATTGGTAAACATCGCCCTTACTTAGATTTACCTGGTAAGGAACATTAGCAATGTGAGCACCATTGGCATCAGGCGCAGTCGGTGTAATTTCAACAACGGTATTATCTACTGTAGCCACCACTGCAAACTCCGACCGGTCAGCATTGGTGGCACTTAAAGGATTGTAGCTGGAGGCGTAATACTCTTTTCCCAGCACTGCAGTTGGAAGTACAAGTGTAGAGCCGGACCTGGCGGAGTTGAGAATGTGCGCATATACAACTACAGGTTTATCAGCCTTTATATGAATTCCTTTTTTTGTGCCGACCCCTTCTAATTGCCCGTTATAAACAACCGAGTTGGATGGATTGCTGGTGTTTGTAAACTGAACAGTAGTGACATTGTTAGCCGTTACGGTGAACGGAATACTGCTGCCATTAACATCTACCTGGCCTGCTGCATTTTGATCAGAAGTAATGTACAAGGCCATTCTTGACACTGTACCGTCGACGTGCCCGGTGTAAATAACCCAAAAATCTTTTCCCTTGTTAGAAAAATCTTGCGACGTCGCACTGTTACAGAATAACAGGGCGAAACAAGTGACTATAAAAAATAACCCGTTTTTCATAGGGTTAGCCTTGATATTTCTATTGCTGAAAAAAGCATACTGCCAATTTACCATTAAGTTAAATGGGGATCTTAAATAATTTAGTTGACCTTATTTACCCCGTTCCAGCTGCTGAGTGTTTACTATCAAAAGGGTTTAACTTTATAATAGACGTTAAAAATCTGGAACAGGTGAATGTTTAGGTTTCCATTGCCGGCTGTTCACTTTGCTATCTAAAACTCTTAATAGTTGTACTACCCTTTAAGACTGTTAAGTATTGGTTTTTCTGTTTTGGATATTTAGCGGGGCTTTTTTATTATTTTTCAATAAAATAATGCTGGTAAACCTTGCTCATTTTTTAAACTGCGTTTGAACGGAGCGTCGCAAGGATGTTGCTATGAAAAGCAATTGTTGATCAACAAAAAAATATGATAAAAATAGACTCGCACCAGCACTTTTGGAAGTTTGACCCGGTCAGAGACAGTTGGATAACGGATGACATGGAGGTTATTCAAAAAGACTTTTCTCCGGTTGATCTGCAACCGCTGTTGCAGCACTCAGGCATTGGTGGATGTGTGACCGTGCAGTCAGACCAGTCTGAAGAAGAGAATGGATTTCATTTGTCGACGGCAGAGAAATGGGATTTTATAAAAGGTGTAGTTGGATGGGTTGACTTGCAGGCAGAAAATGTAGAAGAGCGATTGGAGTATTATAGCCAGTTTAAAAAGATGAAAGGTTTCAGGCACGTGTTGCAGGGTGAACCGCAGCGCGACTTTATGCTTCGGCCTGCATTTGTGAGCGGTATAGGCCTTTTAAATAAGTATGGGTTTACTTATGATATTCTGATTTTTCCTGACCAGTTGAAGTATTCTTACGAGTTAGTGAAAACCCTTCCTGACCAGTTTTTTGTAATTGATCATATGGCCAAACCAAACATAAAAGACAATAAAATAGATGATTGGAAAAATGACATACAACAAATAGCAACGTGTAAAAACGTATACTGTAAAGTCTCGGGTATGGTTACGGAAGGTTCCTGGAAAACCTGGACGAAGGACGATTTTACTCCTTATCTTGATGTAGTTGTATCTGCCTTTGGAACTGACCGGATTATGTTTGGCTCCGACTGGCCTGTTTGTTTAGTGGCAGCGTCTTATGCTCAAATCCTCGAGATTGTTACTGATTACTTTGCTGCATTTAGCCAGCACGAACAAGCTGATGTCTTTGGTAACACTGCTACACAGTTTTACAAATTAGACGTTTAGTGTACTACAGAACAAAATTTCGTTTCTTATCAAAAAACAAAAAGCCCTTGAAATATTCAAGAGCTTTGTGCGGAAGAGGAGATTCGAACTCCCACGGCTGTTACCCCGCTACCACCTCAAGGTAGTGCGTCTACCAATTTCGCCACCTCCGCAGCAGGAGCGCAAATGTAGTAAAATCATTTACTTAAAACTACTTGTTCAGTACAATTCTAAAAGTAGTTCCCTTGCCGATTTCAGAATGTTTTACAAAAATTTTACCCTTGTGGTATTGTTCTACAATGCGTTGCGTTAAGGTTAGTCCCAAACCCCACCCGCGTTTTTTTGTTGTGAAGCCGGGTTTAAAGACCTTAGCAATATTTTGTTTACTGATGCCTTTGCCGTTGTCTTTTACATCAATAACTACCGACGCCACTTCATCTTTAACCGTTACATCTATCTTGCCCTTTCCTTCCATTGCATCAAGGGCATTCTTCAAGAGGTTTTCTATTACCCAGTCAAATAAGGGTGGCGACACCATTGCGGGAATATTTGTTTCGCCATTTGTATTAAATGTAAACTGCACCTTGCCGCTCGCCCTTTTCTTTATATAATCGATCATGTTGGTAATTTGCTCAACCAGGTTGCGCTCTTCCAGTTTAGGTATGCTGCCAATCTTACCAAAACGGTCAGAGATAAGTTTTAGCCGGTTCACATCTTTTTCTATTTCACCAATTAGTTTTTCATTCCCCGGAATATCCCTCAATACTTCAACCCAACCTTCCAGGCTGGTAACAGGTGTTCCTAGCTGATGCGCGGTTTCTTTTGCAAGGCCGGCCCAAACCTGGTTTTGGGTATTCTGGTAACGGCTTCTTTGTGCAATTACAGTAATGATAATAAATAAACCAATAATGATTAGTTGAACGATTGGGTAATATCTAACTTCTTTTTGCAACCTGCTCTCCCCGTAGTAATACCGATTTTCGGCGTTGGGTTTTTCAGGTATAGGCAATATTATGGGTGGATGAACGCTTTTAAACTCCTGCAATTTCTGCAACAAGTAACTTTTGTCAGCACTTACCTTGGCGGAGTCGAGATTTACATAATTATTGGTAATGCTGTCTTTTTCATTTGTTTCGATGATAGGTATGTCATCATTTCCTGTTGAAATGCGGATGGCAAGGTTTAGGTCTGTTTGTTCGGTTGCAGTCAATATTGTTTTTTGAGCTTCCACCCAGGTCTCCACTTTTTGCTTTTCTTCAGCTCCTATTTTTTTAGATAGATAGTTCGAGTAAAAGATCGTGCCGGTTACAATACAAACGGCAAACAAAGTAAGTGCAGTCCGCCAGTTAAGCCACTGTTGAATCATGTGTCGAAAATAGATAAGCTTTCTGTTATTAATGATTTTTATTGCCTTACTGGAAACGCAGCTACATCCGATTTTTCTTCGGTGATCCCGATAAAGGCTCTAACTAAACCTTGCTATAATAGTTTGCTGGTACAACTTTTATTAAAAACATTTACCTAAATAGTTATAAATACGTTTTTTTAATTGATGTCCCTTATTTTTGCATCGCAATTTTAGCAGTATGGTAAACGATTTTAACGAACAGATACAGGAGCATAAAGAAAAAGATCTAGGGTTTAACTGGGTGATGTCGTCGAGGTTTTTGTACTACGTGACGCTTTTCTGTATGATTGCTTTTATATTTGGCGCTTGTTATAAGTTATACAGCGAAAGTTACGAGGGTAAACCTGATGTAGAAGTGCCTGACAATACTTTATACACACCGAAGTATAAATAGTAAGTACAAAAGAAATTTGGTGGTTATTGTTGGTTTCTTATTTTTGCACTCCGAAATCAACAAACACTTTAAACCAGTTGATGGGTCAGCTTTAAAAGTAGGAAACTACGGGTAAGCAAAAGTTCTTAAAAATAATGCGAAAGTAGCTCATTTGGTAGAGCACGACCTTGCCAAGGTCGGGGTGGCCGGTTCGAGCCCGGTCTTTCGCTCTAAGAAAATTCCATCTGAAAGGGTGGAATTTTTTTTGGTACACCCGGGTGGTGGAACTGGTAGACACGCAGGACTTAAAATCCTGTTCCCCGCAACGGGAGTGACGGTTCAATTCCGTTCCCGGGTACAAATTCAATAAGCAATGCCTTGTAAACAACAATTTACGAGGCATTTTTAGTTTTGGGAGCCTGGTGAAGGGGCAGTATAAATAGTCCGGGGTAATAATAACCCCAGCGGAATCAGCGCTAAGGGATTACGGTCGCAAACAAGAATTCAAAAAGCTTAGAAACAAACCTGGCTTCCTTACGCAATTGCTATCGTTATTAAAGTCGCAGTTTTATTTAGTTTGAAGTATTTAATACTGCATCCGATAAAAAAACAAAGGTTATAGGGATTTGTTAGGTAAAAGTGCAACAGCTACCAGTTTTCAACTAAGAAAATTTAAAGAGGCGAAAGCCTCTGTAAATTCTTCCCTTTTCACAATTCCTTCTTTTCCACGAGGCAGAAAACAATATAAGCTTGGTTTGAGCTGGATTTTTTTTTCAATTATTTTTTGTGTAGATCGGTCTGGTTCTTTTATATGGGGAATATCATAAACTTCAAAAGTGGGACAACTTTAAATTCTTCTTTGTTCTGCTTTCATATTTTCCTAAACTCCTCCAATTATTAAGTCCAGTAACAGTTAAATAATCTTTTTCTTTTTTCTCCATATCCCAAGTTATTATAAGTCTTACATCTTCGACCGTGGAGCAAGAAATGTTTTCGTTGTTGTAGAAGCTAAAAAGATATTATTCTTTTTCTGGCAGCTCTTTAAATTGTATTAGTTTACTCCTACCAATACGTCGTGCATGCTTTTTCAAATATTTATGTACTTGCACCAGCAGAAAGCAGATTCTGCTTAGATAAAAGATTTACGCTTCTGTCTGCTTCTGCAACCACTTGTCAAAAACAAAAGTTCCAAAAGGAAGAAAGGCGGCTATAAAGGCTATGACAACTCTTTTAAAAGGCCAGTTCTTTTGAAAATATACGTAGAGCACCGTTGCTATAAAAGCCACAAACAATAATCCATGAATCCACCCGGTAAACTTTACCGCTTCCGGCTTTCCTGCCAGGTATTTTAAAGGCATTGCAATACCCATTAATACCAAAAGAGATATTCCTTCTGCAATGCCTATTATGCGTAACCAACCAATTGAACCAGAAAATTCTTTTTTCATATTATTTATGCTCTTCTCATTAATTTTTTTTGGCCTCCCTTCTTTCGCGGGTATTACGGCAAGCCTTAATAGTTTGGCCGCAATGGCAATATTACAAGAGTCAGTCGGTTGAACAGAGAAAAGTGCTAAAGAAATGTGCCGGTAAAAAGAAATCAAGTTATAGTATGTACTGCGACACAACCCGCCTGCCGCAATATGCCGGCTCGTCTTAGTCTTTCTTCCCTCCCTAACCTTGCAGCACTTCCTTGTGCTTACACCACTAATTTCCTTTTGTAAATGTTCCTCATTACTTTTCTAACTAAACCCCTAATTAATGTTACAAGCCACAACAATCAATGAAGTATTAACTCATCTAGATAATATAATAGACTGGAGCAGAAACCGGCAAAGTCGCATTGGATACTTTGCAATCCTTTACCGTAAAATGACGGCTGCAGTTAGAGATGGAATCGACAACAACAGCTTTGCAGGAAGTGCAAGAATGGCCCGGCTTGACGTTATTTTCGCTAACCGTTATCTGCAGGCCTGGGATGCCTACGTAAATGAAAAGCCTTGTCCTAATGCATGGTGCGCTGCCTTTGATGCCGCGGAAAAAAAGAATCTCATTGTATTACAGCACCTCATACTAGGCATAAACACTCATATCAACCTGGACCTTGGCATTGCCGCTGCGGAATGTTGTCCCGCAAGTCAAATTCATGACCTTAAAAACGATTTTGAAAAAATTAATTCAGTTATCGCCAGCCTTACTCAAAGTATGCAAGACACACTTGCACAAATTTGGCTGCCTATGAGGGCTATTAATAAGATTACCGATAAACAGCAGGACGCCGTTATAAATTTCAGCATAAATATGGCCAGAAAAGTTTCCTGGAACAATGCGGTAGTACTTGCGACCCGTAAAGAAGAAGACAAGAAAAATTACATTGAACGTATGGACGCTGATGTTGTTTGCATTGCTGAACGCGTTAAAAATCCTGGTCTTATGATAAGCTTAATGCTTGCTATAATACGAATTAGGGAAACGAAAAGCGTTTCAGCAGTAATGGATATTTTGCTTAAATAAAAGGTTATTTACAATGTTCCGCAAGAACAAGAGTAATAAATACTGTTAACCCAAGGTTTTCAACTTGAAAAAATTTTCTCTCATCCTGCTTTTGTAGCTATCAGGTATATTCAAAATGATACTCCTGGTTGTCTCATAAAATTTGTATAACGGTTATCAACAAGGTTTAGTGTAAGAGCATTATTAATATTAGGATAAGCGATCTTAGAATTTGGCGTTAAATAATTTTTGAAGTCTTGCGACCTCTGATAGAATTTCTTCTCTTTTATATTGCTTTGATCTTTCCAGCATCGTTGCTACATCATTTAGTCTGGTCGTAAATGCTAAGTTTGTTTCCGACCACAATATTTTATATCTCAATCCACTCCCAATAGAACTTCTTGAACCATCAAAGTCGTTCAGGGGCTTCACAAATTCATCAAAAACATCTTCTAATTGCCGTATCATAATTATTCACTTTATTAAACTTAATTGTTCGTGGTTACTATCTCTTTTAATCTTCGTCTTTCACCATGGTTTTGTAAATGTAAAGCCAATGCTTCGTAAAGGTAACCTTACATCTTACGCTTATCTACTGTTTTTATCTTTCTAAACCCGCTTTTCTGACTCTTTAGTACCACACAACTCTTATGAGTTTTTTTCTGTCTTTCTTTTCCCCGACATTCCCTTCAACTTTTATTCCTTTTAAATAAATTAAAGTTCGAAATATACGAAGCTCTTCTAAAACTTTTCTTCTAAAACGGTGAAACCCGGCAACTAAACAGTAAAATTGGGGTTGGTTTTGAAGAGATAACCGCATTAAGCTATCAACTTTTAATAGTGTAAAGAAAAAGTACCACCAATATTGCGAACATATGTAAAAAATTACACAACTGATGCTTCTGTCAACGTCTATTTTTTTTTTATTGTTGTATAAGCAATAGGTTATCAATTAACCCTATTTCATGTTGGGACAAGAATTGGAAACTGAAAGACAACTATTTGTGGTTAAAAGAATAGCATTTTTGTTCTGCTCCTATTTCTGAATTCAGTGGTGAAACATTCTCATAAGTTTTTTTGTTCAAAATTGGCATGTCTTTTCTTATATACTATGAAACAGGAGGAACTAAGACAGGCGTAATAGAAAGGAAGGAGGATGTATAAGAAGAATACCATTTCTTCAGTTGCAGTATGTTTTTGCTCTTCACCTAAGTGCATTTTGTCTCTGCATTTGTCTTTCCTATATCACTAAATTCAACTAACACACAATACTTTACTGCAAACCTTTCCGGGCGGAAGGGTGCTAATAATTTAACGCCTAAATGGGCAAAACAACAGTAATCAGTAAATACAGGTATTATGGGAAAGGAAATAGAAATCTGGGGTGGAGTTGAGTGCACTATAAACCGCGTACGTGATCAGTACTTTGATCAATCGGAATATTCCGGGCATTACAACAGGGGAACGAGTGATATTGATCTAATTGGATCTTTAGGTATAAAAATGCTTCGCTACCCGGTCCTTTGGGAAAAACACCAACGAATAAAGGATGGTGCAATAGATTGGACTTTTATAGAAAAAAACCTCGAAAGACTAAGAGAACTACAAATCACGCCTATTGCAGGTCTTGTTCACCATGGAAGTGGCCCAAGGCACGTAAGCTTCTTCGATGGCAGCTTCGAGAACGGGCTGGCAGAAT
Organism: Segetibacter sp.; assembly: GCF_025963695.1. Lineage (GTDB taxonomy): Bacteria > Bacteroidota > Bacteroidia > Chitinophagales > Chitinophagaceae > Segetibacter. The sequence continues at coordinate 9,272 of NZ_JAOQAH010000049.1, read as the reverse complement.
ACGCCGGGCTTGTGATACAAAAGTTTCCGTGGCTAGAGTACTTTACTCCGGTTAATGAACCTTTAACCACTGCAAGATTTTGTGGATTGTACGGCCATTGGTATCCACATGGTACATCTGATTACACCTTCTATAAAGTGTTGTTGAGCGAGTGTAAGGCGACTGTAATGGCAATGCGGGAAATCAGGAAGTATAATCCTGGCGCAAAGCTTATTCAAACCGAAGACCTTGGTAAGTGTTACAGTACTCCCCTACTTGCTTACCAGGCCGACTTTGAAAATCAACGTCGTTGGATATCGTACGACTTTCTATGCGGGAAAGTAAATCAGCAACATCCTTTGTGGAATCGTCTGTTACAGTCAGGCATCAGTGAAGAGGAAATTCTTTATTTCGTCGAAAATAATTGTGTTCCTCATGTAGCTGGTTTCAATTACTACATTACTTCAGAACGCTACCTTGACCATGACGTGAACAAGTATCCTGAACAATATCACGGTGGTAACGGTAAACATAAATATGCAGATATCGAGACAGTGAAAGTTCCCTTGAAACAAGAAAACGGGCTGTCGGTATTATTACATGAAGCATGGGAACATTTACAAATACCGTTAGCGATAACAGAATGTCATCTTCATAGTAGCCGCGAAGACCAGATGCGCTGGTTCAACACCGTGTGGAAGACAGTGAATAAGGTAAAAGAAGAAGGGGTTGACATAAAAGCAATAACTGCATGGGCAATATTTGGATTGACTGGTTGGAACAAACTGGTTACAGAACCATGGGGAGTATATGAACCAGGTGTTTTCAATGTTAGTTCAAGCTGCCCAAGACCGACTGCCTTAGCCAGGTTTATACAGGAATTAACGAAACATAAGGTATACTATCATCCTGTACTGGAAAATGAGGGTTGGTGGCAGCGGGCAAACAGGCAACAATATGGGATTAAGAAAGTGGTTCAGATGAAAAGGAAAAAAGCTACTAATTGCAGCCCGCTACTAATACTAGGACAGACGGATACATTGGGAGCTGCTTATGCCCGTGTTTGTGATGACCGGAATATTCATCACTTGCTTATTAGTAGTGCGGAGCTGGACCTTCAGGACGAAAAAAGTATAGAGCAGGTAATAGGGGAGTTAAAGCCCTGGGGTGTTGTAGATACGTCTGGCTACTTGCAGCTAGACGCAGCCGAGTCGAATGTGGAAGCATGTCTGAATGCGAGTTGCAATGGACCTGTCTTGCTTTCTTCCATTTGTAGCAAAAACGGCATTAGGTTACTTACCTTTTCAACAGACCAGGTTTTTAACGGCGTAAAGGATACACCCTATACGGAAAGTGACAAAGTTGACCCCTTAAATATTTATGGGTTAAGTAAGGCCCTGGCTGAGGAAAAGATAACCACTAATAACCCTGATGCATTGATTATTCGTACCGGTAATTTCTTTAGTCCCTGGGAGCAACAAAATTTCGTTTCCGCAACGCTTCGTGATGTAAGAGAAGGGCGCATAATAACTGCGGCAGAGGATGTATTGATTTCCCCTACGTATGTTCCTGACCTTGTAAGCGAGACACTGGACCTATTGCTTGATGGTGCACAAGGAATCTATCATGTAAGCAATAGTGGAAAAACATCCTGGGCAGACTTCGCCACGCTTGTAGCAATAATGGCAGGGTATGATACCGCTTCAATAAGGCGCGTCTCAACAGATCAAATGGAACACATAGCGCCTCGGCCTTTAAACAGCGTACTAGAGAGTGAAAAAGGTATTAAACTTCCTCCGTTTGAAATGGCATTGCAAAACTTTTTTGAAGCGTTGGGAGTTAACTACCAAACAGGTATCGCCGTATAGTAATGCTTGTTAGATTGATACCGGAGTAATTAGAGACAGCAGCAATATCAAGTGTCCGGTAGTGTAGTGCTGTCTGCATTTTTTACGTTCCGGGTATTTAAGCGTTGTCAGGAAGGGCTGCTATGCGTCTTCTTTTAAACAATGGCAACAACTGGTAGAATGCATGCTATTATTTTTTTCTGGCATATTTTCTGAATTACAATTTAGGTAGTTAAACAAATTTTGATGTTTCAATCCGATAAAATGGTGTATGAGTGTTTTGAAAAAAACAAATCAATATATGAGTGTGTAATCTCGCCCAACATGGAGTCTGAGGGGTATAATGAGACTCAAGTCCAATTTCATGTTATCTTAAAACTTCCCGGTCACGATGACTATTTGATATTCCGGTTGTATTCTACAGGCGACGGGCATTGGTGTCCGGACAAAAAAAAGCTCATCGACCCCTGGGTGGCAGATGCAATAGGGAGAATTATTGTCGAAAATTTTTAGCCTAATGCCCCTTGATATTCTTTCAGGTTTACTTTTTTTAGTTATTGTATTATTTAAATTCCCAGTATTCTATCGTAAAAGTCTTGGTCTCTTTTAGCTTTCCTTTTGCATACGGCGGTATTCTATTTCCCGGGCAATCACATCAGGGCGAAAGTGAAGAGCCTGAACAGTGAAAGATCGCACTATCAGGACTGCCTTCTCCGATTATGTAGTACCTTGTTCAGCCCTGTCGTTTAAGCTCAAAAATTCCGCTACTTGCTTTGTCACAGCCTTTCGTGGTGTTCGTCTAGAAGCAAAAAAGTTTTAGTCCCGTACTTACCACGCTTCCTGCATTTACCAGCTTATCTAATTGGTGTAATCACAACACATCCCGAACCCTGTCAGCCTATCTTTGCATCCGTTAACAGGCAATTGCTGCAGAAATTACAATACCGGTACGTTTCCCTTAAATAAGAAGAAGATTGTGACACAATAAGATACTTGAAAAGGAGAGTGAGACGGTGTCTTTAGCTGGTTGAGAAGGCAAACCTGGAATATTTAAAGAAACAACTATGGAAATAGGAATAGACAGTTTTGCAGCGGCAGATGTAGGAACTGCAACAAGCAGTGCAGAGGCGTTAAACATGTTGCTTGAAAGAATAGAGCATGCTGACAAGGCAGGGCTGGACGTGTTTGGAATAGGAGAGCACCACCGCAAAGAGTTTCTCGACTCTGCACCTACAATGATACTTGCAGCAGCCGCAGCCCGAACGAAACAAATACACCTAACCAGTGCAGTTACTGTTTTGAGTGCTGCAGATCCGGTAAGGGTATTTCAAAATTTTGCAACGCTTGACTTAATATCAAAAGGGCGTGCTGAAATGGTAGTAGGTCGTGGTTCATTTATAGAAGCATATCCACTGTTTGGCTTAAACTTACAAGACTATGATGAGCTGTTTATTGAAAAGCTTGATCTCTTGCTTAAGATACGTGATAACGAGTTCATTACCTGGTCTGGTAAATTTCGTCCGGCACTTCAAAATCAACCTGTTTACCCCAGGCCTTTCCAGGAGGAATTACCGGTGTGGTTAGGCGTCGGGGGTACACCCCAGTCTTTTGTTCGTGCCGGCACTCTTGGACTTCCGTTAATGGTTGCCGTTATTGGCGGAGAAACCCATCGTTTCAGACCGCTTGTAGATCTTTACAGGGAAGCGGGGAAAAGAGCTGGACATTCACCGGATAAATTAAAAGTTGGATTACATTCTATTGGTTATGTAGCTAACACTACCGGCGAAGCGATCGAAGATTTTTACCCGGGATACGCTGAAACCTTTACCCGCATAGGACGAGAAAGGGGATGGCCGCCTGTAACAAGAGCTCACTTTAATGCGCAAAATGCTTCAATGGGTGCATTGCTGGTGGGTGGTCCGGAAGAAGTTGCTGCAAAAATACTAAGACATAGTGATGCACTTGGTGGTATCTCCAGGGTAACTTTCCAAATGGACAACGCTAAATTGTCTCACAATAAACTTCTACACTCAATAGGGTTGTTAGGTAGCCATGTAGCGCCTATACTTAGAAAATGAAATCGGCGGCCAAATAGATTGGCAGCGTTATAAGCCCTTATTAAAATTCTATTGTCAATTTCTTACTGTAACAACGCGCCAACAATTTAGTAAACAGTAACTTTCAATTAAAAGATTGTGTGATGATTCGACGATACTCTGCAAAGCTCTTATTGACATCGCTATTATTAATTGTTGCATCTGCTATAAATGCGTCGATAAAACTGCCTGCAATTATTAGTAACCAGATGGTGTTGCAACAAAAAAGTAAGGTTGCGCTTTGGGGTTGGAGTGATGCCGGCGAGAAAGTTACTATCACAACAAGCTGGAATAACAAGTCAACTATTGTGAGTGCTGATAATTCAGGTAAGTGGATTACTTATGTCACAACCGCTGCAGCAGGAGGTCCGTATACAATTTCTTTTAAAGGCACCAATGAAGTAAAAGTAGAAGATGTGCTTTTGGGAGAAGTGTGGTTGGCCTCAGGCCAGTCAAATATGGAATTCTTTGTTGCTAAAACAAGAAACGGATCTTATACAGGCGTGCTTAACTACGAACAGGAAATGAAGGAGGCGAACTTTCCTTTAATCAGGCAAATAGATGTAGCTAATAAAAATGCAGACGAGCCACAGCAGAATTTCAAGGGTGACTGGAAAGTATGTAGTCCTGAAACGGTGGATACTTTTTCAGCGGTTGCATATTATTTTGCAAGGGAAGTGCATCGAGCAACAGGTTTTCCTATAGGTATCATCAATTCAACCTGGGGAGGAACGACAGCAGAGTCATGGACAAAAAAAGAAGTGTTGGAAAGTGACCCCGATTTTAAGGTGCTTGTCGACAGGTATAATGAACAGGTACAGAGTTATCCAAAAGAAAATGATAATTATAAGCTCGCCCTTGACACCTGGAAGCAGGATACCACTAAGCCAAAACCGGCTGCCCCGATAAAGCCAAATCCCGACAAATCTCCTTACAGGTTATACAATGCGATGATAGCGCCACTGGTTCCTTACACGCTAAAAGGCGTCCTTTGGTACCAGGGAGAAAACAATGCTTCCAGAGCCTATCAATACAGGAAACTCTTTCCTGCACTTATTAAAAACTGGCGCTCAGATTTCCGCAATCAAAATCTGCCTTTCTACTTTGTTCAGATCTCACCGCATCGTAGCCAAAATCCAGAAATAAGAGAAGCGCAATTACTTACATACCGAACAGTTGCTCACACCGGCATGGCTGTTACTACGGATAACGGAGACTCTCTTGATATACATCCGCGCAACAAAAAGCTCGTAGGAGAGCGCCTGTCTCTTTGGGCACTTCACAACCAATATGGAAAGAAAAATTTGATCATGTCCGGCCCCTTGTATAAGTCAATGAAGGTGGAGGCTACCAAAATAAAAATTCAATTCGATTTCGTAGATGGAGGCCTGGTAACAAAAGACGGAAATGAATTAACAGAGTTTACCATTGCGGGCGACGATGAGAAATTCGTTGCTGCAAAGGCAGCTATTATTGGAGATGAAGTGGTGGTTTGGAGCGATGCGGTAGTAAAACCTGTAGCAGTAAGATTTGCCTGGCGAAACATTCCAAAACCAAATTTTTATAACAAAGCCGAACTACCAGCATCACCTTTTAGAACTGATAGCTGGAAGGGAGTAACCGAAGGAAAAAACCAGCTATAAAGTCATAAATGGGGGTATGGTTACTTAATAACTTTTTATTTTAAAGTATTACATTCATACATTATTACCCTAAGCAAAACAACGTGCTGACAGGGTTCGCATGTATCTGCTATTACAATAGTTGTTGGTAGCAATTAAATGCAGCACAATTAATTTATAGTCAAAAAATTATGGGCTCATGAAAGCTGTAAAAAAATTTTCTGATAACGGGGTTTACTTTAAAATGGTTGAAGCACCTGTGCCTGTAATTAAAAAAGACACAGATGTCAAGATACAAATTGATGCTATCGGAATATGTACTTCAGACATTCATGTACTACATGGAACAATGACGATGCCTGATGGAAACACGGTTGGACATGAATACACAGGCACCGTAGTCGAGGTTGGAAGCGCTGTAAAGAGGGTTGTTGTTGGTGATAGGGTAGTATGCGAGAATGCAAAAAGTGCGTGTTTTAATTGCAAGCTGTGCCTTTCGGGTCATTATGAGTTATGTCCTCACAAACGATCTCCCGGCTGGTTTTCGCAGGGCGTATATGCCGAGTATACGGTGCAGCCAGAGTATTGTGTTCATAAAATTCCAATGAACATGTCAAAGCAAGTGGCTGCTGTTGCTGAACCTTTCGCTATTTGTGTGTACGGTTGTCTTGAACGCGGTAAATTTCAAAAAGACGACTTCACTGTTATCTACGGCATGGGGCCAATCGGTCTCTTTACCTTAATCACTTTAGTCGATTTAGGTGCTAAAAACATCGTTTGTGTTGCCTCTACCCGAAAAAATAAAATCCGTTTCGAATTGTCTGAAGAGCTGGGTGCAAGGGCGGTGTTATTGCCCGGCGATGACATCCCTGCCAAAGTAAAAGAAATGAATGATGGCTGGGGAGCCGACTGTGTCATAGATTGTTCAGGCGATCCTAACGCTATCAACCAGGGACTTGGTTTGCTCAGAAAGGGCGGCAAGTTCATCGCTCTGGGAATTTCTCACGATGCCCTCATTCCATTTGCGTTTAATACCGCAATCCTAAGTGTTATCGAAATGATTTTTTCAGCAACATCTTCTCACGATGCATGGATAAAAGTCATAGGTATTTTAGAACGCAACGAAGACAAGGTCAAGAAGGTAGTTACCCACCAGTATTCGTTAGATGATTGGGAGTTAGCGTATGAAAAAATAGCCAGCCGCGAAGCAGTAAAAGCGGTGCTTGTAAATGAACGACAATAGCCGAAAGTTAAATTAGTAGTTCAATAAGATCCGTTTTTGTGAGCCAAACTTACTGCTACTATGTATCATTCTTGCGTCGCACTCTTGTACATGAATCACCTCATTGAACATAGACTTTAAATCGTCCTTCTTCTTCATTTTCACTCGGGATATCGAATAAAAAATCAACGATAATAAATTGAGCGAAACAGCACTAATATTTGGAGCCGGCAAAACAGGACGAGGTTTCGCTGCTCACCTTGCATTTCTTGGCGGATATGAAATTGTCTTGATCGATAAGAACGAGCAATTAGTCAATGACCTAAAAAAGGCGATGCAATATGATATTCAAATTGTAGACAAACAGGAAAAGAATGCTACAATAAATGTATCTGCTGCACATCACGTCAGCGACGTTGCATGGCATACTCCATTTGTTGAAACCAGCGTCGTTTTTACAGCTGTCTTTGGTAATAACTTAGAAACGCTTTCAATCGATTTTGCAAAAGCACTTCAAAAAAGGCATACGATAAATCCTAACCAACCACTTACTATTATAACCTGCGAAAACCTGACAAACGCTCCGGGCTATTTTAAAGAAATGGTATCGAGAAACTTCAATGAAGCAGAACAAAAGTGGCTTTCAGAAAAAGTAGGTTTTTCTGAATCAATCATATTCAGAACATGTATTGAACCGAGCCCCGAACAGGCTCCCTTAACCATCAGATCCCAAAACTTTTTTGAACTTCCTTGCAACGGCGATGAAATCAAAAGCGACCTTCATGTTTATGGATTAAATCCATTAAGAAATTTTTCAAATCAACTAAGGCGAAAGATCTATACGTACAATTGTATCAATGCAGTTATTACTTACCTGGGAGCTCAAAAAGGATATAGCCAATTACCCGATGCAGCAAATGATGCAGAAATTCTCGCAATCGCAAAGAAAGCTGCGAGCGAAAGTTGTGATGCACAAATAGCGGAGTTTGGCTTTGATAGAAAAGAACAGGAAGAATGGATGAATGCAGCCCTTGCCAAATTCGCTGACAAAAACATTCCCGATCCAATTGAAAGAAATGGTGCAGATCCTGAGCGGAAACTTGGGCGCGACGACCGGTTGATAGGGCCAGCATTGCTTGCTGTAAAACACGACATTCATCCCACAGGTTTGATCGCTGGTATTATTGCAGGTTTTCGTTACAGAGATTCAAAAAAAGGAGTCACAATAGCAGACCAGATCAGCGAAAAAGGAGCAGATTTTGTTTTAACCCAAATCTGCGGTCTAGATGCTCATGAAGAGCTTTTTCAGCTCCTTAAATCCGAAATCATCAAAAGCAACCTTGATGCTACAAACTGAAAAAAGGGTTGCGTTAGCCACGCTTGACATTGGCACATCGCAGATTAAGCTGGGCGTATATTGTCCGTTTATTTCAGATCAAATCATTCTTATTAATAGTTTACAAAACGAACTACTCTACGGAAGCTCCGGACAGGTAACAGCTGAATATTACATTACGCGGGAAAAATGTTTTTCACTATTTAAGGAATTAGGAAGCTTTCTAAAAACGAACCAGGTAGAGGAGTTGAATATTGGCATTTGCGGTCATGTATCGAGCTTGATCGAATGGAATATGAAGACGGACCGGCCGTCTGAAGATTCATTCCCAATCTGGCTTGACACTACAAGTTACAATAGCCTTGATGAATACAACGACGTTATGGGCAATGGCAAAAGCAAACAAATTATAGGTACCTTTTTACCAACTGGCACCAATTGGCTCTTCACAAAACTGCTCCATCGCCGAAAGTTAGGGTTCAATAATGAGTCAATATTTTTACAAGTTGGCGATGCAATTTTTTATGAGCTTGCGGCACAATATCAAACTCATTTCAGCTCGCAGATAAGCATGGTGAATTTGAAAAAAAGAGAATATGCTCCCGAGTTACTGAATCACCTGCAATTGGCCTCATCTTCTTTACCAACTATCAGCTATAACCCATCGGCGGTAAAAGATGACTGGAAAACGTTGTTTGACTTTCCACAACAAAGTTTTGTCTTTCCCGCAATGGCCGATCTGTACACATCGCTACATGGCCTTCGATTAAATGACAAAGAAGGTTTCATGTTGGCTAACACTTCAGAGCAAGCCGGCGCATTTTACCTTCAACAACCAAAGGTTCTCGACAACTTTTTAGGTATTTCATTTCATCCGGGTTTTGTTAATTATGGAAGCACCAACACAGGTGGAAATGTTTTAGGCTGGTTTCTTAACAGCGTTCTTAATAAAAAAATAACAGCTGAAGTGCTTGATGACCTTACTTCAAAAGCAGCGCTTATTCCCCCGGAGCAAACGCCCATAATTCTACCATATCTGCAGGGAGAACGCGCCCCTTTATGGAATAGTAAACTAACTGCTTCAATTCTTGAATTAAATTCAGCTCATACAGAAACGCACCTTTTTCGTGCAATTCTCGAATCTATTTCATTTGCAAGAAGGCAATGCTT
>NZ_JAOQAH010000047.1 GCF_025963695.1 Segetibacter sp. | reverse complement strand
ACCGGCAAAAAAAGCTCCTCCGGCAAACACTATAAAAGATAAAATACTTTGGTTTGGTTGGCAGTACTTGCTGATGTAGTCTCATTTAAACACTGTTTCAAATCCCTTTCAATGGTAGCGCATATAGCAGTCATTGGTGTGTCTGTAGGCTTATTTTCAAAAGGGTCTTGCAGGTGAATTGCCATTTTTTCAATTAAGAAAAACACGGAAGCTATTGCAATTAGCGCAGGTATAAATAAAACAACACCAAACACTTCTATCATAGAAAAAGGCAAGAGCATAAAAAATACAATCAACGACAAATGAATATATAAGCTATAAGTGGCGGGAAATATGGTATTCTTTATTCTTTCACACTTTCCCATAGCATCAGTAAGGCGGGTTAGTGTTTTGTCTATTTCAACCTGCTGGTATGCGTTCATCCACCCGTTTTCCATCGCCTGTTGTATGTCGTTTCCATGTAATTCAAGAATAGCCATTGGAACATTTGTGTAGTTACCGAGGTATTGAAAATCTCTCTTTACCAGGTACTTTTCAAGCCCGTGGGTGGGCTCCTGGTTTCGCAGCGTACGGCTTAAACTATAGCACCATGCTATTTGTCGCTTTATAAACCGTTGCTTAAAAAAGAAAGACTCTTCACCCTGGTACGCTTCCTTACTCAGTGTTTTAATCTGCCTTGCAAGCGTGCGGCTATCATTTACAATTGCTCCCCATATTGTTCTTGCCTCCCACCAACGGTCATAAGCCTGGTTACTTCTAAAGCCCAGCAGAAGCGATATCACTGTACCCATTATCATTGGTACACCAAGCGGAAGAGAGGAAGTTGACAAAGAAAGCCAGGTGTGTTCAATAGCCACAGCTATGGCATATAATGTTATTACAATCAGCTCAACTTTTATCTTGCCAAATATGTACTTTACCGGTATGTTTTTTCGTAGTAGCATAAATGTAGATTTACGAGTAGCTTATCGCCCTTTTTCCCGATGTGTTATGTTCCTGCGAATTCATTTGCTCATGGCCATTTAGCAGCGATGACAAATTCAGGTAATCCAAAGTGGCCTCTTCATGTAGAGATAACTTATGCAATTGAGCTTTGCACTTATTAATGTGCAAAACCGGGTTTTCCGATTGCGGCAAGCTGTTCTTGTATTTGTAGTTATCAAGCATGTAAACTTCATTGATATGGTGGCCTTCGATAAAGTTGTTGAAGTAGCGCGAGGTGTTGCAGTACACGAAGTCGAAAACAATAGTTACAAGGCCCACGTATTTGTTCCGCAACAATTGCACTGCTTCTTTAAAACTCACAGGAACTTTGTGGTAAGGTTTGCCCTGACCGATAAATAACAAATCAGTTATCGAAGTGGGTGGGCCAATAAGGTGCGCAATAAATACAGTAACAGGTTCGCCGTTAGCACCTTCAACTATTTTGTGAACCGGTCTTAATGATTGCACCGTTAAGTCAGTTGGCAGTAATACATTTTTCATAATTGATTATTTTAGTGCAATCTGCATTAGGGAAGTAAGGAGCAGGTAAGTATACGGTAAGAAGTACTTAAAAATGTGGTAAGAAAACGGTAAGAATTTTTTAGGTGACCGACTTTGGGATCGCTGATTCTACATTCTTGCGTCGCATTACGTTTATCCCCTGGTTCTTTGTTTGGGCTTTTTTTTGAAACGCAAAGGCACAAAGGACATAAAGGTGCACAAAGGGAGGATTTTGACCACAAAGGCAGGAATAACACGGAGGGGCACAAATGGAAGAGATGGAGCAGATATTACACCTGTGATAAGAATGGGTATATTAATTACAAAAGGCACAAAACAAATGTTGCAGTCACAGTAGTACTAAAGCTAAAGCGAAGAACAATGAAAGGAACGGGCCCTCCATTCTTGAATTTTCTTTTTTTAAGAAAAAGAAAATGACAAGCACCGCTTATAAAAAGGATAGCGTTTTAGGGAGCGTAATAAAGTACATAGTTAAGAAATCAACGATGAAAGCTCAACACTGCTTCAGCGGTAAAAGTGAGTGACACAACAATGCTGTTGGCAGTAATTTTGTAAAACAACCTAAAAAAGTAAGTTGACTTTAAAATGAAGATTACAAAACTCACTTTATCACTACTTGTGATTTTAAATTTTTATACTATAGCTTCTGCTCAAAATAAATCAAAGACTCAATTTAAAACGATTGAGTTTGCAGCCTTTGACGTAAACTCTCCAAGAACAAAACAAAAAGATAGTGTCGAAATATTTTGTTATGCAATAATTGATCGAAAGGGCAAGATGAATATTCTTAACCGAGATGAAGATAATGATAGCCTTAGTTATTTTAAATATCAATTAGACACGGCCGAATTTAGAAAAATTAATTTCTTATTTAAGGATAACGCTCCTTTAAAAGACCACATGACTTCACAGAGCTTGAAGAAAGGAGAACATTATGGAGGTAGTTATAGCTTTTTATCAGTAGGATATCAAAATGAAAAAAAAGACAGCCTTTGTTTTATAGATTCTTATATGTCCGAGGATTTTCAATCGGCTCTAAACATTTTAGATAAAATTTTTTATGGGAAATCTAAAAGTGGGACAAAGGCTAAGTTCATCGTGCCGATAAATTTTAAAAAATCACTACAAGAAAGTCTAAAGAAAAGTAATTATTTGCCGCCTATTGAATTTCCGCCGCCGCCCTTGTGAGAACTCGTGAACTTAAAACTACTGTCAACATGGGCATTTTTGCAAGTGTGGCAGGACGTAATAAATTAAGCGGACGAATATCGCGGCATCAGTACATTTTCAATTAGCAGGAGTGGTGCCAATGCCACACCTGCATAAATACCTAACCGATCCAGGCTATTCTGCACGTCAACAAAAAACAAAACATCACGATCATCCTCTCGGAAACTTGACTACCACTTCAGTACCTTCCGCCTCCTTCGACGAAATATCAATAGAACCGTTGTGCAGCTTAATTATGTTTTGGGCAAGTGGTAACCCGATACCATACCCCTTTGAACTATTGACGTTAGATGCGCGAAAAAACGGGTCGAAAATGTGAGGCATATCTTGCTTTGGTATTCCAATTCCTTTGTCTTTTATTATAAATATTACGTCCCGGTCCGACAATGCAAGAGCAAGTGTAACATTTTCGCCGGTAGAATATTTACAGGCATTTAAAATAATGTTAGATATACACAGCTCCAGTAAATGAAAGTTACCTTTTATAGACAGCGTTTTAAAATCAGCAGGAAGCAGGCTGTTATCTACTATTATGCTACAGTTGGGGTATATGCTTGCTGCAACTTTTTGTATGTTCCGGAACAATTCATCCAGCCTAACTTCCTCGAAAGACAGACTGCCCGAAAATCCGGATTGTGCCAGCTCTAAAAGACTTTTTGTTAGATTTTTAAGCTTCTCCGCCTGCTTTAGTATCACCCGTAAACCTTGCTGGTATTGCCCGGTGGTTCGACCTTTAGATAACGCAAATTCTGCCTCACCTATAATAACTGTTAAGGGCGTATTTAACTCGTGCGAAGCATTACTTACAAAGTTGTTTTGTGTCTCGAAAGATGTCTCGAGCCGGGCGAGCATGTTGTTAAAGGTGTTTGCTAACTCCGCTATCTCATCCTTGCCTTGTTTTACAGTCAGCCGCTTGTGCAACGAGGTAGCCTTAATGCGCTTTACATTGGCTGTAATGTTACGAATAGGAGCTAAAATTTGTTTTGAAAATAATACGCCTACGCTGAAAATTATAATAGTTGCAACCAGGTTAGCGGTAATCAGGATGGTTTTTAAATTCAATAAAAAATTTCGTGCATAAGCATGTTCTGCAGAAATAATAATGGCATAATCACCGGTGCTGTCCTGGTAATAAATGCCTTTGTAAAACCTGTACCCCTTGCGGTATGACGGTTTTTTTTTGCTACTAATGTCGGTAAAGAACGACTGGGGCACTTCTGCATCCAATCCTGTTTTTGCCTCGCTTTGCAGTGAGTCTATTCTTATAATATATTCCCGCTCGTCGGGCAGCCGCTGCAGGTGTTCATTTCTTACCTGCTCATAAGCGCTGGAATTTACATTATCGGTATCAAGGTTTGCTTTGGCGGCAATTGTAGCCCGAAGCTCGAGGCGGGTGTAAAAATCCTGGAAAGCTTGTTCATTTGCAAAATAATAAACAGCGCTACTTACAGCAATTATAATAAGGGTACATACAAGTGTAAAAAGCAGCGCAATTTTAATTTGGATCTTCATTATAAACTTCTTTCAAAATGTATCCCATACCTGTAACGGTATTTATAAGCTTCAACTTACTATCCTTATCCAATTTCTTTCGCAGGTAATTTATGTATACATCTACCACTTTGGTGTTAAGATTAAAATCGTAGCCCCATACTTTCTCAAGTATGTCCATTCTTGAAACAACTTTTCTTGGATTGCGTAGTAAATATTCCAGTAAACGAAACTCTGTAGCCGTAAGCTCTACAGGTACTTTATTTCGCGTCACTGATTTTTCATCCAGGTCTAATACTACGTCTGCAAATGCCAGCGAATTTTTTGTTGGAGGCTCTGTCACTTCATTTTCCGCCGGCCGTATCCTTCTTAAGAGAGAACGGATACGCGCTTCTAATTCTGTTAACTTAAAAGGCTTGGTAAGATAATCGTCGGCCCCGCTGTCGAGACCCATAATTATATTATCTGTTGCACCAAGTGCAGTGAGCATAAGTATTGGTGTAAGTATCTTTTGTTGCCTGCATTTTTTACAAAGCTCTAAACCGTTAATGCCGGGAAGCATTAAGTCAAAAATTAAAAGGTCGTATTTAAAGGAATTAATAGTTTCCCAGGCCATTGTGCCATCCATTGCAACAGTCACCTCATAGTCTCCTTCCTCTAAAGACTTTTTTATAAATGATGCTACCTCAGGCTCATCTTCTACTAATAACAAACGCATAATAACTGGAAATAAGTTTTTACATAATCAACCCGAACGCAGTTGGGGCGAATAGGGCTTAACAGGTAAAACCTTAAAAGTGTTGACAGAATAGTTATTTTAGTTAACACACTTTAAAAAAATTCTATTAGCATTCGCTCATTGGCTCCTTCCTTCAGGCATGCATTTAAGCACGGAATCTATTTTCGAATATTCGCGCTTCAACAAGACATAAAAAAGCTGGAAAAAAATTCCAGCTTTTTAACTCGCACAAGTAATTAAGAGAATGATTAATTTTTCTCATTTAAAAATTGGCAATCCTCAAAAAATGTTACTAGTCCTGTAGATATATCCTGAATGCCGCCGATAATACCTATCTCCCCTGCGGTAACCATTTCTTTCAAAATAGTGCTGCGTTCCATTATTGCGTGTACCGTTCTCTTAACGTTAATTGTTCCTACTTTCTCTACAAACTCGGAGTTTGAGGAGGTACGGTTTTCAGTTATTGTATTTTCATCGTCCACGGCAGGACGTATCTTGGTGAGCAATGAAGTGAGGTTTCCCATTTCAACGTGGTCACACGCACCCTTTATTGCTCCACACCTGGTGTGCCCAAGTACTACAATTATTTTTGCACCTGCCACCTTGCATCCAAATTCCATACTACCCAAAATGTCTTCGTTCAAAATGTTACCAGCGATACGAACACTAAATACATCACCTAAGCCCTGGTCGAACACTAGTTCTACTGATGTTCTTGAGTCGATGCAGCTCAAAATAACAGCAAACGGATGCTGGCCATCGGAGGTTTCATTAGCTTGTTGCAGAAGGTTTCGATTAGCTTTTAAGTTATTTATAAACCGCTTGTTCCCTTCTTTCAAAAGTTCAATCGCTGTCTCGGGAGTAAGTGACTGTTGTAATTCTTTGGTTAAAGTTTTCATTGTTTTGTTATGATTATTGATGTTATTTAGGTTCTTTAAAATTTATAGTCTCTACTGTAATGTTTTTGTTCTTTGCATTTGTTTTATAATCGACAATTAATTCAACTACATCGTGAGCTATCGCTTTAGAATTACTGCAGTCTATGATTACTTTCGAATTTGCAGGAATATGTTCTAATACATTTAAAACATTGGCTTTATTAAAAAATGAGACTTCCTCTGCAAGTACAAGATGATGCACCGTCTGCCCGTCTTCGTTAGTGGTTACATTTTTCATGTGATGCGAGTTACGGTAACTGTGACGAAGTGTAAAGAAAAGACCGACCAATAAACCTATACTAATTCCACGAAGTAAATCTGTAAGTAATATTGCTACAACAGTTGCAATAAAAGGAACAAACTGCTCCCAACCCTGCTTATACATTTGCTTGAAGAGTGTTGGCTTTGCTAATTTATACCCTACCATTATTAGTATAGCTGCAAGACTGGCTAGTGGTATCATATTTAACAAACCTGCAATGGTGATAGCACATATCAACAAAAGGAAACCATGAAGTATGGCGCTCATTTTAGTTTTAGCACCAAATGCAATATTCGCAGAACTTCTTACAATTACCTGGGTGATCGGCAAGCCGCCTATTAGGCCGGAAATAACATTGCCTAGCCCTTGTGCTTTTAACTCCCTGTTAGTTGGTGTCACCCTTTTATAGGGATCCATTTTGTCAGTTGCTTCTACACACAACAGTGTTTCAAGGCTGGCTACAATAGCCAAAACAACAGCCGTTTTGTATACTTCCAAATTGCTTAATTGAGAAAAATCAGGAAGTGTAAATTGAGTTAAAAAGTCAGGAAGGCTTGCGGCAACCGGTAGTTGCACCAGCTGATCTTTAGCAAGAGAGAAATTAAGCGTACCCTGCTGGTACAAATAGTTCATCAGAATTCCCAACAATACTACAACAATAGGTCCCTGAAGCAGCTGAAATATTTTGTGTTTTTTGCTTAATACAGTATCCCACAAAATTAAGATTACTAATGATATTACTGCAATCAGTACCGCGCCTGGAGTTATAAATTCTAGAGCATGTCCTATTGCTGAAAAAGAATTTTCTCCTGATGCTTCCAAAAATTCATCGCTGCCTTCGGGATTCTTATCATAACCAATCGCATGAGGTATTTGCTTTAGTATAATCAACAAGCCAATACCCGTAAGCATACCTTTAATAACCGAGGAAGGGAAAAAATAAGCAATAAAACCTGCCCTGGCAAAACCCATTGCTAGTTGTAATACACCGGCAACAACAACCGAAAGCAGGAAAGCAGGCCAGGATCCCAATGCGCCAATAGCAGTAAAAACAATAACAGCAAGGCCCGCTGCAGGGCCGCTAACTCCTAAAGGCGACCCACTTGCCGACCCTACAATAATACCCCCCACAATGCCTGCTATTATACCCGAAAATAAAGGAGCACCAGATGCAAGTGCTATTCCGAGACATAATGGAAGTGCCACAAAGAATACTACAATACTTGCAGGCAAATCGCTTTTCAACTCCTTAAACAAACTCTTATTCTCCATTGGTGAACAACATTTTTTCAAAGATAGTAATATAAATGAACAATGATAGTATAGCTATCTTTTTTGATTGCAAAACTTTTGTTTACTTTTGAACCCGTCACAATTATCAGTTTCAAAATATATAGAAGTACCAGATGGATGTAGAGATACATATAAAAATGAATGAAAAGCTTTTTGTCAGAAATCCTGAACAAACAGATTTAGGCAAGAAGATTATTAAAAACAGTATCGAACTTATTCAAGGCGGTGGATTTGAAGCGTTTACCTTTAAAAAACTGGCAGAACATATTGGTACTACTGAGGCGGGTATTTACCGTTATTTTGAAAATAAACATCGGCTACTCATTTATATCACTGCCTGGTATTGGAGCTACTTACAGTATAGGGTAGTTTTTGAAACTAACAACATTGACGATCCTGCTGCAAAGCTTAAAAAAGTCATTCAACTACTAACCTCTACCGTTTTAGAAGACGAAAGGGTAAAGCATATCGACGAAAAACTGCTTCATGAAATAATAATAGCCGAGGGGTCAAAAGCATATCTAACAAAGCACATTTCAGAAGATAACAGGGACAAATTATTTAAGCCATACAAAGACTTATGCTCGGTTATTGCAGAATTTATTACTGCTTCTAACCCGGCATATAAGTTTCCCCATTCATTAGCGAGTACTATAATTGAAGCTGCTCATAACCAAAATTTCTTCATGCACCACCTGCCGTCCCTGACTGATTTTGCAACAGAAAAAAGTGAAAAAAACATTGCATTGTTTATAGAAGAAATGGTCTTTAATACTATTGGAAGCGGACATTAGGGTTACAGAAAAATCAGTTCAATATTTGCGTAAAAGTGTTAAGCACTGAGTTTATTGCCCACCGAAAATGTCCCCCCTTAAAATATTTTTGATTATATCACGTGCCGGCAAACAGTGCTTTACTAGCCTGCGTTGACGTATGAAGTGAATTGATAGTAAGGATTATAGCTACGCGTTGTTCGGCACGGGCAGCCATTTGCATAGTTGCGAACTAAGCCAAAGCGTTTTATCCTTCGACTATCTCGAGATCCAATTAAGCTTTACTTGTTGCCTAAACTTCTTGTTTGAACGCGGGGCAAAAGCAAATAAAATGAAGACATATTCAATCCTTTTCATTTTCTTAATGAAAAGTTCCGCGAAGCTTGAAGAATTTTTAAAAAACAAGCTGGCAATTGCACTAACGGGTGTAACATTAAAAGACTTTATATCAGCCATAGTCGCATCTGCTGCCGACATCATTATATCCATCGTATCCCCCTTTTGAATCAATAGCGGTCCTTAAAAATGAGGTTAATGCCAGTTTAAAAAACTTATTATCTTGCTTTTAATACAACGAAAAAATGTATGAGATCACATGAAATGGAAAAAGTGACTTCTCGGCTACCAATTGATGAAAGCATTGGACTACAGAACAGAGCCAGGATTATTCAACAAATAGGGATAATCATTATTTTCATAGTTATGGTTATGGCAGGGCTTGGCCTATTTGGGCAGGGCATTTTATCAAATAAAAAGGTAGAAGCAAATGGAAATATTATTACCTATGAAAAATTTGGACGGTATGGCGGGGAAAGCAAATTAGCATTTGACCTGGCTGCTGCCAATGACACCGTTGCTCAAATAGCCATACCTGCTGCATATTTTGAGCATTTTAAAATTGAGACCATAGTACCTGAACCAGATAAAACAAGTATTATTAATAAGGAATTTATTTTTATATTCAATGGTGGTGGTGCTAAGCAAATTACTTTTTTTCTGTCTCCGCATGAAACCGGAAGCTTAAAAGCTACAATTAAAGGCAATCAAACAAATTTTAATTTATCACACTTCATCTACCCGTAATATGAATCCTCTTTTAAGAGCCGCTGCCATTTACATGTTTCTACTTTTTATCTTCCGCATATTAGGTAAACGCAGTTTAGCTGAAACAAGCTCGTTCGATTTTGTGTTGCTGCTAATAGTAGGCGAAGCAACCCAACAAGCACTATTAGGTAATGATTTTTCTATTACAAATGCCCTTATTCTTATCACATCTCTCATAGGCATCGATCTTGTTCTTACAAAAGCTAAAGGGAGGTTTACATTTTTAAATAAACTTATTGAAGGTTCGGCTCTTATAATTGTAGAAAATGGAAAAATGCTAAAAGTTAGGATGAAGAGGTCGGGTGTGGAAGAAGAAGATATCTTAGAAGCAGCAAGACAACTTCATGGACTTGAACAAATGGAACAGATTAAATATGCTGTACTCGAAAAGAGTGGTGAAATCTCAATTATCCCTGCTGATAAAAACAGTTCCCGTGGGTGAGTGGCTACGGGATTTTTAGGAATGCATTTTCGGCCTTCAGATCCAGAATAACTATCCCGTATCGGGTAGCTTTAATGAATCCCCTGATTTTTTTTTGTATAAACTTTAGTAACGATGAATGAGTTTATTGAGTCGAGAAGAAAAACTTTTATTGTTTTACGTAATGTAGTCACAGTTGTAACTGTATTTGCTCACGTCCTTTAGTAGGTGATAAAACGTTTACTGGAAAACAATGGTTTAGTATAACCCTTTGTTGAATCATCTATGACCAGAACCCAATCATTTCCATAACCTGCATTTGAAGGGGTAAAAACCTGCTGTCCGGTATTAGAGAAGCGGCCAATGTCTTTGCTTTCGCCGTTCTTAGGATTGTACCAGAAAGCAACCACCTCTTTGCCTGCAATTTTACCCATATTCACAGTAACCGGTTTACCCTGCGAGCTATACACAAACAGGTAATCTTTTCCTCTTGTCGCCTGTACCCGGTCATTCGCGCCCATTGCATCTTTAACCAGCGTTTGGTCGGGTATGCGGTCAAGCATTGGTCTTGATTCCATCAAACTTCTTAAATATTTCATTTGCCCTGCTCCCGGCAGATCAAGGGCAACATACCAGGGAAAGTGGGGGCCATTGATAGGCGTACGGTTAGGAGCATACATTTGCCACACATCGTGACAGCCATAAGTATGGCCAAAGGCACCGGCAAAAACATCGAGGTAGGCATGTTTGCGAATATCGTAAGCACTTGAGGTGCCCAGGTCTTTTGCGTTGAAACAAACAGGATGGTCCTCGTACAAAGGCTCACCGTCCAAAACAGGTTTAACTGGCGTCCGGTTATAAACCACTTGAATTCTGTCCCAGATATTGTTTTCACGACAGTGCCCTGTTTGCAACATGTTCAAGTCAAGCCATTGGTCGCTATGAAAGTATGCGGATGAACCCCCTTCATCCACCCCATTTGGCTGAGGATGAAAAGTCATTACAGCTTTATTGGTTCCGCCAACGCCTTCTTCAATACCCGCTGCCATTGAGCGCCAAATCGCCTTTGCTCTATCATCAGGAACACGGTCGCCGCCCATAATCCAAATAATATTCTTTTTGTTCTTGTAGCGATTACCGATCCATTTGCCATAAACCTTTGCATTGTCAACATTAAAGATTTCCGGTCCGGCGCCCCACCTGTCTTTAAAAACCTTATCGCCCCAGGTTGGCAAAAGACCCACGTACAAGCCCAGTTCTTCAGCCTTGTTTATAATATAATCTACATGCTGAAAATAGGCTTCTCTTGGTTTTGTAGGATCATCGTTTTCAAGTGGTATTTCGCCGTAAGGGTTCGGGTCGTGAAGGCCATCAAGTTCGGCCAATGCTACAGCCTGAATTACTGTAAAACCTTTATCTACCCGGTTCTTCAAATATTTGTCAGCTTCTTCTCGCGTTAAGCGGTGAAACAATTCCCAGGCTGTATCGCCTAACCAGAAAAATGGTTTTTTATCAGCAGTTACAAGGTAGCGTTTGTTGTCGCTTACTTTTAATTGTGCGATTGCGTTTAGAGTGAGTAATAATGAGAAGCAGATCGTTAATAGTTGTTTCATATATATGAATAAGTAAATATTTTTTGGCTTAATAATACTCTGTTTTTTCTTGCGGGGGACAAGCATTTGTTTTTCATGGGCGACATAGTTGTGTCACTCACTTGTACTTTTCTATTTTTATTCGCCGACAGCAAAAACTACCAAGGCAAACCGATGTTGAAGAAACTGAAATGTAGACTTAATGTTCAATAATCAACGTTTAATAACAACTTTAAACAGTACTACCCACGCAGAATAAAGATTTGCGGTAAAAGTGAGTGACACAACGATGTTGATGCCACAACTTTTAGCCCGTCTACAAAAAAAAGCACTTCAGCCTTTACAACAATCATCTATTGGCGATGTTTCTTACCTGTTGTTTGATGTCATCCATCTCAAAAATATTTTGCCCGTAAGTAGCTTAGCCTGCGTGCATATTTCAAAAGCTGCATCAAAAAAAGTACCCGCACTTATTTACACAAAACTGCCATCTGCATGCGTAAATGGTGCAAAACAAAAATTCCTTTCTGCCGCAAGCAGCCCCCCTAATTCTACTATTTTGCATACCCTTCCCTCGCTACTTCAGTGCATGCATGGGCCTATCTCAATCATCGCGGGCCCCAAAATAGCCATCTGTTCAAAGAGTAATAAGGTGCGTTTTATGGATGGGCGTATACCTTTCTTTGTAACGTAGTTTGGAAAAACAGTGCCCCTCTTTGTTTACCAAATATGAATCCTGCTCTTTTCAGGTAAATACATGGTATCGCCGGGCTGCACATTAAATGCCGTATAAAAATGCGGAGCGTTCATCAAGGGGCCATTTACGCGCCACATTGGAGGGGAATGGGGGTTATTATTAATCCAGAGGCGCAGAAATTCATCTTTCATCTTTACCCGCCAAATTCGTGCAACGGAAATAAAGAACCGCTGGTTAGGAGTATAGCCATCAACGTGGGTGGTGTCCTGCCCTTGTTTGGTCATTTTAAAAGCATCATAAGCTATGGCAACGCCCCCTATGTCCGCCGCGTTCTCTCCAACCGTCATAGCCCCTTTCACATGTACGGTATCCAACACAGTAAACTTGTTATACAAGTCGACCACCTGTTGTGTTTTTGCTTTAAACTTTATATAGTCATCTTTCGCCCACCAGTTTTTCACGTTGCCTTCTTTATCAAACTGTGCGCCCTGGTCGTCAAAAGCATGTGTTATCTCATGACCGATTACCATACCTATACCACCATAGTTTAGGGCATCATCGGCGTTGTTATCAAAGTAGGGCGATTGTAAGATGGCTGCCGGAAAAACAATTTCGTTAGCATAAGGATTGTAATAAGCTGTAACGGTTGAAGGCGTAGTAAACCATTCACTCCTGTCAACTGGTTTATTCAATTTAGCCATTTGAAACTGGTAATTATTCAGTGTGGCCGATACAACGTTCTCAAAATATTTACCTTTTACAATATTTACGTTGCTGTAATCTCTCCATTTATCGGGATAACCAATTTTCTTCGACATGGAGAACAGCTTTTCTTTTGATTTTTGTTTGGTGCTGTCGCTCATCCAGTCCAGCTTATCTATTCTTGCAGCTAATGCTTTTTGCAAATTATTTACGAGGTCCAGGGTGCGCTTTTTAGCCTCTTCCGTAAAATATTTTTTTACGTACAATTGCCCAAGCGCTTCGCCCAACAATTGATCAACTGCACTTGCCATTTTTTCGCCTCGTGATTTTTGCACAGCCTGTCCTGATATTACTTTATTAAACTCAAATGCAGCGTCAACAAAAGGTTTGCTCAGCACCTCTGCATAGGTATTTATAGAGTAAGCCTTCAGGTAAATTCTCCAATCGCTGATGGAAGTAGTTTTTAATGCTGCATTCAGCTTGTCGTAATAAGCAGGTTGCGATACATCAATAGAATCGGTCTTTGCACCTAATTCATTTAATACATTTTGCCAGCCTATGTTCGGGTGTCGCTTTACAAGCGTTGCAACCGGCATCTTATTATAGTTTGCATTTACATCGCGTAGTTCTATGTTCGTTCTATGTGATGAAGCAAGCTGTTTATCTATCTTGTAAACAATAGCAGCATTTTTTGCTGCAGTTGACGTATCGCTACCTGTAAGTTGAAAGAGTTTAGCAAGATATGTTTTGTACGCTTGCTGAATTGCAACGCCCGGCACATCGGTTTTGAAATAATAATCTCTTTCCGGCAAACCAATACCTGTTTGATAAAGGTGGGCAATATTCAGGCTACTGTTTTTATTATCTGGCCCTACACCAAAAGCTAAGAAAGAAGTATTTGATGCCTTTCCTTCATTGGCGGCAAACCTAATTAACGAAGCAACATTGCTGATACTGTCTATACGTGCCAGTAAGGGCCTGATAGGTTCATAACCGCGTTTCCCGATCGCGGTTGTATCCATGCCTGATGCGTAAAAATCTCCCAGCTTTTGTTCAATGCTTCCTTCGGCATTATTAGCTTTCGCAACGCTATCCAGAATGCCCTGCAAACGCAGGCGTTGCGGATAGTTCATAAACATATATGCTCCCACGCCTGATTGCGAAGGAGGTATTTGTGCCGAATCGTACCATGTTTGATTGACATACATGAAAAAGTTATTACCCGGTTTAATGGCAGAATCGATGCCCTGTATTTCCGCAATAGTTGCATCGGGCGCGTTATTGCATGCAGTTAGCGAGAGCAATACTGCAACAACAAAAAGTGATCTCTTCATAAGCTGGCGCTTTGTGCGATTTTAGTTTTGTTATTGCCGAAGTTAATTGTTCCGGTCGTTTTATATAGATGAAAAATTTGGGGCTATTGGTATCGGTGTTTCAATCGGTCGTACGCAGTGTACTTGAGTGTTCTTAAGGCAGTATTGCTTTTCATTTGCCTCACTGGTCAAATACATACGCAGAGCAGCTGAAATTTCATGGATAGCCGGGGGACGAACATTAGTACTTCCAGCGCGCTCCGGTTGTGTCACTCACTTGTACTTTTATACCGGTATGCAGCCACTATAACAGCCGCTGGCAGATCTGAAGAAGTTAGCCAAAACACCGACTTTTAATTTTGCTCCATGTTTGGTGAAATGCATTTTGCAACTCTATTTTTATCTAGTTCTGCCATAGTTGCCTTAGCAGAGGCCTACTGCTACACTCGTGTAACAGAATTTAAAAGCATTGGCGTTATTACCTTCCACTTACCAGTTACTCCCAATTAATTACCTCTTGTACTATTAAAGCAAGTCTAGCTTTAAGCAACTAATACATTTGCGCTCTGTTTGTACTTACTGCTAACAATTTTGCCCCCAAAAAATGCTTTTATAGTGTGCTAAACCGCTTCTATAACAATCATAGTCCAGCCTAAAAAATATGCTGGTCCTGCCCTATCAATTGCAAGCTTTATCATTAAACCACTTATTTAAATCAAATTAATAAACGTGTTATAAAAACACGTATCAAATCTTTTTACCCCGTTACATCAAAACCAAAATTATATGCAACTAAAATTCCTGCAAAAACGAATATTAGACAAGCTGCTTGTCACCATAGCCATCCTTCTATCCGTTCAGTCCTTTGCCCAAGACAAGCATACAATAAGCGGAACTGTGAAAGACAAATCAACAGGTGAATTGCTTATTGGTGCTTCTATTAAAATCGCCGAATTAAAAGGTGGAACAGTAACTAATTCATATGGTTTTTTCTCCATTACCCTTCCCAAAAACAAGTACAAATTAATTACAAGTTATGTTGGTTTCAATGCTTCTGAAAAAACTGTAGACCTATCTAAAAGCAATGAATTACTAATAGAATTAACGCCAATATCTGAGTTAGAAGAAGTAGTAGTAATCAACAGAAAGAAAAATGATAATGTTACTAAAGCATTAATGGGTGTAGAAAAGTTAGACATGAAAATGATCAATCAACTACCTGTTCTTTTAGGAGAACGTGACGTTTTAAAAAGTATTCAATTACTTCCGGGTATAAAGAGTGCAGGAGAAGGCAATAGTGGTTTTTATGTTCGCGGTGGTGGTGCTGACCAAAACCTCATATTGCTTGATGAAGCACCTGTTTATAATGCTTCTCACCTACTCGGTTTCTTCTCTACTTTTAACTCAGATGCCGTTAAAGATCTTACGTTATATAAAGGTGGTATGCCGGCACAATACGGGGGCCGTTTGTCAAGTGTGGTAGATATAAAAATGAAAGATGGCAACAATAAGAACTTCGACGTAAGTGGTGGTCTTGGTGTTATATCATCCCGCATAAATATAGAAGGACCCATAGTTAGAGATGAGAGTTCATTTATCATTAGTGGACGACGTTCTTATGCAGACGCCTTCTTAAAGTTCTCTTCTGATTCTGCCCTTAAAAACAATAAACTATACTTCTACGATTTAAACTTGAAGGCAAACTATAAATTGGGAAAGCGTGACCGCCTTTATTTGTCTGGTTACTTTGGCAGAGATGTGTTAGGCTTTGGAGAAACATTTAGTACCGATTGGGGTAACAGCACTGCAACCCTAAGATGGAATCATGTTGTCAATAATAAAATCTTCAGCAATACTTCGTTGATTTATAGCGACTATAATTACAACATTCATTTTAAAACCGGATCTGATAAACTTCTCATTACTTCTCAAATAAAGGATGTAAACCTAAAGCAGGATTTTGATTACTTCATCAATAACAATAGTAAAGTAAAGTTTGGTGCTAACGTAATTCGTCATACGGTTTCACCAGGACGTGTTGAAGCAGATGAGACATCAAATATTAAAAGTACTATAGTTGAAAATAGAAATTCATGGGAAAGTGGGTTGTATGGATCGCATGAATTAGCTCTCGGCAATAAACTCAATATTGTTTATGGTATTCGGCTAACCAATTTTACAACTATAGGTCCAGGTACATTTTATACTTATGATAAAGATGGTAATAGAAGTGGCGCAGATAGTTTTGGCAAAGGGCAATCAGTTGCCAGTTATTGGAACGTTGAACCCCGTGTTAGCTTCAGTTTTCAGCTCAATGCCAGTAAATCAATCAAGGCTTCATACAATCGCAATGTTCAAAACCTACACCTATTAAGTAATTCGGTTTCTTCTTCACCAACAGATTTATGGCTTCCTAGCAGTAACAATGTAAAACCTGAATTAGCAGATCAATTTTCTGTTGGCTACTTTCAGAATTTTAAAAACAATCAATACGAGTTAAGTGTCGAAACGTATTATAAAGCACTTCAAAACCAGGTCGATTATCGCAACGGAGCAAGTCTCGAGGCAAACAATAATATCGAAAGTGAGTTACTGTATGGCAAAGGCCGGGCCTACGGAATAGAACTATTTGTAAAGAAAAAATTTGGCCGATTAAATGGCTGGGTAGGTTATACGTTGTCGAAAACAGAAAGGAAGTTTGAAGGAATAAATGATGGCAATTACTTTAATGCAAGACAAGACCGCACACACGATGTAAGTGTGGTAGGTATATATAAAGTAAATGACCGATGGTCACTCTCAAGCACCTTTGTTTATAGCACTGGCAATGCTGTTACATTTCCCGGCGGTAAGTATCGTGTAAATAACCAAACTGTTTTTTCCTATACTGAAAGAAACGGACACCGAATGCCTGCCTATCATCGCTTAGACTTTGCTGCAACCTTTGAGGGAAAGCGCAACAAAGGACGGAAATACCAAAGCAGCTGGACCTTTGGATTGTACAACGTGTATGGTCGTGAAAACGCTTATATCATTCAATTTAAAGATGCCCCTTCAGACCCTTCTAAAACAATTGCCGAGCAGGTTTCCTTGTTCAAATATGTGCCAAGTATCACGTGGAATTTTAAAATATAAAACAGATAAAACTGTACTAACGCAAAGAAAAAAAAGGAGTAGTAATTTTATGAACCTGGCAATATAGCTACTATTAAACATTCTTGCGTCGCACTCTTGTACCAAAAATAAAAAATCGTCAAGTTCAATTGGCAGGCTTTAAAGCCCCTTCAGGTCTTTGGGGTTCCACTTCCGTCGCACACTGTACAGGTTATACTTTATTTCACGCCAAAATAAAAAGCAACTAATTAATTAATTCAACTATTTAATATTTCTAAAATGAAACAAGTTCTTATATCTATATTTTTTATTACAGCTTTATTAGGTTGTAAAAAAGAAATCAACGTTGATCTGCCAAATGCTTCTCAACAAATTGTTATCGAAGCTACTGTTACCAATGCCACCTATGCTCAGGTTACTATTAGCAAAAGCGTCGCATTTAGTAATAGTAACACTTACCCTACAGTATCAGGTGCTACGGTAAACATAAGCGATAACGGAGTAAACTATCCACTAACAGAATCAAAGGCAGGCACATATTCCAATAATTCTCTTATTGGCGTTCCCGGACATACTTATAATTTATTGGTAAAAGTGGAAGGAAAAGAATATAGTTCAACTTCGATAATGCCATTACAAGTTCATCTAGACACATTGCTTCTGGAAAAATTATTTTGGGGACATGAATCTGTATGGGTAGTAAAGCCTCAATATTCCGATCCTGCAGGTTTCGGTCATTATTACATGTTTATTGAAACAATCAACAGTAAACAGTTTCCCCAATTTTGGGTATGGGATGATAGAATTGTAAACAACAGCATAAGCACTATTCCCTTAATACAAAGTGATAGCACTATTAATGTAAACGACACTATTGAAATTGAAATGAGATGTATCGATAGAAACGTTTTTAGATATTTCACCGCACTGCAAGGTTCGCAAAATAATGCTACAACACCTGCTAATCCTGAAAATGAAATTACCGGGGGAGCTTTAGGTTATTTTAGTGCACATACCACCCAAAGAAAAAAGGTGAAAGTGCAATAACGCCAACCAACAGATGAGAAGTTGCCGCCGCTAGTAAAAATACTTTTTCATATTAATATAACAACAATGCAAATAAGAACTGAAATTTTAATCAAGGCAAAGCCAGATAAAATATGGGCAACCTTAACTGATTTTGAAAAGTATCCCGGTTGGAACCCGTTTATTAAATACATAAAAGGAACAGTAAAAACAGGTAGCAAGATTGAGATACGGATAGAACCACCTGGAGCAAAAGGAATGGTTTTCAAACCCAGGGTACTTGCCTTTAAAACCAATCAAGAACTGCGATGGTTAGGACATTTGCTTTTCCCGGGATTGTTTGACGGGGAACATTCCTTTAAAATTATCGACAACAAAAATGGAACATCTTCTTTTATTCATAGTGAAGATTTTAAAGGCATGCTTGTCCCGTTATTTAAAAAGCAATTAAATACGAATACAAAGAGAGGATTTGAATTAATGAATGAAAAACTGAAAGAAATAGCGGAACGAAAATGAACATCTAAACCTTTCTGAATCATTTATTTTTTCTCTTTACTGGCTTTTTTAAAGCCATTTCGTTGTCGTCTAACTCCTGGCCAAAGTCAGGCATGCCGTCCTTAGTCCACCTTAAAACCCTGGCGCGGGTGTTACGATTAGGGTCGTACAGGGGTTCGCCCTTGATGTCTTTATAATCACGCGCATGATAAATCATAACATCAGTTTTGCCATCTTCGGCTACAGTAAAGCTGTTATGCCCGGGACCATAACGTTTAAGAGCTTCGTTAGTAAAAAAGACGGGCTTAGGTAATTTGTGCCACGAGGCTGTATCCAGGAGGTCTGCACTTTCTTCAGCCCAAAGTAGACCTAAGCCATAATTATAATCAGTGGCACTAGCCGAAAATGTAACAAACACCTTTCCATTACGTATAAGTACGGCGGGGGCTTCGTTTACTTTATGTCCTATTCTTTCCCAGGCAAATTCAGGCCTTGAAATTACTATCTGTGTGTCACCAAGTGTAGTGGGACTGGTCATTTTAGCAAGATAAATACCTGTGTTTACTTCCTTGCCAGATGCGCGGTCTACCCACAGCATATACCGTTGATCTTTATGAACAAAGGTGGTGGCGTCCAGCGAAAACTCATCCTTTATGCTTACAATCTGACCTTCCTCCTTCCATTCTCCCTCCATAGGATCTTGCGAAGGATTGGTCAACACATACTTGCGGATGGCCCATTTATCCTCCACAGAACCGGCTGCAAAATAGATGTACCATTTATCATCTATTCGATGAAGTTCTGGTGCCCAGATATGGTTACCCATCGCACCTTTATCGTGTTTACGCCATACTATCACCGGCTGGGCTTTCTTTATGCCGTTAATGGTTCTTGACTTGCGTATTTCAATACGATCGTACTCGGGCACAGTAGCGATAAAGTAATATATACCGTCAGCTCCTTTCCACACATGTGGATCTGCCCTTTGCACTGCTATTGGATTATTGAATTGGTTCTTCTTCAATTTTTGACCTGAAACTGCAAATCCGGCTATAAATAACGCCGCAGTAAGGGTAATTCGTACAACTTTGATAAAGTTCATATGGTTTGTGCTGGTATTATTTAAACTGTGTTGTGGTGGTAACAGCGTTTTATAAAATTAGATGTAAAACACATAGCTCATAATAACAGAACACTCTTTCCTTGACTTAACAGGACTTTAAGTTCTTGTAAACTGACTTCAGAAAATCCTGCTAACGATATTCTTAAATCAAATTTGAACCGGGGCTGCGTCAAATTGAAATGGACCGGCAGCAGCATCAGAATTATAGCCACCTTACAGTACCCGTTGTAATTTGAGGGCAATCGTAAGTCAGAACCGCTACTTCCTTTGAAACCAGCGCAATATGTTCGCTGTCAAATTTTATCATTACTTCAAGCTTAGGTCTATTTTCCCTCGAATCTTTGCAGCAGTACAGCCAAGATGATGATCAATCCTTTAATAACCTGTTGAGCGTATGAAGCAACATCCATCAGGTTCATGATGTTGCCTATCATACCTAAAATCAATACCCCTAAAAATGTATCAACAGCAGATCCTTTTCCTCCCTTTAAGTTGGTACCGCCGATCACAACAGCAGCAATCACATCCAGTTCCAGTCCTACACCCAGGTTAGGAGAGCCTACTCCTGTGCGGGCTGTACCAATTAAACCGGCAATGGCTGCCAAACCTCCTATAACCGCATACACACTAAATTTATACATCCATATTCTTACACCCGACAAACGTACAGCCTCTTCATTACTGCCAATAGCTATTAAAATTCGACCGTAAATATTATATTTCAATAAAACCCACGTAACAACAAACGTGAACAAAAGAATGATGGCCGGGTTGGGGATACCGAGTAAACTACCGCTGCCAAAATCAGTGAGAGCAGTAGCAGACTCATCCACCATTACGGGTGCCCCCTTTGAAAAGATAAAACCGAGTCCCCGGGCAATGGTCATAAGGGCCAGGGTTGCAATGAAGGGTGCCATCTTTTGAACGGAAACCAGGTAACCTGAAATACTCCCCGCCAGTATGCCACACACTAACGATGCAGCTACAGCAACCGGCAGCGCAAGCGTTTGGGTAAACAAAGCACACAATACCCCAACCAGCGCTACAACAGAACCTACCGAAAGATCAATACCACCTGTTAAGATTACCAGCAGCATGCCCATACTAATGATGCCTACCGGAGCCACCTGCCTTATCAGGTTTGACAAATTATTTGCTGTAAAAAAAGCATCCGATGCGAATGCTGAAACTATGAGCATTACCAGGAAAATAACGCCAGTATTATGCTGTATGGTGAATTGTAGAATTTTTTTGATAGGCGAGTTCATGTCTATAATTCAGAAAGTGTTTGAAATTATTGCAGTTGCAAATGTGACACTGATGTTAGCTTGCACCGATGGCGTAGCGCAGAATGTTCTCTTCATTAAATTCATCTTTTTCCAGCGTCCCTTGTACCTTACCTTCTCTCATAACAAGTATCCAGTCACAGATACCCATCAATTCAGCTGTCTCTGAAGAAATAACAATCACTGCTGCACCTTTAGCGGCAAGCTCGTTTATCAGGTTATAGATTTCTATTTTAGCGCCGACATCAACTCCCCGGGTAGGTTCGTCTATGATAATCACTTTACAGTCTCGGTTAAACCATTTTGCCAACACCACTTTTTGCTGATTACCGCCGCTTAGCGAGCCTACAGGCGCATTTTCATTTACAGCTTTAATGGCCAGTTTCTTTATTAATTCCCTTGATTTTTTATTTTCTTCTCCAAACCTCACAAAACCCAACTTGCCCGTAATACCTCTGAAGTTTGCCAACGTAACGTTGTGTTTAATCGACAATGGAAGAAGAACGCCCTGCCGCTTTCTATCTTCGGGCACCATGCCAATGCCTTGCTTCACCGCATCTGCAGGTGAACGAAAATTTACCTTCTTACCTGATACAAACACCTTTCCTCCAGACAGTTTATCTGCAGCGAATATGCCCCTCACTGTTTCGGTACGACCGCTTCCCACAAGGCCTGCAATACCAATAACTTCACCTGATCGCACACGGAGTGATACACCTTTCACCTTACCAGAAACATAAATATCTTCGACCCTTATCACCTCTCCTCCAACTACCGCATTTCTCGGGGGGAACATTGCATTTAAAGACCTACCTAACATCAATTTGATAATGGTTTCTTTGTCGGTTTCGGCAACCAATAAACGCTGTGTAGAAATTCCATCTTTTAAAACAGTTACCCTGTCGGCAATTTTAAAAATTTCACTTAAATGATGCGATATATAAATGATCGTAACCCCTTCACTTTTTAGTGTATGTAAGGTTTCAAAAAGCTTTTGCACCTCGGTAGGCCCGAGAACAGCAGATGGTTCATCAAGAATCAATACTTTCACTTTTTCAGATAAGGCTTTCGCTATTTCAACAATCTGCTGCTGCGCAATACTGAGACTGCTTACCCTGACTCCCGTATTTATATCGAAGCCAATATTGTTAATGATAGTGGCCGCCTCCCTTTTTAATTTATCCCACTTCATCCAGCGACTTCCTTTACTCAACTGGTTAAAAAACACGTTCTCTGCAACTGTCAAGTCGGGCACCAGCGAAAACTCCTGGTAAATAATCCCGATTCCCAATTCCTTGCTGTCGTACGTGTTTTTAATGTTTACTTTTTCATCATCAATAAATATTTCACCTCCATCTTTTTGCAGTGCACCAGACAGTATTTTCATCAGGGTAGATTTACCTGCCCCATTTTCTCCCATCAGTGCATGTATTTCGCCGGGTGCTGCTTTTAATGTAACATCTTTCAATGCAGCAACACCCCCAAAAGCTTTTGAGATATTTCTTAATTCAACCCTGTTCTCAATGTTTTTCCCAGGCATAAATTAAAATTGATGTAGCAGGTTATATAATTCGCGTCGCCTACAAACGTGTAATGATTTTTTGGGATCCGGGCTATTGAAATTCTATTTAACATCCTTGCGTCGCACTCTTGTACTGAATATAATAATCAGCAAGCACTACTTGTGCCACTCATGCAACACTTATCCTGCGTCTACTGTATAGAACTAGAAAATCGCCTTTGCATCGTAAAACTTATTGACTTCCCCCACAGAGATCAATACCGGCGGGGTAAGAATGACCTTATCGAGGTTTTTGTCACCATTTAGATATTTCACAACAGACTCTACAGCTAACTTCCCTAACCCCATCGGACTATTAAGAGCAGTAGCTTCATACTTACCTTGCTTTATTAGTTCTAAGGCTTCTTTCTGGCCGTCAAATCCTACCACAAGAACGTTGTTTGCTTTTCCGGCCTCATTCAAGGCTTTTAAAGCACCCAATGCCATGGCATCATTTTCTGCCATTAATACATTTATTTCAGGATGAGATGCCAGTATATCTTCCATAGCCTTCAGTCCGCCGCTATTACTCCATCCACCCCATCCTTGTGATACTATGGTCAGGTCAGCATGTCCCTGCGTTCTTAACTGGTTTTCTGCAATACCCCTGATAAAGCCGAGCCGCTTTTCTCTCCCGACAGGGCTTCCCTGCGCTCCGCTAATAATGGCAGCTTTAATTTTTGTTTTACCCAACTTATCGGCAATCCACTCGCCTACCATCTCTCCGTTGCCCTGGTTGTTTGCAAGTATAGAAGTAATATACTGCGCCGAAGGCTCAATATAACTATCAACAATAAAAACAGGTATACCGCTTTTTACCACCTGGTTTACAGTTGGTACCAGCGCTTTAGAGTCCAAAGGATTTAAGACCAGTATATCTATTCCTTTTGCAACCAGGTCTTCAACAGCAGTTATTTGTTTTGCAATATCACCTTGTCCGTCTACAGAAATAAACTTCATACCATATCCTTCTGTTGTGTTTTGGATAGACTTTGATAAAGCGACGTAAAAAGGAGCGTTCAGGGATGGTGTGCAATAACCTACTTTAATTTGCGACAGGTCTTTTTTGCTGGCTATTGCGGCATCCTTTGTTTGTTTTCCTGCATCTGCCGATTTTGGCTTACACGATGGCAGCGTGCATAACAGTACTGCCAGAAGGAGTAATAGGAAACTTTGAGTTACGGCTAAACGTGTTTTTTTCGGATTGGCAAGTAGCATGCTTATTTTTTTAAAATGAATTCCGTGTATTGAAATCGTTAAAAGGGGGTCATCAATGTAAGGGTTTTTTTACAGGACTCAATACAATTTTCAGGACAGCGCGTCACGTCCCTCCCCTGTTGGAGAATAATAATTTGTTTCTCCTTTTTTTAAGTGAAATATCTGTGTGGTGGCTGGCTATGGCAACGTGGAGTTAACCGAATATTATATAAAATACAAAGAGGCTGTCTCAAAACTAATGAAACGACCTCTTTTATTCGGATCAGTATAACCTGCATTCCCTTCAATTGATTTAGTCTTCAGCATTCAATCTGGACAGAAGTGATAACGAACCAGGATTACAAGCTTTTGGATTACAATTAATAAAATAAGTGATAGAAAAGACCCGTTTCCGCTTAAACATACTACAACTAAAAGTTGCACCAGCCGCAGCAAAGTAAGAAACTTGTTCAAAATCGAGCTATGTCGGTTGCAAATTTTTCCTGGTTATGGGTTGCTCCTAAGACGCGCCCACCCGGGCGTTAACTTACTTCACAGGACCGTTCTGATGTGGCAACAAACAAAAAGCCTCACAAAACATATTGTTTGTGAGGCTTTAGTGACATTTCACTGCTTAGAAGTGAACTGGCTGGGACTCGAACCCAGGGCCCATACATTAAAAGTGTATTGCTCTACCAACTGAGCTACCAATTCTTCCGTTTAACTACTTAAGAGCGTTTACCCTTTTTCGTTTTGGGAGTGCAAAAATAGGAGTACGAAGATTACCAGCCAAATTTTTGAAAAACATTTTTACACTTTTATAGATATTCCTATTCCTCTTATATGTCCCCTAACTCTGTTACTTTTGCGAATTCAACAATAGTCAATGTCATATTTTGCTAAGAAAGTAGTAGTCGTAACAGGTGGAAGCGAAGGCATTGGAAAGGCGCTTGTAGAGCTTCTATTAGAAAGTGGAGCACGGGTTGCTACATGCGGGCGGAACTATGAAAAATTATATCAGCTTCAAACTGCTAATGCAGGAAGACCTTTGCATATCGGAACTGCCGATGTTAGTAAAGAATCAGATTGTAAGAATTTCATTAATTCTGTTGTGGAGACATTCGGCACCATAGACATTCTTATAAATAATGCGGGCCTTTCGATGCGGGCGTTGTTTAAAGATCTGGAGCTGGATACCTTAAGAACTTTGATGGACGTTAACTTCTGGGGTACTGTTTACTGTACCAAATTTGCTTTAAGCGAAATAATTAAAAATAAAGGAACTGTTGTTGGGGTTTCTTCGCCGGCAGGGTTTAGAGGATTGCCCGGCAGAACGGGTTACAGTGCAAGCAAGTTTGCCGTAAATGGGTTTTTGGAAGCACTGAGAACAGAACTTTTAGACGATGGCGTAAATGTGATGTGGGTTGCTCCAGGTTTTACAGCAAGCAATATTCGGAATGTAGCTTTGGATAAAGATGCCAGGCCGCAAAAAGAAAACCCCATGAATGAAGACAAACTGATGAGTGCAGAAGAATGTGCGAAGTATATTTTGAAATCTATAGAAAAAAGAAAAAGAACACTTGTGCTTACGCTGCTGGGGAAAACGAGTCTTCTTTTAAATAAATTTTTACCTGGGGTTGCTGATAAGATGGTTAGAAAATTTTACTTTAAAAATGGCAAACTGGTGAAGTAGGAAGGCGGATAGTTGACAGAGAGCAGCGCCCTTTCAACTATTATGTTGAACGTTTAGTTTGAGTACTAAACTTGGCTTCTCCGGTTTCGGTTGATGATGTTCAACATTTAACAACGCTGATCTTAAAACAAAAAGTACAAGTGAGTGACACAACGATGATGCTTGAAAAACAAAAGCTGATAAACAAAAACAACTAAAGAAGTTATACCAGATACAGGAACATAAGTATGTCTATAATAACCCTAACTACAGATATTGGCCAGCAGGATTACCTGGTAGCTGCCGTGAAGGGTCAGTTATACAGTGTGAGTGAAAACCTTACTATTGTTGATGTTTCGCATCAGCTTTCTTCGTTCAATTATCCCCAGGCTGCGTACTTCTGCTGCAGTGCTTTTAGCCATTTTCCTTCGGGAACTTTTCATATTGTGCTCGTTAATATGTTCGATCAAAAGCCTAAGCAAATGCTTTTGGCTTACCACAATAATCAATACATTGCCTGTGCTGACAATGGGCTGTTAACCATGATTATAGACGGACCACCTGAAAGAGTGGTGGCATTGCCTATTCCTGAAGGAGAACGCCCTACTACCCTAACATGTACACAGGTAATTGCTAATGCGGTGTGGCAGATATTGGCCGGAAAGGACCTTGACTATATAGGAGAGTCTAACATTACAATAGTTGAAAAACTGCGCCTCAGATATGTAAATAGTCCTACCACCATGGAAGGACAAATCTTATATATCGATAATTTCGAAAATGTAATCGTAAACATTACAAAGGCCGATTTCGACAGGGAGAGAAATGGCCGCAACTTTAAAATTGTCTTTAAAAGAGATGAGGTTATTGATACGATCAGTGAAACCTATGCCTGTGTACCACAGGGCGAAAAAGTAGCGTTTTTTAATTCTTCCAATTATTTAGAAATAGCCATCAATAAAGGCAATGCGGCAGGTTTGTTTGGTTTGCAGGGATTTTCTGAAGCCATGCAAAAACAAAGCATTTCACTTCAGAACAAATGGTTTTATCAAACTGTAAAAATCTTTTTTGAATAATGCTGGTTAGAATGGTTAAGATGACTTTTAGGGCAGATGCTGTGGAAGCATTCAAAGTATTTTTTGAAGAACGAAAAGAAAAGATAAGAAACTTTGAAGGTTGTACCCATCTTGAACTATGGCAGGATAACCATGACCAGAACATCTTTTTTACCTACAGCAACTGGCAGGACGAAGCTGCCCTGACTCATTATCGCAATTCATCTTTCTTTAGAGACACGTGGCAACTAACCAGGCCAATGTTTTCAGCAAAGGCTGAGGCATGGTCCGTAAATCAGTTGGCGATTTTACCTTAGTTGTTATATTAAACACCCATGAAAATTTTGCTGAAACCGCTGCAATGGATTTATTGTGTATATGCTTTGTTGATGTTTATAGCCATCATGTTTGTTGCCGTTCCATTCGTTATTATTGCTTCGTTTTTTGGCAGGGTTAAGGGTGGCAATTTTATTTATAAGGTGGTGAAGGCCTGGGGATTCTTGTGGTACTTTATAGTAGGCATAAGACATAAGAATATTTTTGAGGTAGCGCATGATCGTTCAAAGCAATACATTTTTATTGCCAACCATATTTCATATATGGATATTCCACCGGTGGTAATGGCATTAGACCAACCTGTACGGATACTGGCAAAATACGAAATGTCGAAGGTTCCCATCTTTGGCTACATTTATAAAAGTGCAACCGTAATGGTTAAAAGAAACGATGCGGATAACAGGGCTCGGAGTGTGCTGGAAATGAAAGAATTTATCCGCCGGCATATTTCAATTTTTATTTTTCCTGAAGGCACTTTAAATGATACCGGAAAGCCGCTGAAAGCCTTTTTTGACGGAGCATTTCGGATAGCTATTGAAACTGAAACGCCTCTAAAGCTTGTCTTGTTTGTGGATACAGTAGACCGCCTGCATTACAGCAGTATTTTCACCCTAACTCCCGGTCCGTGCAGGGTAGTTTTTTTAGATGAACTGCCTGTTACCGGTCTTACTTTGAATGATTTGCCTGCATTAAAGCAGAAGGCTTATGATCTTATGGACGCTGGATTGAAGAAATATCAAAAATACCCCAAAGAGGTGTAAGGGGAGGAGAATATTGTTTGTTATCAGCAGTTGTTCTTATGGCAACATTGTTGTGTCACTCACTTTTACGCCTAACGTCTATTGAACCTTTTTTCATTTGGTTGAATAGTCCAATTGTCTAAATCAGGTCAAGTTGTTGCGAAGACAGTAAACGCATCACAAAGGTTACAAGCAATCGCATTATTTTTGCCTCTAGCGCATGACAGATAACTTAAACTCATCCTCCCTATTCAACCCAGATATAAACCAAAGAGTTTACGCTGAAGTTATCATTCCACTTGCTTTGCCTAAAAATTATACATGGGCAATTCCCGACCATTTAAAAGGCAATGTTGCCAAAGGCTCGAGGGTAGAAGTTCAATTAAAAAACAAAAAATATTCAGGAATTGTAAAAACGGTACACAGTGATAAACCAACAGCATTTGAGCCCCGAGATATCTTAAATGTTTTAGACGAGCAGCCTTTAATTTATGCCCAACAGCTAAAGTTATGGGAATGGATAGCTGACTATTACATGTGCAGTGAAGGAGAGGTGATGCAAGCTGCCCTACCTTCTCATCTAAAGTTATCCAGCGAAAGCATTCTTACTTACAACGAAGAATCTGGCGAGGACTTTTCAGACTTGAACGATGAAGAATATTTGGTGGCCGAAGCTCTCCTGCTAAAAAAAGAACTGAAGCTAAGCGAAGTGCAACAGATTCTAGATGCGTCGCATGTTTACCCGATTATAAAAAGTTTGATAGAGAAAAAGGTTTGCATGGTTTGGGAAGCACTGAAAGATACCTACAAACAAAAGATGGAAACGTACGTTCATCTTCAGGCCGATTACCATAATGAAGAGAACCTTGCAAAGCTTTTAAATGAATGGAGCAAGAACAAGGCCCCCAAACAACTCGAACTACTGCTCTCCTACTTACACCTGATTAAGACAGAAGGCGAAGTAACACAAACCAATCTTTTAAAAAAGGCGAATGCAACTGCAGCCCAATTAAAAGGGCTTGCAGATAAAAATATTGTAAAGCTTGAAAAACGGTCGGTTGACCGGCTTCCAACGCTCCCAAAAGATATTAAGATTGAATTCGAGTTATCTCCTGCGCAGGTAGAAGCTGCAAATTCAGTTCAACAGGTATTAAATGAAAAATCGGTTTGCTTGCTTCAAGGGGTTACCTCAAGCGGCAAAACGCAGATTTATATAAAACTAATTGAGCAGTACATTAAAGCAGGAAAGCAGGTTTTGTATATGCTTCCTGAGATTGCTTTAACTGCCCAGATTATACGAAGGCTTCAAAAGTATTTTGGAGGCTATATCACTATTTATCATTCCAAGTTTAACCCAAACGAAAGGGTTGAGATCTGGAACAAAATAAAAACAGGCGAAACAAAAGTAGTACTCGGAGCAAGGTCATCGTTATTTCTGCCTTTTAAAGAGCTTGGATTGATCATCGTTGATGAAGAACACGATCCATCATTTAAGCAACAGGAACCGGCGCCGCGCTACCACGGTCGTGATGCTGCCATTTATTACGCTTCCCTGTTTAATGCAAAAGTGTTGCTTGGAAGTGCCACGCCTTCTATCGAAAGCTATTACAATACCGTAACTGGAAAATATGGTTTAGTTAGCCTGACCGAACGGTATGGAAATGTTCAAATGCCTTCCATACAAATTGTTGATGTAAAAACAATTATTACCAAAGAAAAGGGTAAGGTTATTTTATCGCCACAGTTAACAGAGGCAATCCAGCAATCGCTACAAGAAAAAAAACAGGTTATCCTTTTTCAAAACCGTCGCGGATATTCTCCTTACCAGATTTGTTCAATTTGCGGTTGGATACCGCAGTGTGAAAACTGCGATGTTACGCTTACCTATCATAAAGCTAAAAATAAGCTGCAATGTCACTATTGCGGTACTGCTTATCCTTTGGTACTTACCTGTGCGGCTTGCGGCAATCACAATTTTGTTCAAAAAAACTTTGGTACAGAAAAGATTGAAGAAGCTTTGGTTGAAGCTTTTCCGGAAGCGAAAATTGCAAGGATGGATTACGACAGTGTACGGGGAAAGAACGATCACGATGCATTGATTAAACTATTTGAACAGCAAAGAATAGACATACTTGCCGGCACGCAAATGGTTGTAAAGGGACTTGACTTTGAACATGTAAACCTGGTAGGAATTGTTGACGCTGATGGCATATTAAACTTCACTGACTTTCGCGTAAACGAAAGAGCATTTCAATTGATGGAGCAGGTAAGCGGCCGCGCCGGCCGCCGCGAAGCGCAGGGAAAAGTAATTATACAAGTCAGCAATACACATCATCCTGTGTTGCAGTTCGTACAGCAGCACAGTTACGAACAGATGTACCAATTTGAAATTGAAAACAGGAAGATGTTTTTTTATCCTCCTTTTTCACGGGTTATTCAATTAATCTGTAAGCATAAGGATAAAAATATAGCCGAGGAAGCTGCGAATATTTTAGGGCAATTTCTAAACGATAAATATGCTGCCTATATAAGTGGTCCCGCAGAGCCTGCCATTAACAGGGTGAGAAATCAATACCTGTTTGAACTTTTACTAAAACTTCCGAAAGATGCCCGCTTTATGCGACAATGCAAACATGACATCTTGCAGCAGGTAAGCATTGTTCAATCGAATAAAAGGTATAGGAGTGTAACGATCATCGCAGATGTGGATGCCGTTTAAGAAAGTATTGCTGACGATATTCACGGCTTTAAAAAAAAGATGATTGCGGTTATACAAGTGCAAGCGTGTGACACAACGATGTTGAAAGATGTTGTACGGCCGGCTCAAAAAAATTTGCTGACATCTTAAAAGGGCCCCAGTTTGATGGATACCTAAAAAGGTATAATTGTTGTTGAAACGGACTGGAACAACTTCGCCTGTTGTTATTAAATCTATTATTTATGGTTTACAAATTTTCAGACTTTCTTGAATTAAACTACAGCCAGCTAGCGCAATTTATTGATGGTAATGAAGAATTGACCAAAAACGAATTGTTAGAGAAATGCGCGGGAGAGATTAGTTATGAATTATTGCAAAATCTAAAAGAACTGGTGTTCTCTAAAATTGGCAAAAATGCTGAAGGAGAATTGTATATAGCATAAAGCTTTAGGCAGAAATTTTCTTGTAAGTGGTACTTGACTAAAAAAAGTGCTACCGCTTTCAAGCGATAGCACTTTGTATAATTTTTAAGCTGATTTCTTACAACGATATTTCAAACCTTCCATACACATACCGGCCGTTAAAACCAAACTGTGTAGCTCTCCTGGAGTATATAAATTGATTTGCAGTGGTGTTACCGGGATCAGCAACCCTTTCAGGATAGATATCAAAAATATTATTAGACCCTACACTGATACGAGTTGACCTTGAGATTTTATAACCTATAGAAGCCTCAGTGATAACCTTTGGATCAAAAGTCTGTTGGTAAAGAACAGCTGTAGTGGCTTCGTCAACTGCGCCAAAATAAACGTTCCTTACAAAAAAGTTCCATTTGCTTATGCCGTAAGTAAAAGTCAGGTTCGCTTTCACCCTTGGTACCGAGCTTTCAAGATAAATACGACTTGCCTCACTGAAGTAAATACTTTCTTTAGATTTCAATAATTCAGAAGATTTTATTGGTCCTACCCTCATGGTCTTAGAAACGGTTCCGGCTAAATCAGCACGAAAATTTCCTGTACCTATTTTTGTTCCATAAGATACTACCAGGTCCACTCCTTTTGTTTCAGTGTTTATGGCGTTTGCAAAAAACTGGGCACGGTTGGCATTGTAAGACAAAAGAATATTGTATAATTCCCTATCCGTAGCTGAAGCATTGGCGGCGTTACTTCCCAGGAACAAATCTGTATAAATAACCCTGTCGTTAATTCTGGTAAGATAGCCATCCACAGTAACCTTAAATTTTCCAAAGTTTCCGGTAAAACCTAAACTGACGCTTTTCGATTTTTCAGCACGCAAATCTGGAATTCCCAATAGTTTAGCTGCACGGCTGTCGTTAGGGAAAGTAGCCACCTCGTAAGGAATACCACCTACAAACAAGGTAGATGTATTTGAGAAATATCGCTGGTGCAAAGAAGGTGCTCTAAAACCGGTACTAACCGAACCACGGATAGCGAAGCTTTCTCTTACCTTATACCTCATCGAAATTTTTCCGCTTACGTTACTACCAAAATCATTATAGTTTTCGAAACGGGCCGCACCATCTATCAAAAATGCTTTCGAAAAATTAAATTCGCCATCAGCATAAGCGGCAATAGCGCTACGTGTAGCATTTACCGCATTTTCTGGTCTAAATCCCGGAAAAGATTGCGCGCCGCCTGTTAACGCCGAACTGTCCGGTCCACCGAACCGGGTAACAACCAATCCTCTTAAATCAGGTACCAGTATTGGTCTTCCCGCTGCATCAACACCAACTTGCCTCGACCTACCATAATCGGCGTAAGATGCTTCCTCGCCTGGCACTAACTGGTATCTTTCAAAACGATGCTCTGCACCTAAGGCTATGTTTATTCCGCTTAACCCGGCAAAGCTTCTTGAAAAATCAAGGTTAGTGGTGTTTTGAGTAAAGGCGGGTCCTCCCGAATTAAAACGTGTTGGTGAAGCTATACCCATTGTTGAATTCAGGGTATTGGCTACTTTAAAAATAAACTGGTTTTGGCCGTAAGTATTGCTAAAATCAACGTTCCATTCTTTCAACTTACCCCTGATACCGAAAGACAGGTTTCTGTCGTAGATATCCGAGTGGATCTCAGGTAAAAAACCTAATGGATAAATTGCTAAAATATTGTTGGTGTTATTAGGCAAACGGAAGTTGGCAGCAGCTTGACCATTTCTATAACCTAAACCTCCAAACATGTAAAACTCGGTTCCCTGGTCATCCATGGGAATACTTGAATTAAACATAAACTGTCCGCTACGAAGCCGAGACTGACCTACTCTTTGTTTAAAGTCTTCCCGTGTCTTATTGTTTGCAGTTAAAAAAGAGTCTGTTCTATCAACTGTTTGAATAGCACCTGCTGCATTACGGCCATTGTACCTGCTAAAAATAGTTCCGGTTCTTTCTCCTGCCCTGTTGGTATAATTGCGATAATCAAATGAACCGGAGAAGTTAATGAACCCGCCCTGTTGTCCCAAGGGAATACCGAAGTTTATTGCATTCTGTACGGTTTGCCCGTCAGTGATAGACTTGCCTAAAAACCTGGTAACATTTGCGCCGGCAGTAGTAGAGAAAGTAACCCTGTTTACAGAGCTCTTTAATATAATGTTTATCACGCCTGCAATTGCATCGCTTCCATATTGTGCAGAAGCAGCATCACGAAGTATCTCTATCCGGTCTATTGCCGCAACCGGAATTGCGTTTAAATCTGTTCCAACAGAACCGCGTCCAAAAGTACCGTTGATATTTACGAGGGCGGTATTGTGCCTCCTTTTACCATTAATTAAAACCAACACCTGGTCTGGCCCCAGGCCGCGCAAAGAAGCAGGATCAATATGATCCGAACCATCTGCAACAGTCTGTGTTCCGGAATTAAACGAGGGAGCCACATAGCTCAATATCTGGTTGATATAAACCTGCGGCGCATCCTGCGCTATTTTCTTTATATCAATTACATCCACCGGCACCGGCGTTTCTAACTGTGTACGTGGCAATGCCCTTGACCCAAGAACAACCACTTCATTTGTAACGCCCGAATTATTTAGAGAAAAATCTAATGTAGCGGTAGCGCCTTCAGCAACGGTAACTCTTTTGGGGCTAGTCGAAAAGCCTACATAACTGGCACTTACCGTGTAGGTACCACCTTTTACTTTTAGCGTATACGTTCCACCGTTATCTGTAGTTGTTCCTGTGGCAGTCCCCTGCAGCGACACGGAGGCACCACTAAGCGGATTACCACTTTCATCCCTAACTGTACCGATGATTACCGACTGCGCATTTACCCCAGCTGCAAGCAGAAGGAATAATACAACTGTAGTTGTAAATCTAAAAATTGAGGAAATTTTCATCATACTTGTTTTGTTTAATAAAAAATTATCGGAATAATAGCAGGTTAGGAATTTTATGTTACCAGCTATTATGGTATGGCGGCAATTGTTGCGTCGCACTCTTGTACTTGCTAACTACATGGAGCATTCAATGTTGCAAAATGCTGCATAAGAAGAGTAATTTCCCGTTCCCCGGGGGAAAGCTGCTAAGCTAGTATCTAGGCGTTTCAGCAATCTTTATTAATAAATTTTTAATTCTCCGATGTGAAAAAGGCAGAAATTTGCTGCATGCAACTCAGACACTTTATCATTGTTTTCACTTCCCTGTTATTTTCAAATATTGTGGCAGCCCAGTCATTTGTGGGTGCCGGAAAAGCAGTTGATCCCTATCACTTTTCAAGCAATAAAACGCAAACTTTTTCGAACGGCGCGGTTGTTTGCGCTCATCCTATCGCTGCTAAAGTGGGAGCCGAAATTTTAAAACGTGGCGGAAATGCAATTGACGCCGTTATAGCAACACAGCTGGCACTTGCAGTAGTGTATCCGGGCGCTGGAAATATTGGTGGCGGCGGTTTTCTGGTGGCGAGGCTAAAAGATGGTAAGACTTTTACTTACGACTACCGCGAGACAGCGCCGGCGAAAGCGACTCGTGACATGTATTTGGATG
This sequence comes from Segetibacter sp., assembly GCF_025963695.1. Classification (GTDB taxonomy): domain Bacteria; phylum Bacteroidota; class Bacteroidia; order Chitinophagales; family Chitinophagaceae; genus Segetibacter. The sequence goes on along the minus strand of NZ_JAOQAH010000047.1, from coordinate 111,040 downwards.
AAAAAGGAACTGCACAAACAAATCTTTCTCAATTTGGTCATCTCGCTGCCGGCGTTCCCGGAACAGTTAGCGGCTTGTTTGCAAGTCTTAAATATTCAAAGCTTCCGTTTAAAACCCTTATACAGCCCGCCATTGACCTTGCAGAAAAAGGCTTTTCGCTAACCGAAGCCGAAGCGTCGAAATTTACGAGGGCAAGGGAATCGTTTCTAAAATATAACACAGTAACACCCGTGTTTGTAAAAGAAAGCGGATGGAAGAAAGGGGATACATTAATTCAAAAAGAACTGGCAAATACACTAAAAAGAATACGAGATAAAGGTGCAGCCGGGTTTTATGAAGGGGAAACAGCCAGATTGATCGTGGCAGAAATGCAACGAGGAAAAGGTCTTATCACTTTAAATGATTTAAAAAATTATAAGACAAAAGAGCGAAAACCATTGGCGTTTAATTATAAAGGCCATACCATAGTTAGCATGCCGCCACCCAGTAGTGGCGGAGTATTACTAATGCAGATGTTGAAGATGGTTGAGAACCGGCCATTAGCGAGTTACGGATTTGAAACGGTAAAAAGTGTGCAACTAATGACCGAAGCCGAAAGAAGAGCTTACGCAGATCGCGCAGCACATTTAGGTGATCCTGACTTTTGGAAAGTGCCCCTTGGCACAATTACAAGCAATGCTTACCTGGCTAAAAGAATGGCAGATTATGATAGCACAAAAGCAAGCAAAAGTGTTGAGATAAAAGGAGGCCCGCTATCAGAGAGTACTGAGACCACTCACATTAGCGTTGCTGATAAATGGGGCAATCTGGTGGCTGTCACTACTACACTTAACGGCAACTTTGGAAGCAAAACCGTGGTGGCCGGTGCAGGTTTTATACTAAATAATGAGATGGATGATTTTAGTATAAAACCTGGCGTACCCAATATGTACGGGGCAATAGGTGGAGAAGCAAATGCAATTGCACCAGGCAAGAGAATGCTTAGCTCGATGGCACCTACAATTGTTTTAAAAGGCAGCAAGCCTTTTATGGTTGTTGGAACGCCGGGCGGCACAACCATTCCAACATCAGTCTATCAAACCATTGTAAATGTGGTAGACTTTAATATGAATGCTGAAGAAGCCGTTAACAAACCAAAGTTCCATCACCAGTGGCTTCCGGATGAAATACAGGTAGAAGAAGGTTTTCCGAAAAATGTGATGCAAGAATTACAGGAAATGGGATATGCTGTTAAGGTATATTATGTAGCTGGATACGCAACATCAATAGGTCGTGTAGAATTGATAAAAATAAATAATGGCAAGCTTGAAGCTGCCGCTGACAAACGGGGCGATGACAGCGCAGAAGGTTATTAGAACCTGGAGTTTTTAGGATTGTATAAATTAAATGGAAATAAGTAAGAAATTTTACCGCTACTGCCAGCGTCCCCGCCAACCCGGCTTTCTTTTTAGTGCCGTTGTTGAGGTCCTCGCCAACATTCTTCCTACAAGAAGTTGTAACGGAAAGAACAAATACATATTGACTATCGATTTCTTTGAACTTCCGCTTTTAATTATTAGTTATTCTGTTTTAATAAAGGCTGAAGCTCAGGAACGAGCTGCTGAAAAAGTGATTGCGACGCAACGATGATGCTACCACAACTAATGCCGGTATCAAACACTCCTTTTGTAAACTTTCAACTGACTTCACTGGTAATATATTTGCATCGTTGAACATTCTCTAAAACTCTTTTTTATAAAAACAAATTACCAATGAGGTTAGCCGCTATAGATATAGGAAGTAACGCTGCGAGATTATTAATAACAGATGTCGTTGAAGGAATTGGCCATCCGCCGCAATTTTGTAAGCTCAACCTCATCCGGGTACCATTGCGACTTGGGTTTGACGTATTTGAAACCGGCGAAATTTCAGAACATAGAATAACGATGGTAGTGGAGGCAATGAAAGCATACAGCCACCTGCTAAAATTGTACGAAGTTGAACACCTTACAGCATGCGCTACCAGCGCAATGCGCGATGCAAAAAATGGTTCAGAAATTATTGCCAGGGTTAAGAATGAAACAGGAATAGACATTGAAATTATTAGCGGGGATCTTGAAGCTTCGATAATTTATGAGAACCATGTTGCCGAGAGTATGGACGAAAATAATAGCTATCTCTATATTGATGTAGGTGGTGGAAGTACTGAGCTTACTTTTTTTGCAGACGGAAAATTAGTATGCAAACAATCTTTTAATATCGGCACTATCCGTTTACTTAAGAACCAGGTGGAAGAAAAGATGTGGAATGAAATGAAGGAAATGATAAAAGAAAAAACGAAAGGATATAAGAAGATTGTAGCTATCGGTACCGGTGGCAACATAAACAAGATATTTTCTATTAGTAAGAAAAAAGACGGAAAGCCCCTTGAACTTAGTTTACTTAAAGACTACTATAAAGAATTTTCTGCCGTTTCCGTTAAAGACCGTATTCGACTATTTAAATTCAAAGAAGACCGGGCAGATGTGATTGTTCCGGCATTGCAAATTTTTATTAATGTAATGAGGTGGGCCGATGCAGATGAAATACTTGTACCCAAAATTGGTTTGGCAGATGGACTGATCCAGCATTTATATTCAGAGTTAAGAAAATAGAAGTAACCTTAGCCAACCCTTCGGTCTGCTTTTGCGAAATAAACAATTAACTAACTGCACTAAATAACTGTAATTTCACACGTTCCTGATGGGTTTTATCAGAGCATGTTTTATTCTAAAGCAGAGCCATACTCCTCTCCCATCTCATTTTTGAAATTATTCATCAATTTCTATTAAAGAGATGTCTGTAAATAAGCAAATTAAAAAAGTAACTACCAATACACTTCTTCGGCTGAAAGTAAACGGTGAAAAAATTTCGATGATTACCGCTTATGATTTTTCGTTTGCAAAATTATTTGATGCCGCAGGTATTGACGTTATATTGGTGGGTGACAGTGCAAGTAATGTAATGGCAGGTCATGAATCTACGTTGCCTATCACGTTAGACCAGATGATTTATCATGCTGCCTCGGTTATCCGGGGTACAGAACGTGCACTGGTAGTAGTTGATTTACCTTTTGGCTCTTACCAATCTAACAGCGAAGTAGCGCTGGCATCTGCTATCCGCATTATGAAAGAAACAGGTGCACATGCGCTAAAGCTTGAAGGTGGCGAAGAAGTGGTTGACAGTATCAAACGGATTGTAAGTGCAGGAATTCCGGTGATGGGTCACCTGGGGCTAACACCGCAATCCATACATAAATTCGGCACTTATGTGGTAAGGGCAAAAGAAGAAGCCGAAGCAAACAAACTTAGAAGCGATGCGCTCATATTACAGGAGGCCGGGTGTTTTGCAGTGGTGCTGGAAAAAATACCTGCAGCATTGGCCAAAGAAGTAACAGAAAGCCTGATTATGCCAACAATAGGCATAGGTGCAGGAATGCATTGTGGGGGACAGGTTCTCGTAATGCATGACCTTTTAGGAATAAATACAGAGTTTAGGCCGAGATTTTTAAGGACCTATTTAAATATGGCAGAGCAGGTAACAGGCGCAGTGAAGCAATACATTGCTGATGTTAAAAACAATGACTTTCCGAATGAAGGCGAGCAATATTAAAAGAGCAAGAAAGATTACACTTGCCAATAATTTTATTAAAGTTTAAAAAAATCCTCACTAAAATTTTCCTCCTTCGCAGTAAACATCCGGTTTACGCTTTACCGATTGTTCTATGCCATTAATCCAAATTCTTTTTATCCGACCCCTGGGCCTCCTACTTTTAAATTATTTATTACCCTACTACCCCGAGAGCCAGGAAAAGTAAGTTAGTGTGAGATCAACGGTATCAACATTTGGCCGACTATGAACAAGTCAAGCTGCGGGATAACAAGTAACGTGTTGATAAGTAGAATACTACTATTAGCTATTACTTGTGTAAAAAAGCAGATATTGCTATACAACTAATTATACCTTTAAAACCCTACTTCTAATTTGAACAAAAGGCTTTTAACAATAACAGTGCACGTGGCAGCCTGGGCATGTTTCTTTCTGCTTCCGATTTTATTTTCTCCCCGGCCGCGAGACGCTGACTTTCAGTTTAGTGATGCCATGATACTGCGGTTCATCTGCATAGATGCTTACCTGCTGATTTTCTATTATTCCAATACAATGGTGCTGATACCTCAGTTGCTTACGAAGAAAAAGTGGCTTTGGTACTCGCTAACTATTATCGCACTACTTATCATCTTTCTTTTTATTAACCGCCTATTAGATGATATTATACGAGCAGAAATGCCCGAAAGAATTAAGTTGAGAATGCAGCGGCGCCGTCCGTCTTATTTTTACCCTTTTACAGCTTCTACTGCGGTTTTCTTCTTAGTGTTTACCGTAAGTACATGTTCAAGAGTTATACAGGAATGGTTGGGTATTGAACGTAAAAAACAGGAAATTGAAAATGAAAAACTAGCAACGGAACTCTCGTTCCTTAAGACCCAGATTAATCCGCATTTTCTTTTCAACACGCTTAATAACATTTACTCTTTAGCGCTGGTAAAAAGCGAAGCGACAGCGGATGCAGTTTTAAAGCTATCGTCTATTATGCGTTATGTTTTAAGTGAGACAAAGCACGATAGCGTTGCGCTTGACAAAGAGATACAGTTTATACAACATTACATAGAGCTACAGAAAGTGCGGCTGACGGACAAAGTAAAAATTGAATTCGTTGTGGAAGGCCAAACTGAAGGAAAACAAATTGCACCACTAATTTTAATTCCGTTTGTGGAGAACGCTTTTAAATATGGAGTAAGTACAAAGGAAATGTCGAGATTATTATTTGAGATAAAAACCCAACCTCATAGCATTTTATTTACTTCTAAAAATGACATCATCACAAATGATAAAGGGAACGAAAATAATACAGGAATTGGCTTGAAAAATACGAAACGAAGACTTGAATTACTATATCCTGACACCCACCAACTGACCGTAAATGAAGAAAATAAACAGTTTATCGTTCACCTAATACTCCAAAAATAATGCGCTGTATAGCAATAGATGATGAGCCACTTGCACTGCAATTAATAACCGAGTATGCTTCGCGCATTCCTTTTCTATCTTTAGAAAAGACCTTTACAAATCCCGATGAAGGGAGGGAATGGTTGCAGCAACACGAAGCTGACTTGTTGTTTCTTGACATACAAATGCCCGATATAAACGGATTACAGTTTTACAAAACGCTGGTAAAAAAGCCAATGGTAGTTTTTACTACTGCCTATAGCGAGTATGCAGTCGATGGATTTAATGTAGATGCGGTAGACTATTTGTTGAAACCTTTTGAATACGATCGTTTTTTAAAAGCAGTTTTTAAAGCACGTGAATATCTGGAGTTTTTAAATAGCCAGGAGCTTCAGATGGCTTCCATATTTGTGAAGGTTGACTACCAGTTAATGAAAATCAATTTAAAGGAGATTGAATTAATTGAGGGATTGGATGACTATATCAGAATTCACTTAAAGCCGAAACCTATTCTTACTTTGATGACCTTAAAAAGCCTTCAGGAGAAATTACCAACTCCTGAATTTGTTCGTATTCACCGCTCTTATATTGTGCCTTCGAATAAAATTGAAAGTTTTGGGAAGTCGAAAGTGAAAGTTGCTGGTAAAGAGATCCCGGTGGGTAGTAGTTATAGCGAGGTATATCAGCAGCTATTGAAAAGTAAGGGATTGGAACCTTAGTCGTTTTTGACGAGACAAAAACAGAGATACTATTTACTTCTGCTTTATAGGAAAGAAGACCATTAACTCTTGCCCTGCCACGATGTTTTGCTTCTTTTTGAAAACACTTCATTAATGGCCAATAGCTATTAAAAAAAAGTCACTCACCTGGCTCATAGAAATTCTAAAAGTACAAGTGAGTGACACAACGATGTATAATGAAAGTACCATTGCTGGTCAACAAACCAGTGTTATCCAAGCTTGGCTTCCAAAGTAATATTTAAAGCGCTATAAGCTTTACTAACCGGGCAATTGTCTTTTGCATTTTGCGCGCATTTTTGAAATTCATCTTCGCTAATACCTGGTATTGTAGCGGTAACGTTTAACTCAGAAGTTGTGATAGCCCCGTTCTCTAAAGCGATCGTACATGTTGTTTCTATCTTGTCTGCGGTAAAACCTGCTTCACCTAATACAAAACTTAGCTTCATGGAGAAGCATCCTGCGTGGGCAGCGGCCATTAGTTCTTCGGGATTTGTTCCAACGCCTTCCTCAAAGCGCGATTTATAAGAATATTGGGTGCTGCTTAGAACTGTACTTTGTGTACTAACAGTTCCTTTACCTTCTTTACCGGAACCGTTCCAAACGGCGGTTGCATTTCTTTTCATACTTTTTGTTGTTTAGATTTGATTTTAAAATTGTTTCAATGATATCATGGGACGACCTGGAAAAGATAAACATTCAAACAGGAACAATTGTTGAAGTTAAGGATTTTCCAAAAGCCAGAAAGCCAGCATATCAATTGAAAATTGATTTCGGACCGACCGGAATAAAATACTCTTCTGCGCAAGTTACCAAGCATTATTCCAAAGAGCAATTGCTGGGCCAACAGGTGGTAGCTGTGATGAACTTTCCGCCAAAACAAATAGCAAATTTTTACAGTGAATGTTTAGTGCTTGGCGTATATGATGCCAACAACGATGTAATTTTATTAAAGCCGGAAAGAGCAGTTGAAAACGGACTAAAAATAGGCTAAAATGAGTGAGACCACCTTTACGTATTACAAGTCTCCGGTTGGCCTTTTAAAGGTTGGCGGAACAGCACAATACATTAACGAGATTTCGTTTATTGATGATGAAAGTAATGCTGGCAATGCCAGTACAAACAATCTTCTCTTACTAAGCTGTGTAGAGGAATTGATAGAATATTTTGGCGGCAAGCGACTTTCATTTGATATACCTGTCCGCCAGAAAGGAACTGAGTTTCAAAGCAAAGTTTGGGGTGAACTGCTGAATATAGAATACGGAAAAACTATTAGTTATATGGCGCTGGCAAAACAACTGGGCGATCCTAATTGTATTCGGGCGGCTGCTTCAAGTAATGGAAAAAACCATGTATGCATTATTGTTCCTTGCCACCGGGTTATAGGAAGCAATCAATCGCTGGTAGGATATGCCGGCGGATTGTGGAGAAAAAAATGGTTACTTGATCATGAGAATAAATTTGCAAACGGGGTACAAACTTTATTTTGATCTGTTATAACGGAAAGGAGATTAGCAAAAGAAATGGAACACCTACAATTAAGGATAACAAGCATAAGGCAGGAAACAGCAGAAAGTAAAACGTTTGTTGTAGAAGAGATAAACAAGAGAAACATAGAATATAAAGCAGGTCAGTTTGTTACCTTATTAGTAACGCTGAATAATAAAGAAATACGCCGCTCTTATTCCATTAGCTCAACACCGGGTGTTGACAATGATTTTTTCTTTACCATCAAGAGAATTGAGAATGGCGAACTAAGCCGTTTCTTGTTCGACGAATTAAAAGTTGGCGACATTATTATTAGCCTGCCGCCTAGCGGGAGATTTATTATAGAAAAACCTGAAAGCGAAGTAGCCGTTTTTATTGCAGCGGGCAGCGGAATTACGCCGGTCTTCTCTCTTATAAAGCATTTATTACACAACTTCCCGCGGACAAAAGTTTTGCTGATTAACCAAAATCACAGCGAAAAGAACAGCATTTTTAGGAATGATTTGTTTCTATTAAAAGAAAAGTTCAAATTAAATTTTTCTCTAACAGAAATCTTTAGTCAACCAGAGGATTATAAAAAGCCTTCTCAACGCCTCAATAACAATTTGCTTGAACGGATCTTGCTACAGCACATTACAAATTCATCTGTAAAATTTTATCTCTGCGGTCCAGAGTCTTTCATGAGGATGGCTCAATTTACTTTGAAGGTGATGAAATACAGCCAGGACTTTATAAGGCGGGAGAACTTTTTTGCTACGGCTCCACCTCCGCCTTTAATGACTGATAAAACCCCTCATCGTGTTACCATCTACTACCATAATAAGAAGTATAACATTGAAGTTGCTTACCCACAAAACATCCTTGAGGTTGCATTAAAACATCATATCCAACTTCCGTTCAGTTGTCGTGGCGGCAGGTGCAGTACGTGTACTGCAAGATGTACCAGCGGAAGCGTAAAGATGACGATTAACGATGTGCTTACCCCAACCGATTTACAGGAAGGATTAATACTCACCTGCGTATCTTACCCCGAAACAGACCTGGAGTTAACTTTTACTCCAGCAGGTATGGAAGAAAAAATACTTTAAGAGAAGCTTCAAAGTAAGTTGCAGGTTCGTGACATAAGGGTTAAAATAAGAAGCCAACCAATTTGATGATCTGGTGCGCTTCTTAAATACTCACCCTTAAAAACTAATTTTAAGAGCGTGCCTTTTCCTGGTCTCGCATTGCTTTGACTTCATCGTGAGATCCTTTAAGTATGTGCTTTTGTTTTGAAACCATTTCCCTTAAATACGCAGGTAAATCCTCAGATAGCAAAGCGGCGTCGTAAGCTTTTTGGGCTGCATCTTCTCCAAACTCGCAGTTGCTCAAAACAGTCTTTCTATCATGGCCACTAAATACAGCTTTTACATCCATCCAGGCTTTGTAGATCTTTCCACTGTTAGTAGTGTCTGAACCTGATTTCATTTCTCCACCTAAAGCCTGCACTTCTTTACCAAGCGCCATTCTTGCCTGGCGGCTTTCATCTATCATTGATGCAAACAGCACTTTCAGGTCGTCGTCACTATCTTTCAATTCATGAATTGCTTTTTCATATCCAATTACCCGATCATTATTAATTTGAATAAGGTCGTTTAAAATTCCAATTGTAGTCTGTGTAGGCTCCATAATATCTTTTACGAAATGCATAAAAACTTGTGCCAGAAGCTAGTTTTTGGTGAAAGGGTCTTAAGCATGTATGATGCATAACACACGAAACTCTTTCTATAATTTTCTTACTATTTATGTAATTCGTATTTAGAATGCATCATATCCCAAAAAGTAAAAGATGCCACTTACTAAAACATTGTTACTTGCTATAATACCAGTATTTATACAAACTGTAGTATATGCCAGGGATAATAAACCAGACACTGTTCAAATGATAGTAGATGAAATGGCAGTCAATGGCGTTTATGAACGATCTTATACAATTGGATATACCGGTTCCTATTGTAAGCAGTTAGAGCTCTATACTAAACTTCTATCTGTTGCTGCGGAAGACCAACTGATAGAACTGGCTAAAAACAACAAAAGTGCAGTGGTTAGATTGTATGCTTTCCAGGCATTAAAAGAGAAAAAGGCAAAAATTGCGGATAAAGTAGTTTACCAATTCGAGGAGGATAACGCACAGGTCATTACCTTGTCAGGTTGTTTTGGAGATAAAAAACAAGTGAAAAGTCTTGCTTTCAAACCTATTATCCAACCAAACGAACTGCTTCCGTAACGTAAACAACTACTAAGCCAGCGCGCATTTATATAATTTGTTACAATGGAGAACTTAAATCTTCTGCTGTAAAACTTAGCGGCAACAGCATAGCAGCCCGGTCAATAATATACACTTGCCCTTCAAGTCCACCCAAAATAACCCTGATTGGATGTTTTACCCGAGATTCGTATTCAAGCAGGCTTTGACGACACATACCGCAAGGAGAAATGGGGTGGTCGCTTTCACCATTTTCGTTGTGGTAACTAATCGCTATTGTTTCTATTGGCACTTTGGGGAATAGTGATGCAGCCGAAGCAAGAAGCACTCTTTCTGCGCACAAACCAACCGGAAAGCTTGCATTTTCCTGGTTACTTCCAGCTACAATCTGGCCATTGTCGAGGCGGGCAATGGCACCTACCTGAAAATGTGAATAGGGCGCATACGCATGTTGCGTTACTTCACGGGCTTGGTTGAGCAGCCATGCATCATGCTCATTTAACTCGTCGATAGAATCGTACACTTCAAATGAAAACGTATAATCTTCTTTCTTCATTGATAATTATTGAGACAAAAAATCCCTCCGTTGCTGGGAAGGATTTATAAAAATTAAAGATATGTTATTTGATAGTTTTAAACAAACGGTTCCAGCGGGGGCCGTTTTCCCAACTAAACCATATTAGTGAAGCTTTGCCGACGATGTTTGTTTCAGGTACAAAACCCCAGTAACGACTGTCCTGGCTGCGGTGGCGATTGTCGCCCATCATCCAGTAGTAATTAAACTTACATTTATAAGTATTTGTTTGCTGGCCATTGATAAAAAATTTGCCATCTCTCTCTTCCAGATTATTACCCTCGTAAGTAATAATTAACCTTCGATAGATATCGATATTCTCAGGAGTAATTGTAATTGTGCTTCCTTTTGCAGGAACATAAATAGGTCCAAAGTTATCAGGTGACCAAAGATTGTTTGTGCTATATGGAAAGGTTGTACCGGGATTGTTTATATACGCAAAATCAATGCTTTTGAAATTAGGTTGTTTCTTTACCAACTCTGCTTCGGAAGGTGTCATATTCAAAACATAAGAATTGGCTTTCCCCTGGTAAGCGTAAATCTGGTCTTTGGGTTCTTCCGGATTAATATGCAAAGCCGTTTGTAAAAATTCATCGTCAAATGGCTGTCCGTTCGTTTCAACAATATACTCCGTTTGTGATCCGATGGGAATAGGTGAAGGTTGTCCACTTATAATAACACGTCCGTCCCTAATTAATAGCGTATCACCACCCACAGCAATACAACGCTTAATATAGTTATCCGTTTTATCCATCGGGTGTACGTGGATTGGATACTCAGCCATCAAAGCATCTCTGTTCCCCTTAAATTGTGTTCTTAACACATCATAATATAAAACTTTCGAACCAAAATCAGGCAGGTTGATAATGGTATCTCCTGCAGGAAAATTAAACACGACGACATCATTTCTTTCAACCTCCTGAAAACCTGGCAAACGTTTGTATGGAAGCTGCACAAGAGTTGTATAAGAAGGTGTAGTGGTACTGAAAGGCATGATGTTGTGAACAAAAGGAAAAGAAACAGGCGTTTGCGGAATGCGAGGTCCGTAACTCATTTTATTTACAAACAGAAAGTCGTTTACTAAAAGCGTTTTTTCCATACTTTCTGTTGGTATGGTATAAGCTTCAAATACAAAGGTTCTAATGATGGTAGCAGCTACAACGGCGAAAACAGCGGCGTCTATCCACTCTCTTGCTGCACTTTTCTGATAACGTTTAACTACGTCATGCCCTACATATCTTTCAGTTTTTGAATAGCCTAAATAAGGGAAATAAAGAAAGGGGAAGAAAACCGTTGCTATATGATGAATTAAAGAAAATCTTCCAAAATGCATCACGAAAATAATGGTGATCCAAATAGTAATAAACTGTCCTGCTATGGGGATAAATTGAAGCCAAAACCAGACCTTACGGATATTGGTCTTATTAACGATACACCATGTGTTATAAAAAGGGATCAAAGCTTTCCACGGTTCTATGCCGGCCTTTTTAAACATACCATACATGCCTATATGCCATCCTATTATGTATATCGCAAAAATGAACCAGCCCATAAGTAGTTTTTGATGGTGGCAAATGTACCATTATAAAATTTGCTTCAAAGGGGCTTCTTCAAAAGTTTTCTTAAATAAAAACAAAAGATATAGGTGTATCTTATTGATCAGAACGCTACTACTAAAAGAGATATTTACCTTTATAAGCAGAAATGAATCAGTTTACAATAAAAGACATTGAGAACCTAAGTGGAATAAAAGCACACACGTGGCGTATTTGGGAGCAACGTTATGGAATTGCTGTACCGCAAAGAAGAGATAGCAACCATAGATTCTACGACAATGAAAATTTAAAGCACATTCTCAGGATCTCATATTTATATCACGGTGGCTTAAAGATATCTAAAATTGCTTCGTTAAACAGAGACGAAATAAGGTTAAAGGCATTGGAAGGACTGCCGCGTGAAAACGGGAATGAGTACTATATAAAAGAGTTGCTTGAAGCATCGATTGACCTGGACGAAGAAAGTTTTGAACGAACATTCCAGGAAGCGCTAAAAAGACTTGGTGTAGAAGAAACCATTCTTAAAATCATTCATGCCTTTCAGGATAAGATTGGCGTTTTGTGGCTTACCGACCATGTAATTCCGGCCCAGGAGCATTTTACAAGCAATATTATTGCCAGAAAACTTTTCGTTGCTATCGACAATCTTCAGTTGATAAAAGAAACAACTAAGAAGGATATTTTACTATTTACACCAGAAAAGGAACACCACGAATTGCCTTTGCAGTTCATCTACTATTTATTAAAGAAGAACAAAAACAAGGTAGCTTACTTTGGTAGCAATGTGTCTTTAGATAGCATCGACACTTATCGGCAAACTAAAAGTTTTAAATACATACTTTTCCATCTTGTCACAAATTTAACCAACAAACATGCACAAGATTATGTAGAGGAGATTGCCAAGCGGTTTCCAGAAAAGCAAATTGTAATGTCGGGAATCCAGGTACAGCAAATTATAAGGGTGCCGCCAAATGTTCAGCTATTGAGATCAATGGATGAAATTATTAAGTTTACGGAGGAGTGAGCACTCAGCACCCGAGATTGTATAAGGTGTAAGGTTATCCTGCGACAAACCTTACACCTTACACCTTACACCTTACACCTTACACCTTATACCTTACACCTTACGCCTTACACCTTACACTATTTCACTTGTCTATATGGTTACATAATTAGTAATATCTTCTGTAGTAATTGTTTTACCCGACAATATTACCAAGCGTTCTACCACATTTCTCAATTCACGAATGTTACCTGTCCAGTTTCTTTCTTTCAATGATTCCAAAGCTTTTGCGTCGATGTCTTTTTTTGCCTGTCCATAATCTTCGGCAATGTCTTGTAAAAATTTTGCAACCAGCAAAGGAATATCTTCCCGTCTATCATTTAATGAAGGCACATGTATTAGTATAACGCCTAACCGGTGATAAAGGTCCAGTCGAAAGTTTTTGTTCTCTACCTCTTTTAATAAATCTTTGTTGGTAGCCACAACTACCCTTACGTCAACTGCGATTTCTTTTTCACCACCCACCCGGGTTATTTTTCCTTCCTGTAGGGCCCGAAGTACTTTAGCCTGTGCACTGAGACTCATATCCCCTATTTCATCCAAAAACAAGGTACCTCCGTTCGCTTGCTCAAACTTTCCAATTCGTTGTTTGATTGCCGAAGTAAAGGAGCCTTTCTCGTGCCCAAACAATTCGCTTTCTATTAGTTCGCTTGGTATTGCAGCGCAGTTCACTTCAACCAATTGACCGTCTGCACGGCTGCTTTTTTCATGAAGCCATCTTGCCACTAATTCTTTTCCGCTTCCGTTCTCACCGGTAATCATTACCCGAGCTTCCGTTGGGGCCACCTTTTCAATAGTTTCTTTTATCTTTTTTATTGCCGCGCTTTCGCCAATCATTTCCTGCACTTTACTTACGCGCCGCTTTAAAACTTTAGCCTCTTTTACTAATTTGTTCTTATCAATTGCATTGCGAATGGTAATAAGCAACCGGTTTAGGTCAGGCGGTTTAGAGATAAAATCAAAAGCTCCTTTTTTTACCGCTTCGACCGCAGTTTCTATGGTACCGTGTCCACTAATCATTATCACAGGAACATCGGGGTTTGATGCTGTAGCCTTGCTCAAAAATTCCAGTCCATCAACTTTAGGCATTTTAATATCGCACAACACCACATCATACGTAGCTGCCTGGAATTTTTTTAAACCTTCCTCTCCGTCTGCCGCTTCTTCTATTTTATATCCTTCAAAACCCAAAATTTCTGTGAGGGTTTTGCGAATAGCTCTTTCATCATCAACTATCAGTATTGTTGCCATTTCACTATTTTAATGGCCGCTAAGATAAGGGGTTTAGATAAATCGCCTTATTAAGCTGACTGTAGCCGGGCTATATTACAATACACAATTAGAAAAGTAGAATAAAATAGAATCGTACAAGTGAGTGACACAACAATGTTTAGCAACGAGCATATGTTGGCTCCAAAAAATATAATTGGCTAAAGCAAGGAGCTGCAACACCTTGCAATATTAGATTTTTACCTTTTTCCAGGCACCTTTTCTAAAAACAAGGAAAGTTCCAATAGTGATAATTGTTTCGGCAATTAATATTGCCACGAAAACGCCAAGCGGACCAAGATGAAAAGTGATTGCCAAAGCATAAGCAAGTGGAATTTGAAGCGCCCAAAACCCGGCAAGATTTATATACGTTGGTGTGCGGCTGTCACCAGCGCCATTAAATGCGTTCATCAACACCATGCCGATACCATAAGAAATATAGCCGAGGCTAATAATACGTAGCGCTTGTGTGCCCACTGCAACCACTTGTGGATCAGTATTAACGAGCGAAACTATAGGCCCGGCAAAAAATAGAAAGAAAATGGTAACGACACCCATAAAAGCCATGTTATATTTGGCTGTGACCCATACACTTTTTTCTGCCCTTTCAGGTTCGTTTGCGCCCAAATTTTGACCGACTAACGTAGCTGCCGCATTGCTTAACCCCCACGCTGGCAATAAAAAGAACATTAGAACCCGCAGCCCTATGGTATACCCGGCGATAGCATTGCTGCCAAACCCGGCAATGATTCTGGCAAGAAAAATCCAGCTTGCAGAACCTATTAAAAATTGGAGCGTTCCAGTACTGGCCACGTTTATTAGCGATCTTAAGATGGCTTTATGGGGTAAAAGATGGCCAAGCTTAATTATTAATATTCCTTTTCCCTTTACAAGATGATATACCTGGTAACACACGCCGATGCCGCGGCCGGCAGTTGTTGCCATTGCTGCACCCACAAGGCCGAATGCAGGAACAGGCCCCAGACCAAAAATAAGAATCGGGCATAGTAAAATATTGAAGAGATTAGCGATGGTCAAGCTACGCATGGCTATGCTTGCATCTCCTGCTCCCCGAAAAATACCATTGATTAGGAATAACATGATGATAACAATGCACCCCGCGAACATTGTACGTGCATAAGGTACTCCTATGGCTAGCACCGAAGCCGGAGCACCTAATAATTCAAGAATGTCCCGGGCAAAAATAGCCCCTAAGACAGATAAGACTACCGTAAAAATAAGTGCCAGCAATATAGCCTGCATCGCAGATTTTGAGGCTTCCTCAGTATTTTTTTCACCAACCCGCCTCGCCACCATTGCTGTTGCGGCCATGCTAAGACCGATGGCGATAGAATATATAATTGTCAGAAACGACTCAGTCAAACCAACAGTTGCTGCAGCATCTTTTCCCAGTCTGCCTACAAAGAAGATGTCGACTACTGCAAACACGCTTTCCATGCACATCTCAAGAATCATAGGGATGGCTAACATAAATACGGCTCTTCGTATACTCCCCTTGGTAAAGTCTTCCTCGCCGCCTTTAATGGATTGTTTTATGAACTGGAAAAAGAAAGAAATGTTTCTTTTATTAGAAATAGTATGTGTAGACATTTGAAGTTCTGCTTAATCGTTAGTAATAATACACTTGAGACGACAGAGTCGTAAAGAATAAAAGATGGAAATACTTGTTTAATTAAACCAGGTTGGAACAGAACTTCATAATTCGTACGATTGAACGGTGTGGAGACGGAAGTAAAAGTAGATTTATTTTTTAAAAACCAGAAAGGCTTTCAAGAATTGCTTTGAGAAAATTATTTAAACGGCAAGAAATATTACGCTCTAACTTATTTCGCTATTTTTTTTTGACGGGTACAAAAGTGACGCTAATCGATGATAGCCAAATCCGGCAGCTACAGTTATTGCAAAAACTACCCACCATAAAGTATTAAAGCTATAACGGTGGGCAATGTAACCACCCAGAGAGGGTGCTGCTATTTGTGCCGTTCCCCAGGCCATTGTATAAAGCGCTGCATATTGACCACGGTTGTGGTCCTGACTTCTGCTGATCCAATAAGAGTTCATGAATGGCATGGACAGCATTTCGCCAAATGTGATAATTATCATCGAAAACAAGGCTAAAGCAAATTGTCCGCTTAATAAATTGTAGACTGCGTACGATAGACCAACCATCCAAACACCAAATTTTATAAATCTTAATGGCTGCGCCTTTGCCTCAAGTTTAAAAACCACAACCATTTCTATTCCGGCTATTATAAGACCGTTGATGGCCATTAGGGTACCTATTAGCCTTTCGTTTAATCCTAACTTTTGCTTTAAAAATACCGGTAATATCGTAAACATCTGGAAGAAGCAAAATGCAAACAAGACAGTTAAAAAGATAAAAAACAGGTACTGTTTATCTTTATAAGCCGAGCTGCCGTCAATTGCCTTTGTTCTGTTTTTAGCCAGCGTTGATTGAAGACCGGGTGGAACTGGTAGTACGATTGACAACATAATTGCTGCAGCTATATTCGTTAATCCATCAACCCAGAATAATAAATGATAGTCGTAGGAAGCAAGAAACCCACCAAGCGCACCGCCAAAAGCCCAGCCAAGATTTATTGCAAGCCTGTTAAGAGAATAAGACCTTGTTCTGTTTTCGGGTTTGCTATAATATGCGATGGCCGTTGAGTGAGCCGGGCGAAAAGATTCGTTTATAAGACTTAACACAAACGTGCCGCAGCAAAGCAAAATATAAGATTCAAGGTAGCCTAACACAATGAACATTAAGCCTCCGCCAAATAAAGCAAACAACTGAATTTTATAAAATCCAATTGCATCTGTAAGCTTGCCTCCTATAAATGCCCCTACAATAGAACCAGCACCAAACAATGCCATGATTATACCTGCGTCTACAATACTGTAATGAAGTTTTTGTGTTGCATACATTGTCATAAATGGAACAACCATAGTACCACTACGGTTGATTAATATAACAAGCGAGAGAAACCATGTTTGTCTTGAAAGACCAGAATAGGCTGCTTTGTATGAAGAAACAAGGGCCGGCATTATTTAAATGAAAGGTGACAGTTTGAAGAATAAACAAAAGTATCTAAACAAGCAGGAATAAGACCTTTACTAACAACAGTCAATTTTTATCACTTCTCACGCCTCTAGCTTTTTTGCCCCTCGAACTGATCACCCTTGTGTTTAAACAACACGTTGAATGTGGTAAGGCTACCATAAATGCGGGTAATGTATTGCTGCAAATCAACTTTTTCTTCGTTACTTAAAATTTTGTGCGCGTTTACTTTTTGCTCCATCACCCTCAACCTGTCACGAAGCATTACAATTTTGTTGAAGAAAACATCCATAGGAATTTCGTTTTCTTTTAATGATTTATCCGCCGGCCTTAATACCAGCATTCCATTTTTCCATTTGTCGCCAATTGATACAACTTCCGTTACATCACTCCACTCTCGTAATATTTTTATAAGCGCGTCTTCAGCTTCTGTAAAGCTCACACTGTATTCTGGTTCTACCCTATCCATTACCTCAACCGAAAAATCTTTAGATACCGGCTTTATTCCTCCCTCGATAAAACAAACATCATAAATTCTTTTATGAAGTCTTATAACAACACCGACACCAAAAGACGGATGATTTATTCTTGACCCTACTCCTAATAGTTCCATTGTTTTAGGTTAAAATGTTTTGGGTTTGAGTTTTGAGTTTCCTTTTCCCACAGATCCCAGGAATCCCACAATCCCGGTTCAGACAATTTCACTCAGCTCAAGCCACCGCATTTCTTTATCTGCCAGTAGCGTTCCTATTTCTCCAATCCTAACACTGGCTTTTGAAATTTCTCCAAAGGGCAAACTTCCCAGGCTGTCCTCCAGTTTCTTTTTCTCAGCTTCCAGGTCTTTCATCTCTTTTTCTAATGCCTCAAACTCCTTCTTCTCATTATAGGTCGGCTTTCGCTGGTTGCCCGCTGCCTGTTTATTGTTACCAGCAGTCGACGAATTCGGACCCGCAACCCCATTTGTACTTACCCCTTCACTTTTCATTTTTCCAAGATCACCCCACTTATCTTTTCCTTTCTTCTCGTTAGCTTTTAACCACTCACGATACAATGTATAGTTACCGGGAAAATCTCTTATTTCACCATCGCCTTCAAATACAAACAGGTGATCAACCAACCGATCCATAAAGTAACGATCGTGGCTGACTATCAACACACAGCCCTGAAATTCACTTAAAAAATTCTCCAGCACACCCAATGTCGGAAGGTCAAGGTCATTGGTCGGTTCATCCAGGATAAGAAAGTTAGGATTCATAAAAAGGATGACCAAAAGCTGCAAACGTTTCTTTTCGCCACCACTCAAGCTGCTTAGGTAGGTATATTGTTTATCTCCCGGAAACAGAAACAATTCAAGAAACTGCGATGCACTCATGCTTCCGCCTTTTGCCAGAGGAAAAGTCTCAGCAAAAGTTTTCACATATTCTATCACCCGCATATCGTCTTTAAATTCCAGCCCTTGCTGACTAAAATTTCCAAAAACAACTGTATCTCCAATATTTATCTTACCACTGTCGGGAGCCTCCAAACCTTGCAAAATGTTTAGAAATGTACTCTTGCCAACACCATTCTTACCAACAACACCTATTCGTTCGCCCCTGCTAAAAGTATATTCAAACCCCTTCATAATAACCTTGTCACCATAACTTTTATACACCTTTTTCAGTTCGGCAATCTTACCTCCAAGGCGCGTCATCTTCACCTCTAACTGAAGTTGCGCGTCTTCAATCTTTTTCTTAGCCTGCGCTTCCACCTCATAAAAATTATCCTGCCTGCTCTTACTCTTGGTAGTTCGTGCTTTAGGTTGTTTGCGCATCCACTCCAATTCTTTTCTAAAAGTATTTTTAGCTTTATCAATAGTGCTTAGCTCGCTCTCAATCCTGGCGGTCTTTTTCTCAAGGTAGTTGGCATAGTCACCTTTATAAGTATACAACTCACTGCGTTCCATCTCCCAAATCTCCTCGCTCACAGCATCTAAAAAATAACGATCGTGCGTAACGAGCAACAAGGTTACATTTTCGCCGTTGAGGTAGTGCTCCAACCACTCAATCATCTCCACATCCAGGTGGTTGGTCGGTTCATCCATAATAAGTAATGTATGTTGGTGCTCAAAGCCGAGGTCAATCAGGGTTTGAGCAAGGGCAACACGCTTTCGCTGACCACCACTTAGGCTCGCAACATTCTGTTTCAGATGATGGATGTTCAGTTTATCCATAATCTCCTTTACTTTACTTTCAAACGACCAAGCATCTAAATCATCCATTTTTGTTAGTGCGTCGCTTATAGCCTGTCCGTCATCTTCTTTGCCCGACTCTGCAGCTTCCTCGGCTGCATCCACTGCCGCTTCGTACTCTTTTATAGCTTTAATAACAGGGTTCTCTGTATGAAAAATATTCTCAAGTATTGTCTTATTCTCATCAAACTTTGGGTCCTGTTCAAACAAGGCAACAGTTACATCTTTATTAATCCAAACGGTACCGCTGTCAGGGGTTTCTTTACCTGAAAGGATACGTAAAAGCGTACTCTTACCCACACCATTGCGCGCCACCAGGGCTATTTTATCGCCTTCGTTTATGTGGAATGAAATATTATCAAAAAGAGGCACTATTCCATAGGCCTTTGTCAAATTCTCTACTGTAACGTAATGCATAATGGCCGCAAAGATAAGGGGAGCAGGTTGTGAGGGCAATTGTGAAATGTGAAAAAAGACTTGTAAAAAGGGCCTAAGCGGGTCTATTCGCCTACAATCACTGATGATTTTTTGTGTTTATATACATTCGTTCTTCGCCCGGCATTGTTGTGTCACTCACTTGTACATGTATCCCAGGTTTCGCCTGAATTCCTCCAGGCTGGCCAACTTTAATATACAGACAAGCGAAGTCCGCGAGGAAATATTTGAAGGAAGAAAATAATTACTACTTCGCCTTGTTTTCAAAATAAGGTATATCATCATGCGCCACCAATTCCTTTTGTTGCCAATAAGCTAATGTAACAACACGCCCGTCTTTTGTTTTCAATAGCCTTCCGAAAACAGCATTAATTGGGTTAAAAGTAACATCAGTCACGCCAACAGTAAAGGTTGTCGGTGGTGCCGGAGCCGGTTCACCCATGACGCTTGTCGAAGCCGCTGCGACCGGGGCAGCTTTAGGCGGAGGACTGGAAACAATTACAACAGAATATTTATTTAATTTAAGGAGATCATTTAAAAAGTCCGCTCGTTCCTGCGATGCATTCTTTTCAACAATAGCACACTTCACCCCGTTTAATTCTTCAAACTCATGATTTTTATTAATTGCCATGGGAAGGTTTAAAGTATTGAGTTTAAAGTTTTGAATTCCATTATTCACTATTTCACTATTCATTACTTACATTCCGCTACTTAAAGAATGAATATAATCATAGATATAGCTAATAAAGCCTACAGCCAAAACTCCGGCAATACACGTATACAGAGCAAGTCGCGGCATCAACGGAATTGCAATTCCTGCAATGGGCGTAGCGTTCTCATCCATAAAAATGGTTTTTACAATTCTTAAATAATAGTAGAAAGAAATGATCATGTTAAGTGCTGCAATGGTTATGAACAAATAATTGCCTTTTCCTGCACCTGCAAATAATAGAAAAAACTTGCCAAAAAATCCGGCTGTCGGCGGTACTCCAGCCAATGAAAATAACGCCAAAGTAAGTATCCAGGATAAGACAGGATTTGTTTTATAGAATGCCTTGTAGTCGCTGATGTTTTCTTTACCAGTTAGCGAACTCACTAACGAAATCACTCCAAATGCCGCCAGGTTTGAGAAGACATATATCAATACAAAATACACAACTGACGCCGATCCAAATGCTGAGCTTCCGCTTATGCCGACTAAAATAAATCCGACCTGGGCAATGGAAGAAAATGCAAGAAAACGCTTGAAATTGTCTTGCCTGATTGCAAACAGGTTACCAATGATAATGGTTAGCAATGATAAGATGAATAGCATGTTGTACCATGCCCCTGCTAACGGTTTAAAGACCGTGTACAAAACAGAAACAAACACAAATAACACTGCCCCTTTTGAAATAACAGAAAGAAATGAGGTAACAGCGACAGGAGCGCCTTCATATACATCAGCAGTCCATAAATGAAAAGGAGCAACAGATATTTTAAAGGCAAGTCCTGCAAGCAACAAAATGAAGGCAAATATTTGTAACGGATGATTATTTAGATGCAGTGGTATCTCGGAGAATACGAGTGTGCCGGTAGTACCATAGATCAAAGAAATACCAAACAACAATAAAGAAGAAGAAAACGCTGAAGAAAAAATAAGTTTCATTGCCGCTTCTGACGAGCGTCTTTTTGCTAAGTCAAAGTTGGCAGCCGCAGCTAAAGGAATAGTTGATAATTCAAGGCCGAGATAGAACATTAATAAATTGCCTGCCGATATCATAAAGAACATTCCAAGCATTGTAGATAGCAGCAATATGTAAAATTCCGGAACGTGTTTGTGGGTTTTAAGCCAAACAAAAGATTGCATCGAAATAATCAGCATTCCAACATTTAGGATGTTTTTTTCCAGAACCATTAGTTTGTTGGTCCGAAACATTTCTGCAAACAACACTCCATCCTCGTTTCCAAAAAAACCTACTGCAACGTTCACCAGCAGCAAAGCATTTACAATGTTCATATAACGCTCATTGCTCCTGTCTTTGCCAAGCTTCAAAAACATCAGGACAAAAATGATGACAATGAGCGTCATCTCGTGTTTCATCAGCAATAGGAAGTCAATCGACATAGGGAATAGGTTGTAAGTTTTAGGTTGTAAGTTCTAAGTTTTTACGGATTTACGGTACCAAGCACCTTCGTCATAATTTCATCTGTTCCTGGCCCTATTAGTTCGTTAATAAGAAAAGGTGCCATGCCAATTATTACAATCCCGGTAATTAAAATACCGGCAGCTAGTCTTTCATTCCATTGAGCATCGTTTAATGTTTCGTGGGTGCTGCGTATCGGCCCCATAATCGTTTTTCCTGTTGCGCGTAGTATGTATACTGCTGTTACCACAATGGAAGCGCAAGCAAGTATGGTAGCTAACCTGTACCACTTATCAGGGTTTTGCCACGAACCCATAAACACAGTCATTTCTGCCACAAATCCACTTAGTCCGGGCAGTCCTAACGAACATAAACCGGCAATTACAAACACGGTAGAAATAAAAGGGGTAACCTTTAACAGGCCACCTAATTGTGCAACTAACCGCGTATGTGTTCTGCTATAAATCATACCAATAGTGGCAAAGAAAAGGGCTGTCATCAACCCGTGGGAAACCATTTGAAGTACCGCGCCATTGATAGAGGTTTTTGTAAGCATGCCAATACCCAGCAAAACAAAGCCGCAATGGCTGACAGACGAATACGCGTTGATGTACTTCAGATCTGTTTGCATCATAGTAGCAAAGGCTCCATATATAATGGCAATAGTAGCCAGTAGAATAATAATCCAGGAGTAAGCATGCGCTGCATCAGGCATCAAATAAGTAGCAACACGCAGACATCCATAGCCGCCAAGTTTCATAGATATACCTGCAAGAAACATAGAAGCAGCAGTCGGTGCTGATGAGTGCCCGTCAGGAACCCAGGTATGAAACGGAAACAACGCCGTAAAAACTCCAAAGCCGATAAAAGCAAAAGGAAAAAAGATTTTTTGAATATCAATTGGAAGGGGCGTTTGCGCAATTTGCAAAATATCAAAAGTGCCGGTGTTCCAATATATGCCCGCTATTCCGACAAACACTAAAGCAGATCCGCCCATTAGCATTAAGGCAAGTTTCATGGCACTATATTCTTTCTTACCACTTCCCCAAATGCCTATCAACAGATACTTTGGTATCACAGCAACTTCCAGAAAAAAGAAAAGGGTAAATAAATCAAGCGAAATAAAAAACCCGTAAGCCCCTACGCTTAATAGCATTAATAAAAAAAAATACTCTTTGCTTAGCTTTTCCGTTGTCCATGAGACCAGCACCCCGGCTATTACAATGCAAGCAGTAAGTAAGATCATCGCAATAGAAATTCCATCTACACCAACATGATAATTAATATGGAGAGGTTTGAACCAACTATAGCTGGACTGAAACATCATGTCAGCAGAACCGATTATATGAAGTTGCGAATATTGAAATAATAAGAAAAGAGACAACACCAGTTGCACAATGGCGCCGAAGAGAGAAATGGTTTTTACCTGTTGGGATCGATTGCAAAATAGGATACCAATGGCAGTAAGTAGCGGGATAATAATCAACAACGATAAATTCATAGTGTATTCTTTTAGTGCCGGCGGCACATTATATCAGTAGCAGAAGGAATGATCATTGCACCAAACATATAGCTACTGTAGGAGCGAAATATTTCTAATCATAAAATTCTAACAAATATTTTTCGTCGTATCCTACCTTATACCTCCTCAAAAATTCAAGATATTCTTCTTCAAAACTTCTTTTTTCATGATGCATAGCCTGATTCAAAATATAGTTCACCACTTGTTTCGATTGGGACTTAGAATAACTAAAGGCACCAAAGCCTTCCTGCCAGCTAAAGACCTCATTCAAAATTTTTTTTTCTTTTATGAATGAAGTAGTGTTTGCTTTTACATCTCTTACCAGATCAGAAATGCATATGTCGGGCTTTATGCTTGCTAAAAGATGGGTATGATCAGGCATGCAATAAATAGCATACAATTTTTGTTTTTTGTTTGTAACAATTCCCGACATATATTTTTGTATTTCGTCTCTAAATGATCCTTTTATAAAGTTCTGCCTTCCTTTCACTGCAAATACTATCTGAATGTATATCTGTGAATAGGTGTTGGGCATTTATGTATTCATTTTATGTTTCGCTCCTATGGAGCTTTCTAAATTTGTTTTCTGTTTTTTTCACTACTGATATTATGCCCCTATTGGGCTTGTAGCCTTTATTTATCATTTCCACCAATAAACAAATATGATTGCTAACCCTGCAATGCCTCCAAAAAAGTATAAAGTGTAATTCTGTATCCTACCTGACTGCACAACTTTTATAGCATTAGACGTTGTTGCTGTAACATAGGCTAATCCATTAACGCATCCGTCTATAATGTTTCGATCAATCCATGCAGCAGGTCTACCCACGAAGTTGAAAATGACTTTCTTAGTCATGAACAAATAAACTTCATCTATATAAAGCTTTCTTGTTACCACCTTATAAAAACCCCCTAACGAAGTAGCAATCTTTGCAGGTCTTTCGTTCTGATTTTTATAAAGACTTGCTGCAATTAAAATGGCAAGAACAGATAAGGCAACTGGCGCAATTGAAAACAAAACGTTGAGATGCGTTTCAAGAGGAGCTCCATCTGCTGTAACAAATTTCGAGAAAGGAACAAACCCGGCAACAATGGTACACAACGATAATATTATTAAAGGCAGCTTCATTGAAATTGTTCCTTCATGATGATGTTCGACTTCAGCATCTTTCACGGTTGCCGAGGTCTTATTCCAGAAAATAGAAAAATATAACCGAAACATATAAAAGGCTGTAAGTGCTGCAGTAAACAGCGCAATGAAATAAATGATTTTATTGGTTTGAAAGGCTGCCAACAAAATTTCTTCTTTGCTAAAAAATCCTGCAAAAGGTGGAATACCCGCAATTGCCAGGCAAGCAATTAAAAACGATAAATGGGTTAAAGGCATCCTTTTTCTTAGACCACCCATATCTTTCATATCATTACTATGCACTAAATGTATAACAGCACCGGCGCAAAGAAATAATAGTGATTTAAAAAAAGCATGGGTAAACAAATGAAACATCGAAGCAGTATAACCAACACTGCTTTCTCCCTCATTTCTGGCTATCCCCAGAGCAAACATCATATAACCAATCTGTGACATGGTAGAATAAGCGAGCACCCTTTTAATATCGGTTTGAGTACAGGCGATGACCGCAGCAATCAAAGCGGAGGACGCACCTATCCAGGTTACAATATGTAGGACAGCGGCGTCCATTGAAAATATCGGGAACAACCGGGCGACTAAATATACTCCTGCGACGACCATCGTAGCTGCGTGAATTAACGCAGAGACAGGCGTTGGGCCTTCCATTGCATCTGGTAGCCATACGTGCAAAGGAAACATAGCCGACTTACCTGCGCCGCCAATAAACACCAATGTTAGTCCCCACGTAAGGGCTGATATGCCTAAAAAAGAAGCTGTTGAAATACTTATAAATTCGGTAGACTGCGTGGAAGTTAATCGTTTGATAAGAGTGGGGATATCCAGGGTGCCGCCATAAAATCCAATAATCAAAATACCTATCAGGAAACCGAAGTCAGCAAAACGTGTAACGATAAAAGCTTTTTTGGAAGCAGCTACTGCTGAAGGTTTATCATAATAAAATCCTATTAGCAGATAAGACGAAACTCCCACCAACTCCCAAAAAATATAGACCTGGAAAATATTTGAAGAAAGAACCAACCCAAGCATTGAAAAAGTAAACAATGAAAGAAAGGCATAGTATGTCGCAAACCGCGTTTCACCCCTCATATAACCCAAACTAAAAACGTGCACCATTAACGAAATGAACGTGACAATAACGACCATCATTACAGAAATAGGATCGAGAATGATACCCATATCGATAGAAAGGCCGGGTGAGAATTGAAGCCAATTATATTGAAAGGCGATAATCTTATGATAGCTCCCATTCACCTTACCGTCTAGAAAGAAATAATTATAGGCAATCACTATTGAAAGAACTGTGGAAGCAAGCAATGAGGTGGTCGCGATGATACCTGAAGATGTTTTAAAATATCTTCTTCCAAATAGCCCAAGCACAACAAAAGTTGCAAAAGGCAGTAAAGGTATAAGTATAAAATAATTCATATCAGTGGTTTTTCCAGTGCTCCCCCTTCAGGGGGAGCTAGAGGGGGGTTTAAAACTTTAGTTCCGCTGCGTCCTCTACATCAATAGATTTATGGCTTCTGTACAAGTTGATGACAATAGCAATGGCAACTGCAGCTTCCGCGGCAGCGATTGTAATAATGAAAATGGCAAAGAAGACACCGTCTAATTTATCAGGGTACAAATACTTATTAAAAGCAACAAAGTTGATGTTAACGCTGTTGAGCAATAGCTCTATTGACATTAACATGGTAATCAGATTTCTCCGGGTAAAAAGCCCATACATTCCAATGAAGAATAAAGCCGTGCTTACAAAAAGAATATGGGTTAATGGAACTTCGTTCATTTTATACCTCCGCAATTATTAATGGTTCCGGAACAGATGGAATGATTACTACTGTCGGTGCTGGTGCATCTTCGTTATTATCTAGCATAACTTCCTTTGGTTCGCCAGGTTCATGTTCGGGCGTTTTCATTGCAATTACTATACAACCAATCATAGAAGCGAGCAGCAACATACTGACTACTTCAAAGGGCAGTATATAGCCAAAATCTGTAGTGCTAAGCATTTGAGTGCCAATATCACTAACTGCCACGTTAAAGGGTTTTGCATTGCCAATAGGAAACCCATATTCATCAATGAGGTTGTAGGTAAAGGCAAACCCAAAAAGAGCCGCCAGAACAGAGAAGATGGTTTTTCTCATAGAAGGTTTAGGCATTTCTTTACCAGATTCTTGCGTAAGAAAAATAGAGAAAATGATAAGAACTACGATACCACCTACGTACACGATTATTTGTACTGCAGCAACAAATTCAACCTGCATCCAGAAATACAGGCCGGCGATACCAACTAATGAAAACAATAACCAGATAGCTGACCGAAAAATTTTTGTTGATGTTACTGACAACAATCCGCTGCCTAAAATGAAAGCTGAAATGGTGTAGAATATGATTTGTGATGCAGTCATTTATTTGGTTTAACTAAAAAAGGCAAAAACAACTCTCTGTAAAGACACCAGTATTACTTACAACTCCCTACTTATCACTTATCACTTACCACTTATCACTTATCACTTACCACTTATCACTTACCACTTATCACTTACAACTTATCACTTACCACTTACAACTTATCACTTACCACTCCCAAAAGCCTACTCAACCCCTTCCCTTATTTTAGATCCCGGCTTGTTCAACTTCTTAAGCAGCATACTTCTGTCGTATACGCTGTGCTCAAAGTTTTGGCCCATTTTTATAGCATCAGTAGGACAAGCCTCTACACACAAGTTGCACATCGTGCAGAGCTCAAGATGATAAACAAATGTGTCAAGCGCCTTTTTCTTTTTACCCTCAGGTGTTACGTCAAATTTTGTAATAATTTTTATAGTTGCGTTTGGACAGGCTAATTCACAAGCAGTGCACCCGGTGCAAGCATGTTCATTATTTGCATCATGAGGCATGATCACTTCTCCCCTGAACCGGTCAGCCATTTTTAATGTTTCCCTGTTATCAGGATATTGTTCGGTTATTATTTCTTTCGGATGAACAAAATAATAACCTGTTCTCTTCATGCCTGTAAGAAGAGACTTCGTTGCGTGATAGATGTCGGATATGTAATCTTTTAAAAACACTGCAAGTTTTGAGTTTAAGGTTTTGAGTTTAAGGTAGCCTGTTTAAGGAGTTATAGCCACTCGATTTTTAAACTTTGTTCCTTTGAGTTCAGATTGATTTAAATATTCGATCCAGCTTCCTAACATGCTTCCTATATCCTCTGCTAATTTCAATAGTTCACTAAATTTATCTGCAGTAATATATTTTCTGTCAAATACTCGGTACAATTGAGATCTTACTTCCGCACAAGAACCTTTTGCTATTGTCAAAAAATTAATAAACTCTAATCTTCCACCTCTTTGAAATCCTTCAGCTATATTATCCATTATAGAACCTCCCGCCGCATTTATTTGATATCTAAATCTGAAGTCTTTGTTTAAGGCTGTTTCGTTTGAAAATATAAATATTTCCTTTGCAAGCAATCTTGCCTTTTGCCACCCCTCTATATCTTCGAATTTCGTTATCGTAGCCATAACAATGTTTTTTTTCCGCTAAACTCAACACTTTAAACTCAAAACTCAAAAATGCCATCCCAATATTGCAATTACAGTTACGAATAACAAGTTGAATAAACTTATCGGTAACAGATATTTCCATTCCAAATTCAGCAATTGATCAATTCTTAACCGTGGAAAAGTCCATCTAAACCACATGATCAGGAAAATTAAAGCGAACGTTTTGGCAAAGAACCAGATGGAAGATGGGATGTAATCCATGAGGTGGTTGAAGCCTTGCCAGTTGCCAATGTGCAGGGGCATCCATCCACCGAGAAAAAGAGTTGCCCCAATAGCACACACAATAAATATATTGATGTATTCAGCAAGAAAAAACAGCGCGAACTTCATTCCCGAATACTCTGTGTGAAATCCTGCAGTCAGCTCCGACTCCGCTTCGGCCATATCAAATGGAGCCCTGTTTGTTTCAGCTGTTGCTGCTATAATAAAAATTACAAACGCAATAATTACCGGTATGTGTCCTTTAAACAACCACCAACCGTTTTTCTGCGCCTCAATGATATCGCCTAACTGCAGGCTGCCTGTTAATACAACAATGGTTAGAATAGACAGTCCTGCTGATAGTTCGTAACTCACTATTTGAGCACCACTTCGCATTGCACCCAACAAAGAGTATTTATTATTACTTGCCCATCCTGCCATTAAAATTCCAATGACTGACAAAGAAGATACTGCCGTCACATACAATACTCCAATATTAATATCCCAGACCTGGAAGCCCTTTGCAAAGGCAATTGGTGCAAGCAGCAACATAGCAACAATCATAACAACAAACGGTGCGAGGTTGAACAGAAACTTGTCCGCGCCATCCGGTGTTAATCCTTCTTTTAAAATCAGCTTCAGTGTATCGGCTGACGTTTGAAAAATTCCCATTGGCCCTACCCTGTTTGGACCGAGGCGAATCTGCATTTGCGCTGCTACTTTTCTCTCCATCCATACCAATACTAACCCCAGCAATGCAAACAAGGTAGTAGCCAATAGAATTACAATGAGACTTTCAATAATCAAGACGCCGGTAGCGCTAAATCTTGAATGAAGAAAGCTTTGAATTCCGTTTGTTATGCCTTGTAAGCTGAACATATTTCAAATTAAAAAGTCAAAAGTCAAAATATTCCTAATCCCTAATTTCCCTCACCTATCAATATCCGGTATTACCAAATCCAACGTGCCCATAGTTGCCATTAGGTCACCAATCTTGCTTCCCCTTACCATATGATCTAGTGCTGACAAATTTGAAAAGCCCGGTGACCTGAACTTTATGCGATAAGGTGTTGTGCCGCCTTCACTTACTATATAAACTCCCAGTTCACCCCTTGCTGTTTCTACGCGGGTATAAAATTCTCCTTTAGGCAATTTTATAACGGCTTTTGTTTTTGCCTGGTAATCCCCTTCTGGTATTTCATCAATTAATTGTTCTATGATCTTAATTGATTCTTTCATCTCCTTTATTCTAACGAGATAACGGGAAAAGGAATCTCCTGCTGTCTCTATTATTTCATCAAACTGCAACTGTTTGTAGATCTCGTACGGATATATCTTTCTGATGTCACAATTCACTCCACTACCACGTGCAACGGGACCGGTGCAACCATAAGAAATAGCATCTTCTTTTGATAAACAACCCACTCCTTTCATGCGACTTTGAAAAATGATGCTACCTGTTACCAGTTCATCATACTCGTCAATATTCGATTTAAACAGTTTGATAAAATCCTTTACTTTTTGTTGAAAGCTTGGATGGATGTCTGCCATCACCCCCCCCGGCACCATGTAATTCATAGTGAGCCTTGCGCCGCAGGTTTGCTCCATGATGTCATTAATGGTTTCTCTTTCGCGAAAAGCATAAAAGAAAGGAGTGAAAGCTCCCAGGTCCATCGCCAGCGCTCCCCACCACAGTTCATGCGAAGCAATGCGGGTAAGTTCATCCATAATCACCCGTATATATTGGGCTCTTGCCGGAACCTCTATCTGCATGGCTTTTTCAACCGTCATCGCACATGCGTGATTGTTGATGTGAGCGGAGAGATAATCCATTCGGCTTGTAACATAAATGAATTGCCGGTAGCTTAAGCTCTCACACATCTTTTCAATAGAGCGATGGATATATCCAAGATGAGGTTCAACTTTTTTAACCGTTTCTCCATTTAATGTAACAACCAGGTGCAAAACACCATGTGTGGCCGGGTGCTGAGGACCAATATTTATCACAAGCTCACCTTCGGTACTATTAGAAGAAATGACTCCAGGTTCTTTCAATATTTCAGTTTGGCTATACATGCTGATCGCTACCTCAATTTTTACTTTTAAGTTTTTACTTTCTTCCTACAACTTTATCATGTTAACCGGATCATCATAATCTTTCCTCAACGGATATCCTTCAAAGTCATCCGTTAGTATCAGTCTCCTTAAATCAGGATGATTAGTGAAGTGCACCCCAAATAAGTCATATACTTCTCTTTCATGAAATTCCGCAGTTTTCCATATATCCACTACGCTTTCTATTCTTGCATCAGCCCTGTCAACTTTCGCTTTAATTACAATTGTATGTCTGTGTATCGTCGATGATAAATGATACACCATCGTCATAAAAGTTTTCCAGTCAATGCAGGTGAGACAAAAAAGGTAATCGAAGTTGAAAGGTGCGTTACGTAACAGCTTTGCCAGTCGCTTCCATTCCAATGCATCAATTTGAATATTTAACCATTCCCCTGTTTCGTCAAAGACCGCAGATGGATGTATCCCCGATATAAACTCTTTAACTTCTTCGTTTGTCATGGCTGCAATGTTTCAGCTTTGATCTGTTCTTTTGTCAAGCCACTTTTTATTTTTTCCTGCAAAGAAATCAATGCGTGTAACAGTGCTTCGGGGCGAGGAGGGCAACCCGGTATATATACATCAACAGGAATAATGTGATCGGCGCCTTTTACCACCGAATAAGTATTGTAGAAAAAAGGACCACCGCTGATAGCACAGGCACCCATTGCGATTACATATTTCGGGTCAGCCATCTGGTCGTACAATCGTTTTAGTACGGGCGCCATTTTGTTTACAATGGTTCCGGCAATAATAATAACATCTGCTTGCCGTGGTGTGGCTCGGGCTACCTCAAAACCAAATCGCGAAAAGTCGTATTTGGCCGACGCTACACTCATCATCTCAATACCGCAACAACTGGTAGCAAAAGTGAGTGGCCATAAAGAATTAGAGCGGGCCCAGTTAATAATATCCTGGAAAGTAGATGCTATAATACCGCCACCTTGCGTTGGTATTACCTGGCCAGGAAACTCTTTGTTCGTTTCACGTATTTGTTCTCTTACATCCATTTTAAAGCTCCTTTTTTATGGGCATATAAAAAGCCCATGAATAAGATGAAAACGAAAATGAGAATTTCGAACAGCGCTGTTATACCTATCTTTTTTACAACGACTGCCCACGGATACATAAAGACAAGTTCAACATCGAAAATGAGAAACAACAGCGCGAATAGGTAATAGCCAACATTAAATTGGTTCCAGGGAGAGGTCGCTGTAGGAATGCCGCATTCGTATGCCTGCCCTTTTTGACTGTTCTTGCTTCCTTTATTGAATAGCCTGCCGATGAGAATACCTCCGGCAGAAAAGGCTAAAGCAGCAATCGTTAAAACTATCAGCGAGACGGAACCCATAGTAGACAGTTTATTTAAAGATCAGAATTAAATCGTTTTGAAATTTACGACTTAATCCTATTTCTCGTGGTAATACTTATAAAAATTCAGATTTTTTTGTAGTTCGTTGTTTTACGTGGTTTCAAGGGTTCATCCCGGCTTTTATTAATCCTATTAAACATCGTTGTGTCACTCACTTGTACTTTTTTATTTCTATTCAACCTGGCACCTGCTATATCAAATAAATTGAGGTTGCGAATAAATTAAGGCAACAATGGATGAGTATAAATAATTGCACAAGAAAAATAAGAAGCTACCATACCATAACAATAAGTTATTATGCCCACCGCACTACTTGCATTTCGCGGTTTGATGATGTAAATTTCTATTCATCATCAAACTGTTTTTTACAATGCCAGAGCAAAAAAAATGTTTCGTCGTCATGGGCTTCGGTACTAAAACAGACCTGGCCACCGGTCGTAAACTAAACCTGGACTTAACGTATCACAAGCTTATTAAACCGGTTATTGAGAGTAAAGGATTGCTCTGTGTGCGCGCCGATGAAATACGACATGCCGGCATTATTGATGTGCCCATGTACCGGCAGTTGCTTTCAGCAGATGTGGTAGTTGCTGACATCTCAACAGCTAATGCAAATGCCTTTTATGAATTGGGTGTAAGGCATGCGATGCGCCCCCGGACAACGATTGTAATTTCAGAACAACAAATGTGTTATCCTTTTGATTTAAACCATATACTTATAACTAAATACAGCCACCTCGGAGAAAACATTGATTACCCTGAAGTGCTGCGATTTCAAAAAGTATTAAGTGATACGTTGGATGCCGTTTTAAAAATAGAAGATCCCGACAGTCCTGTATATACTTTTTTAAGTGGATTAATTCCTCCAAAGCTGCAGCAGAAAGCTGAAGAAATGGCACAGCAAGTTGGCGCAGCAATAAAAAACAATGACGACGAAAACCCAAACAACAGGGTAACCCTTGCCGTTATATTGAAGGAAGCAGAAGATGCACTTAAAAGTAAAGAGTATGAAACAGCGAAAGTTTTTTTAAACAGCGCTATAAAAATCTCGAACTGCAAAACCGATCCTAAACTTATTGCTTCCAATTCATATCTTTTTCACCGTCTTGCATTGGCGACTTATAAGGCAGAAAAACCAGATAAACTTACTGCCCTCCATAATGCAATTGACATTTTAGACGACCTGGATCTTCAGCATACGAATGATGCAGAAACGGTAACGCTGGCAGCAAAAATAGAAAAGCGCCTTTTTTTTAAAGGGCAGGGTGAAGACCACCTGGCAAATGCGATTCAATATTATGAGCGGGCTTATTTTTTACTTAACAACAGGTACAACGCAATTAACCTTGCATTTCTTATCGATAACCGTGTTGATACAAATTTATATCCCACAGTGCAAGACAAGATAGCGGATATGATATTAGCAAACCGCATACGGGAAGTAACGCTAAAAATGTGTGAGCAGGACTGGAAAAAATATTCGGAAAATGCCTCGGCAGAAAAAGAAGAAGTACTGCAACAGGATAATGAGCTTGCTAAAAGCCAGCAGGCAATAGAGAATGAACAGAAATTCTGGATACTTGTCAACAGGGCCGAAGCCTATTTTGGCTTAGGAAACAAGGAAGCATATTTGGAAGCCCGCAAGCAAGCGCAGCAAATAGAGCATAAACCCTGGATGATGGAGGTATTTAATGAGCAGGTAGAAAAACTGGAAGAACTGATAAATAAATACGGCCATTTTCTTAGTGCTAAAGAAACCGTATAAATAGATCGGCTTAGCAGCTGCAGTCTGTTGCTTCAGCTAGCTATAGTACAAGGGTGTGACACAACAGTGCTTAATAGTAGCAATTCGCCCGGTACATAAAAGCACTACCTACACTACTTATAATCTGGCATATAAGTAAGAGCCCTATCAAAGCCGGAAATGTTCGATTTCATTTCGTGCACAAGTTTTATCTGCAAATGCCCAATATAATTATCTTAGCTACCCAAGAAAAACGTTATGAAGCATTTTGTACAATTAATGATTTTATTACTATTCTCCATTTTATCGGGTACGTCAAAGGGACAATCGGTAAAATATTTTGTATCAGTAAGTGGCAACGATGCTTCGTCCGGTCTGTCACCTGCCCAGGCTTTCGCTACTCTGCAAAAAGCACGGGATGTTGTTAGAGCACATAGAAAACAACGTTCACCAGACACAACATATGTATACTTGCTAAAGGGTGAACATAAAATAAAAGAGCCTCTTTTGTTAACAGCCGAAGATGGAGGAACGCAATCTGGGCCGGTCATATACAGTGCTTATAACAAAGACAGAGTTGTATTGAATGGCGGCGAAAAAATTACGGGATGGAGGAGATATAAGGATAACATTTGGGTGGCAGAACTTCCCCAGGTCAAGGCCGGCAGATGGTCGTTTATTCAATTATTTGTAAACGGAAAAGAGCGCAAAAGGGCAAGGCTTCCAAAGACGGGTTTTTACAGGGTAAAAGGTTTTCCGGATGGAGATCTAAAAGCAGGATACCAGACAAAGAGCAAACGATTTGAGTTTGCGCAAGGAGATATGAAATCAACATGGAAGAATATACAGGACATTGATGTGATTGCATATCATTTTTGGACCGATACACACCTCACGATAGAGTCTGTAAATGATAGCACTCATACCGTCAATTTTAAATATCCTTCCGGCAAAGTGTTTACCGACGACTTTAATAATGACGGTGCGAGATATGTTGTAGAAAATGTTTGGGAAGGTTTGCAGGATACGGGAGACTGGTACCTCGATAAAAAGGAGGGGAAATTATATTACATCTCTTTGCCCGGCGAGGACATGAGCAAGACAGAGGTGTGGGCACCTGTCACAAGCGGATTTATAACGCTGGCAGGAAATGCACTTGAAAAGCCGGTTACCGACATTTACTTCCGCAATATCATTTTTCAGTACGCTAATGTTCAATTACCTGCAGGAAATACAAATGATGCCCAGGGATCGTCAAGCATTGCTGCCATAATAAACTTAAAAGGAGCACAACGGTGTGTGTTCGATCGTTGTACCATAACCAATACAGGTGGCTTCGCTTTTAACCTGGCGGAGGGGTGTTCTTACAACCAGTTTACTTATAACACCATTACAAATATTGCTGCCGGAGGCTTTAAAATGAATGGCGCAAAAGCAGGTGAAACGCCCTTACTGCAAACCCACCACAACATCATAAGCGATAATGAAATCAGTAACTACGGTACCATCTTCCCGTCTGCTGTTGGTGTGCTGTTAATGCATTCGCGAAACAACGAAGTCGTTCACAATAATATTCATCATGGCTATTATACCGGTGTTTCTGTCGGTTGGGAATGGGGTTACCAAAGAAGTGTCAGCAGGGATAACGTGGTTGCATACAATTACATTCATCACATCGGGCAGGGATTATTGTCAGACATGGGAGCGGTATATACACTGGGAGTTTCGCCCGGCACTGTTGTTCGGAATAATCTTATACACGATGTAGACTCGCACAATTACGGGGGCTGGGGAATTTATAATGACGAAGGCTCCACTCATATTTTGGTGGAAAACAACATTGTTTATAACACCAAGTTCGCCGGTTACAATATTCATTACGCAAAGGAGTTGACGGTGCGTAATAACATTTTTGCTCTTGGCAGATTGCAGCAAATAAACCGAACCCGGGTAGACCCGCACGAGAGCGTGTACTTTGAAAATAACATCGTCTACTGGAAAGAAGGAAAACTGTTTGACGGAAACTGGGAAGACAAAGCCTACGATTTCTATTTTCATCCAAATGAAAAAACCGGGGTCAAAAAAGTTCAAAGTACCTTCGAAGCTGATTATAATATTTACTACAATCCAACCGTCGCCCTTGATAGCATAGTTTTCAATAAATGGAAATGGAAAGAATGGCAACAAAACGGAAAGGACACTCATTCTTCTTTTGTTAACCCTCTTTTTGTTGATGCAGCTCATTTCAACTTTAGCTTGCAGAAAAACTCGGCAGCATTTAGGATGGGATTTCAGGCCATAGACATGCAAACAGTGGGGCCAAGAAAGAAGGCAAAGAATTCACGCTATTAAGTTTAATAAAAGTACGGCCGGCACTTTCACCGTTTCAAATGAAGGTTTATTGCCAGCTTGCAAGATGGTTTTTGCTTTACTTTTACCGCATGAAATATCTGCTATTATTAATAGTCTTTCCCTTATTTTCTCATTGCCAAAAAATAGCTTCCTCTCAGTTGCTTAAGGATGTAGAATACCTTTCTTCTGACGAAATGAAAGGAAGAAAGACAGGTACACCGGAAAACAAAATTGCGGCCTCCTTTATAGCCAGCCGGTTTAAAAAGCTCGGTCTCAAATCTTATGCGTCAAACTACCTCCAACCTTTTACCTTTAAAAACAGCACTAACGGAGAAATTCAAGGGGCAAATGTTATTGGCTACATTACCGGAAAAAAGAAAGACATTCTTGTTATCTCAGCCCATTTTGACCACGTAGGAGTAATTAATGGTGAAGTGTTTAATGGAGCCGACGATAATGCTTCCGGCACTGCGGGCCTGTTGTCGCTTGCTGCTTATTTTGCTAAAAACAAACCAAACAATACCCTCATATTCGCTGCTTTTGACGCAGAAGAAGCCGAACTTCAAGGTTCAAAGGCTTTTGTTGCGAGCCCGCCCGTTGCTCTCGAAAATATCAAAGCAGATATTAACATGGACATGATTAGTCATAATGATAAAGGCGAACTGTATGTTTCAGGCACGTTTCAAACTCCCGGCTTTAAAGAATATTTGCCTACAGCCCTTGGAACTCTAAAATTAATTCCGGGGCATGATGATCCGAAATCAGGCAGTGATGATTGGACGAACCAAAGTGACCATGGATCGTTTAATAAGAAAGGAATACCCTTTCTATATTTTGGGGTAGAAGATCACAAGGATTATCATAAGGCAACAGACGAATATAAAACTATTAATAAGCCGTTCTTTATAGAAGCCGTGGAAGTGATTAAACAAGTGGTAAAAAAGATTGATGAAAAGATGTAACCACGGATCAACGATTACACATTGAACCTCCTCATTATACCGCTTTAGCTGCGGCATTGTCAAAAAGTCAAATAGTATTTCTTGCATGTTAGACCTTGCTCCAATAACCCGGCACCTCAGAGCAAAAGCCGGTTCTCACCTTTTAGTTGCCGCTATTCACCATCTAAAAGTTTTTGAAGAACTAAGTAAAGAGCCTTTATCAATTGAAGAACTGCAACAAAGACTACACTTAAAAGAACGGCCGGCAATGGTTTTATTTCCGGCTTTGTGTGCAATGAATTTGTTAGACTATGGTGCGGAAGGGAAACTTCAACTTACCGAAACGGGGAAATATCTTACGTCAGCCAGTCCCGTTAATTTGATTGGTTATGCAGGTTTGGAAAAAGAAGATACAGGTGTGATACAGATGACAGAGTGGCTACGAAATGATGGGCCGGCAGCGGGAAATAAGGGTTTGTCATATGTAAAGGATGAAGACGCTCCTTCTCCAATGGATGATCCGGATGCTGCCCGTTTTTTTACCATGGCATTAGCTGGACGAGCGAAATATTTATCTCCTGTTGTGGCGGGTAAAATATCAAAACACAAAGGCGTTTTACTAGACGTAGCAGCGGGCACGGGTTATTATAGTTACGAATGGCTTGTTGCAAACCCATCTTCACGCGCAATTGTTTTTGATCGTCCCGAAGTATTGAAAGTTGCTGCAGAGCT
The DNA here is from genome assembly GCF_025963695.1 of Segetibacter sp. Taxonomy (GTDB): domain Bacteria; phylum Bacteroidota; class Bacteroidia; order Chitinophagales; family Chitinophagaceae; genus Segetibacter. Next base: position 73,515 of record NZ_JAOQAH010000047.1, on the reverse strand, counting down.
GTTAAACGAGTTCTGTAGCAATAAGCTTGAAGAGGGGAATTTACTAAAAGAGCGCGTTACTTTTTTACCCGGAGATATGCTACAAGATGAACTTCCTGCAGCGGACATTTTGCTTGCTGCCAGCCTTTTTCACGATTGGCCGACCGAGACATGTGAAAAACTTGCAATAAAATTTGCTCACGCTCTAAAGCCGGGCGGTGAGTTTTGGGTACACGATGCCTTTTTAAATGATCGTTTGGATGGCCCCCTTGCAATTACCGATTATTCTGCCATGCTCTTTCTCGCAACGAAGGGTCGTGCTTATAGCAGGAAAGAATACCGAAGCTGGTTTTCCCAAGCAGGCTTGATACCACAGATGGAAAACATTTCAACCTTAATGGATTACGGTTTGATCTCTGCTGTAAAACCCGGCTAGAAGGGCCGTTATTAGGAATTGTGTGGTTACTATGGCTGGCTGCAAAATCACAGGGTGCCATAGTAACCGCAACACTGTTTTCACCTGATAACGTTCTGCCGCTTACGCAGACCGCCTTTCCTGAACTACTGTTCTCAGTAGGGCTTTAGCTCTCGAAAACTGCGATTTGCTGGTGCTCTCACTAATTCCTAATCGCCGTGCTATTTGTTGATGAGAAAAACCCTGCACTGCATAAAGATCAAAAACGGTTCTGTATCCACGGCTTAAGCTCTGCGAACTTTTAATCAGGTCTTTTTTATATAAAAGATCCAGCGCGGTGGGCTCTTTGTCTAAGATGGTGTTACCAAAAGACTCCCAATCTTTAGTATCATACTTTTTCCGACGTAAATGTTCAATAGCTGTGTTTACAAAAATTCTTCTCATCCAACCCTCAAACGAGCCTTCACCTTTAAACTTGTGCAGGTTACAGAACAACTTCACAAAGCCGTCCTGCAATACGTCTTCTGCGTCCATTGAATTTTTAGTGTACTTAAAACAAATAGAATATAGTTTTGCACTATACAATTCGTACAAAGCTTTCTGACTTTTTCTTTCCCCTCTTATACAGCTTGCAATAAGTGATGCTTCAGTTTGAGTAGAATGTGTATTCATAATAGATATTGATTTACCACTATCAGTCTATGAATATGCCGTTTAGCAACAGCCTGTCTTTCAACTACATCTCAAACTGGGGAATGTAGAATTCTTCCCATTACTGGAATTAATTGCCAAATTTGAAACTCAATATCTTACAGGCATTCTCTTAAAAGAGTTGACTTAAGACCAATAGAATACAACAACCCACTCATCAAAGTTTAAAAATTACCCGTAGACAATGATTAAAAAAAACCCGGTTTCAAGTGTAGCGTCCTAGTTCATAACACTGCAACGCGCGGTAAAGAATTCACCACCAAAAAGCTGCGTTAAGCAGCCAGAAATGAAAGGGAGTTTTAGATATATAAAAGAAGCCGGCTAATCTTGCCGGCTTCTTTTATGCTTTGTGATTTTTTTTCGTGACGAGCAGTTCACCAATTCTAAACATTGTTGCGTCGCACACTTGTACAATATTTGTCTTTAATCAACTAGTCAACTCGCAGATGTATCGCAACTGGTTACAGCTATGTCAACATACTATTCTACTCCTTGTCCCTTGCCTTTTCTGCTTCTTTCACACTCTTTTTTATCGGATCAAATGTAGTGTCGTCGTCGTCATCAGTACTTACTGAGCCGCCCTTTTCTCCCGGCTTAGACAGACTACCTTTTTCCCGGTCATCTTCACTTCCACTTCCCATACCGCCTTCTGATGCGCTAGAGCCGCCTGTGTTTGTAATCACTAGCGTTCCCGCTCCGTTTATCCGGGCATAACCTGGTTGCTGGCCATTTTCTTCCCTAAACCGATCTTCTTTTTCCGGAGCTAATACAGGTAAAGTAATTCCCTCAATAGTTATCATAAAACCTCCTGCTGTTAATTTGATGATGAATGATTTTTCAACAATGGGGTAAAATATCATGCCATTTCAAGCGAAAATTTTTCCTCATGTAAGACGCATTTAGCAATGACGCTATGGTAGTGTGAATTTTTACGGAAGCTATTTCTGAAGCGGTTGTTGCTGTTGCTTAAAAGCAAACACGTGTTGTAATTGTTATTTCTCTACCATTACCTTTAAACACATAGCGTCATCATAAGCAGTGCCCATAGTATTGTTAAAATAAGCATATACATCTTTTCCCTGGTCAATACAGACCCGTATTTTCTCTGATTGTTCATGTAGAAACCCGTTACTATAACTCCCCCTATAATTACCGGTTGGTCCGTGAAACCGGAAGTAGAAAAATTTATCCCATTCCATTGGTTGTAAATTTTTCGACTTCGGCATGTCATGCAAAACCAAAGATGCATTGATGCTTTTTAGCAACTCGTAACCTTCACCTACATACCAGGTATCGCTTCTAAACTCAACTGCTTTTCTCCAAACACTATCCCTATCAACTTCATGGAGCTTTAATAAAATTTGCTCCACTTCGTTATAAAACTCCAATGTAATACTGCCGGGAAACTGGACAAGTAAGCAGCCTTTTTTATCTCCAACCCGGTCGGCTGCTTTTAAAAACAGCGGTATATTATCCAGGTCAATTTTCAGTTTTTTTATATGAGTAATTTGTTTCCACAGCTTAATGGTTAGTTGAAAGTTTTCAGAAACATCGGCACCCCACTTTTCAAAAGTAGACGTCATTGGAAGTTTATGAAAGGTGCTGTTTATCTCAAGCGTATTAAACAGTGAACTGTAGTAGTTAAGCCGGCTTTTAAGTTGAAATTCGGGAGGAAAAGATTCCTTGGTTCCGGGGACCACTATTCCGCTTGTTCCTATTCTAAAAATGCCTTTGGCTAAACTGCTCATAATATCAACATTTGCGGTAGTTATTCCTTAAATGAAGTGAGCCGAATAACCGTCTGTTTGGCTCATCCTCATGCTATTTATAGCCGAATAGAAATAATATTTGGCTCATGAAAATATATTTTTCCTTGAAATCGGGGGGCTCGAAGAGTCAGGGTGTGGGGAAGGAGTACGAATAAGGTTTTTTGCTTCCAATAAAAATAGGTGCCAGGGCAGCACCTACAGAGCCAATCGTAATACTTTTAAAAAACAAGCGCATTTGTTATGCTTTCCCAGCGGCCATACTTTGGGGAAATCCACTAATTGGTTTAATAACTTTATGGAGTGCCCTCTGTAACATTATCGTTGCTGTTGCTACCGAGGCTGTAAGTTGCATTTTCTTCATCACCTTGTCCCATAGCATCGTTATCAAGGTCTCCCTCGTTAGTAGCAGTATCTAAGTCTCCACCTCCAACGTCTGTTGCAAGACTTCCTTCATTCAATACGTCTCCCTCGTTATCGGTGTTATCTAATTCCGCCTGCCGTAGCAACGGGTCATCTTCATCTGGCATGTCTTCATCGGCCCTTTGCAACATGGTTTGTTCTGTTTCCGAAACGTCGGCTTCTGTCCCCATTACCAGGTCAGTATCTTCATCACCTTCATCATCGAAAAGACCAAGACCTTCTTCATCGTCTGATGAAATAGTGGTGTCTTGCATTTCACCAATATTTGGAACTACAATATTTTCCTGGCCAGGAATATCGCTCACATCGGGAAGATCAATAATGACTGTTTCAGATTTCATCTTTTCCTCATCCTCCGGCGAGTCATGAATATCCTCAGCCAACATACTTTTCATTGATGTATTTGCATTTCTGTTATTGGTAGCATCGCTTTGAGTGGCTTCATTGTCGTTGGTACTCATAATCTAATTTACCACAACGCGTAAAAAATTTATGCCACTCTAAGCAACCTTCACGTTGGCTTGTTCCTGTACTTCATCAATCAAGTCCTGGCATTTTAATAAAGCCTCGGCGTAGGGTTCATAAAGCACTCGGGCTGGCGGTTCATTCTCCCTCAACTCAGCATCCCAAAGACCGGCATTGTGCCAGGGGGTCAGGTGATCCCAGTCCGGTCGGTCTATAATGGGATAAAGGCAGATACCATAAAAAGGAACACCCTGCTCAATAACTGCCGCGGTTTCTTCGGCTATCATATTTATCCAGTCGGGCCTGTCTTCTTTTGGATGACTTGTTTCTGTAAGCGCTATAGGTTTCTGGTAACGCTCATAAATTTGCAGTAACAAGTTTCTCAGTGGAACAAAACGAGGGTCAGCAGGTTCGTTTTTCCACTGAAGGGGTTTCCAAATATCAATTTCCCATTGGTTTTCATAGTAATAATTCACTCCAACAATATCCACGTACTCTGGTTTCCCTCCCAACTCCGGACTAACAAAGCCGCAAAGCATATCTACTGCCTGGTATTGATAGTTGTGCCAAATGCGTGCGTCTTCTACTCTTTCTGGTCGCGCATTCAGTTCGGGAACGGCATTTATCAAAGGTTCTGTAGTCAGTATTTTTATAGAAGGATCTGCCTCTTTTAGCGCGGCTGCACCTTCTACATAAGCACGCATCAAAGCGTATTTAACCTGCCAGCCATAATTGATGCAATAAGGGGAAGTGCCGCACTTGTCCCCGCCCAGCCACGCTAGAAAGCTTACTTCATTAATAGGTGTTACGATCAGCGTACCAAAAGGATCGAAGTCACGATACATTTTTACGAAGGCACGGCAAAGAGCAGCAAAACGCCTTGCAAACATTGGATGCAGTGGCGTAAGATCATCCGGAAAACCAAAATGGCAAAGGTCCCAAACCTGCTGTATTCCATTAACTTTTCCACGTTCAAGCATAAACTTTACCGTACTCCAGTCATAGTGATACGGGCGTGTTTCTACTTTACTCCATCGAATACCTTCACGAACCGTGCGAATATTAAATTGTGCCAAAGATTGGTAGTCACTATCAATCAATTGAAGATGACCTGTTTCTTGTAAAAAGTCGACACGATTACCATACGCGTTTAATTTGTCGGTACACTCATAACCGGCCATCCAAAAAGAACTGAAAGGGTTGTTACACATACAATGATATTCGAGGCAATGGCCTTTTTATTAATGGCAAAAATAGGGGGAATGACAAATCGGGCAAAAGTAAATACTTCTAATTTAGTTCCTTAAAACTAATAAGGAGCGTCGCTTGTAAGGCAGATAACAAATTCTAAAAGGCCATCTAACCGACCTCGTTATCACGACTGCCTTTTTTTATCACGATGGTTGCTGCCACATCTCTTCCGCTTGTCAATGCAGCTTCCACGGTTCCCATTTCCGGCCCCTCATATACAGCTTCGCCCGCAAAAAAGAGAGTATCTTCAACCGGTTCCATTAACAATCTTCTTGCTGATGCAGTCTGCAACGTGGAGTAAGAGTATGAGCCTAGTGTAAAAGGGTCTGTTGTCCAGTTAAAAACCTTCCACCATTCAAGATTTTTCTTCAGTTGCCCGAGGTCGATATCAAAAATCCAACTCAAAGAATGAAGACTTTTTAACAAAACAGCTTCATCGTCTTCATTTTTTATCTCAACTGCCCCTGGACCTGACAACCAGCCTGTAAGCACGGAAGAATCATTAGGGTGCTGAGTCCACCATGTTGGAATTGGTTGGTCAGTAAGAGCCATGTGCAGTTTTGAAAAATCTGCCTCACCATGCTTTTTTAAAAACCCTTCTTTATAAAAACTTTCCTCAAACTTCAATAAAATTTTCATTGCCGATCCAAAGCCCATTTCACTTGCTGCCTGTGTTTTCAGCGTAAGGGCAGGTTTGTAAATTATGGCACCTTTTGCCTTTTCATTTGCGTTCCATACGCCTAACGGCACTGTAATAATTACTTTATCGGCCAAGTACACCTGGTTTGCCTCATCAACTACCTCGGCCTCACCTTTTCTCCACCGGATTTCTTTAACTATCGTAGAAAGTTTAAAGATTGTGCCTGCTTTTTTGCTGTAATTGGCCAGCCATTCTATCATGTTTCCATACCCATCCACGGGCCTGTATTGCTGCTCATCCTCGCTCAGTAATTCTTTTAAAAAAGATTTTGCACTGGCCCGCGAAATTTCTCCCGAATAATATCCTTCCACGTAAGAGGTAAGAGCACTTCTTATTTCCTGCTGTTGTTCCTCAGCAAAATATGTATTCAAAAATGTAGCGAGGCTGATGTCTTCTTTAATTTCCTTCAATTTTTCAATCACCGTTCCTGCATGTTGAAAAAATTCGGTTTCCCTGCTCCATTTGCCTTTTATAAATTGCTTCATTTCACCTGTGAGCTCCTGCTTTTCTATTCCTGCTTCTTTCAATAAATTCAGCGTTACTGCAAGCTTACCATGAATAAATTCTGCACCTCCTTCTGATTTCATAAAAGGGCAAATGCGGCCGCCAACACGCTCCCTGGCTTCTAAAACACAAACTTTTAAACCCGCATCCGATAGTTGTTTTGCAGCCATTAAACCTGCAGCGCCCGCTCCGATAATAATAACATCCATAAGACAATACTCTTTAAAAGAAGTGGAAAGAACAAGGAAATTTAAGGGCCCGGCAAAAAGATCTTCCATAATCTTTTGTTGCTTAGCGTACTCTACCACCAGGAATGTTTTGGTTACCGGCATTTGTTCTACGATGAAACATACTTGCGTCGCACCCTTCTACTGAAAATTCAATGCTCGTCATTTTGAGGAGGAACGACAACGAAGCAATCGGCTTTACAAATAGTAAGGCACTTATACTAAGCACTTCAGGGTGCCAGGTCGTTCCTCCTCTCAATAACGGGACTTATAAGAGTTATTAGACGCAAGACATGGGCAGGTTTAATGATGACACTCTCGTACAGCTTATTCTGTTTTCATCCTGCGTTTTTAAACTTAGAGATAATTTCAATTTTTTATCTGGTTAGTTACCCTTTATTTTTGATCATATTTGCCATCAGGAATGGTTGAATAGCGTTTTGGAAGTACAAGTGAGTGACACAACAATGTTGAATACGGGTTCGAAAAGCTAAGTACAAAATAAAAAATAACGAATTATGTTAATGGAACAAACGATGCGCTGGTATGGCCCTAACGATCCCGTGAGCTTACAGGATATCAGGCAGGCCGGATGTACGGGAGTTGTTACTGCCTTACATCACATTGCTGTTGGGGAAATTTGGTCAACAGAAGAAATAAGCAAAAGGAAAGCAGCCGTAGAGGCCGCCGGCTTAACATGGACTGTTATTGAAAGCCTTCCGGTGCATGAAGACATTAAAAAACAAATAGGTAATTACCGCCAATACATAGACAACTATAAACAGAGTTTGCGAAATGTAGCACAGTGTGGCTTAAAGGTGGTGACATATAACTTTATGCCTATACTTGACTGGATGCGTACAGATATCTCGTATACAATGAAGGATGGCAGTAAGGCTTTGTATTTTGAGAAAGCGGCTTTTGTTGCATTTGATCTTTATATTTTAAAACGGCCGGGAGCGGAAAACGATTATACTACTGAACAGATCGAAAAGGCAAAGCAACGATTTGGTTTGATGACAGACGAAGAGAAAGACGTTTTATATACAAACACCCTATTGGGCTTGCCCGGAAGCGAGGAGCGGTTTACTGAAGAGCAAATTCTGGCCGCACTAAAAACCTACGAAGGAATTGATGCACAAAAATTAAAACAACATCTTTTTTACTTCCTTCAACAAGTTGTGCCTGTTGCCGAGGAGATGGGTTTAAAGATGGCGATACATCCTGATGATCCTCCTTATCCTATTTTAAGTTTACCGAGAGTTGTAAGTACAGAACAGGATGCACAGGAATTATTAGCTGCAGCTCCCTCTCCTGCTAATGGACTTTGTTTTTGCACAGGTTCTTATGGAGTAAGGGCAGACAACGACTTGCCAGGAATGGTTAGGCGGATGGGAGAGCACATTCACTTTCTTCACCTTCGTAATACGCGTAGAGATGAAGAAGGCAATTTTTATGAAGCCGATCATTTAGATGGTGATGCAGATATGTATGAGGTAGTAAAGGAAATTGTAACCGTGATGCGAAAGAGAAATATTTCTATTCCAATGCGCCCTGATCATGGTCACCAAATGCTGGATGATTTAAGGAAAAAAACTTACCCCGGATATAGTGCTATCGGACGTTTGCGCGGACTTGCTGAACTAAGGGGATTGGAATTAGGAATTTCAAGAAGTATGCCTTAGTAATTCGTATTATAAATCGGGGGAACTATATATGCTTGCTTAAGCAGCTACATTGCAGCATTTTAAAGTTTTGTGAGCACCGAATAGTAAGCGCTGTAAATAGCTCTTAATTCATCTAAGTCAGTAATTCCCCTTTCGATAACCAGTTCCAGAAAAGTGGTCTTATCTGTACTATCAGTAGCGTTGTGTGTGGCAATGCTGAAAGTGAAATTTTCTAACTTTTGGATCACTGCACGCACTGATTCGTCGGAAAACAGTTCACTTACTTTCTGCTTGTCGTTTGTTTTTATAATTACCTTTTTATCAAAGTCGTCGTAACCAACTACAACATCCTGCATTCCAAAAAACTTTCCGATTTCATCTGTAAAATTTTCCGGGTGTATGGCGAAACGAAAGTCGGTTGCGGCATGCAAAGGAGCAGTAAACGAAGTGGCTTCGTATCCACTTTCAAATCCGCCACCAAGATCTATATCTATATTTAAAATTATCTGGTGATTGTCGTGCGCGATCACCACAGCATATTCAAGGGGATCAGGGTTTTGGATAAACTGCTGACTAACCTGTTTCCAAATTTCTTCTTCCGTGGTTCCTTTTATAAAATTGGGATTATCCATGATGTGCTTTCTTACTGATTAAAATTAATTATTGTTTTCTTATAAGAAGTTTTCATTGAGTAAAATTTTGTTCGAATCAGATTCCCCATTTTTTTCCTCGCCGAAATTTTCCTCGAAAGCAACAGGGGCAATGTCGTGATTAAATTATCTATAGAAAAAACGTGGTAACGTTTAGAAACTTGTTAATGTAATAAGATGGACATATCGAATATATTATATAGGTTTATTTATAAAACTCAAATGAAGGGTTGGAACTGTTTTTGACAAAGTTTCTGGGCTAACCCGTAATCGAAGCTTTATGTTGAACAATATTTATAGAGACACCTTTCCCGAATTGTTTGAAAAGGTGGTCTTGAATGTAGATGATAATGAAATGAATCAGCTTGTAATTTCTAAAATAATGGAAAATGCAGGAATGAAGACCATTACTGTTTTAAATGGTGCGGAAGCCATTCAAAAGTTGAATGAAGGTTTGAAGCCCGATTTCATTTTAATGGATCTTGAAATGCCAGTTATGAATGGATTACAAGCAGCGGAATGTATTAAAAGGGAGATAGATTCTCAAATACCTATAATAATTAATTCGGGGGCAGTTTCAGACGTACAGAAATGGAAACTGAAACGATTAGGGATAACCGATTTCTTAGAAAAGCCGTATAGTATGAAGGACATATTTTCTAAACTATCTAAATTTTCAGGCGTTTACCAGCCATAAAAATTAACCATTAGCATTATCATCAGGATGTTTAGTTTGCAGATTTAAATGCACCTCCCATCCGTTGTAGTTCGAGATTATTTCAATATCTGCCTGGAAATTTTTATACCTTTTATCGTCTAGCTCAAAATTGAGTGTACTCACTGTAAATTTCAGTTCTTCCGCAGGCTTTTCCATGTCTCCTTTAAAGCCAACAAAAGTTTTATCTATCCACCGCACCTGGCTTTTCTTCACTAGTCTAAAAACATTCTCATAGATTTTACAGGCTTCTTTATAGTCATCGCCTTTGTACATGGTACCTTGCCAACTGGCAGTTGTATCAGCTTTAGAGTGATATTTATAAATAACACAATCACTTGCTCCAGGCAGTTTGACAACTGATTCGTAGGTTTCGGTTTCACCTGCGTTTACAAGAGCGTTTCCTTGAATTGTTGAAAAATTTAGCCTAAAATCCAGCACTATCTTTTCAAGGGCGCTAGAAAATTCAGGAGAAGGAAGAACTGATTTATAAAATTGAGCTTTGCAAAAATTACCTGATAGTAAAATCAATAGTAAAACAAAACAAATTTTTCTCATAGCATTGGTTTTGGTCAAAACGAAATAATACAAACTGAATTGTAAATAAAATTAAAAATGGATATTAAATGGCGTTGAAAGACGCCATCTTGATAACCTCTTCTATAAGTGGCCGGCTGCCTCTAAATGTGAATAATTATTTATTAACCAGTTCCTGTAATCTTTTGCCAAGAACACTTTGTAATGCTGACAGTCTTTTATTTGAAGAATCCTCTATTGTAAAAACAACTTTGTTTCCATCCTCTACTTCATAATACAAATCCGTTGGCAGATGTGCCGCAATTTCTCTATCGTTAATATGGACAACGATGTTACCCTTATTCCTGGGCCATTCTACATCTGCTTTTCTTCTTTTATCCTCAAACTCAAAATATAACAACATAACTTTCGTGACTTTATTTAACGGTAGTAATCCTTTTGCAAAAATGCGATAATAGGGCCACTTCTATAATGAATATTATCATTTTTGTCATTTCCAATGCAGTATAAAAGCCTTTATATTCCTCTTAATAATCCGGCTACAAACTTTAGTAGATTTAAAAAAACAGCAGGAATTGGCAAAAATTTTGAACGATAGAAGTGTTAGTGATAAAAAAAAATTTATGAAAAAAGGTGATAAAGTACACTGGAATTGGGGCAAGTCTCAGGCAGAGGGGAAGATTGTAGAGAAATCTGAAAAGACTATTAAAAAGAAAATAAAGGGTACAGAAGTAACGCGCAAAGGGAGTAAGCAAGAACCTTCATATGTAATTAAGCAAGAAAATGGAAATGAAGTAATTAAATCTGAAAGCGAACTTGAGGCTGGAGGTAAAGAGGAGTAGGTTTTTTGAATAGACAGTTGCAGATTTTTAGGACCTTTTGAGTAAGCTATAATTAAATAAAAAGAGGCAGCCTTTCGTATTAGGGCAGCCTCTTTTAAAAATTTACTTGTAATAGCAACTAATAATTTTTGTAATAAGAGTATTCCTCTTTTTTATACAAAGGCTTTGATGATGGATATAATATATCTTCAGCTAGTTCATAACCTTCTTCGGCGATCTTGTCGAGCCTTTCCATTACGCGGTGTCTTTTTACCTTGCCAGCTAATAATACAACCAAGCCGATTACTGCTATCGATGTCATCCCTATTATAAGTATCTGCCTGTTTTTCATTCTTTCAGTTTGTCGTTGTGGTTATATTATCGCTAGCAAAATTAAGATTTAAAGTATTCACTGTAGCGGGCAGTTTTTGAATTTAGCAATTGTTTTTTCTAATGCATTTTAAGCAGCAGTGCAAAAAGTTCGTGCCAGAACAGCATTACACGAGGCTACGAAGTTTATAGGACTTTGTTTGTATAAGTTGTTGGCTACTTCAGGATAATTAATGTGACCTTGACGAAGATTGAAAAATGAAGAAACGTTTATAAAAAAGGAGCATGTTTGCGATCTTATAAAATCTGAAAGCTGTCGCAGACAGCTTCTCTTTTTTAAAAAGCGATTGTATGGATGACGCTTTATGAAAACTAAAAAGCCTGAACTCAATTTTATTTTTACATCCTTACTTTCGTTTATCAGGTTGCTTGTGCTTCATTTTTTTCAACCTTTCCTTATCTCCTCCAGCGCTTTTTTCTTCAATCCCTCGTTCAGGCCCGGTAAATAACTTTGATACTTCGATCACTTTGTTGCCAGGTTCTTTTTTATCCTGATCCATTCCTGACATAGCAGAACTTAGTCCATCTAACATACCGCGCCAAACGAATCCAAAGAAAGACTCCCGCTGGTCTCTTACAACATTAATCGGACCTTTTCGAAACGTTCCATTTTTTTTCGGGGTGTCATTGGGCAGCATCACGTTTGCAAAAAAGGATATCACTGACCTTTTTTTAAGTGTACCATCCTCATCTTTCTTGAGCAGCTTAACTTTCATGTCTTTGTAATAGAAGTCAATATTTCCTGTGGCGTAGTATTCATCTACTTTCATATTTGTTTTCATTTTCTCTATTTGTGCAGATTTTACCTGCATCAAGGATAATGCTTCTGATAGAGGACTAAATGCAGTTCCATCCATTGGGCCTACTGTAGATGTTATTGTAACCGGTGCATTCTTATTTACAAGATTAAATGACATTATAGCACTCATATTTCCTGCGTTCATTATGCTACATTCGGACACTACCCTGGTATATGGATTTCTTTTTTTTGCAGCTGTATTGTTTGTAATATTTGTGCTAACCGAATGAATGTTAGTCATTACAAAACGAGCTTCTTTTTGAGATTTCCTGGTCACTATTTTAAATAGAATTTCGCCATTCTTTTGCACCATTTTTCCTATGGTTACGTCAAATGCAAGCTTTTGTAACAGCTCATTCGGAAACTTATCTCTTCTATTGGGCGTTAGCGGCAATTTCTGAACGACCCTAAAATTTCTTAACTTCATAATTAAATTTCAGCAAATGGCAAAGAAATCAAACCATGTGGTTCCATCATCGTCAGGATGGGCGGTGAAAAAGTCTGGCGCCGAGAAAGCATCAAAAACTTTTGCTACAAAGGACAAGGCTGTAGTATACGGACGTGAGTTAAGTAAATCCGAAAAGACAGAGTTGTTTATTCACAAGAGCAATGGAATGATAGAAAATAGAAATTCATACGGGGACGACCCTAACCCTCCAAAAGATAAAAAACATTAATTGCGTTAAATGAATTTTGCGACCAATGTTTTTATAAACTGTCCTTTGGATGAAACATATATTAATGACTTGCTTAAACCAATGTTATATATTATCATTAAGAATGGATATAATCCTCGACTTTCTTTAGAAGTTTCAGATTCTGGCGAAGTCCGACTCAAAAAAATTACGGAAATAATTAAATCGTGTAAATCTAGTATTCATGACTTGTCACTTGTAAAGGCAAAAAAAGCTAAAGAATTTGCAAGAATGAATATGCCTTTTGAATTAGGAATAGACTATGGACTTAGAAAAAGTGGTACTAATCCTTTAAATGAGAAACAGTTTTTGATTCTGGAAGCAACGAAGTATGATTACATGAAAGCTATTTCAGATATCAATGGTTTTGACATTAAAGTGCATAGTAACAAAACTGAGAAAGTGTTTGATTGTATGTATAGTTGGTTTAGCGAGACACTTAAAATTAATAAACAAGAACCTCCACTTAAAACCTTCTATGACTTTATTGATTTCAATACAAGTTTGTTTGAAGAAAAAGTGTTAAAATTTGGTTCAGACAAAATAGCCAAAAACTATATTGAAAAAATAAGTATTCCAGAATATATCCAAGAAATAATAGAGCGAGTATAACTGCCGCTAACAGTGGTACTTTTCGCTCTGCCGAAATGATGCGCATATTATGAAAGTCGATATCGTATAGTTTATCTGTAGTAACCACTTTTTGGTGGCCAACGTTTATAACTGCAACATTTTTTTGATTGTTGGCTTTATTGGCCAAAGCTCCCGTAGAAAGATTGGTAAGTGATATATCAAGATTGCGTAGCCTGGTTGTTTTAGTTTTATTCTCATTCTTGTTTGTGTACACGAGTGTCGTGTTATTCAAAAACATGTTTTCTATTTTCATCTCAATAATGTTATCTGTGTCAACTGTTTTAAAAAGGCTTTTCATAGCAGTTGCGATGAACGACTTACTATGCGCAGTATCATTATAACTTCTCACTTTGTTAGTTATATGAACAATCAGATTTTCGATCTGCATTTTAGTAATATGCAACGTTTGCTCGCCCTCTATTTTTTTAAGGCCAAACTTGCTAATGGTTATTTTATCTGCCTTGGCGGCAATTATGTTATTTGTAACTTTTTTTTCTGCAACCAGCTTTCTATATATGCCCGTGTCTACAGACATTTTTAAATTACTTATAGAAGCGTACCCCGAATCAATATTGAAATCAAAGTTCGAAAACCCGACGTTGTAAAGACTGTCGCTTATTTCTGTTACTAGTTTCTTTATTTCTTTAGCAATTACCGGCTTAGCCTTTGAATCGCCAAATTGTATATCTTTTTTAAAAGAATACCAGGTACCAACGCCTATAAGTGCCAGAACAGCAATAATAGAAGCAGCCCATACAACCACCTTCTTCCATCTTGCCGCTGCTTTCATATTTAAATTTTATAACATGAATACATTCAATCATTATACTAAACTTTAGGCAATAGGGATGGGGAGCGATGTCAACAGAAAAACAGGATTAAAAGGTTCCGGCATTTACAAGGAAGATGAATGACAATTAAAATGACACAAAAAAGCCCGGCTTAGAACTAAGCCGGGCTTTCATTATAAGAATTTAAAATTATTGGTATTGAATATAAATAGGCTTTGGCTGAAAGCTTAATACTTCTTGTGGAGAGTATAATTGGTCAGCACCTGATCTTATATCGTTTTTATAAAAGATTTTAAAGCCTGTAAATTGTACAGGATCTCTTTTCTCGTATAGCAAGTAAGATGACTTTTTTAAAATCTTATCTCCCCATCCGTCCATGTCCATTACGATTTGTACCTGGGGCACTCTTTTAATTCGTTGATAATCTCTAACCATAGGATTCGTAAACCTGTGAATAACCAAAATCTTAGGCGGTATATTGTTCTTTTTCACGATACCGGCGAGGTAGTCAACAACATAATTTATATCGTCTGCATTATACGTACCAATTACAGATCCGGGTTTTCTGCCACCTTTACCCATCATAGCGAACTCAGGATCTATCCCTAAATGAACGTTAGGCATGCTGAGGTATTTTTCGAGCTGCGGCACTTCAGCAGGAAGTGTACTTAGGCCAACCTGGATATCGACAAAAGCGAGACCTTTAATTTCATTGGCCCAATTTATAATTGTATCAATTTGGTGGAAGGGCATTCTGGCCCTGAATTTACCATCTTTTCCCGGCGCACCTTGTGCTGTTACTGCAACATAATGTAAGGCTGGTATTACGGGTAAGCTCGGATCTGCTGCCTGCCAGTTTTTTACTTCACCTCTCAGTTTTGCAATCATTTCGTCCTTAGGATATTCTCCTAAAGCACCCATTCTCTTCGAATATAGGTTACCATAAAAAGCGACAATCCTATGGAAAGGCAAAACCGCACCAGGTGTAGGATAAGGAGCTTTTACGGGCCATTTTCCTGTTGTATCACCATTGGCAAGTTCTTTATTTATCCTATCAAAAGCTGCGGTATCAATTGGTTTCATCGAAGAAAAAGGTGTTTGCTCCGACCCTGCATTTGTAGTTGTAGCAGGCACGCCTGCAGCGCTTGCACCTGTTGAGTCTCCTTTGTTCTCGTTACCCCCCTGGCTATTGCTGCAATTAGTCATTAAGACTAACAATAAGGGAAGTAAATTTAAGTATAGTGTCTTCTTCATATGGCCCAAATATATTTAAAAATCGTTCCTCGCCTAATTAATCTGGCTAAAAACCTCGTTATTACTTATGCCGGCAAAGTTGCATTTATCCATGTTTTGCAACATCTCTTCCTATTTTTACCGGCGTAAAACAAGTATTCTGTTTGCAATGTTTCAAATACATATTATCGAAAACTTATTCTTATTTTGGCTCTAATTGTTAATTGAAGAACACATCATGAAAAATTTTTTAGTCTTATTTCTCATATTATTATCACAGGCAGCAAGCGCTCAACTAACCAAAGAAGAAAAGAAGATTATTGAAAATGTAAAAAAACAAATGCCTCAAACATTGCGGATGCTTGAGCAGTTAGTAAATGTTAATAGCGGAACGCTAAATGTGGAGGGTGTAAGGAAAACAGGAGATCTACTGCGCCGCGAATTTGATAAAATAGGATTTACTACAGAATGGATATCACTACCTGACTCTTTAAAAAGAGCAGGGCACCTTGTAGCATACAGGAAAGGGAATGTTGGAAAAAAAATATTTTTAATAGGTCACCTTGATACTGTTTTTGAACCAGACATGCCTGCTAACCCTTATAGAGTTTTAAATGACTCTACCGCTACGGGACAAGGTGTAAATGACATGAAAGGTGGTGATATGGTGATACTTGCAGCACTGAAAGCTTTAAACACTTCAAAGCTTTTAAAGAATACAACTATTACTGCTTATTTTACTGGTGATGAGGAAAAATCAGGATCACCAATATCTGTCAGCCGTGGAGACTTTATCGAAAGAGCGCGGCAGTCAGAAATAGCCCTTGCTTTTGAAGGAGCAGGTGGACTTACATCAGTGGCGGATGCAAGACGCGGTTCAAGCGGCTGGCAACTGAATGTGTATGGGAAACAAGCGCACTCGTCAGGAGTTTTTAAAGTAGGTTATGGTGCCATTTACGAAGCATCGCGAATTGTAAACGAATTTCGTGAACAGTTAAGCAGTGAAAAATACCTAACCTTCAATCCCGGAATTTTTGTAGGAGGCTCTGAGCTTGCTTATGACTCTGCTGCTATAAAAGCTCAGGTTGCAGGAAAAACAAACATTATTTCTCCATCTGCATTTGTACAGGGCGATTTACGCTTTTTGACAGAAGTGCAAAAAAAAGAAGCCAGGGAAAAAATGAAATTAATAGCTGCCAGCAACAATCTTGCAGGCACACGGGCTGAAATTTCATTTGAAGATGGTATACCATCGATGGAGCCAACAACCGGAAACCGCAATCTTGTACAAATACTGGATAAAGTTTCAAGAGACATGCGTGTTGGGCGTGTAAGAGCAGGAGACCCTGGCGGGAGAGGTGCCGGAGATATATCCTACGTTGCCCAGTTTGTAGATGCACTTGATGGTTTAGGAGCAAGCGGTATAGGCTCTCATGCTCCCGGTGAAACCATTAATCTTAAAGAGTTTCCTGTACTTATACAACGCGCTGCTCTTTTTATTTACCGTCTTACAAGGCAGTAGCAGATGCGACAAGGAATAACACCGAGCTGATAAGCCGAGTTGAAGGTTAGACCAGGATTGATTGGTCATTCTTGCCTTCACCCGCTTCAACTCCGGGACTGAATTTGAACTGAGCGTAGCAACGATGATGCTATGAAAATGAAATGCTGGTACCCAAAAAAACAATAACTATGACAGCGCTCGGGGGAGATGGGAAAACAGCGTTTAGTATGATTATTCAATTATTACTTTTTGCGGGTTTACTTTTACGGTCATTTCTATAAAAGCAGCTGGTCCTGTGTTGCAAATGCGATTACAAATAAGCTGTTCTTTTACTGGCATGAAAGAACCGATGGTTCAGCTTTTGATGAACTTAGGAGAAACTTTGTATAACGAAAGAAGAATAAAATGAGAAGAGTAGTAGTAACCGGCATGGGAGCTATAACGCCTTTAGGCAATTCGGTAGATGAATTTTGGAAAAATATTGTAGCCGGAAAAAGCGGGGCAGCACCTATTACGAAGTTTGATACTTCTAAATTTAAGACCCGTTTTGGCTGCGAGGTTAGAAATTTTGACCCCGGGGAATATATTGATAAAAAAGAATTGAAGAAGTATGACCTGTACACGCACTATGCGATTGCAGCAAGTGACCAGGCAATAAAAGATGCGCAACTGGACTTTACTAAAATTGATGAAATAGCGCGATACGATATAGGTGTAATATGGGCGTCGGGAAACGGGGGCATGGCGACTTTTGAAGACCAGGTTCGCGACTTTCATTTAGGCGACGGAATCCCGAGGTTTAGCCCTTATTTTATCCCTAAAATGATCGTTGATATTGCCGCCGGCGCTATCTCCATTCGTCATAAGTTACATGGACCAAATTATTGTACAGTTTCGGCCTGTGCATCGTCTAACACAGCTATTATAAGTGCCTTTGACACTATACGGCTGGGCAAAGCAACCATTATGGTGGCGGGCGGTTCCGAGGCTTGTATTACATCTGCTTCTGTTGGCGGTTTCAATGCAGCCCAGGCTTTATCGAGGAGAAATGATGACCCCGAAAAGGCGTCGCGCCCTTTTGATAAAGACCGGGACGGTTTTGTGATGGGGGAAGGTGCTGGTGCATTAATTTTAGAAGAATGGGAACATGCGGTAAAAAGAGGAGCGCCTATTTACGCAGAAATGGTTGGGGGTGGTATGGCAGCAGATGCATTTCATTTAACAGGTACGCCTCCTGACGGATTAGGAGCCTTCGTAGGTATGAGCAAAGCTTTGGCAGAAGCCCAAATTACTCCTGATAAAGTCAATTATATAAATGCACACGCTACCTCAACAGGACTGGGCGATATAGGCGAATTAAACGGAATTAAAAGGCTCTTTACTAATGTACCTGTTGCTATTAGCGGCACAAAATCTATGACGGGCCACCTGTTGGGTGCGGCAGGAGCAATTGAGACAATTATAAGTGTTCTGTCGGTAAAGCACAACATTATTCCCGCGACCATTAATACCGAGAACCTGGATGAAGCAATCCCTGAGGGATTAGAAATTATACTGGGCAAGTCAGTCCACAGGACCGTTAACTATGTAATTAATAATACATTTGGTTTTGGAGGTCATGCAGCCAGTTCTGTTTTTAAGAAGTATTCATAATATGGGGGGGAAATCTGATGAAAAAATAAAATTGTGAAGCATTACTGGGGGAGTAATTGCAATTATTTTCACCATTGTAGTGGTAGAGATGGGTGATGCAGCGTTCATGCTAAAAGCAAAAAAATCACCCTTCTTACTCCCCCGGTTTCTTCTCTCCTTTTTTTAGGAATGGAAGATTGCTTTTATCTAACATTTCCATTCCTAGTACAGGCATGTTAGAAGTAAAACTTTTACCGGGAACGAGGCAGGGCATGTTATCAGGTTGCATAGCATAAACTTCATCACCTTTTCCGTTATCTCCAATATAAACACCGGTTAAAGGTATTTGGTAAACACCGTTTTTCGTTTGCTGAGGCATAGCATATTTGTAGTTAGGAACAGGATTTATCTTACTTAAAGTATCACCGAGAAGCAGTTTTAGTTTGGCTTCTTCCCAGGGCTTTCTCTTTGACAAATTATCAGACTGTGCATTTACAGCGGATGAAGAAGCGACCGACATGATAAGCAAGGCGAGCAGTTTCATAAACTTATGTTTACATAATAAATATACTAACTAAAGTACAATTTTTAAGGGGAAGCGCTGCTTCTGTAATTGAAAATATAGGAAAACTGGCAGCTACTTATCTTTGACGCACAATTTATAAATATGCAAATAACAGGAAGCCTGAAGGACGCGGATAAGGCTTTATTTTACCTCGTAAATAAAAAATTATCTTTTACAGGGCTTGACGATGTGATGCTGTTATTGCGAAATCAATATACCTGGATCCCTCTGTATTTATTCTTTTTGCTGTTTTTCTATTTTAATTGCAGAAAATACCTGCTGCCTATTGTTGCATTATCACTTGTCACTTTTGCTATCACCGATTTTACAAGTGCCAGTCTTATCAAACCTTTCATCCAAAGGCTTCGCCCCTGCCACGATCCTACTTTAGTATTTAGCATTAACAGCCTTGCAGGTTGTGGTGGCATATTTGGTATGCCTTCTTCACATGCTTCAAATCATTTTGGCCTGGCTACTTTTTGGTTTATGGTAATTAAAAATACGGTTAACCAAAAATGGTTCTGGCTATGGGCCTGGGCCTTTATCATATGCTACGCCCAGGTGTATGTAGGTGTACACTTCCCAGGGGATGTAATTGTCGGAGCTTTATTGGGAATAGCAACAGGCTACCTTACCTCCCACTTGTTTCGCAAGCGAATGGCACAAATAAATTCAATTAAAGCTGATATTTAAATTCGGGTCATTCAAAATGAAATCATTTGAGAAATACTTCCCTTATTTTTTATGCACCGGAATTTTAATCAATGCCAATGGATTACTGATTGATATTTTAGAACCAGACGGAGCGTTGTATGCTACCATTTCAAAACACATTGCTTTAACGGGTGATTGGATTAATCTGTTTGGTGACGGTCACGACTGGCTAGATAAACCGCACTTCCCTTTTTGGATGGGTGCAATCAGTTTTAAAATATTTGGTATTACGGCCTTTGCCTACAAGTTACCCGCGTTTGTTTTTTGGCTTGCCGGAATTTGGTATACCTATAAACTTGCTGCCCTGTTTTATGACAGCTCCATTGCAAAAATCGCCGTCATCATTTATGTCTTTTCACTACATGGCCTTCTAAATAATTTCGATGTTCGGGCCGAGCCATACTTAACTACGCTAATTATTGCCGCGGTTTATTATATGTCTAAAGCACGTCTTTCAGGCAAGTGGAGGTATATTATATTAGCTGCACTTACGGCCGCTTGCGCCATAATGACTAAAGGCATTTTCGTGTTGATTACCGTTGGCGGCGGTTTCGTTATTTATTGGATCATTACAAAGCAATGGAAACAATTCTTTAACTATCAGTGGTGGATCATGGTAGTGTTAATCCTGTTATTTATTACACCCGAGTTATATAGCCTGTACATACAATTTGATCTGCATCCTGAGAAAGTAGTGTTCGGAAGAACAAATGTTTCAGGGCTTCGTTTCTTTTTTTGGGATAGCCAGTTTGGTAGATTTTTTAACACTGGTCCAATTAAGGGGCACGGCGATCCTTCTTTTTTTCTACATACTACTTTGTGGGCCTTTTTGCCCTGGTCAATTATCTTATACATCGCCGTTTACCGCATAATTAAAAAACGAAACGAACACCAAGACTTAACGGCCAGGTGGATTATCTACGGAAGTACTCTTATTACCTTTATTCTTTTTTCCTTCTCAGGTTTTCAGCTTCCCCATTACATAGTTATCCTGTTTCCTCACTTTTCAATTATCACCGCTGCTTACCTCGTTTCAATAAGCAAAGAAGTTACTTTTAAAAGATTAACTGTTTTACAAACTGTGCTGCTGCTAGTTGCAGTTGTAGCTGTAAGCCTTCTTTCATATTACTCCAACATCGGAAACACTACACTGGTACCAGTAATCTCTATTTCGGTCGTACAGTTGGTCGTACTGTTTTTTAGAGAACCGGGACTAAATAAGTTGATGGCAACCTGTAGCGCAATTAGCCTTGTTCTATTCCTGTTCCTTTTTAATTTCTTTTACCCGCGCCTTCTCCAATACCAGGCGGGTATGATGGCGGGTAAGTATTTAACAAGCAACAACATAAACGCAAGAGTTGCAACTCTTAACGCCTCGTCGTATTCCTTCGAGTTTTACGCCCCTGGCTTTGTAGCATATGTAAACAGCATAAAGGATGTAAATAATTTCATAGGTAGCGACAGTGCTGCTGCCTTTTATACCCCTGTAAAAAGTTTACCTGAATTGACCGAAAAAGGCTATCAATATAAATTGTTACACGAGTTCAAATATTTTCATATAAGCATGCTTACCGGGGGGTTTCTAAATCCGAAAACCAGGGAAAGAGAACTGGAAAAAATGGCTTTAATATTAGTTAGGAGGAAAGCGTTGTAATATTTTTGGTACAAGCATTTGTTCTTTGATGACTCATCGTTGCGACGCATTTCGTTCGACTTTTACACACAAGTCCTGCTATAAGAACTAAAAAGACCCTTTACCATTTATACAACTCTTAAAACCAATATGACCAAAGAACACAATTTGCAAAGATTCATTAATGCGCAAAAAACAGACTATCAAACTGCGTTATCAGAAATTAAGAACGGCAGCAAACGAAGCCATTGGATGTGGTACATCTTCCCCCAGATACAAGGATTAGGTTTTAGCGAGACCTCAATGTTTTATGCTTTAAAGAACTTGGCTGAAGCACGGGAATTTTTAACGCATCCGGTTTTAGGGAACAGGCTAATAGAAATTTGTAACGAATTACTAAAACTTGAGTCAAATGATGCACACAGCATATTTGGAAGTCCGGATGATTTGAAGCTAAAATCTTCAATGACATTATTTGCCTCATTAGAAACAAATCACGTCTTCGAACAAGTTTTGGATAAATTCTTCGATGGAACAAAGGACGATAAAACTTTAGACATTATCGTAACACAGAAATAGTCTAACTATTGCTACGGTTAAAAAGCTATAGAAATTAAAACGCAAGCCCGAATCGTTATAGACCGAAGCAACTCTTTAGCCTGTAAAATAAATACACATGAAAAAAGCTACATTAGTAAATCAACAGATGAAAGAAATGCGACGCAACAATGCTGCGAAATGACCGACAGTTGGTACCATAAAAAAGACCGGTATTATAACCGGCCTATAAGAACTGAATATTATTTTTAAAATTTATTTGGCAGGAACACTGCTGTTTTTCTGCACTTTTCCGGGAACCAATCTCCCCCCCTCTTCTGCACCTCTGTCGCCGCTCTCATGGTATTCAGCATCACCATTTACATTCCAAAGGTCGAAAAGCTCCTGTCCTGCTTCGATATTTTTTGCAGCAAGCATCGCTGTCATCATGCTATGATCCTGGTTGTTATATTTATGCATTCCGTTTCTACCAACAAGATATAAACCGGGATAATTCTTTAGCTCGTCTTTTATCACATCTACATTGTCTTTATAAACTGCATCATATACCGGATAAGCTTTAGGCTGACGAACTACATAACCATCCACCACATCAACAGCTTTGCCTAGTCCAATTTGCTCCAATTCTTTTTTTCCGAGATTGATCAGAGTTTCGTTAGAACTTGTCCATAATCCATCCCCTTCAAAGCAAAAGTACTCGAGACCATAACAAGCCATGGAAGGATCAGGAAGCATATATGGGCTCCACGATTTAAAGTTCTGAACTCGACCAACGGTAACGGAAGGATCGTGAATATAAATCCAGTTGTCTGTAAACACATTTTTATCCTTCATAATAAGAACGACGGTTAAGAAGTCCCTGTATTTCAGATCCTGCGAAGCAGCAAGGGTCTTAGGGGCTACTTTAGGATAAATATTAGGAATGAGCTCTCTTATAGGGGCCGAAGAAATAACGTAATCGAAACCCGTTTCAGCAGGCGCATTCTGAAGATTAACATTCCAGCTTCCGTTAGCAAATTCGATGCTCGAAACGCCCGTATTCATTCTTACTTCGCCACCAAAACCTTTAATTTTTTCGGTGCATACTTCCCACATCATTCCCGGACCGTACTTGGGATAACGGAAAGTGTCTATGAGGGTCTTGATAACTTTGTCTTTATTTCCACCGGTATTTTTAGGCTTGAAGATGGCATTCTTTATAGCAGATGAAAGCGACAATCCTTTGATGCGCTGCGCCGCCCAGTCTGCGGAAATTTCTTTACAAGGCGTGCCCCAAACTTTTTCGGTATAGGTTCTAAAGAAGATGTTAAACAGTCTCTTTCCAAATTGATTGGTTACCCAATCTTCAAAGTTCTGGGGATCTTTTATAGGAAATGCTTTGGCCTTAAGGTAGCTGGCTACACATAACGCCGACTCGACAACTCCTAATTTCGTCAGTGCTTCCATTGCAGCTAGGGGGTAAGCAAAGAACTTTTTGTTATAATAAATCCTTGAACTCCTCGGCCTGTCAATTAGGTCATCCCCTAAAATCTCCGTCCAAAAGTCTTCTACTTCTTTCGATTTGGAGAAAAAGCGGTGTCCACCGATGTCGAAATTATAGCCCTTATACGACTCTGTTCGCGATATACCGCCGACGTATTTAGGATCCTTTTCAAATACAACCACTTCCTGGTTTACCTTACTTAAAAGGTAAGCAGCAGTCAACCCAGCTGGGCCAGCACCAATAACTGCTATTCTTTTTGCGTTTGCCATAAAGGCGGCAAATATAGTTGTTTTGGTTAAATTTGCCTGACTTTCATTGGCGTGCTTTTTATAATATGATATATAACAAGCGCGAATGCTTAGATTTGCGGCAACAAAATAAAATGACGGAAGTTTTTATAATTCTTGGATTAATCTTATTGAATGGCGTATTTGCGATGGCTGAAATTGCAGTTGTATCATCGCGCAAAACGAGACTTGAGGTACAGGCAAACAAAGGAGACGACAACGCAAAAAAAGCACTCCGTTTAGCAAATCATCCAGATAATTTTCTCTCTACTGTACAAATAGGTATCACGTTAATGTCAATATTAACGGGTATTTTTTCAGGAGATAATATTAAAAATACGCTTATCGAATTCTTAAAACCGCACACGTGGCTTAATCCCTACCAGGGGTCAATTGCTACCGTGATCGTTGTTTTTTGCATTACCTATTTGTCGCTTATAAGCGAATTAACAGCTAAAAGAATTGGTTTATCCAGGCCGGAAGCCATTGCAAAATGGGTAGCAACGCCAATGCAGTTTATTTCGAAAGTCGCCTATCCTTTTGTCTGGTTTTTAAGCAAAAGCACTGATCTTATTTCCAAGCTGTTCAAAACCACACCGAACGACACTACCGTTACCGAAGAGGAAATAAAAGCGATCATAAATGAAGGAACTGAAACTGGCGCAATTGAAGAAAAGGAGCAGGAAATAATTGAAAGAATCTTTCATCTCGGCGACCGTAACATCACCTCTCTAATGACCCATAGAAGTGATATTGTTTGGATGGATGTGAATTGCAAAGTAGCAGACATTAAACAAAAAATGCGCGAAGTGGTACATACCAGCTACCCGCTCTGCGAAGGCGTAATAGATAATATTAAAGGTATTATTTCTATTAAAGACATTATGTTGGCCGACGACAACATTCTATTGAAAGACCTGATGAAACCAAGTTTATTCGTGCCCGAAAACAACTCGGTATACCAGGTGTTAGAAAGGTTTAAGCAGGTACAGGCAACCTCGTGTTTTATTGTTGATGAATATGGAAGTGTAGAAGGAATGATGACTTTAAATGACATTCTTGAAGCAATTGTAGGCGACATTGGACCTACAGACGCAGATGACTACGAAATAACAGAAAGAGAAGACGGAAGCTTTTTAATAGATGCACAAATTCCTTTTTACGATTTTTTAAGCCGTTTCGAAAAAACGGAATATATGAACGAAGGCGAGCACGACTTCAATACCGTTGCGGGTTTTATTCTTCATCAATTGCGCACTATTCCTGAAACCGGGGAAACGTTGGAATGGAAGGGATTTCGACTCGAGATAATGGATATGGATGGCAATCGTATAGATAAAGTATTGGTTACAATTTCGGAAGAAATGAAAACTGAACTTGAAGAAAACGAATAATAGCCATAATAACGGCTAAACAAACATTACTGCTATTATCCGGTTTTTATAATACCAACACCGGTTTTTCACAGCACCATCGTTGCGTCGCAATCACTTTTACATTTGCCCTGGTATGAACTTCGGTTTCACAGAAATCAGGCATTACTATTCTTTACAATAGTCTTTTGGTAACTTGTCAGTTTGGTGTAAAAAAGCCTCCAACTCCTCCGGCTTTTGTGTTCCTAAAACAATTCTACCTCCTGATTTTAAAGTTAACTGCAACCCTTTATTGCCTGCTATATTATGTACAGTTCCAAACGAGGTTAGCCTTAAACCGTAACCTACAAACCCGTACTTTATCATTTCAACCTTTATTATATTTTCCCATTTATAGTGCGAAGACGCTCTTTGAAACGGAACCCACCTAAACTGCACCCCTTCTTCGGTAATTATTGTGTGTAGCCTGGCCACATAAAATAGCACGAGTAATGCTAGTATAAAGAACGTGATGAACACCAGCACAAGATTGGAAGCAGGCTGGCTACCAAAAGGTTTTTGTAGAATTATTTGTTGAATATCAGCATAAATAAACAACGCAAGAAGGGCCAGTAAAATAAAGTATACGACGTACGCCCCCTTGCCCCGGAAAGATTGATTTTCCTCAAACTTAATATCGGTCCCTAATTCCTGCATTCCCTTTAATATTTACTTTTGAATACGAGATAGCAAATTCTATACTATCTCACCAATCATCACTTCAATTTCCCGGGTTATGGAACGAGTGCAACCAGGTCATCTTACCATTATAGGATGGCAAGCAGCTGATCTATAAAAGCAACCTGTCCCCCGTTAATTTTTATTCTTGCTTCGTCGGCTGAAAACCATCCGGCCCTGTCAACCTCGGGAAATCGCTGCATCTTTCCTGATCGTGGCGGCCACTCCATTTCAAACTCGTTGCTTTTAATAAAAGCAACGTCCAATGCTGCTTCTATTGCCCAGGCAGCAATCACTTTTCCTGATTTTATTTTTACCGGTTGTAACGGTATACATACACCGTTTGGCAATTCATTTCCTGTCTCCTCTGCAAATTCTCTTTTTGCTGCCAGTAATGCATCCTCCCCTTCTGCGTATTCACCCTTTGGTATACTCCATGCACCTGCATTTTTGTTTTTCCAAAAAGGTCCCCCGGGGTGTACCAGCAGAAATGTTAGTTCTCCTTTTGCTGATACGTTATAAGCTAATATTCCTGCACTAAATTTTGACAAGTGAATTTGTTTTAAAATAGCCTGCAATATCCCACTAACTTTTTAAGTTAATGAGTCATTTACAGGCCAGGAGGAATAGCACGTTTCGGCACATTTTGAACTACTTAGTGTATTATTTTTATAAAGCAATAAAAGGAAGCCCTTTAAAGTTCTTTAAGTAATATAAGTGTTTAACTACGCCGTACTTTGTAAGCCTTTTAATTAATATGATTAAAGTTACCTCTTCTTAACATTCGGCAACTACCTGTAATTGCTGGTTAAAACTATTGCTGAACGTATCAAAAATTTTGCTATCTCAACTTATACTGTAATATTGCAACAGTCAAAGCCTATTGCTGCATATATTATAACGAGTAAAAGTGAGTGACACAACGATGCTGAAAAAAGGTTTGCAGCTTGTATCCAACACCTTAAAAAACCAGAATGAGTAAGAATTTATTAATAGTGGAGTCTCCGGCAAAAGCGAAGACAATTGAGAAAATACTGGGGAATGACTTTGAAGTAAAAAGTTGTTACGGTCATATCAGGGATCTTGAAAAAGATGACATGGGTATCGACCTTAACAACAACTACCAGCCTCGATATAAAGTTCCCGAAGAAAAGCAAAAAGTTGTAAAAGAACTAAAGCAACTTGCCAAAAAAGCCAAAGAGGTTTGGCTTGCGTCGGATGAAGACCGCGAGGGAGAAAGCATTAGCTGGCACCTTGCGGAAGAACTTGGCCTTGATCCTAAAATTACGAAGCGAATTGTTTTTCATGAAATTACTGCTCCGGCCATTAGAAAGGCGGTACAGAACCCACGGCTAATAAATATGGACCTTGTAAATGCTCAACAGGCACGCAGGGTTTTGGACAGGTTGGTAGGATTTGAACTTAGCCCTGTATTGTGGCGTAAAATAGGAATGCAACGCAGCCTTAGTGCCGGGCGTGTGCAAAGTGTTGCTGTGAGGCTGGTTGTTGAACGTGAAAGAGAGATCAATAATTTTGCTACAGAGAGCAGCTATAAAATTGAAGCGCTTTTTTCAGCTAATGACATAAATAGCAAACAAGTAACCTTTAAAGCCGAAGGTCCTGTAAGAATTTTACAACAAGAGTCTGCACAACAGTTTTTAGAAAGTTGTAAAGATGCTGAATATAAGGTAACTGACGTAACAGTTAAACCTACTAAACGTTCGCCCGCTGCACCCTTTACCACATCGACCCTGCAACAGGAAGCAAGCCGGAAATTGGGCTATAGCGTAAGTAAAACAATGTTGATTGCACAACGTTTGTATGAAAGTGGTAAGATTACTTACATGCGTACTGACAGCATTAACCTGAGTGAGACTGCGATGAACGCTATTCAGGCGGAAATTAAAAGCAGTTACGGCGACAAATATTACCAGGCAAGGGAATATAAAAATAAAAATGCAAGTGCCCAGGAAGCACACGAGGCTATCCGCCCCACTTACATGGAAAATCATTCTGCCGATGATGAAGAGGGACGCCGTTTATATGAGCTGATCTGGCGACGCACTATTGCTTCACAAATGGCTGATGCAGCTTTTGAAAAGACAATTGCAAAAATTAATATATCAACAAACAGGGACAACCTTACAGCAACCGGTGAGGTGATGAAGTTTGATGGCTTTTTAAAAGTGTATAATGAAGGCAAAGATGATGAGGACGGCGAAGAAGATGGTGAAGGTGTACTTCCACCGCTACGGGCTACACAAGTTCTTGACTTTAGAGAAATGAGGGCAACGCAAAGATTTACACGTCCTGCGCCAAGATATACGGAAGCTTCACTGGTTAAGAAACTGGAAGAGTTAGGTATTGGTCGGCCATCTACATACGCTCCTACCATTACTACTATCATGAAGCGGAACTATGTGGAGAAGCGTGATAAGGAAGGCGTAAAAAGAGAGGTAAATGTATTAAAGCTAAAAAAAGACAACTCGGTACAAAAGGAAGTGATCGTTGAAAATACAGGCGCAGAAAAGTCTAAACTATTTCCGACAGACTTAGGAATGGTTGTTACAGATTTTCTAAAGCAGCACTTTAAAAGCGTAATGGATTACGGCTTTACTGCGCAGATAGAAGAAGAGTTTGATGAAATCGCAGGTGGCAAACTGAAGTGGAGCAATATGATCGACGGCTTTTACAAACCTTTTCACAACAATATAGAAATAACACTTGAAACGGCTGAAAGGGCAAAAGGCGAAAGGATTTTAGGCGCAGAGGCTGAAACAGGCAAAAGAGTTGTTGCAAGGATGGGACGTTTTGGTCCAATGGTACAAATCGGAGAATCAAATATTGAAGAGGAAAAACCTCGCTTTGCGAAACTAAAAGCTGACCAAAGTATCGAAACCATAACAATGGATGAAGCTATGGAGTTATTTAAACTTCCATTGGTGTTGGGTGAATATGAAGGCAAAGAAGTAGCTGTGAACGTTGGAAGGTTTGGACCCTATGTACGCTGGGGTGATGAATTCATATCGTTACCACGAGGTGAAGATCCGTTAACCGTAGATATGGAACGGGCTGTTGAAGTGATTGGAGGCAAGCAGGTTGCAGATGCCCCGATAGCTATGTATGAAGATAAGCCCGTAACAAAAGGCAAAGGCAGGTTTGGGCCTTTTATTAAATGGCAGGACTTATTTATAAATATTCCGAAGGGTTACAACTTTGACGAACTGACCCAAAAAGATTGCGAGCAATTGATAGAGAAAAAATTAGAGAAAGAAGCAAACCGCTATATACAACACTGGCCTGCAGAAAAAATATCAATTGAAAACGGTCGCTGGGGTCCTTTTATCAAGTTTGGTAAAAAGATGCTGAAAATAATTAGCAAAGGAGAAAAAGGAAAATATACAGCAGAAGAACTTTCAACTGTCTCTCTTGAAGACGTTAAGAAAATGATTGAGACACAAGTACCCGGTGCTTTTGCAAAAAAGACAGCGGCGAAAAAAACAGCCGCAAAGAAAACTGCAGCTAAAAAAGTTGCGTCAAAAAAGCCTGTTTCGTAGAAAACTCAAATCATGTAAGTATAAGCTAATCCATAATTAATTGGATTAGCTTATTTTTTTTAAGGAAACACTCCCAGCCCGGTGCCAATACATTAGTGGTTACTCATGGGCAAAAAGGCACAAGTGAGTGACACAACAATGCTTCACAAGGAACGGTTGCTGGCGACATAAAAAGTCTTACAACTGACCAACTTCGGTATTAATGTTTCTGCGGGCAGTCTCTTCCATTGTTCCTATAAAGTCGTCGGTAATGAAAATCTTTTCAGATTCCAACACCTTTTGAAGTGCTTGTTTGCGGCCCGCTTTATAAATATTGTCGGGATACTTTAAATACTCCTGTCTTATTTTTTCACTATAGGCTTTATAAGTCTCAGCCTCTGCACCGAGGATAGCAATATCAAAGTCAAGAAATAGCCCAAGATCATTTTTCAAAGAATAGCCTTGGGGCACTTTGTGATCTCTTGTAGCTATTATAAATGTTTTGATGTTTTCGATTATCCTGCCATTTAGGTTCAATTGCTTTAGGTGACTTTCGGCCAGCGCAGCACTTTGTTCTTCATTATCGGGACGATAGGTATCATAAACAATATCATGATATAAAATAGCAAAACCTGTAACGGCAGGATTTGAGATTCTATCGAGATGCTGATCACATAAGCTATATAAAAACGCTATGTGACTTAAGTTGTGATAGTGCCGGTGTCGCTCCGAATAGCGATAAAGGATTTCTTCCCATAATTGCTCTTTAATCTCTTCTTTGTTTGAAAAAGCAGTTAACTGCTTCCATTTCGTTTTCACGTAATCTAAAATATTCTCCATCTTATACAGTATTTAAAGCAAGCTTGCTTTTACGAATTCCATAACCAAAGTAAACAATCAGGCCAACAGCTAACCAGATCAAAAAACGAAGCCAGTTTGTGTGGCTTTCCTGCGCCATTAAATAAAAACAACTAATTAAGCCAAGAACAGGTATTAACGAAAATGAATTTTTAAATGAAAAGATACTGACCGCAGATGCTACTATCCAGAACAGTAGCATGGGAAATCCTTCTTTTGACAAAATATTTACAAAATGAGCCGGAGCATACAAGGCCACTAATACCACGGCAATTATAAATACTGTAGGAACAATATATTTTCCATTTACAAACGGCACTTTAAATTTTGAAACAGCCTGTGTTTTTCGCTTTTGCAGAACCAATACGCCTGCACAAACCAACACAAACGCAAACAACGTTCCGATACTTGTTAACGCAAGCACTACATCGAGATTTAGGAAAAGTGCGGGTATTGCAACCAGGCAGCCAGTAAGAATAGTAGAAAATGAGGGGGTTTTATAAACGGGATGCAGTCTGGAAAATATTTTGGGTAAGAGGCCATCGCGGCTCATGCTCATCCAAATTCTTGGCTGGCCTAACTGAAAAATGAGCAATACGCTTGCTGTTGCTATAATAGCACTAACGCCAACAATTCCCGAAATCCACTTCAGGCCTCTTGCTTCAAAAATCATAGCTAGCGGATCCCCCACATTTAGTGTGGTGTAATGAACCATCCCTGTTAACACCAGGGCAAGCAGCACATATAAAACGGTGCAGATGATCAGCGAGTAGATCATTCCGCGCGGAAGATCTCTTTGAGGGTTTTTACATTCTTCTGCAGTAGTAGAAATGGCGTCGAAACCAATATAGGCAAAGAAGACTGCTGAAACCCCTTTCAAAACTCCTGATATACCATTGGGTGTAAAAGGTGTCCAATTTTGAGGTTGTACATAATAGGCTCCCAAAACAATGACGAGGAAGATAACTGCAAGCTTAATGATAACCATAATGTTGCTGGCAGACTTAGATTCCTGGATGCCTATGAAAACTATATAAGTAATAAGGGCAACAATCATTAAAGCAGGCAGATCCATTATGACATGCATTCCCAGAAGCTGTGGAGCATGAAACCATGCATTATATCTATTAACAATTCCAGGATCAACACTAGTAAGGGCTTGTCCCGCAGCAAGCATTCCATTCACCTGGTCAAAACCTACATGGGCTGTAGTGTAATCCATGGTAAGCCATGCCGGGATGTGAATACCAGCTTTATCGAGCAAACCGGTGAAATAGTCGCTCCACGAAATGGCGACAGCAATGTTACCAATGGCATATTCCATTAGCAAATCCCAGCCAATGATCCAGGCGAAAATTTCGCCAAAGGCTACATAAGAGTAAGTGTAAGCGCTGCCCGCAACAGGAACGGTTGATGCAAACTCGGCATAGCACAGGGCAGCAAAGCCACAGGCAATGGCAGTAAAAATGTATAGGAAAATAACACCAGGGCCCCCATCGAAACAGGCTTTGCCAATACTGCTGAAAATACCCGCCCCAATTACGGCAGCAATACCCATAAGTGTAAGATCTTTTACACCTAATACTTTATTTAGCGTGCCGTGACCATCATGCAATCCCGCTTCAGCATCTGCCAAAATCTTGTCTATCGATTTTTTCCTAAGCAATGGGTTTGCCATGAATAGAAGTTTTGATTAGGCTTTACAAATTATTAAATCACTAATTGCGTGGCAGGCAATGTTTAAAAATCTCGTTGTATAAGAAAAGAGGTAAGCTCTTTTAAAGGTTTTTTTCGAACAGACACTACGGCGATATCTTCAAGGTGTTGAAAAGCTGCTGTAATGTATTTTTCTTTTAAGCTTCTCGCCCATTCATCCACTCCACAACTTTTATAAATCGATAGTACTTTCTCCACTTTGTCATCCTCATTTTGCTTTAGCAAATTCTGCAGCTCCTCTTTTTGAGTTTCGGTTGCCACGTTCAATGCATGAATTAATAAGAAAGTTTTTTTATTCGCAACGATATCTCCACCCACCTTCTTTCCAAATTTCTCAGGGTCTCCAAATGCATCTAAGTAATCATCTTGTACCTGGAAGGCGATGCCAAGGTTTAAACCAAATTCATACAAATGTTTTGCGTTGCTATCTCCTGCTCCACCTAAAATGGCGCCGAGTTGAAGGCTTGCAGCCATCAGCACCGATGTTTTCAATCCAATCATTTCAATGTAATCATCCAAATCAACTGTCTGTTTTTTTTCAAAATCCATGTCCAGTTGCTGGCCTTCGCAGACCTGCGCCGCAGTCTTATTGAAAAGTGTAAGAATTCTATGAATACAGTTTGACTTCACCTTATTAATGTATTCATAAGCCTGTATCATCATCACGTCTCCACTAAGTAATGCAGTCGGTTCATCATATTTTGTATGCACCGTTTGCATTCCACGCCTTAGCGGCGCCTTATCCATTATATCATCATGTATCAGGGTAAAATTGTGAAAAAGTTCAATAGCATTGGCGACATGATAAGCATCAGGAATAATCTCATCAAACATTTCGTTTCCCATTAGACACATTACAGGTCTTATTCTTTTACCGCCTAACCCCAAAAAATATTCGCAGGGGTCATACAAAGTGGCTGGTGCTATGGGAAAATGCCGAACATTGAAGCAGGTAGTAAATTTTGTAACAAGTTCCCCAAACGAATGCATCATAAGCTTTTCTGTGTGGGCAAATATAGTGGCAAAAAAATAGTCAGGTAATGGCAGCCCCGAAAGTCTTTGTTTTTTCTTATGGCACCAGCAGAAGATCGCTGTGAAGCGTTGGTTGTGTCACACCCTTGTACCGCAACTTTTTATTGCATCTTTTTAAAAGCAATATAACCTAGTTGGTTGCCATATGGTGCGAGGCAACGCTGATAGCGTCCTCCATGAGGGCCAAAAGAGCCGCAAAGCATTTATTAAAGTATATGGAAAAAAGTTCCTCAACGGTTTATAGTACCAGTGTGCGACGCAACGAAAGCTGAGTAATGGTATTCGTCCGACACCCAAAATTTATAACTACTCCGCCTTCCTCTTTTTCTTTTCACCACCTTTGGCTTTGCTTCTGCCGCGTGTCGGTACCGGTTTTACCACAGTTTCCTCGTTTAGTTTTTCGTCCACTTCCGGTTTCAACACCCAGTCAAAATCCAACTGACGCTTTGCTAAATTTGCAGATACCACTTTGATATATACCTTATCACCCATCCTGAATTTCCGTCCGCTTCTACGTCCAACAAGGCTATATTCAGACTCAATCAAACGGAAGTCGTCGTAATCAGAAAGGCCGGTGATCGAAACCAATCCTTCACACTTGTGTTCTACTGTCTCAACCCAAAAACCAAATCCGGATACTCCGCTGATGACACCTAAAAATTCTTCTCCAATATGTTCTTTTAAAAATTCAACCTGTTTGTACTTATTTCCGGCTCGTTCGCAGTCCATTGCGCTACGCTCCATTTCGCTGCAGTGCTTGCACTTCTCTTCCATTTTCTTGTCGAAGACAGGGGCGCCTTCAAGACAGCTTTCCAATACCCTATGCACCATTACATCCGGATAACGACGGATGGGAGAAGTAAAGTGACAGTAATGTTCGAAAGCCAACCCATAGTGACCAATGTTGTCGGCCGAGTAAACAGCCTTAGCCATGGTACGAATACCGAGTGTCTCAAGAACATGCTGCTCAGGCTTGCCTTTCACGTCTTCCAACATCTGGTTAAAACTGGAAGCTATTTTTTCGGGGGTAGAGGTATCGAACTTGTGTCCGTATTTAACAGCAAAAGCGATAAACGGGGTTAACTTCTGCTCGTCGGGCACATCATGAATTCTATATGGAAAAGGCACTTCCTTCTTGTTCACTTTAACCTTCGAAATATACTCGGCTACGGTCTTGTTGGCAAGCAACATAAACTCTTCTATCAACTGGTGTGCTTCCTTACTTTCCTTTACAACAATACCTATTGGCTTACCCTTTTCATCCAATTTAAACCGGACTTCGGTAGATGAAAAATTGATCGCACCGTCCTTAAATCTTGCCGCCCTAAATCCTTGCGCAAGATCGTTGAGCAATAAAACTTCTTCGCTGTAGATACCTTCTTTCTTTTCAATAATCTCCTGCACATCCTCGTAAGAATAACGGTGATCGCTGTGAATAACTGTTCTTCCCAGCCAAAAATCTTTTACGTTGCCTTTTAGATTTATCTGAAAAATCGCAGAAAAGGTCAGCTTATCTTCCTTTGGTCTGAGAGAACACAATTCGTTCGAAATTCTTTCGGGCAACATGGGGTTAACCCGATCTGGCAGATACACTGAAGTAGCTCTTTGATAAGCGTCATCATCGAGGATGGATCCTGGCGTAACGTAGTGGCTTACGTCGGCAATATGTACTCCAATCTCGTACAGGTCGGCCTTTAATTTCTTTATAGAAATGGCATCATCAAAATCGCGGGCATCAACGGGATCAATGGTAAACGTAAGCACATCTCTCATGTCTTTACGTTTTTTAATTTCTGAAGCTGATATTACATCGGGTAATCTCAATGCCTCTTCCATCACGTCGTCTTCAAAAACCAACGGGAAACCGTTTTCTACAAGGATGCCTTTCATGGCAATATCGCTCTCCTGCTCGGCAAGCAATACTTGCACAATCTCCCCTTCAGGCTTTTTATTTATTGTATCCCATTTAGTAATTTTTGCAAGCACTCTATCCTTATCCTTCGCACCATTTAATTTGTCAAGAGGTATATAGAGGTCAGGCATAGGCTTGTCTGAGTCAGGAATAAAAAAGGCAAAATTTGCACTTACCTGTATATGACCCATGAATTCGCTTTGTTTGCGATTCACCACTTCGGTTACACGTCCCTCTCTTTTGCCATTACTTAGATTTTCGCGAACTACTGTCACTCGTACAGTATCGCCATTGAGTGCGGTATTAAAATCATTTGGCCGAACAAAAATATCTCCTCCCTCACTGTCTGTCACTACATAACCTACTCCGCTTCGTGTTATTTCCAGTACTCCTTTGGCAAGCTCCGAATCATGCTTCTTTCCGCGGGAGGACTTATCTTTTTTGCTCATATATATTATTGTCTTGAAACGTTTTTATAAAAGTATTTACAATGTCATCAAATTGTGTGCCCCTGCCAAAAAGAAAACGATGCTGAATAGGCAACACATATATAGGAATTTCCATCAACTCATTTTTAAATTTCATCAACCTTACTGCATCCTTCTCCGTGGTTATAATAATCTTTCGTGCTGCCGTAATTTCTTCAAACTTTTCTTTCACCTCGTTCAGGTCATCAATGGTAAAGATATGATGGTCAGAAAAAGATAGCTGGTAATAAGTTCCTGACTGTTGCACCAGGTAATTTTTCAAAGGCGTCGGATTAGCGATACCGCAAACCAGCAACACTTCATCCTCCAGCGAAAGTCTCTTTATTTCTTTAGTTACAATATGATACAAGTCGGCGTATTGGATCGTCGAAAAAAATACCTGCTGTTTTGGTGTTGGCGCAATTTCTTCTTTAATTTTTTCGGTTTCCTCCAACGAAATACCAGGCGGGCATTTGGTAACAACAATTACGTTAGCTCTCTTGTACGAAGCTTTCTGATCCCTTAAACCGCCAGTCGGCAAAAAAAAATCCCTGGTAAATAGATCGGCACATTCGGTAAGCAGAATATTAAGGCCGGGATTTATCCTCCTGTGCTGAAACGAGTCGTCGAGAATAATTACATTGGTTTCTGGCCGGTCGTGCAGCAATTGTGGTATAGCCACTATTCTTTCTTCACCCACAGCTACAGCTACCCCCGGAAATTTTTGGTGAAACTGCATTGGTTCATCTCCTACTTCAAGAGCCGTTGTTTCAGAATGAGCCAAAGCGTAACCTTTTGTTTTACGCTTATATCCGCGGCTTAACGTGGCTATTTTATATTTATCCTGCAACAACGTAATAAGGTATTCAACCATCGGCGACTTACCTGTTCCTCCTACCGACAAATTGCCAATACCAATAATCGGCAGATTAAATGAAACTGATTTAATAAAGCTTTTATCGAATAAATAGTTTCTGATAACTACCACTAATCCGTAAAGCAACGAGAAGGGAAAAAGTAGAATTCTAACAGATTTGAGCAGGTAGAAATTAAAATTCATAAATTTTAAAAGGAGTGATGCAGTAATTTAAAGGTACATCAAATTGATTTTTGTCCTCTATAGCGTCAACCGGCTCAAAATATGAGAAGCCGACAGAAATAACATCTTCGCGACATTTTTTTAAAAACCTATCATAAAAGCCCTTACCGTAACCTACCCGAAAGCCCTTTTTATCAAATGCAAGTAGCGGCACAAATACCAGGTCAATTTCCTCGGCCGAAATTTCGTCGCCTTCTTCAGGC
Organism: Segetibacter sp.; assembly: GCF_025963695.1. Classification (GTDB taxonomy): domain Bacteria; phylum Bacteroidota; class Bacteroidia; order Chitinophagales; family Chitinophagaceae; genus Segetibacter. The sequence continues at coordinate 36,854 of NZ_JAOQAH010000047.1, read as the reverse complement.
TCTGGTATACCATATTCGTTTTCTACAAAATCGGTTTCATCATGTACCAGTATTGCCTGCATTTCTTTCGTTTCCAAATTAACTAAGGGAAAGGTAACCTTTAAACCAGGAATTGCAGTTTCAAGGTAGCGGGTATACAAAAGCGTGTTCATTTCGCAATGTTGTACTAAAGGCCAATAACTTAAAAGCACCTCAATACTGTTACCGAAGGCCAGATTTTGCAATTGTATCAACAGCAAGTCGTCCAACTTATTTCTTTCGGTTGCAGTCAATTCAACCCGTTTCTTTTTATAAATCTTTCTTAGTTCCTGTTTCAGCATTTCAACGAATTACGACTGTTTTAATAATTACTCAAACTTTTTGTTATACCAGCTTTAGTGTTCCATAGCTACACCGTTGCGACGCAATCACTTTATCGGCAACTCTTTATTGATCTTTACTTATGTTTTGTTTAGGGCAGAAACCGAACTAATACCCGCTTTAAAAATAGCTGCCCGGAGATGAGAAGATGAACGAAATGCGACGCAACAATGCTACATTAGAAAACAAATGCAGGTATCATAAACATGGCAATAGGTAGTGGCCAGGAGGCTAATAGGTGCCCCCCGGTTAACATTCTAAATGTCGACTGCCTGGTTGGCTGCCTGCTTTTCGCCGGCATTTGTAAAAAACGAAAATATGGTAGACCCGTAATTTCGTTGAAAACTAAAGCCTGCGGACTTTTCATAATCATTTCGCGGAGTATGTTCTAAAACAAAGAACCCCCCCGGTGCAATCAACTTTTTGTCAACAATTATTTTGGGTAATTCATCTATGGTTCCCAACGAATAAGGGGGACCAGCAAAAATAAAGTCGAACTGTTCGTTGCACGTAGACAGATAAGAAAATACATCGAGGCGAAGAACTTTATGGTTTTCAACTTTCAACATCTCAAGGTTCTTCTTTATAAAGTCGTGCATTGCTGCATCTTTCTCAATAATGGTAAGGTCGCCGGCACCTCTCGAAGCCAGTTCGTAACTAATGCTGCCGGTACCGCCAAACAAATCAAGTGTCTTTATACCTTCAAGGTCAATACGGTGCTGCAGAATATTGAACAGGCCTTCTTTCGCTATGTCCGTCGTTGGCCGTGTGTTAGGCATTTTTGCAGGAGGATTAATTTTCCTTCCACGGAATTCACCTGAAATTATTCTCATAGCGCTAGGTTGAAAAAAGGTGTGAAATAATGAACCGGGTGCTCACCCAGGTCTGGTATTGCGTTTGGCCCAACCTCATTTTCTAAAACGATCCTTTTAAAATATGTAATAAGCTCCCTGTACAATTTAAACTCAACATCTATCATTCCTGAAATTTTCAGCGTCAGCCTTTCGCTAAACAACTCAAACTGCCGGGTAATGTTCAATAAGTAATACAATACATCTTCAGGCGTTTCGTACATGAAGGTTTGTATAAGTTGCAGGCCGCCGTTTTTGACGACAACTACGATCATGAAGGTGTTATAAAACTGTATTGTGATCAATTCATCCGTGTGGCCTGAAGTATGACTTGTTGCCCTCCTGATTATATTGGAATAAGCATGACTCAATGTAACCTTTTGAAACCGACGTTGTAAATAACCGTGAACATCCTGCCTGACACGGTACACATTTATAATGCCTGGTTCAACGGGCACATGCTGAAACTGAATTGCTGAAGCAAGATCTTCTCCATATACAACCTCCAGCAGTTCTGCGGCTATGTCCTTATTGAAGTTGAAAATAGGAACGGGGATACAATATTCATTATTTATATAAACCCTGACAGAAGATTGAGTTCGTGAAAGTATTTTAGATTGCCGGGTAATCTCATTAAAAAGGTTGTCGAACTTACTGCCCTCGTCTTGGGTAAAAGTAAAAAATTCGCAAGCTGCGATTACTGTTTTATTCTCTTTTGTGACAATACACGCCAAATGCGATTGCGCAATTTCAAGAATTAGCTGATCACTTTCTTCAACTGCAAACTCTTCGGGGCTATAAATACTAAAACTCTTATTGGGCATTTAAATTAATTGCGAGTGCAATTATACTAAAAAAACATGCCCTTGCCCGCGCTCATCACCTTTTATAAATTATTGCATTTCAGAAAGCAGCTTTTTACCTTCCGCTTTTAAGGCGACATCGTCAGGCGTTCGTGTTGGAAGCTTTACGAGTTGATTGAGTACGGGGATAGCTTTTGCGGGTTGGTTGTCGTATTTATATGCTTTCGCGAGGTCGAGGAAATTTAAAACGTAATAGGGCTCTAAGGTTTTACACTTTTCCATGTATTTATAAGCATTTTCGAGCGACGCATCAGGAATAGCACCAAACAGAACTTTTATGGCTGCTTTTTTTGCCCAGGAAAAAGTTGCCATATCGAAGTTCCATTTGCCTAAAACGTAATTTGCTTTTCCATGGTTTGGAGCAAATGAAAGTGCTTTATCAGCATAGGTTTTTATATCCTTCATATGGCCAACCAGCTTTTTATTTTCAGATTCAACCTCTGCCAGTTTACCTGCAGCAACCGCTCGTACATAATTAGCATCAGCACTGTTAGGATTAATAGCCAGCGCCTTATCAGCATAATCTTTGGCACGCTCGTAAAACTCCTGCTTTGCTTTTTTGTCCACTTGCCTCGAACCAATAGCAGAAGAGATTTCACTACTACGTATAAGGGACTGAAGATTAGCTGGATCAGACGAAAGAACGCTCTTGTATTTATCAAGCGCCTGCTCATCTTTCAATGAACGCTCAAGATTAGAGGCCTCCTTTAGCAGTACAGTCGCGTCCTGTGCAACTACTCTTCCTGAAATAATAATAACGGCAATAACCAGTAACCTCTTCATTCTCTTTGTTTACCTGTTTAATTTAAAAGTAACCCCAACCGATCCCTGAAAATTTTCTATTGGTGGATGCAATTTATAAATGGATATCTCTACCGCTGTCACTATCGAAAATTTTGCAATTATTTCACTAGCCATTTCTGTTGCCAATGTTTCTAAAAGAGGAGTCGGCTTTTGCATTCGTTTTTTTACAAGCCTTAGTAAAGCAGTATAATCAAGCGTATCTTCTATTTTGCTAATTACTATACCTGTTGGGTGGTAAGAAGCCACAAGATTTATCTCAAACTCTCCTCCTATTATATCTTCACCCACGTCTAAACCATGGAAGCCAAATACTTTTACTTTTTGTAATTTGATTTGCATTTCAGCATTCATGGTTATAAAGTTTGGGGAGGCAACCAACTAGTATCTTCTTCTCGCACTAATACTTTGTTCTTTTCCGCCGTAATATCTATCCTCGGTTTAAATTTTTCTAATATTCCAGATGGTTGTTGTATCACCTGGTACTAAAGTAAAAGCAGCAGCAATGGTAAGATTTACAATTAACAGCCCCCATTCAACTTTATCACTTGAATTATAATTCGCCTTTCATCATCAAATACTTTTCGGCGTCTAAAGCCGCCATACATCCGCTACCTGCGGCAGTAACAGCCTGGCGGTAGTGTTTGTCTTGTACATCTCCTGCCGCAAAAACCCCTTCCACATTTGTTTTAGAAGTGCCGGGTATGGTAACCAGGTAGCCGCTGTCATCCATTTCTATCCAACCTTTAAAAATATCACTATTAGGAGTGTGACCAATAGCAACAAAAAACGCACTTACTTGTAAATCGGAAGTTTCATTAGTTTGATGGTTTTTAATTCTTACACCTTGCACCTTAGTTTCACCTAAAATTTCCTCTGTCGAAGAATTCCAGTGTACTTCAATATTTGGGGCCTTCAACACACGTTCCTGCATAATTTTAGAAGCCCTCATTTGGTCTCTTCTTATAAGCATGTGAACTTTACTGCAAAGTTTCGATAAGTATAACGCTTCTTCAGCCGCTGTATCTCCGGCACCCACAATAGCCACTTCTTTTCCCTTGAAGAAAAATCCGTCGCAAACAGCACAAGCACTTACACCATACCCGTTTAGGCGTTGTTCACTTTCAAGACCAAGCCATTTTGCAGAAGCACCTGTACTTATAATTACCGTGTCGGCAAGCATCAGCTTATCCTCGTCAATCCACACTTTATAAGGAGACTCCAAAAAATCTACTTTGGTCGCCAGACCATACCTTACATCTGCTCCCATTCGGGTTGCCTGCTTTTCAAAATTGACCATCATGTCTGGTCCCTGTATACCATCAGGATAACCCGGATAGTTCTCGACCTCGGTGGTAATTGTCAACTGGCCGCCCGGTTGAATTCCCTGGTATAAAACAGGTTTTAAATTCGCACGAGCCGCGTAGATAGCTGCTGTATAACCTGCAGGTCCGGAACCTATTATTAAACATTGAACTTTCTCCATGTTATTTTCCATTCTCTTTCTTTAAAATTTTAATCCTTCTATTGCAGCTAAATAAACAAAAAGCGTTTAAAACGTAACCATCTTATTTAAAAAGGTCACCAAAAATAATTACATAATATAAAACCTTCGCTTTTTGTTACAATTGCACTACTACGTATAACTTTAGTAGCACCGTATTACACAAAAAGTGCCTGATTAAATATGCCTCTCTTTTCTGCCATTAATGGAGCAAATGGAATGGTTGTTTTTTCCTTGTTCTCTGTTAAATAAAAATGTGTTGTTTGCAGAGAAATATTGACACCGATCAGCTGCGGCCCTGATAAAACTGATTTTTCAACAGCCTGTATTTCAATTTATATTGTTGATTATCACCATGTAACGAATAATGTTGGCATGGTAATTTCTCTTTTTTAAAAAATTAAATCTTATGCTAAAAAATCTAGCTTCTTCATTTACCCTACTTTCAGTTTTCGTATTGCTTGTTACTTCATGTGTGCCAAAAAGACAACTTCTGTCGGCTGAAGAAACAATAGATAAGCTTCGTTCGGATAGCACCACGTTTGCTAACCGGGTTAGTTCTCTTCAAAGCAATCTAAGCGATTTGGAGGCGAGAAGAACAACGCTGCAACAACAGTTGGAAGCAACCCGTAAAGAAGCAACAAGCAGGTTGCAGGACGCTTCTTCAAGGCTTAATATGAGCCAGGAACAAATAGCTGATCAACAACGACGGTTAGAACAACTTCAATCCCTGATTGACCAGCAACGAAAAAATACAGAAATGCTTCGTTCGAAAATAAATGATGCACTTGTAGGATTTAATTCAAATGAACTTACCGTATCAACTAAAAATGGTAAGGTGTATGTGAGTCTGCAGGAAAACTTACTATTTCCCTCGGGAAGTGCAGTAGTTAATCCAAAAGGTAAACAGGCATTAGGCAAACTCGCTGATGTACTTAACACGAATACAAACATCAACGTAAATATTGAGGGGCATACAGATTCTATACCAATGAGAGGTAAATTCGAAGACAACTGGGCACTTAGTGTAGGGCGTTCAAGTGCTATAGTAAGAATTCTTACCGACACTTATAAAGTCGATCCTACCCGTATTACGGCTAGTGGTCGCAGTAAGTATGTACCTGTTGATACTAATTCTACCGCAGAAGGAAGAGGGAAAAACCGACGCACTGAAATTATTTTAGAACCTAAGTTGGATGAATTAATGCAGTTAATTCAAAGCGGTAACACTACCGGCCAATAGAGATAATATTTATATAACTACGGCAGCCTTTTTTAAGGCTGCTTTTTTTATGCTCCTTACTTGCAAAGATTAAAACAGCTTCTTTCCTTCCTTCAATTTTTTGCCCCTTAAGAGGGCCTCTATGTAATAATAATCGGCATAACTCAAGGGCACGTCTACTTCACTATTTTGTGCTTTTGAACCCGTGCTATGTAACAAAAGAAAGCCATAGCTTTCGCCTGACTTAGCCCGGTAACTGTTAGTTAGGTTTTCAACAATTTTGTTAGCCGCGTCTTTATACTTTTTACCATTTTTACTATAAGTGCTTAGTTCGTATAAAGCTGAAGCCGTAATAGATGCTGCCGATGCGTCTCTTGGTTCATTCGGAATACCGGGAGCATCAAAATCATAATACGGAACAAGGTCTTTTGGCAGGTTTGGATGGTTTAAAAAATACTCAGCTACTTTTTCCGCCTGCGCTAAATAACTTTTGTCTTTCGTCTCGCGGTAGCACATGGTATAACCGTAAAGGCCCCAGCTTTGTCCGCGCGTCCACGCCGACGCATCGCTATACCCCTGGTGAGTGGTTTTCTGCAAAACTTTTCCGGTAGAGGTATCATAGTCAACAACATGGTACGAACTAAAATCTGCACGATAATGGTTTTTCATTGTCGTGTTTGCATGTACGATGGCAATCTTACGAAATGATTGGTCGCCTGTAAGCTTCGTTGCTTCAAATAACAACTCCAGGTTCATCATATTGTCTATGATCACCGGGTACTTCCATTTTGTCCGGTTGTCCCACGATTTTATTACACCTGCAGTCGCATTGAAACGGGTAGACAAGGTTTTGGCCGCCTGTATTATCACATCTTTATAGTGCTCGTTTTGCGTAAGCCTTAAACCGTTTCCAAAACTGCAATAAATTTTAAAACCCATGTCATGGGTTCCGGCATTTGTTTTCTCCTTTTCAATAGTAGCTGTGTATCTCTCTGCCTCAGCTTTCCATTTATTGTTGCCGGTATATTCATACAGGTACCAAAGCTGCCCGGGAAAAAATGCGCTGGTCCAGTCTTTTGATGGTACTAGTTTCAACTTGCCGTTCTCGAGCGTTCTAGGCGACACAAGGTCGTGGCTTACGCCTTTCGCTTTTGGTATTTCTGTAAGCATTACTTCCGTTTGCTTTTCGGCCTCTGCCATCACTTTTGGTAAATTTATTTTCTGTGCCTCTGAAACCGATAACGAGGTTATTAATAAGATACCTGCTACAATTTTTTTTATCATTTCAACATTTTTATCGAATACATTTTTTTGTAGATGTTCTAATCTCAGTTAATCCAGATCAACGGGTTCCTGATGGGCAGGTTGCGTATGACCTCATCCACTTTCGGGTCATGATCCAGCTTTTTCCATGTTTGCAACCACTGGGTGTTGTTATAAGCATTGGCACCAAAAACAAGAAAAGGTTGCGCTACAGGCCAGTGTGACCAATACATAACGTCTGGCTTTAGCGGCCATTTGCTTTTTTTTGCAACGAATGGATACAAGTAGTCTATCCCCTTTCGGATAGACTTTCCATCTACCGTTGTAAAAGTATACAAGTTGTCTTCCGGAGTTGAAAGTACCTGGCAAATCGTTGTCATGGCGTCGAGATTGAATATGGAGTAACCGTAAGGCTTCGTCCTTTTCAACTCCCTCCCGAAACTGCCGTCCTTATCCATTTGGTTTGGCAATAAAACATTCTTAAAGCGGTTGCTGCAAAACTGCATAATTGGTTTGTTACCTGTAAACTTAGCAAAGCTCGCCACTTGCATCACCCAGCAAGTACCGTGATTATTCTCAGCCTTCATTTCGTCCTTGCCGTACTTGTGCGTGGTAAGCCAGGTAATGTATTCTGCAAACCAGTTTCTCACAACAGCTAACGCGCTTTTGTCCATTGCCGCCGAAGTTTCCATTGCCAATAATCCTTGCACCACCTCCATTAATTGTATGGTATCAATTATCCCTATTCCTCTGCCTGTAAATCTACCTTTGATGGCCTGGGCATATAAAAGGTTAGGGTTCATCAGCGTTTCCTCATCTACAAACCAGGCTTTGCAATGCTTTATTGCATGGAGTACATACCTGTTGTCGCCGGTAATTTTATAAGCTGAAGCAAGTGCACCTACAATGCGGCTTAAGCGAATCATGGCAAGGCGATGAGCGACGAAATTGCCAGGATTAGTGATTCCGTCTTTCTGAATATAAGGACTATCAACACTAACGGGATTTGGCCACCAGTAGTCTCCTTCGCTAAAAAAATCGTGTTTACCACCCGCGCTTCGTGGTGATGCGTGCGCTGTTACTGTTTCCGGCTCCTGCTGCATAGCCCATGCAGCTTCTTCCAGCACGTGTTTACGTAAAACTTCAGTCACTTCCTTAGCCGTAGGAGATGCAGTAGTTTCTGAACTACTTTTAACCGACGAGCAAGCGGCAACAAATACCAAAAAAACGGATAAAAGTAATTTTGCTTGTATACTTTTCATTAACCTGGTTTTTATATCACTCTTCATATTCCTTACAGCTTTTATCTTTTTTAGTTCTTTTTTTATTGAACCAACTTTCGGTTCAATCTCAACTTTTGTTGTGTCACTCACTTGTACTGTAGCTTCTTTTTTCCACGGTATCAACTAGTTTACCTCCAGGCTCCCATGCTCGCTTTTGTTCTGTCTATTTTTTTATTCGCGGCTCCTCGTTTTTACTATGCCTGTTTTAGGTTGGTAAAAAAGGCAGCAAAAAGATCAAACGTACAAGCGTGCGACGCAACAGGAGTGTTAATAGTATTACCAAGGCATTGGCTACAAAAAACACGGCGAATTACGGTCGCCTCGCCGCAAATTCTAACACAGCGCTTTGTCCGGCATATCCTTCAGTTGGCAGATCTATCACAATCGTGCTCACCTTGCTTTGACTGTTCCATGTAGACCGCCAGTTCTTGCCCGAGTTTTCTATGGGTGTGGTTACTTTTAGTTGTAATGTAGCCAGCTTCGCTGTGGGATCTGATACAGCTATTCGCTCTATTGAGTTAGTGCCCATTTTAACCAATACAATACAAGGGCTTTCGGCAGTTAGTGAAAGATTACTATTTATTTTGATAGTTCCTGGTTTGTAGAAAACCGCTTCTGTTGTATTTAAAACTCTGTTCTGCACAGCTTGCAAGTTGGGGTTATTCGAAAGAATTACAACACCCGATTTAGCGAGATAACCATTGGCAGTAGTGGCGTTAATTCCCGGAACGACCATGTAGGCATAACGGGCGGCCATTGGTTTTCTGCCATGATTAAACCACAAACTAAACAAGTCTTTTTTAACCGGTTCTACAGGTGCCGATGCCTGGTGATTAATGTCGCGCCAGCTTCCCATAGCAGTTGTGTTGCCAATATTTACATTGGCTGCTACAGGAAACAAATAGGCAACACTATCGTGAACCACCCACGAAACATTCTTTAGCTGATGTTGCCCTTTCTCCAATGTTTTTGTACCGGCGCCGGACTTAACAACTACTCCCCCATTTAATAAGCACTGATTAAGGGTAGTTGCTACGTCATACTCTGCTTCTGCATTTATACCGGCTCCCAAACCAACGTATTCCCCGTCAAAGAAGAACCAGGACTTGCGGGCTGAAAGCGGATCATGAACACTTTTAAAATCGAAAGCAGCAGCGCCAAACTGCCCATCACTAACAGCACCAACAAAATCTGTCTTTCCCTTTTTAGCTATTTCTTTAAAAGGAGGAAGAGAGGGCTTTTGTACTACAGTAGTTCCGGGTATCTTTTGCCAGTCCCATACCGGAAATAGGTCAACGTATTCTTTACCGGTCCGTGAAAGAAAATTTCCGCCGTCAGCAACATGATGCATCTTCAAACCTTCTTCGTTGTGCGGTACTTCCATATTGAACTGACGTGTAGAATACATACGAACAGAAGTGTAATAATTCTTGCGCTGGTGTGCGAAATAAGAAGAATGCCAGAAGTATTTGTTCCAGGTTAAGTCGGGTGTAGTTAAACGCTTTCTTACCTTGATCAGATATTCAAGATCGTTTTTGCGATAGTCGGTTGACAACAACAAGTTTTCCGGAATTTCAGTTCCGGCAGCATGTCCGCCTTCCCCTCTCCTGCTTAAATCACGGTTCCTGGCAGCGGGGTCGGGGTAAATGCCGTAGGCCATACTCTTACTTATTCCATCCACATAATAATCTACCAGCAACGTTAAGGCTTTAGCGGGCAAGGCATATTTAGTTCCTGCCGTTTTTACCATCCAATAGCTAAATGAACTAACATAGTTTGTTCCGTAAGTGTGTATAGAGGTAACGTTATCGGTGCGATGATGAAACCCCATATCCGGATTAATACCACGCGATGGTGTAAGTACAATTTGGTCCGCCATCACCTTTAAAGCATTCGAAAGAATGGCTTCATCTTTTTGAAACAAACCCTGTTTACAAACCATTCCTGCAATAGGCACAAAGTCGCCACCCGCCCTGGCTCCCACACCTGTCAGGCTTGCGCGACCCGCAATTTTTGCTCCCTCGATTTTTTGCTTTTTGGTGAGATCTGGATCCATTACCAACAATGTATTGATCATCCAGTTAGGCGTTCCCATTTCATTCCACCACCAGTTCTCACAAATAAAATCATGAACAATCCAAAAATCGAGGGCCGATGAAAGTGTGTTTTTTACATCCGCATTGTTTTTAAATTCAGATCCTGTTTTTCGATAAGCCCTTGCGAGGTCAAGCATATTCTCCAGGTGGATCCTATGTTCAAATCCGGTTTTGGTTGTATCCTTATAATTTATACCCGGCCAGCTTCCATCTGGCTTAATAGTGCTAATCAGCTGTTCTACTTTGGCAACAGGTACCGCAGGTTGTAGCAAATCCTCGATAATTCGAGCCCTAATGATTTCAAGGTCTTCATCTGCTTTTGTATTGGGAGTTTTTTGGTCAGTTTTAATTGGGGTAAGGTCTTTTCCTTCTGCGGTGCCTTTATTAGCATAAAAAAAGAAAGAAAGAAAAACTACTGTCAATAAACAAAAACTACTTCGGCGCCAATCCTTTTTCATATGGTTTGTTTTGTAATAAAATAACTGTTGACTAAATTGTTTACGTAGCAGCTATTGTGTAATTCATTTTGTGGTTCATCGTAGAAGCGGTCATATTGAAGTTGATGCGATAGATGTTGTTACAGGATTTTTACTTCAGGCGTTTGAAACAGAAGGAATCGTAAAAAAATCGTTCTGTGGATTGTAAAACAGCAACCATAAGGAGCAACGGAAGCATTTCATTCTGTCAAAAACCTTTTTTGCCCATTCCTGTTTATTAGTTTTTTCCCGGGTTGCCTGTTTATCCTGCGCTTCGACTGAAATGTGAGGATGAAGGGTTTGCGATTGGCTGCCATTCGGATAGCCAAAAAAAATTAGCAACGGAAGTATTGCTGCAAATAAGTTGAAAACAACGTTGTTGAGTTTAATGAACATAGCGTGTTTAGTTAGGGTTTAACTTATCTCATCAGCTTTAAAGGTTTTTCGAACTTTTTTTTCATATCATAAGGCAGTTCCCAAACTTCGCCTGCCTTGTTGCAGAAGTATAATTTAGACTGAGATAATTTGTCCGCATCTCCGTCCGCCCAAAAAGCATAGAAATCAGGATGAGCATTTAAAGGTCTGCGGGCATAAGCATGATTTCTTTGGCTGCTTTGTGTCAACTGCTTTTTGTTATTCCAACTTTCTCCCTCGTTAGAGCTTTCCCATAAAACCATTTCTCCACCAGTTCCATATTTTTGTGGTCCTGTTTTGGTCGGCCCAATAATTTGCCACAGATTGTTATTAATATATAAGGAGCCCATGTCGTAGTTGTGCGTCGATTCGCACACTTTGTTGAAATTCCATTTACTATTCTTCCAGTGAACGATTATCCATTCGTGCGGATCGCTTTTAGGGCCGGGTTTGAAGTCTTTGCTTACTACCGCTAATATTACCGGATTGCCACTTTTATCGAAATTTACATCGTTCAGGTAAACCAACTTGCCTTCACTTTCAAAGTCCTTGACCAACGCTTCATTTCGTATGTCCGTTAATGGAGTTTGTACAATTTTTCCATTAATAGTAGTCCAGGTCTTGCCTCTGTCAGTTGTTTGTACTAAATACAGATTAGTCCGTTTGTCAACATTTCCGGCAGGATGATAATTGAAGACACTAACCGCCTTTCCGTTGTTTATGTTTGACAGCTGGTAATGGCCTCCCATTCCTGCCAGCTTTTGTTCGGGCTCCCAGGCTTGACCATCAGAACTGGTAGTCCAATACAACTCGCGACCTTTAGTATATTTTGTAAATAGGTAGAAAAAGCCCTCTTTCGTCCACCAGGGCTGAGGGTAAGTCATTTCGCCCTCTTTCATCTTTTCAAAATTGTTTATTGCGAAAGGTTTTTTGCTTTTTAGGATAATACCAGGGCGAGTAGTATTTCTACCGCTGACAAAAACCCATATGTGACCTTTATCATCGATAGAAATAGAGGCATTGTCATGCGGATCGTCTACACCGGCCTTATCGTATACAACAACTGGCTTGGGCACGACCTTTTTTTTATGGTCGTAGTACGATATCATTATAAGTAGGTGTCTTTCATCTCTTGCCGTTGTACCTCCGTAAACAAAGTATGTTTTGTTTACCTGCTTTGAATAAATGGCAATGGGAATATGGCTTGAAGTATAAGTACCCAACCCCCCGGAATATTTATCTCCATACTGAGAAAGTTGGCCTAGTGTAAACCAAATGCCTTTGTAACCATTGGTAGTTTTTGGTTGAGCAAAAAGAAAAAAAGGTGTAGCTATTATAAGAAAGACAATTTTAAGTCTGAGGTTTTGCAAAACTTGCCGTGTAAATAACTTCATTTAATTTCCGCTTTTTTTGTTTGCTGCTGTTTTTGATGCCCGGTACCCATTGTCAGAATTGCTATAATGTTTTAAGTATCCTCCTATTTTTGCTATCGGGGAAGCAGATTGCAGAAAGAAGCTGAGTAAAAATTTACAGTACAAGAGAGTGACACAACGATGTTGACAGATGTTGTTTGCCTGGTACACTTAAAAAATCCATCCTGTATCTCAGCGTTTCATTGTTACCGGTAACATCTACTTATTCCAATTTTGCAACGGCTGCATTTTTTGTGTTGCTTTTTTCTCTGCACCTTCCGGAACAAGCGCGACTGTAACCGCTGTTTTTGAACTGGCAGGTAGCTTTATCTCGAAGCCAACAAGGGTAGTACCGGGGTTTGGCGCATCGTAATCTTTAGGTGGATCGGTTGACCAGGTTTTCATTGTAATAGTGGCAGGCTCCTGCACTTGTAACGTAAGTTTCTTACCGTTTTTTGTGAGTTCGGCTGTATTTGGGCCAGTAATTTTTACGGAAGCCGGTGTCAACATTGTCCAACGTAACGTGGTTTCATTAGGCAGCGTTTCAATTTCGTCGCGCACGACCGCGTATTGCTGGTCGACGAGGGCAATGCCCCTGACAGATTTTGAAACAGAGCCTTTGTAAATTTCGCTTAAATCAGTAACGGCACTCATAAAATCGGGTTTATTTGAGGAGCTAATTATTGGTGCCATACCGGTTACGCGTTGGTGCTGGTTATTAAAAGTGAGTGTATTGTGTACAAGGTTAGTTAAACGAAAAACTGTCCACCGCTGTGCATCCTGTGTTCTGCCAAACAATTGTATTCCCTTAGACTCCAATGATTCATATTCCTGCATCCCGAAGTCCATTGCCCACCTAACACCATTCGCGTCCATTACAAAGGAGCCGATGTCCATATGTGCATGATTTACTGAGACTGAACCGCCTTTCATTGCCACATATACCGCGTTCGTATCCGTCCATGAAGTACGCATAAAGGCAACGGGTACTTTACCACCTGCTGTCCACATATTAAACTTTGGTGGAGTTATTTTTTCTATACTCATTCCCCCTCCCCAAAGCATTACGGCGGGAAGCAAACGATCGCGGACATGCCTTTTGGGATCGCTGTTCATTAAGAAGTCACGTTCTACCCAAAGTGCTGATGGATCTTTTGTCTTGTTTGCAAACCAAAACATGGCAGGGTGAAGTCCTGAATTACTGCCAGCGTCGGAATAGTTGTAAGGAAGCTTTGTTGGACCAGTCATGTTCTGCATGAAGGTGGCAGTTTTTAAAAAACCGGGTTGTTGATTTAAGCCAAAATCGTTTCCGAAAGCTTTTTCCAGCGCACTGACGAGCATTACATTGAAGCTCGTTCCATAACCCCAGTAACCGTATCCCTCGGGGTAAGCGCCATCGGGACCATAATCTTTCATTGCGTGCACAACCGTTTCTATTGCCCGGTTCATCATTTGCTTCGAAAACTCCGGGTGGTCCTCGTAAATAGCCATGGCACCGTACATCATGCCTGCGTTGCATACCTGGTTCCAGTTATGCTCGGCCTTCAGCCAGCTATTATGCTTTGGATTGAGCGAAGGTTCAAGACCTTTTTTTAGTATGGCCTCTCTTATTACCGATCTTGAATTTTCTGATAACTGATTAAATAACCAATCGTAGCCAATAGCAACAGCCATGGTCATTTCTCCTACATCCAAAAAATGGGACGGGTTCCAATCAGTAAATTCGGCGATTGCTAGCATCTCTTTTTCCGCACGCTGCGCATATTTCTGCTGCCCCGTCATTCGGTAAGCATAAGACAACATGAACAAGCGGCGTAGGGCTTCGCGCGATTTATCGAGTAACCTCCTTCCTATCTGAATTCTTTTAATTGGGTCTGATGCGATTATGTTATCGCTTTCTGTGATGATGGCCTGGTGAATTTTAGCCCAGGTTTTGTCGCCGGCAATATTCTTTTTAATTGCAGCCTCTTCACCTTTTAGCATTAAAATTCTTGGATGGCCAGGAAGCTTTGCGCTACCAATACGATCATTTTGAGCGAGTACCGTAGCGGCGGTTAATAGCGAGACTAGGAATGTGACAAATATTGCATTTGCTTTCATGATGGCTGAATGTTACACTATAAATTTATTAAAAGAGACAGAAATACTGAAGCGCTGTCTTCTTCTGTTGCAGCAATAATTAGAGAAAACCAAGTTAAAGCAATTTTTTAATTGTGGAATTATTAAAAAGCGGGTTTAAAAAGGCAGAAATCTAGAAACTGGATAATTGTTTGGAGTTAGGCACCCACGTTCCCATATTGCCTACCCAAACCCATTTTCTCGCACTTTTAGCAACGTTTTGTTTTGGTGCGTGTTTACGATATGCTTTCCACATGGCTGTTACAAAAGGATCGGTTGTGGTTGTCTCAGCCGGGGGCCGGACAAATTTTCCACGAGCCTCTTTATATGGATCGTCTTGCCGCATCCAGCGGTCAATGTAGTCAAAATGCGCATTGTGATTCCAAAGCTTTATTGCTTTTAAGTGTCGTGCGGCTAAAGCTGTGCCCGCCCACGCAACTGCATTACAACAAATGCGGTAGCTCTCTGAAGTTTTATCCCATTTCTCCCATTGTTCGGGAGACTTTTCCTCGTAGGGATCGCGCTTTCCATGATGCGTAATCATTTGCCACAACACGTCCTGTCCGAACCATCCCTTGCCATAATAAGTTTGCGTGTCTTCCTGGAAAAAAGCAGTTGGAGGCAAATCGGTAATGGTTGGTTTATTAAGCATTATACCAGCAAAAAGTATTGGCCATTTACGACCGCTTGAATGACCACCACCTTCATTCCAATAGCCACCTACCTTTGCAATTCCGGACAAATCTATTCCCCGTTGTATCAGTTCTATTGTTAGCTTTTCTTTCCTGGCTTTTGGCACGTTTAGCAAAACCATCAAGCTGGCGATCGACACCAGGCGGGCGTGCTCCCGACCATAATTTGGTCCATTTTTATTTGGGACCAACTCCTGTTGTTCCCAACTCATCAAATGGTCAATCCAGGGACGTTGAAAATACTGTTCAATTTCTTCCCAGGAAGGAACCTCGCCAACAGCCTTTAGTTTTGGAAGAACTTCCCATTTAATATCTCTTGCCAAAAACAAAGATTTTTCACTTCCTGCGTACGAAGGGCGAAAAGCATCGTTAGGAGGAACTTCTTTTAAGCAAGTGAGAACTGCCGCGGCTTTCATTACATTTTGCGACTTTTTCTCATTTTCCCACATAATGTTCTTGCAGAAATTATCAACAGGAAGTGTGGTATTACTTTCAGATGAAATAAGCGAAACGTTTGGCGCTAATGTTACCGGTATTGAAATTGAGTTGCCTTTACGGAATGATCGGCTTCTTGAATCATAACCATGTGTGCCACTGGCTTTCAGCACAATCATTGAACCGCTGCGCATTGTAGTGTCAATCTTTAAACTGGTATCATTCCACCTGTTAATTTTAATATCTATTTTTTCCTCAGTAACCGGTCCGGGGGCTGGAGTAATTTTTACTATGGTTACAGGACCCACTACCCACCAGTCCCCCGTAATAAACTGCCCTGTTTTTGCCGCCTTATCAAATGTCCATGTAATTCCATATTGACTTACCTGGGACCGTTCTTCAATTTTTACACTTTGAGCAAACACTCCTTTGATTGCAACTGCAAGAATAAGATGGGTTACAAAAACAATTCTTTTAGTCATAAGGGCAATTGCATTAGAGAAAGTTGGAATAACCGAATGTAAAAGAAGATCCGAAATTTTGGTTATCTTTTTTATTTCTTCTTTACAGACCCCCAAGACTCACCTAAATGCGCATGCTGGGCTTTCTAATTCAAATGCGAATATTAATCACTGAATTCGAAAATAGTTAGTTAATTGCACAAGAAAGTGCTGACAAAATTTTTTATACAGACCTTATTTTTAGAAAAGATTTCACTGACAGTGAGATATCAAGCAACATTATGAATGTCTCTAATGTCTGCTTATTTGTGCATTGTGTACAGGAGTTATAACGATTGATTTTTAAACCTGGCTTAGCTATATGAACTCAGCCTCCAAATTTTCTTACATTCATTTTCATGTTGAAAGCATCTTCAGTTAATACTGTTAAAACATATACAGTAAAGTTTAGTTATACCCACTTCTATGCAGTTATTGAGATAGCTCGCACTCATCTGCGCATGCCCATTAGAAAAGCCTGCAACATTTTCGACCTTAAGGTTATTGCATAGCCTTAAGGATTAATATTGACACCAATAGTATAACAGAAAAGTAAGTAATAATAGTTCGCAAAACCTCAAACAACAATAGTATGAAATTCACTACGCTAGCTGGGCAAAAGTGTGCTGACTATGACAGTGTTAAAACGCTGCTAGTTCCAAGCCTTCTTCCCCCTCCGGCACCATTTAGGCGAAAGTTAGTCAGGCGAATAAGACTCACGCTTCTATTGCTGATTACTGCCTTTATTCAAATGAGCTTTGCTGCGCCTATTACAGGTAGAGTTACAGATGAAGCGGGAACTCCGATTTCAGGAGTAAGTGTTACGCTCAAAGGCACAACAACAGGAGCTTCCACTAACTCTGAAGGAAGGTTTACGATTAATGTGCCGGACCTGAAAGGGTCCCTGGTATTTACATTTGTCGGTTATACAGCACAGGAAGTTAGCATTGACGGGCGAACGTCTATTGACATTAAAATGGCTGCCGGTGTAAATACCCTGAATGAGGTGGTAGTGGTAGGGTATGGCACTCAAAAGAAAGTAAATATGACCGGATCTGTTTCCACTGTTAATGTGGATGAAAAACTCACCAACCGTGCATTACCAAATGTATCATCAGGTTTATCTGGTCTGGTGCCCGGCCTGGCTGCAGTGCAGTCTTCCGGTATGGCTGGAAACAACGAAGCAAGCTTGATTATTCGCGGTTTGGGTACAGTTAATAATGCCAGTCCGTTGATTGTCGTAGATGGCATGCCCGATGTAGACATCAACCGTATTAACATCAACGACGTTGAAACTATTTCTGTTTTAAAAGACGCAACCTCAGCTTCAGTGTACGGTTCTCGTGCTGCAAATGGTGTAATTTTAATTACCACCAGGACGGGAAAAGGACAAAAGAGGACAACGATGAATTTCCAGAGCAACAGTTCGTTTACCACCCCAACTAAGGCAATGGAATTTATGGCTGATTATCCCCGTGCGCTAACGCTTCACCAGTCTAGAACTTCAACCTCTCAGCTTCTTGCAAACCAGAAGTTCAGGAATGGAACTATTGACCAATGGATGGCATTAGGGATGGTAGATCCAATTGCATACCCTAATACTGATTGGTGGGATGTAATTATGCGAACAGGAACATTTCAGAACTACAACCTGTCAGCCAGCGGGGGCAATGAGTCTTCCAACTTCTTTGCTTCGGTCGGCATGAAAAATGAGAAAGGTTTACAGATCAACAACGATTACAAACAATACAACGCCCGTTTTAATTTCGACTATAAGGTTAAAAGGAACATGAACCTCGGCGTTCGCTTCAATGGTAACTGGTCAAACTTTACTTATGCCCTGTCTGAAGGGTTTACTGATCCTGACGGAACTAATACTGCTGGTAACGATATGCAGTATGCCATTGCGGGCATGCTACCTTACGATCCTAAAACAGGTTATTTTGGCGGGGTAATGGCTTATAACGAGGATCCACAAGCATACAATCCTTATACGCTTTACATTAACCAGTTAAACCATACTTCCCGCCAGGAAGCTAATACGAGCATGTATTATGACTGGACATTAATTCCAGGCTTAACAGCCAGGGCCGACTACGCTTTGAATTACTATAACGATTTTCGCTGGAATGCACCTATGCCCAACCAGGCCTACAATTTCCAGACAAATTCCTTAGGAAGCCGGGTCTATGTCGGACCTAACGCAGGAATTTCTAACCAAACAAGAACTGGTTACAAAACTTTGTTTAACGGCAGGCTAACCTATAACAGGAAATTCGGCACTAATCACGAAATCACTGCTCTTGCGGTTTATAGTGAAGAATACTGGAATGACCGTTTCCAGGCAAGTTCGAGGAATGACCGTTTGTATCCTACTCTAACTGAGATTGATGCTGCACTGACCGACATACAGGGCACGGGGGGAAACTCTAGTGCAGAAGGCCTTCGCTCCTACATTGGTCGTATTAACTATACCGGCTTTAATAAGTATCTTTTTGAAGCAAACATTCGCGCTGATGGTTCATCCAAGTTTTTGGAAGGAAGCCGTTTTGGGTACTTTCCTTCAGTTGCTGTTGGATGGCGCTTTACTGAAGAAGATTTTATAAGCTCTTTTACAGATAAATTTCTCACAACTGGTAAGTTTAGGTTGTCATACGGTAGTTTAGGTAATAATAGCGGTGTAGGTAGATATGAGCAAATGGAAACTCTCAGAACTTTAAATTATGTGATTGGTACAAACGTTCAAAGGGGGTTTGCAAACAGCAAAATGATCAACAGGTTCCTGTCTTGGGAAACTACTACCGTTCTAAATGCTGGTCTTGACCTTACCTTCCTAAACAATCGCTTAACTACCACTATTGATTACTATGACCGTCTTACAAGCGGAATGAATCGCCCCTCTCAAATGTCAATTCTGCTTACCGGTGCTTACACTGCTCCGAGAACAAACATTGGTAATCTGAGAAATCGTGGTATTGAGACTGATATTTCGTGGAGAGATAGAATTGGAAAACTTCGTTACGGAGTAAGTGTAAATGCTTCTTACAATAGGTCGAACCTGGAAAAATGGAGCGATTTTCTTGGACGCGGCAGTACCTTCCTTAATGCCCCATACCGTTTTGTTTATACTTATGTTGACCGCGGTATAGCTCAAACCTGGCAGGATGTATACAATGCTACTCCACAGGGAGCTGCTCCTGGCGATATTCTTCGTGAAGACCTGAATGGCGATGGCAGAATTACTGATGTAGATAGAAAAGCCCTAACGGGTTATAATGAAGACAGGCCAACGACATTCTTTGCTTTAAATGCCAACGCCTCCTGGAAAGGTTTTGACCTTGCCATATTAATGCAAGGCGCTGCAGGAAGAAAAGACTTCTGGTTGAATAACTACAACAATGTAAACTTTGGTACCGAGCGTTACGCTGCTACATGGCAACATTGGAATAACCCATGGTCAGTAGAAAACAGGAACGGCCTTTGGCCTCGTTTAGGAGGTTCGGGTAGCAACCGCGAGGTGACTACTTTCTGGATGGATAATATGAGCTACCTAAGGTTCAAGAACATACAGCTAGGGTATAACATACCGGCTAAAATGTTAACGAGGATAGGAGTAAGTAATCTGCGCATTGTTGGTTCTGCAGAAAACCTGGGAACACTCACTTCTTATCGTGGACTGGACCCTGAAAAACAGGCAGACGATCAGAACTTGTATCCTATCAATAAGTCTTATTCGATTGCCATAAATCTGAGCTTCTAAATCGATTACAACATGAAAAAGATTACATTAAATTTTAAGCTTCTTTCAATAATACTGATCTCCGGGTTGATTGTTTCTCAAACATCCTGCAGAAAAGAATTGTTGGATCAACCACCCACGACCGAATTAGGGGCAGAACAATTTTGGAAAACAGAGGCTGATGCTACCATTGCATTGATGAGTGCTTATGCCGCTACCAGGGCAGTTTTTGATCGCGACTATTACTTCGACGGCCATGGCGAATACACCAGGGTGAGAGGCACAAGTGCAACTGATGGAAATATTCTTCGGGGCGACCCTTACCACAATGGAGATTATGCCCCTACTGGTTATGGAGACAATTTCGATAAGTATTACCGTTACTTGTATGGGGCTGTAAACCGCACCAACTATGTTATTGAAAACATAAATACCAGGATGATCCCTACAGCAAAAGGTGCCTCTCTTGAAGGTCTTGAAACTGTAGTTGCTGAAGCTCGTCTCCTTCGCGGAATGACTTATTTCAGACTTATTTCACTGTGGGGACATGTTCCTTATATTGGTAAAGTAATTTTCGACAACTCAGAAGTATCAAGCATGGCGCGTACACCAATTGAGCAGGTGAGAGACTCTATTATGGCTGATTTCACTTATGCGGTTGAAAAGTTACCAAACAAAGGTTCAGCTCTGGGTCGTGCCGGTAAAGCAGCTGCATTCGCTTTCCGGGGTAAATTAAACCTTTTCTGGGGCAGCTGGAAGAAGAATGGCTGGCCAGAGTTAGAAGGTTTTAAACAAGACCCGGCCCAAGCAACTGCAGCCTTCACCGCCGCCGCAGAAGACTTTAATAAAGTGATCAATGAGTTTGGTTTAACGCTTTATAAAAATGGCGATCCGGGGCAAATTGACGCTTTAGGCAAAGCAGATGTTTTACCTAACTACTATGAATTATTTACGCCAAAGGCTAATGGCAACCCCGAGATGGTTATGTCGTTTACGCACATGGGTACCCCTGCCAATCCTTCACAAGGGGAAGAACTAATGCGTGATTTTTCGGGCCGAACTATTGAAGGGTCCCAGATGTGGGTTGCTCCCAGGTACGAGCTCGCCGACAGGTACCAGCTAACGACTACAGGTGACTTTGCGCCAAAGTTAATACCGATGAACCCGAGTACAGCGAATGCGAGAACAGCAGCTAACTCAGCCGTTAATCCTAACTCATATGCAAACAGAGATTATCGCATGAAGGCAACTCTTCTTTGGGATTATGAAATGATAATCGGTCTCAATTCACTTAAATCAACTGGTTATGCTCCTTATATCTATTCAAGCTGGAATGTGCCGGTAACATTGAATGGAGTTAATTATTTAAGTTACAATACTGATGGTACAAACTCTGGCTACATATTCAGAAAATTTGTGAGAAACTATGAAGGCCTGGGTCGTAGCGAAGGAGATTATGCCTTCCCGGTTATGCGTTTAGCGGATGTTTATTTAATGTATGCAGAGGCAACGAATGAAGTGAAAGGACCGCAGCAAGATGCTATTAGCTGGGTGAATAAAATTCGGCGCCGTGGTAATCTACCTGATTTAAAAGCCGACAAAACTGCCGGTAAACAAGCTTTCTTTGATGCAATCGAACAAGAACGTATAATTGAATTGGTTGCCGAAGGACATAGGGGATTTGATCTTCGTCGTTGGAGAGCACTTGAAAGAGTTTGGGGACAACCGGGAGGCCCAGGTGTATGGCGCATTGATACATGGGGAGCTAACCGCGATCGCTACTACCAAAATTCTCCGGATAGAACTTACCAACAAAATTACATTTTCAGGATACCTCCCGGAGAGCGTGATCGTAATCCTAACCTAACGCAAAATCCTGCCTGGCTGTAACCAACAATTATTGACCTAAAAGTTAAAAACGTTCAATTAATAAAGTGATGACCAATTATTTTAAACTATTTCTTACCTTTTTAGTAGCTAGTGTTGTACTCTTAGCTTGCACAAAAGGTGATCTTCCGGTAGATGAGGACGGACTACTTATTACACAGAGGGCGGAATGTGCCGTAACCAATTTTGAGTTACTCGGTTCTGATCTTCAAACAGTGCGATCAAAAGCTCCCACTATTGATACAACTGCTCAAACTGTAAATGTTGAGGTTTTTTTTGGCACCGATCTTAAAAACGTTTACCCCCAGTTTTCTTTGTCTTCCGACTGCAAATTAGAGCCGAAGGTTCCAGGAAAAATGGACCTTTCTGATTTGGCTAATCCGAAAGTGTTTACAGTCGTCTCGGGCAACCGCGCTGTTAGAAAACCGTACACGCTCATTATCAAGTATCAACCTTAATTCTACTTAAAAAACTTCAGATGAGACTTAAACTTCAAGTTCATAAATTTTCCCTGCTACTGCTATCGGTCGTTACACTGATGATCGCTTGCCAGGAAAAGGAATATATGATTCCCAACCCTGTTTCTCAACTTTCCAATGATGCTATTAAAAGAAGCCTGGGGCCAAATATAGTAGGTTTTCTGCCTATGGAGTTTGCTTACGCAATGGCTTTACCAAGAACGCAGGGAAAATTAGTTTCTGCCCAGGTAGAAGCTTCAATCGCCGGTGCCACTGGAACTTTTCTTGAGCACAGGTCATTTTATACAAACGGTGCTGGGTTTGATGTACCTGTTGTTGTTGGATCTCCCTCGGTAAACAAAGGAAATCTTACTTCAGTTACATTCAATGTAGACACTAACGCAGCCACCCTTCGTTACTATTATGTAGTTCCTGAAGAAGCGCGTGGAAAAGCAGTTTCATTTACCTTTTCCGGAACAAGCAGCGATGGAAAAACGGTAAGTTATAAAATGGGTCCATATAATATTTCTAAAATGGATATCAAGCGAACGCTTGCAGTTACCAATAACACGAATGCTTATATCTCTATAGAGGACATGGCTGTCTACAATGCAACGAACGCGGCCACTAACGCCAGTAAAATAGACCTTGTTTATCTTTATCGCGCTGCCCCGGCTGCATTTACCCACGCACTTGTTTCGCCCGCGGCTGGTGCACAATATCTTCCCGGGGTAACGCTTCCTGCCGACATAAACAGAAGTACTAAATTGAGGAAGGTCTTTGGTGTTCCGGATTTTAATCTTGTTCGGTCGTTTGGATCTTACACTTCATCAACCGCTAGCGGCAATTACATCGATGACCTGGACTTCCAGGAAATTGATTTAAGTAGCTCCCCAAACTTCGCGGTTGGCATGCGTGCAGAGTCAGGTGTTTGGGCAGAAACAGCAGATGGAAAGTACAGGGCTTTTATATTTGTTAATACAGTAAATAACAATGGCAGTGCGGTAATCAGCATGCTTCGATATGTGCTGAAATAATCGGGGTATTAAGTGAAGAAAGGGTATTTACTTTAATCAAGTAGATACCCTTTTTTTGTATAGCTCATTGTTAAAAACTCATTCCTATAATTTTAAAACACGGAAGATCAATACCTGAGGCAACCAAAAAAAGTCTCGAGAAGATTTTTGTAAAAAAACAAGAATTGGTTGATTCTTATTTAAAGAAGCATGAGGTTGACTTCAAAAATAAAAAGCACGTTACTAACTTATTTCCCTATTTAACCGGGACTCTTGGGCATGTGCCTTGTAATTATATTTTCAGCAAAAAAACTTATTTCACAATCATTGCTTCATAGGCTTTCCTCGCGTAATCATAACCTGCCTTTGCTGCCGCCTGTTCTTCTTTACGAATTGCAGGGCTTTTTGTGGACCAGCATTTATCAACTGCATCACGACACCAAATGGCGCTTTTTTGATCAACAATGGGTTTGCCATTAACAATAACAAAAATGGGGTTGGTATGTGAACTCGAATTAACTCTAACTGCTACCCACGATGATTGCTGAATTTTATAATTGAATTTTAAATCCTGCCATTTTCCATCTGCCGCAATCTGTTGTTTTTCGACTGACAGGCCATTTACAATCAATTCTACGTTGACATTCCTGGACGTTCCAATTCGCGCCCGCTCTATGTTCCAATAAGGAGATTGTTCAGGAGTACGGGAAGCGATATATCTTCCTGTTTCATCTTGTGTTTCATGTAGCATGGCAGCGGCTTTAACGGTAATGTTTAGCGTTGAACTTGCAGCAACAGATAATTCGCTGTTCTTTTCTCCCGCTTCCAAATTATTCACCTTAAAATCTATAAGGTGAGAAAAACCGTCAGAGACATAATTACTTCCCCGTTTAAGACAATCCATAAAACCTGCAAAAGTGATCCCATCTTTTAGTTTAGCATAGCTGCGGGTTAGCCCTACCCTTTCATCTGATATGCATGGAAAATCTGTTTCACCACCAATTCTCGTTCTAAAACCACAGTTAAGGGTATGGTACCACATATTCAATTCCCACGGAACGGGGGTATCGCCGAGCGAATAATAATCTACCGCACCATGCGTTACGGTTACTACATATTCGTTGGCCCCAATTCCATCTAGCTTCGGCATCGCGTAATTGGGAATTGCAGAGGTTGGTGTAGCCGGTTCAAGTCCCCAACCAGAATGGGCGTATGCAGTTATCCCCCCCTGCTTTTTTGCCCACTGTAATACTGGTAGAGTCCATGTTGGCCAGTCTTCAATCACTCTCGTGTTCGGATAATCATCTTCCTTTAAATTCAATAGGCAGATATGACCGGCATGTGAGGATGGGAAACCTGACACTTCAATATCATACCTCAGAACGTTTTTCTTGTCTGATAATGGATTGTCTTTCCCTGTAAAAAATTGTTTCTGGTAATACCAGCTAGGCCCCCAGGTTAAATTGCTCCCCAGGTTCAGATCTTCACCTTTAATCTGCCGGAACATATCAAGCGGCTTCACTCCTTCCTCGGGGCTTTCGTAGTGCGAACAACCTGCTGCATGAATATGATGATCAGCGCTGTACCAGCCAAGTTTCGCCAACTGAATCCACCGCTTCAATTTAAAAGTCACTTTGACAGAGTCTCTATTCAGGGGTATAACTACCTTCTGGTATTGAGGCAGATATTCTGGTCCTCTTGTGTACACTACATCGTATGTTCCCGGGGACAGATAAACATATTCGCCTGAGGAGCGATACACCTGCGGTTGAAAATTGAAGTCAGGATATTGATCTGTCATCGCTAACCGGCGGGCGGGCAATGGATAAATTCCACTTAGTTTATTAATTGGTGCCACTGTATCTAATGGTTTGTCCATTTTAACTGGTTCCCAATCGCGCCATGGAAGACGCCATGGAGTGGCTGTTCTTTCTTTTGTGCGACCAAATCGTTCGATATTGTCGGTAATAATGAATGAAGCCATTGTGGGAGAATTGTCTTCATCCCTCACATCGAAAATCATCTTTACGGCCGGCTTGATATCAAAAAGAAAATTGGCTGTATTTCTAAAGCCTATGTCTTGCGTTCCTTGCCCAACATCAAAACCGATCTGAGCTTCTCGTTTTCCCTTGCTCCGTGTATACAATTGCAACACTACATACTCAAGTTCAAGCCCTGACAAGTTTTGTTGCAGTGGACGATCACGATAAATAGCCATTTGCAGGAAACTATTATCTAACTGTCCAGGTGTCAATTTATTTTTGGGCAACATTCTGTGAGAAAACGTTGACGTGTAAAACAAAGGGCTTGCATTTGGGCTTTCGGCAGCGAGCCTTGTAACGATATGTGCCTCGTTATGAACTTTTACCAAATAACTTTTCCAGCCTTCCTGTATTAGTTCTGGTTTCGCTGCGCCGGCGCTCACCTTTACTCTTGCTTCAGCATTTATTTCTACCTCTGCCAGGCAGAAAGGATCTAGAATTTCCTGTACGGCTTTTACGGTTTGGGAGTTGTATGGTAAACTTCTTAGTTCCTGTAAACGTTTGGCCGCTTGTGCAGGTAAAGAACTGCCTATGAAATTAAGTGCCTCGCCGATTCTTAGAGCCTGTGAAAGCAAAGGTTGAGGTTCTACTTTCTCAACCAATTTCAGTTTGTGCCCCTGTTCGGTTTGTTGATGTTCGTGCTGCGCATAGATAATTGCTGAGGCGAATAGAAAAGGAAGAACCAATGCAACTTTATAAGATAGTGAGAACGATGGGAGTTTCATAAGCGTATGATGCATTAATAAGTACGGCTAAAAATAAAGCAATTTACCGGTAGAGGTAAATTGCTTTATTAGAAGGTGCAGGAAACTTATTTCTTCTGTTTATGTTCCAAATTAGAATTGGTTTGGTCTTGCTTTTGGTTTCCGCTCAATGAAAACTAAGAGTACAAGTGAGTGACACAACGATGTACAATTAGTGAATTAACGCTGGAAACGAACACACAGTAAAATCTTTAATCCTGCTTCCTGCTTTTTTAATAACCAGGGTTTTGATCAGAAGATGCAATCTTGTCATTGTTATCAATCTCGGGCTGTGGGATTGGAAACAATAAAAACTTGTCGGGGACATCGATTCCTTTTGCGGCCTTTATAACCTCTTTGTATGTGTTGGTTCGCACAAGACCGAACCAACGTTTGTGCTCGGCAAGAAATTCGTACGCCCTTTCCCTGATAACAAGATCTTTAAAAGCCTGTTTTGCAGGTGCGGTTGCAATGGTAAAATCAACCGGAGAAGGTGCGGTAGGTGTGTAACCGTACGCTCTTCTGCGTATCATATTAAGCCTTTCGAGTTCGCGGCTTTGGTAAAGCCAATGTACCTCTACAGAAGTAAAAGCATCTTTAATAATCTTAGCCGTTATAATTAACTATAGATAAAGAAAGTACTTTTAATATAATTAAGAATAAGGGCAATTAATCTGGTGGGTACTTTTAAACTTATATCATGAGAGAGGTTATGTTAATAATGCTGCTTTTTATAACGTCAATATCTGTAAAAGCTCAAAATTTTTCGGTAGAACAGAAAAAAGTGAATGAAACGATCACAGCATTGTTTGATGGAATTGCTGAACTTGACTTTCTTAAAATCAAGAAAAATGCTACCAGAGACTTAATAGTATTGGAAAACGGCGCCATCTGGAACACTGATACGCTTACCTCCCGTCTCGAACCGTTGAAAAAAATGAGTTTCAAACGGACAAATACGCTTAATTTCATCAATACCGAAGTAAAGGGAAACGCTGCCTGGGTATATTATAATAATACGGCAGAAATGACCATTAACGGAAAACAAAGAACAGCCCATTGGCTGGAAAGTGCAGTACTTGTAAAAGAAGACAAAGATTGGAAAGTGAAACTACTTCATTCCACTGCAGTTCAACCAAAAACGAAATAAACAATAATAGGTATCAACATCAGCTTAAGCATCATCAGCGAAAATCTTTAATAACAGAACCTAACAAAAATGGAAATTAACATTAGTACAAATGCGGAAGAATTAGGCAAGGCCGCTGGTACGGCGGCGGCAGACTTAATTCGGGCCGCAATAGCAGAAAAGAGAATCGCAAACATTATATTAGCAACAGGCACCAGCCAGTTCCATACACTCAACCAATTGATCTCTGATCCCGGCATTGATTGGAGCAAAGTGGTTATGTTTCACCTCGACGAATATATTGGCCTTTCCATAACCCATCCTGCAAGCTTTAGAAAATATCTTCAGGACAGATTTATATTGAAAGTGGACCCTCTAAAGGATACCTATCTAATAAATGGCGAAACTGACCCCAGGGGAGAATGCGAACGATTAGGCACCTTAATTACGCAACATCCAATTGATGTTGCCCTTGTTGGTATCGGCGAAAATTGTCACCTCGCTTTCAACGATCCTCCCGCAGATTTCGAAACAGAAGAACCGTATCTGGTGGTGGATTTAGATGAGTCTTGCCGCCAACAACAATTAGGCGAAGGGTGGTTCCAATCGCTAGAGGATGTTCCGCGAAAAGCAATTAGTATGTCGGTAAAGCAAATTATGAAATCAAAGTATATTATTTGCTCTGTGCCTGATGAGCGAAAGGCGGCGGCAGTAAAAAATACGGTCGAACAAAGGGTCAGTAACCTTTACCCTGCAAGCATTCTTCAAACACATCCTGATTGCACATTATATCTTGACAAGGCATCTGCTGCTAGTCTTCACTCTATAAATAAATAAAACCAGATAGCCGTGTAATCACACCTGTCGATTACACGGCTATTCAAGAATATGTCGTTGTTCGCGGAAGATTATTTAAGACGCTCGTAAATTAAATCAATAACATCTCGAACTGCCTGTTTAGAAGTTTTTGTTACTGACTGATCTCGCTGATTAAACTTTCGTTGCGACGCTCCATTCAACCATCCCTCGTTATTGAACTGTAGCATTTATTTATGATGACCTGGTTACTTTATATCCGCCTCAATTTAAAAATAGAATTTTTACGTGCCGTATGAAAAATAAAATAACCGGATTAATGCTGTTGCTTAACTTGTTCGTTGTCCTTAGTGCAAAGGCAGGCGCGAAAGAAGATTTTGATAAACATTTTCGCCTTATGCCACAGCCACAAAAAATTGAAGTTCAAAGTGGTAAAGGACTTTCTTATCATACCCTCAAGGCTATTCTACTAAAAGGCACTACATTAAAGCCTGTTTTATACGGCGACCTAAAATCGCTTCCTTACGCAACCGCTGCCGGACCCGGAGTAGTGGTACTTAACATAGCTACTAACAAAACTCCCGGAAGTTCCACTGAATCATACACCATAGAAATTAAGAACAGCCAGGTTTTTGTTACTGCTTCAGATCAAGCGGGCCTGTTTTATGCCTGCCAAACTTTATTGCAGTTACTAGAAGATGCCAAAGCTCAACAAATAGAAATACCGGCTTGCTCCATTTCTGATTTCCCTGAAATCGCCTACCGCGCTGTCCATCTCGACCTGAAGCATCACCTCGATGCTATAAGTTACTACTATGACCTGGTGGATCGTTTGGCCCACATAAAAGTAAATGCGATTATCGTTGAATTTGAAGATAAGCTGCGTTATCGAAAATCTTCCGAAGTAGGTGCTTTAAATGCGATTTCGGTAGAAGAGTTTGCGTCAATTAGCAGGTACGCAAAAGAAAGAAACATCGAAATTAGTCCGCTGGTGCAGGGACTGGGGCACGCTTCATTTATTTTAAAACATGATAAATTTAAGAACCTGCGCGATACTGTAACTTCTGACTGGTCATTCGATCCTATGAATCCTAAAACTTATGAACTACAGTTTTCTTTGTATGAAGATGCTATAGCTGCTACTCCCCATGGAAAATATCTGCATGTGGGCGGAGACGAAGTAGGCCATTTAGGAATGTCTGAACTATCAAAAAAATCAGGCTTAACGCCAATGCAATTACAAATGCAATGGCTTAAAAAAGTTTGTGACTTTGCGGCCAGCCATAACCGGATACCTATTTTCTGGGACGACATGTTATTTAAGTTGGCCAATCTTTATCGTACAACCTACGATCCCAGCATTTCTGCAGAGGAGGTAAATAAAGCATGGCAAACCAATGACCATCTGTTAGACGAAAACCTTGCCCTCTTTCCGAAAGAGTGCGTGTATATGCGGTGGAATTATGATACCCCTGATATACTTGGAAACAATAAAGCAATCGATTGGTATAAAGCACATAATCTAAAAGCAATGGCTGCCACAGCAGCGCAAACAACGTGGCCAATACTACCAAGAGAAAGCTCGAACTTTCAGTCTATTAAAGATTTTTGCAGAATTACTTCCCAAAAAAAAATGGATGGAATACTATGCACAGCATGGGACGATTGCTCACCTCACTTTGAAACCTACTGGAGAGGCTTATATAACTTTGCCTTTTTTAGCTGGAATTTCGTCGACACAAAAGCAGATGATGTTCATGCAAGATTTCGCCACCGGTTTTATGCCCCTGCCTTAGCCTCCAACTCTTTTGAATTTCAGGACTCCCTCGAAAAAGCACTCGACTTCTGGGAAACCGCTTTGATTAGTAAAGGTCATCGAAATAATTATCCAAAAACCACTGAGCTAATTGAATTACCCGAACAAAACAACAGGGCCTGGAGTGAGAAATACAAGGCAAAAATAAGCAAGGCAAAAGAAGAGATTATAAGATATGAGACCATAAAAAACAGGATTACACAAAGCGCTCAACTTGCCCGACAAAATCAATTCTCGCTACAACTAATGAACCAGATAAATGAGTTACAAATTTATTCCGCAAAGTTGCTCTTACTACTGGAGAGATACAACAACGCTTCCAACCCAGCTAAAGGAGATGTAAAAAAGGAGATAAACACCTATGTTACCGGCTTCAATACGGTTAGAACTAATTACGAACAGGTGTTTTCTAAAACGAGAATAATGGCCAATCCTGAAGGCTATATCCTCGATCAAAACCAACATCATCACTTGGCCAACGGAACTAATAATTCCGATTGGATGTATGTGTATGAACTAGCCATGAATGCAAAGATCAACGGTTGGTTAAAGCTTAAATAAAATCCTCATCATATAAGTCAATTATTATAAATGTTAGCTACTATTTTAGAAACCTACGGACTAAATCCACAGGAGTGCACGATACAACCTTTCGGTACAGGGTTAATAAACCATACGTGGGTCTTAAGAAAAGGTGATGAAGAATACATTCTCCAACAAATCAACAACAATGTATTTAAAGAGCCTTTTGCCATTTCAGAAAACATTCGTGCAATTGGCAGTTACCTGAAACAGCACCATCCCAATTACCTTTTTGTTACTCCTATACATTCTCCGGATAATAAAAATTTAATACATACCGAAGAAGGCTATTTCAGAATTTTCCCATTTGTAAAAGACTCAGTCACTTACACAACACTCGAAAGTCCCGAACTGGCCTTTGAAGCAGCAAAACAATTTGGAAGGTTTACCCACAACCTGGCTGGTTTTGATGAAAGCGTTTTGCAGCAAACAATCCCTAACTTTCACGACCTAACCCTTCGCGATGAACAATTCAAAGCGTCTTTAATACATGGAAATAAAGAACGAATTGCCGAAGCTCACGAGGTTCTTACCCAATTAGAAAAATGCCGTTATATAGTGGACGAATTTGAGCAAATCAAAATAAATCCGCAATTCAAAATACGGGTAATGCATCACGATACCAAAATCAGCAACGTACTTTTTGACAAGCAAAACAGAGGATTGTGTGTTATTGATCTCGACACCGTAATGCCCGGCTTTTTTATTAGCGACATAGGCGATATGATGCGGACTTACCTGGCTGCAGCAAGTGAAGAGGAAACAGATTTTTCAACAGTACAGGTAAGAGAAGAATATTTTGTTGCTATTGTTGAGGGCTATCTATCCGAGATGAAGAACGAACTCACCAACGAAGAAAAAAACAGTTTCATATATGCCGGCAAGTTTATGATTTATATGCAGGCCATCCGCTTTCTTGCTGACCATTTTATGAACGATGTTTACTACGGCGCTACCTATAAGGGGCAAAATTTTAACCGAGCAGTCAACCAATTATATCTGCTTAAAAGCCTGGAAGAAAAAGAAGAAAATCTTCTAAAAAAGATAAAAAGCACTCCCGTTCATTGCGAAGTTTAAAGTAGAAGCAAAGAAGAATTAAACGTGTTATTAAAAACAAAGAGTCGTTTTAAAAGAGCCGTTTTATTGCGGGCAACTGAGCTTCTTTCAACATCGCTGTGTCACTCACTGCAGCTTTTTGTTTTTTTATTGAGCGCAGATAATCGCAACCGGGTTAGTTACAGATTACCCATAACTAACCCGGTTGCGATTATAAGACGCCCCCTACAGTTTCACTAATGTGTTACCACCAGTGCCGAGAGAAATATCCACCGGCTTGTTTTGTTTCCACAATCCCCCTGTAAAATCGGGGACATCAACTGAGTTTGACCTGTTTGCAACAGACTTTTCGCTCAAAGGTGCAATTGCACTCCAAAGGGCGGCATCGTACACATCCTGGTCAAGTGGTAAGCCATTTCTAAGGCAGTCAATCAATCTCCAATCCATTAAGAAGTCCATACCGCCATGTCCGCCAACTTGCTTAGCCAGCTCGCCAACTTTCTTCACTATCGCAGGTCGATATTTTTCTTCAATGTTTTTATATTCTGCTTCCGAAACCCATTTATCGTGGCTGGATGCAATTCGTGGAGTAGGATATTTTAAAGCCGATCCCTTTGAGCCACTTATCTTATGAATCCTTGAATAAACGTTTGGGGACGTCACGTCATGTTGCACCATAATTGTTTTGCCTTTATTGGTTTTAATCACCGTGGTATTCATATTACCCCGGTAAGGCTTGTTGACAAAGGGTTTATAAAACGCATCTTTTGCTGCGTGTTCTTTTGCTGCATCTCCCATCATATTGTCCATGCCTGACATCGAAACCAGGTAGTCCATCTTATCTCCCCTGTTGATGTTCATCACTTGGCAAATGGGTCCAAGACCATGAGTGGGATACAGATTTCCATTCCGTCCAATATTCTCTTTTAAACGCCACATATCGTAATATCCGTCTTTCTGAAAATTCAGGTCTAAAAGATAGTGGATGTAAGCACCTTCGGTGTGTATGATATCGCCGAAGAAATCTTGTCGTGCCATGTTTAAAGTCATAAGCTCAAAAAAGTCGTAGCAACAATTTTCCAGCATCATGCAGTGTTTCTTTGTCTTTTCAGAAGCTCTTACCAGTTGCCAGCATTCCTCTACCGTTCTTGCTGCAGGCACTTCTATTGCCACATGCTTACCTCGCTCCATAGCATATACAGCTTGTGACACATGCAAAGCCCAGGGGGTAGCAATATATATCAGGTCTATATCCTTACGGTCGCACAGCTTCTTCCAGGCATCCTTGTCACCAAAGTAATGGGCTGGCTTTTGTCCTGATTTGTCAATCAGCTTTTGTGCTTTCAGAACTTGCTCCTCCCTTATATCGCACAATCCTACAATTGACACTCCACCCAGCTTCATCATATTAGTTAGGTGAGTTGGGCCACGCATACCAAGGCCAATAAAACCAACCCGCACATTTTCAATTTTCGGTGCTGCATACCCCGACATATTAAAACGGTCAGCAAAAAATTCGTTAGTAGAATTTAAAGTAGGATGCTCACCTGCTGTTTCTTTGGCAAAATTACTTATTACACCCCCTGCAAGGCCTAAGCCGGTTAGGCCGGTTAGTTTCAAAAAATTACGGCGGTTATCTTTCATTTCTATGATGTTTAATTATTTAAATTTATTGTTTTTACCCGATTATTTCCCTGTTGCAAAAACCTCGTTACTTTTTCTTGTCAATTCCGCGAAACCATTTCCGCCGTTGCTTATAGTTCAACCAGCGATAACACTACATGTGCATTCCACTAAATTTTAATAAAAATCTTCTTCTTATACATCCAATACAAAATCAACCATAAAAAAAACAAAACGAGTGCGCCATTTACCAAAGTAGAATACGCATCACCAAAAATATGGTCATACGTTTTACCTAAATGAATATGAAGTGATTGAGAGACAACTTGCCTCATTCCCCCGTCGGCAAGCACGTACGCTGCAATTGAATTGGCACCAATCACCGTCAGAAAGAAAGACCACTTCTTTTTGTTTTTCACATCAATCAGCCAATAAAAAAAAGCCAGTAACAAAAAGCAGATACCACCACTGAAGACCGTCCATGCCGGCGTCCAAATTCGCTTTACGATTGGATTAATTCCTGTAACATGTAACAACACTCCTGCAATAATTATTGCAACACCTGTTGTAACGAAAAACTTTAATTTGTATTCGGAGGAACTTTGCGATTTTATTGCATCTCCTGCAAACAGGCCGATAGTCATCGTTCCTAAAGTGGGTATAAAACTAAGTGTAGCATATCCACCGCCGTTTCTTAAAAAAGGCTTTTCCCGCGGGAAAAGGTTCAGAAACCAGCGATCGAAAGACCAGGCCAAATTCGTATTCTTATTCCAATGCGCTGCAAACCCTTGCAAGTTATGTTCCCATCCCGGAGTTACTCCTGCCGCTGCATAATCAAACGTTGCATCAGGCAATGGGTAAAGTGCAAATGCAAGCCAGTATCCAACGAGCAGAACCGTTAATGCGATCAACCATACCTTTTTTGAATAAAAAGAAAGCAGCACTAAAAAAGTATAACCAAGGCCGATTTGTGTAAGGGTATCTTCAAAAGTAAAATTGGTTTGCTGTGCGTGCATGGAACGAAGGAATATGCCAAGTGCAATAAGAATAAGAGAACGCTTAAAAGCATGTGCTAAAACACTTCCTTTAGTAGCTCCTTTGTTTTGCCTGCCTGCAACAGAAAAAGGCAAAACGACCCCAACTAAAAAAGTAAATGAAGGTTGTATCATGTCGTGAAGCGACAGCCAGCTCCATTCTACATGGCTTTGGTTAAACGCGAGAAATTGCCAAAAACGGTTTCCCGGTAACTTTTCAGATACTGTCTCCAACGATAGTACTTCTGCCATCATCAGTAACATTACGAACCCGCGGTATACATCAACCGATGTTACCCGTTTCGCAGGCATTGCTGGATTTACAGCAGCGCCGGTAGCTACAGAGGTTTCAGTGTTGGGAGGAGATATTGCTTCGGCAATGTTGGCCATAGTTTGTTTTTTGATACTTAATTTATTGATGATGGGCTTTATTGTGCACCGTCTCAATTACCCTTTTTTGAATACGCCTGTTATTTTATTGCAAACCTCTTCTGCAAGTTTCGATGAGTAGAAGATTGAAAGTACAAGTGAGTGACACAACCATGCTGAATAAGGAATGAAAAGCCGGTCAACCAAATTGTCCATTTACGCCTGATTTTTTAATGGCTTAAAATCTTTCGCGCGTTTTGGCCGTACACTTTTTGCAGCGTTTCATCATTAAGGTTTAAACCGTATAAGGGCCAATGGTAACTAAACAACCGATGATCGTAGAAGTGCTCATCTGCTGATTCTAATATGCGAAAAGTAGTGTAATACATTTCGTTATTAGGTCCCATATCCGTCCCGTAAACCAGCCTGTCATTATACTTTTCAAAGAAAGCTTTTGCATAACGGGGTATTGGAGAAAACTCTCCAAATCTAGCAGAAATATCTGCATACAAGTTTGAATAGAGATCAAATAACCTTCCCAGCACGCTCATATCAGAATTAGTATTTGCCAAGTGGCAGGCAACAAAAGTGGTGTTCGGATTATTTCTTACTGCGTTTTCAAGAGTCTTTATCAGCGCGTCATGTCCAAGTATTCCTTTTTTTGTTTGATCAACTCTCCATGTTGAAGCATTCATCAACCCATCATTTGTTGAGTCGATCTTTTCATACATCCATTGATCTTCGGCTACATGAATACTGACAGGCATTTTAAGTTCAGCACATTTCTCCAACAATGGCTTCATAGCAGGATCATCAATATGTAAACCATTGCCGGGGGTAGGTTTAGAATACAATTCACCCAAACCCTTATCGCCCAATTCGCCCACGCCTCTTGCACCTTTCTTATAACATCTTTCAAGTTCTGCAACAGCGTGTTTTTCCCATCCCGGTTTTTCATGGCCGGTATAATCAAACCCGCACCACACCTCGAATCGATCTTTATACCGCGAATATTTTTCAATCAAAGAATCTAACGTCGCCCCGGTAGAGTAAGAAAGAATGAGGGTTTTTGAGATATTTAATTGATCCATTCGCTTAACCCATGCGTCCAGCTCAGCATCTGATTTTGGATAGTCGTGTGAATGGAAATCAATAACCGGAAACTTTGCTCTTTCAATTTTTGTCTGTTGAACTTTGTAAATGGAAACAGGTCTGTAGTTCTTAAGTTTTAAATCGTTCATATCCTGCGATAGAGCGGGCAGGCAAACAACAAGCACAATTAACAACAAGAGAGGGTTGAGTAAAGAAGTAAATTTCAATGTAAATGGTTTTATGACAGCAATTAAAATGAATTTATGTCTTTTCTGAGTCCCTTCAAAAATTTAAATAAAAACGCCAGTGACTTTGGCTTACCTATTTAAGCTGTTTTATTTCTTGCAGCCGAAACATTAATTTAAATCAGAATAACTTTTCTTTGCCGGCGCTCGTCTTTAGTTACTGATTAAAGTATATACAATCAACAAATGAAAATTAAAAAGGCTGTTATTACTGCTGCTGCGCGTGGTGAAAGGTTGTACCCGGTGGCAGACACTATTCAAAAGGCCATGCTTCCGGTAATTGATATTGACGGTTTGCATAAACCGGTTATTCAAATTATAGCAGAAGAAGCTTTCTCCAGTGGCATCGAAGAAATTTGTATCATCTGCGCTCCCGGCGATGGAGATCGTTATATCAATGCGTTCAATTCTTTAAAAAATAACCTCAATAATTCTTTTAAGCGAGTTGATTGGGCAAGAGCTGAAGCAGAGAAAATCGATTTCCTGTTAGGGCGTATTCAGTTTGGCGAACAGGAGGAAGCATTAGGTTATGGTCACGCAGTGTATAGCGCAAAGCAGTTTGTCGGCAACGAGCCATTCCTTTTATTGCTTGGCGATTACCTGTACGTATCTAACCTTATGCAAAAGCGTTGCGCGCAACAGTTAATGGATCTTGCTTCACAAGAGCAGTGTTCCGTATCTGCCGTCAACCCAACAATCGAGCACCAGATAACAAGGTATGGAACGCTGACAGGAAAGCAATTACCAAATCAGCAAGGTGTTTACCAAATTGAAAAAATCATAGAAAAACCTTCGCTTAGTGTTGCCGAGCTTGAGCTGCAAACACCGGGTTTGCGCGTAGGTTATTATCTATGTTTCTTCGGTATGCACGTTTTTACTTCTGCTGTTTTTGAGTTACTTGAAAAGCAAATGCAGCA
>NZ_JAOQAH010000032.1 GCF_025963695.1 Segetibacter sp. | reverse complement strand
TAATTCGTTAACTTCTTTTACTGTTAAGTTAACCAGTTGTTCTGCAAATGCACTTAAGTCTGCCATTGTTTCAAATTTTTGCCGCCTTCATTGCCTGTGCTCCGGCGGAGTTTTTAAAAAAATTTGTGTATTTCAACCGTTCAGGCTCGGTTGAATAATTTACCCCACCTAACCTCCCTGAAGGGGAGGAATAAGAAGGAATGTTTTATTGTAATTTCTCCTTCAGGAGGCTACGCTTCTACTTCTTGTGGTTGTCTGTCTTCCAGCGCTTTTAATAAGCTGGCCAATTTGCTTCCAGCGTTTAGGCCGCTGAGAACATTGGTAACAGGAGATTGTAACAATCCAATGATTTCGCCAATAAGCTCGTTTTTGCTTTTAAGTGTTTTAAGTGCTTCAAGTTGGTCGTTTCCAACAAACACATCCATATCAATGAAAGCTGCTTTTAAAACAGGCTTTTCAGTTTTGGTTTCTGCACGGAAACTGCTTATAATCATTGCAGGCTCTTTAGCGTCTTCGCTAAATAAAAGAGCGGTAACGCCACTTAAACTATCGAAAACACCTGAATATCTTTCAGCATCAATTCCCTCAAGCGCTTTTTTGATTAAAGTGTTTTTTGCCACTTTCATTTCTACATTCTTATCAAAGCAAATCTTGCGTAGTTTGTTTACTTGCGCAACTGACAGTGCTTCGGTGTTGGTAATGTAGAAGTTATTATATTGATTGAATTTCTCTTTGAGAACTTCAATCGCTTCGTTTTTTTGATCTTTAGTCATTACACTAATATTTTAACCGATGCTAAACCGGATTAGATGAAAGATTTTGTGTCAACAGGAATGCCTGGGCTCATTGTGCTAGCCATGCTTACACCTTTGAGGTAAGTACCTTTAGCAGCCGATGGCTTTAGTCTCATTATCGCATTGATAAACTCAGTGCTATTTGCAGCTAGTTTTTCAGGATCAAATGATACCCTTCCAATAGATGCGTGAATGATACCCGCTTTATCAACTTTAAAAGCGATTTTACCACCTTTAACTTCATTTACAGCAGCAGCAACATCATTGGTAACAGTACCTGTTTTAGGGTTTGGCATCAGGTTACGAGGACCTAGTATCTTACCTAATCTACCTATACGAGGCATAACAGATGGAGTTGCCACGATTACATCAACGTCTGTCCAGCCACCTTCGATTTTTGTGATGAATTCATCTAATCCAACAAAATCAGCACCAGCTTCTCTTGCAGCAGCTTCTTTGTCTGGAGTGCAAAGAACTAATACTCTTTTTGTTTTACCTGTTCCATGAGGAAGCGTTACCGTTCCGCGAACCTGTTGGTCAGCTTTCTTAGGATCAACTCCCAAACGAACGTGAACGTCTACAGAACTATCGAATTTAGTGATGTTCACTTCTTTCACCAATGACGACGCATCAGCAAGTGAATACACTTTGTTTTTATCCACCTTAGCTGCAATAGCTTTTCTTTTTTTAGTAATTCCCATTGTAAATCAGTTTAGAGATTGATCAATTTTATTTGTCCCATGGAGCTGTACCGTCAACAGTTAAGCCCATGCTCCGAGCCGTACCAGCAACCATTTTCATAGCGCTTTCATTGGTAAAGCAGTTAAGATCGCTCATTTTATCAGTTGCAATTGCTGCCACCTGATCCCAACTCACTTTACCAACCTTGTTACGGTTAGGCTCTTTGGAACCACTGGCGACTTTAGCTGCTTCTAATAACTGAACTGCTGCCGGAGGAGTTTTAATGACAAACTCAAAAGTCTTATCGTTAAAAACTGTGATTAATACGGGAAGTACTTTTCCCATTTTGTCCTGGGTTCTTGCATTAAATTGCTTACAGAACTCCATGATGTTTAGACCCTTTGAACCTAGTGCAGGTCCGATGGGGGGTGCAGGATTGGCTTGACCGCCTTTCACCTGCAACTTTACGTAGCCTGAAATTTCTTTTGCCATGTTTTTAAATTTTTGGTGTTAGCGTCCCCACATATGCTCGTTAAAGCGGAGCCGTGGAGACTCCCAAATCAATCAATTCTACAGAAAGAACTTTTTTGGGACCGCGAAGGTAAGTAAAAGCAACAGTGTTTTGAAAACTGTTTCATAATGTTTTTGTAATATAGGGAGAACTTAAAGGCGCAAGTGGTGTTCCTTAGCTGTAATTCTATTTACTCACAGAAAATCCGGCCTGTAAAGGAGGCCTCTCGCGGATAGTGAAATGGCTCAATAAAGATTTACTGTAGCAGAGAGTGACACAACAATGTTGACACTTATACAAGGCCAACGAAAAACACATCCTTTAATTCTTAATTTAAGGATTGGGTGCTACTGTGCTTGGTGCCGGGGACTGCAACTGCTCAGCCTTCTTTTTTTCTTCTTCCTCTTTTTTAGCTTTCTTTTTAAAGAAACCTCTTAATAAAAAATTGTGTTGAACTGCTTCGAGGTCGTCGTTTAGTTTTTGACTTCCCTCTTGTAGGTTACTTAAGATAACACGGATATCTGCCGCTGCATCTTCATCGTTTAATAACATACCTACCGGTGTACTTTTATTATTAAGACTATTTCCTAATTGGCTGCTGGTGTTATTTAAATTATCAACAACTATACTGGCGTTTTTTGACACACTCTCTATTTGGGCGGCAGTAGCCTTTAGCTTGTTAAAAATAATAGTATCGGTAACAAGATCATTTGCTAAAGTGCCTTTTCTTTGAAGCTTTGCAGCAAACGTTGCTACACTTGCGCTTAGTCTTTCCGCATTTGCTGAGGCCTGCTGTAAGCGAAGCATGGTGCTATGCAGGTCATTAATAAGCGTCTCATCATTCAGCAACTTCCCCACTGTTCCTTTGCCCTCTGTAATTCTTTTGCTGATGCCTTTTACATCTGTAGTAATTGCAAAGAGATTTTGATTGTTTGCCTGAAGTGTCGCCATCATTTCGTCAGGATTACTTGCTTTTTCAACCCCCAGAAGATCACCATTTTCTACTGAAGGAGATTTTGAGGCTCCTGCATATAATACAATTATCTTGTTTCCTATCAATCCATCTGAGCTAATTCTTGCTTTGGCATTTTTTCGGATATATTGCTTAGAAGCTTCATCAATATTCATATCCACTTCAACCTGCGAGTTGCCAACGAAGGAAATCTTTTTAACTGTGCCAATTTTTACGCCTGAAAACCAAATGTTGTTTCCTTTTTGCAGTCCGTTAATATCGTCGAAAACCGCTCTTACTACGATTGATTTTTGAAAGGTTTTTTGCTGTCCCCCGAGCGTCAGTACTGTTAGGACAAATATGACTATGCCGAGAAAGATAAAAATCCCCACCACAAAAGCCCTTGTATTTTTATTCGATTTCATCTCTTATTTAATAAAATTGTAATTATAAAAACTTTTAATCCGATCATCCTCGCTATCAAACACTTCGTCGAAGGTTCCTTCCTTTGCAAAAGTGCCTTCAAGTAACATCGCTACTCTGTCGCCGGTCGCTTTTGCGCAGGTAAGGTCGTGGGTGATAATGATAGAACTGGTGTTGAAGCTTTCCTTTACCCGGTTTATAAGGTTATTTATTTCAATACATGTTATAGGATCTAAACCCGCTGTAGGTTCGTCATATAGCATTATCTCGGGGTTTAAGATTAAAGTACGTGCTATCCCTATTCTTTTTCTTTGGCCACCTGAAAGTTCCGACGGCATCTGGTTTATTGTTTGAGCAAGTCCCACAGCAGTTAGTACCTTTTCCACTGATGCATCTATTTCTTTTCGCCTCAGGTGTTTTTTGTTTCTAACCAATGGAAATTCCAGGTTCTCTCTTACGGTCATACTATCGTACAGTGCACTGTTTTGGAATGAAAACCCGATCTTTAATCGAAGTTCAAGTAAGTCCTTCTCACCCAATTTACTCACGTCCTCTCCTAGCACGCATACCGATCCTGAGTCCTGGGTTAACAATCCTGCTATAATTTTTATCAAAACTGATTTGCCTGTACCTGAACGCCCCAGCACCACCACGTTCTCTCCTTTATATACGTCAAGGCTTACCGCCTTTAATACATCATTACTTCCAAAAGATTTGTACAAATCCCTGATTTTAATGACCGGCTCCTCTTTGCCTTTATTTTGTCTTTCGTTCTCCATTTCTAACTATCCCCTTATGCTATTTGTAATCTGAACTATTAAAATCTCCTCTACGAAAATCAGGAACATGGACACAACTACCGATGCATTGGCTGCTTTTCCTACGCCTTCTGTTCCCTGCGATGCGTTGTAGCCTTGGTAACAGCCCACAATTCCGATCGTATACCCGTAAACCACGGCTTTTGTTAAAGAGGAAAAAATGTCTAGAAATGATATTTTGGAGAAAGCCTGCTCAAAAAAAGCGACGAAACTAGTCATCTCGTTTGTATGAACATTGATGTATGACCCCAACATGGCCACACAGCCGGTATAGCACATAAGAATAGGTATCATAACAGTTGTAGCTATAACCCGGCTTACTACTAAAAATTTAAAAGGATTAACAGCCGACACTTCCATGGCATCTATTTGTTCGGTCACTCTCATCGAGCCAATTTCTGCTCCAATATTTGAGCCTACTTTGCCCGCAGCAATTAAGGCGGTTACCAACGGAGCAAGGGCTTTAATAATTGCTATCGCTACCAGTGACGGAAGCCATGATGTGGCGCCAAACTCAGCCAAAGAAGGGCGCGACTGCTTGGTAAATACAAGGCCCGTTATAAATCCGGTGAGTGATATAAGCGGCAACGATTTCCAGCCGATCTCGTAGCACTGTTTTATGATTTCCCGGCCTTCGTAGGGTGGCAGAAATAGCTCTTTAAAGAACCGGAGATTGAATTTAACAGCGCTATTGAGATCAATAAAAAACGAATCGAAACCTTTAGAAACAATAAATTCTCTTCCTTGCTTTACACTCATGTCCTTAGTGATTAGTACTTTTTCGTAGTGCGAAAGTAATGTATCGGAAAGATTTTTGAAGACTTGCTCTGTTTTTAAACCCTGCAGTTTCAACTTTTATTGAAAATAATTTAAATACCAGCATTAATCCCCCATTCAGCTTCGTTGCGTCGCAATCCTTTCATCTTTTTTTTCAATATTCGTCTTTTATCGGGTTGTTCTAGAATACTGCTTTCCTTATAAAAAATAAATATTTCATGTATTAAAAAAAGAACGCCCTTATTTTAAACCGTTGCAATGCGATTTGCTGTACAAGAGTGTGACACAACGATGAGGCCATAAAAAACAGGTGCCGGAACAAAAAACGTACTTCTTATGTTCATTCATCTCAAACTAGTTGCGCATTTCTAATTCCCGGTCCCAAACTCCTTTTACCTTTATTTTTGCTGTAAACCCTCATCTATTATAGCTTCTCCTTCAATATTAGACAGCCCTATTGAGTACCTTAAAGGTGTCGGCCCTTTAAAAGCAGATCTGCTAAAAAAGGAACTGAGCATTTTTACTTTTGGTGATTTGCTTGAACATTTTCCAAACCGTCATGTAGATAAGACTTCAATAAATGCCATCACTGACATTAAGCCTGAAACCGATTTTATACAAATTGCAGGCATTATAGATGACCTTATAATACTTGGAGAAAAACGAAGTAAACGGCTTGTTGCACAGTTGCGCGATAGAACGGGTACGATTGAACTTTGTTGGTTCCAGGGAATAAACTGGGTAGAAAAAAATTTACATGTCGGAAAAATTTACCTGGTATTTGGGAAAGTAGCATTTTTTAACGGCCGGGCACAAATAACTCATCCGGAAATAGAACCCTGGGTTGCTGAAACGGCTGAAGGAAAAGGCTTTTTAGAGCCCGTTTACCCTACAACCGAAAAATTAAAGGCAAAAGGACTGAATGGAAAACAAATTGGCAAGCTTACAATGGCGCTGATTGAAATGGTCGGTCCGAAAGATATTCCTGAAAATTTACCCCACCACATTAT
The DNA here is from genome assembly GCF_025963695.1 of Segetibacter sp. Lineage (GTDB taxonomy): Bacteria > Bacteroidota > Bacteroidia > Chitinophagales > Chitinophagaceae > Segetibacter. The sequence continues at coordinate 62,362 of NZ_JAOQAH010000032.1, read as the reverse complement.
CGAACACCTCATCCTGTTAAAAAGGTGGGATGCCTATACTTGTATACATTTTCCCAAAAACCAACTGGAATTTGACAAAGCCCTCTATAGGCTAAAGTTTGAAGAGTTTTTTATTGCACAGGTTAGGTTAGGTTTAACAAGACTTCGCAGGCACAAACATAGTAAAGGAGCTATTTTTGAAAAAGTTGGTGAGTGCTTTAATACTTTTTATAGTAAATATTTACCGTTTGAATTAACGGGGGCGCAAAAAAGAGTTTTAAAGGAAATTAGAACAGATACGGGAAGAGGCAAACAAATGAACCGGCTACTACAGGGAGATGTAGGAAGTGGAAAGACGATTGTAGCGCTGTTGACAATGTTACTTGCTACAGATAACGGCTATCAAAGCTGTTTGATGGCCCCAACCGAAATATTGGCGAATCAGCATTTTCTGGGATTGAGCGAATTGTTGAAAGACATGCCGGTAAACATTCGCCTTTTAACTGGAAGTACCAAAACCGCGGCCCGACGTGAAATACTAGCTCAACTTGCCGAAGGTTCTTTGCATATGATAACCGGAACCCATGCGCTTATTGAAGATCCGGTGGTTTTTAAAAACTTAGGATTGTCAATTATAGATGAGCAACACAGGTTTGGCGTGGCGCAACGTGCAAAATTGTGGGCAAAGGCCCCAATACATCCTCATGTATTGGTTATGACGGCTACTCCAATACCAAGAACGCTTGCAATGACTGCTTATGGTGACCTTGATTATAGTGTGATGGATGAATTACCACCTGGAAGAATACCTATCACCACCGTTCACCGAAATGAAATGTACAGGGTGAAAGTAATGGATTTCATCAGGTCGGAAATTGAGCAGGGGCGTCAGGCGTACATCATCTTTCCCCTGATTGAAGAAAGTGAGAAACTGGATTACGAGAACCTGATGGATGGATATGAACATGTAAAGGCTTTTTTTCCCGAGCCTAAATACTGGATTAGTATGGTACATGGAAGGCAGCCGGCACAGGTTAAAGAAACAAATATGCAGCGTTTTGTGAAGGGAGATACGCAGATAATGGTGAGCACAACGGTAATAGAAGTAGGGGTAAACGTACCCAATGCTTCTATTATGGTTATAGAAAACGCGGAAAAATTTGGTCTTTCTCAGTTACACCAGTTACGCGGTAGAGTTGGAAGAGGTAGCGACAAAAGCTATTGTATATTACTAACAGGTAATAAACTAAACAACGACGCCAGGGAAAGAATAAAAACAATGTGTTCTACAAATGACGGATTTAAAATAGCAGAAAAAGACCTGGAATTAAGAGGTCCGGGAGATATTGAAGGTACCAGGCAAAGTGGAGCTTTAAACTTTAAACTGGCCAATATCGTAAATGATAAAGAAATTTTGGAAAAAGCAAAAAAAGAAGCAGAAATGTTGCTTTCCAAAGATGAAGAACTTTCTTCGGCTGAGAATTTGATATTAAAAAATTACCTTTTGCTTCAAAAAGGAAAAACTGTCTGGAGTAAAATTTCCTGATCCAACTGCTGTTAAATTACGGGGCCGGGTGCAAACGAAATAATCACTGGTCCGTATATACTCATATTTTAATTGTAACTTTTAAAAAATATTACAGGCTTGAAAAGACTTACCCCGATTGCTTTTTTAGTTGCTATTCTTTGTAGCGGTACAGCAGTCTTTTGTCAATACGCCAACCTTGAATTTATTGAAAACAAAGGGCAGTGGGACAAAAAAATCAGGTTTAAGGGAATTATGAACAATGGTGCTTTTTTCCTGCAGGAAAAAGGGTTTAGAATGGTACAACACAAAGCAGAGGACATGGAGAAACTGGATGATTTGATGCACGGTTTTTCTACCAGTCACGGATCCTCTAATAATACAAAGGCGGTTATCCCAACAAATAATCATCAAATCCCAAAGGGTGGTTCTGGAAGTAGAGATTTAACTGTTCATTCTCACGCCTACGATGTAGAGTTTGTAAACGCACTTACCCCCGTTATTGTTGGTGATAAAGCCTTAGAAACTTACAATAATTATTTTATTGGTAATGATCCCACTAAATGGCAGCAGCACTGCAGAACCTTTCAGGCGGTTACTTACAAAAATTTATATTCAGGCATAGACGCAAGGTATTATACAAATGAGGGTCAATTAAAATATGACCTGATTGTACAACCGGGAGCAGACCTTTCTAAAATTGCAATGAAATATGATGGGGTAGACGGTTTAGAGGTAGCCAATGAACAACTAATCATTAAGACTTCAGTAGGTGAAGTAAGAGAACTAAAGCCATATGCTTACCAGGTTGTTAACGGCCAAAAGAAAGAAGTAATATGTAGATTCAAAGTGATTGGTAAAACCGTGTATTTTGCAGTTGACAACTATGTAAAAAGCGCTCCTTTAATTATCGATCCAGTTTTAATCTTTTCAACTTTTACCGGTAGCACTTCCGATAACTGGGGTTATACAGCGACTTATGGACCTGACGGAAGTTTTTACGCCGGCGGAATAGTTTTTAATACGGGCTTTCCCACTAGTCCAGGCGCCTTTTCATCAACCTACGGGGGTGGAGTGGGCGAAGGCGAAGGCGGTGGATATGATATTGGGATAATGAAATTTAGCCCAAATGGTTCTAATCGAATGTATGCAACCTACCTGGGCGGATCGGGTAATGAACAGCCACATAGCCTGGTGGTAGATCCACAGGGAAACCTGGTAATAGCCGGACGCTCTAACTCAACAAATTATCCTGTAAAAATTATTGAAAGGGGGGGTGGCCAATATGATATCATTCTCACCAAGCTAGACCCTACCGGCTCTACGCTGATTGGTTCAAGAAAAATAGGAGGTAGTAGCAACGATGGAGTAAATATTCGACCTAAATATACAGCACCATATGGCACGGAAAGTCTTCGTAGAAATTATGGCGATGATGCCCGGAGCGAAGTAATACTAGACAATAGTGGAAACGTTCTGCTTGCCTCTAACACTCAGTCATCAGATTTCCCTGTTTCAGCAAATGCTTTTCAGAAAATTTTTGGCGGCCTGCAAGATGGCGTTATCATAAGGGCAAACCCCGACCTTAGTACAATTATGTATAGCACCTACTTTGGTGGCAAACTAAATGATGCGGCTTTCGTATTGGCAATAAATCCTTCTAATAATAACATTTATGTTGGCGGCAACACAGTAAGTACTGACTTTCCGGGTAATAAAAGCGGGGTCATTAATCCCGCCTTTCAGGGTGGCGAGACGGACGGCTTTGTGTCGATTTTATCTCCTGACGGAAGTAGTTTGTTGAAGACTTCCTACATGGGTACTACCGGAAATGATATGTTGTACGGAATTCAGTTCGACAAGTTCAACTTCCCCTATATCATGGGTACTACGACTGGAAATTGGCCGGTAGTAAATGCAGCATTTTCCCAGGAGGGAGGAAAACAGTTTATTGCAAAGCTAAAACCTGATCTCTCCGCGTTTGAGTACTCAACAATTTTTGGAACCAATACATTTGCACCCAACATCTCCCCTATCGCTTTTTTAGTTGACCGATGCGAAAATGTGTACGTTTCAGGTTGGGGTGGCTCAACGGATGCAAAAGCAGGTTTTAAGGATAACGCAGGAACCACCGGGTTAACTGTAACTCCTGACGCGATACAAAAATCTACAGACAACAGCGACTTTTACTTTTTTGTACTGGAAAGAAATGCTGCAAGACAATTGTATGGAAGCTTTTTTGGGCAGAGCGGAGGTTTTGGTGAGCATGTTGACGGGGGAACAAGCCGGTTTGACAGAGGGGGAGTTATTTACCAGGCCTTGTGCGCCAATTGCGGTCGCGATGTAAATTTTCCTACAACTCCCGGCGTCTGGTCACCTTCTAATGGTTCCAAAGAGTGTAACCTTGCTGCTGTGAAGATCGCTTTCAACCTTGCCGGAGTTATTGGAAGCGTAAGAAGTTCTATTGATGGCAGAGTCAATGCTTCCTCGGGTTGCGTGCCCTTGACGGTTGACTTTACTGATACCCTTGCTGAAGGAAAAAGGTATGTGTGGAATTTTGGAGACGGTTCTCCCGACGTTGAAACTACCACCGAAACCATCAGTCACACTTTTAACGCCGTTGGTAATTATACAGTCAGACTTACCTCAATTGATAGTTCGAAATGTAATATTGCCGATACCGCTTTTACAGTAATAAAAGTAAAAACCGATAAAGGTATTTTAGGATTTACTCCCCAGAAACTGTTGCCTTGCGACTCTTTTAATTATCAATTTGCCAATACCTCCTATGTCTCTCCGTCGGGCCGTCCGTTTGCAAGTAATTCTTTCATTTGGGACTTTGGAGATAAAACGCCGCCAGTTGTCGCCGGGTCAGAAACCATAAAACATAGTTTTCCTGCCCCAGGAGTTTATAAAGTAAAGTTGGTGCTGCGCGATACTAACTTTTGTAATGCACCAGACTCCTTGGTAGTAAACTTAAGAATAGCCAGCAACGTTAAGGCCGATTTTGAAACTCCCCCAACAGGATGCGCACCTTATACTGCCAGGTTCAATAATACTTCCTCCGGAGGTCAAAATTTTTACTGGAGTTTTGGCGACGAAGGCACATCAAATCAAGTTAGCCCCGAACACCTTTATTCAACCCCGGGTACATACCTTGTAAAATTAAGAGCAGTAGACTCAAGTACATGTAATCTGTTAGATACCACCAGTTTCACTATAGTTGTAAGTGGCAAGCCTACAGCTTCATTTAGTTTTACACCTGATCCTCCGCAGGAAAATACAGCTGTTCAGTTCATAAATAGTTCAATAGGGGCTACCCGCTATATCTGGAAGTTTGGAGACGGAGATACATTGCTTACCCGATCAGCTTCACCTGTTCAGCATATTTACAACGAAACAAAACTTTATAATCCCTGCCTTATAGCAATTAATAATGCCGGATGTCCTGATACTGCGTGCACCTCTCTTCAGGCTCGCATCGTTCCTTTAATTGATGTTCCAAATGCTTTCACTCCTAACGGGGATGGTATAAATGACAAAGTATTTGTCAGAGGTTTTGGCATCACAAGAATGGCTTGGAAAATTTATAACAGATGGGGTTTACTCGTGTTTGAAACCATTGACAGAACGGCTGGTTGGGATGGAACCTACAAAGGAACCGTTCAACCCAATGAAGTTTATCATTACGTTTTGGATGTCGAGTACTCAGACAATTCAAAATTCCAAAAAAGAGGCGATATAACGTTGTTGAAATAGCCGCTATCAGATGCTTTCGAAGTTTCCAAAGCGTTATTCAAATGTTTTAAGAATGCTATGCCAACCCGAAATGCAGGATGTCTATAAAATCCATTCTGCCCCAAAGTAGCTATGCAAAACGCGCGGCAACATGATGCCTTCTCCAGCCTGGTTATTTTCTAATAAAGCAGCTACAATTCGTGGCAGCGCCAATGCACTTCCGTTCAAACTGTGCGTAAGCAGCATTTTGCCATTTGCATCTTTAAAACGACACTTCAAACGATTGGTTTGAAAGTTCTCAAAGTTACTCACGCTACTTACTTCCAGCCAGCGATCTTGCCCGGCACTGTATACTTCAAAATCATAAGTGATAGCACTGGTAAAGCTCATATCGCCCCCGCACAATCGAAGAATGCGATAAGGCAGTTCGAGGCTTTGCAATAACTTCTCTATATGATCAACCATTCCATCTAAAACCTCATAGCTTTTGTCAGGATGAACGATTTGAATTATTTCAACTTTTTCAAATTGGTGCAAACGATTAAGTCCTCTAACCTCTTTACCATAACTACCCGCCTCCCGCCTAAAGCATGGAGAGTAAGCCGTCATCTTTATTGGCAGTTCATCTTCTTTCAAAATCGTATCCCTATATACATTCGTAACGGGTACCTCCGCCGTGGGAATGAGGTAAAAGTTGTCAGCAGTTGCATGATACATTTGCCCTTCTTTATCTGGAAGTTGCCCCGTACCATAAGCGCTTTCTTCGTTAACCAAAAAAGGAGGCAAGTACTCAACGTACCCCGCAGCAGTATTAAAATCTAAAAAGTATTGAACTAGTGCTCTTTGCAATTTTGCGCCCTTCCCTATGTACACAGGGAAACCACTTCCTGTAATTTTTGTTCCTAATTCAAAATCTATCAATTTGTATTTTGTGGTCAGTTCCCAGTGGGGCAACGCACCTTCTGCAAGCGTAGGTTTTACCCCTCCTTCTCTCACCACCACATTGTCTTCAGGTGTCTTGCCTTTTGGCACTTCTAATGCCGGCAGGTTCGGTATAAGTAGCAGTTTATCTAACAGCCCTTTTTCAACATTGGCCATTTTAACCTTCAATGGTTCTATACCCACTTTCAAAGAGGCTACTTCAGCTTTCAATGTTTCAGCCCCCTCTTTTTGACCTTGCCTCATAAGATTACCAATCTCCTTAGATGCACTATTCACTCTTGCCTGCGTACTATCAAAGTCTGCCTGTAGCTTTTTTCTTTCATCATCCAGCGCTATTACCTCGTCAACCAATTCGGTTTGAAAAAAGTTTTTCACTGCCAGCCTTTCCAATACAGCCTCCCTGTTTTGACGAATAAAACTTACCTGTAGCATACATTCAAAAATTTGCGCAAAGATAACAGTTGAAGTTTTGTGAGTAGTAATGAATTAGAAGGAAAGCAGCAAGAAGAAAATCAGGTCGCCATCGTCCGTTATTATAGCGGCATTGTTGTGTCACACCCTTCTGCGGCATAACAAAAAGCAGCAAAACTTTTTTAAAAAGTGTAATAGGAAGGTGTAGTGTACTAATTGGATCACTTGAACACTTCATATACAACGGGCCGGCTTTCTTACTTTTTACCTGCAAATTATTTTTACAAGTAAGAAACGACCAGGCAAAAGCTGTAACTGGAAGAAAGGTAAGAACTAAAAAATCACATTATATAAATGAAAACAGAGGTATAATCGTGTAAATTACAGATCCAACCTGATTGCCCATATCTTAACCCGTTTTAATGCCTGAAGAGCAACGAATTACAAGGTTCTCGAGAGATGAATTTGTAAAACAAATTAACGACCAGTCTGCGTGGGATGTTATTATAATTGGCGGAGGCGCAACAGGCTTAGGCGTTGCAGTTGATAGTGCCAGCAGGGGATATTCTACCTTACTTTTAGAACAAGCTGATTTCGCTAAAGGCACTTCCAGCAGAAGCACAAAGCTGGTGCATGGGGGCGTACGTTACCTTGCAAAAGGTGACATCCGATTAGTCTATAACGCATTAGATGAACGGGCTATTATGCTCAAAAATGCGTCGCATCTTGTAAAGTCTCAGTCTTTTATAATCCCGTGTTATAGCTGGTTTTCTACTATAAAATATATGATTGGCCTCAAACTTTACGACTGGCTTTCAGGCCGTTTTAGTTTTGGTAAATCAAGTTTCTTTAACAGGGAAAAGGTAATAGAACAACTACCTAATATCAACGCAACCGGACTTGCAGCGGGGGTTGAATATTTCGACGGTCAGTTCGACGACGCCCGGCTGGCAATAAACCTTGCACAAACAAGCGCTGCAAAAGGGGGGGTTCTTCTAAACTACTTTAAAGTAACGGGGCTACATAAAAACAAAGGCAAAGTAAACGGTGTTGCTGCCATAGATCTTGAAACTAAAAAGGAATACAAGCTGTCAGCAAAGGTGGTAGTAAACGCCACAGGAATTTTTGTTGATGACGTGCTGAAGTTTGATGAACCCGGAAGACAACCATTAGTAAGACCTAGCCAGGGAATTCACCTTGTTTTAAAAAAATCCTTTTTAAAAAGTACTAACGCTATCCTTATACCCGAAACCAAAGATGGAAGAGTCTTGTTTGCTGTTCCCTGGCATCAGCATGTGCTCGTGGGTACTACCGATACTCCCCTTACCACAAACAGTATTGAACCAGTAGCACTTGAAGAAGAAATTGAGTTTATTCTTGAAACAGTTAAAACTTATTTCTCTGTTACACCAACCCGCAAGGACGTGTTAAGCGTGTTTGCAGGCTTGCGTCCTCTCGCGGCCGATAATAAAAATCTAAACAGTACCAAAGAAATTTCGCGCGACCACAAACTGCTTACCAGCAGTTCAGGACTTATAACTATTACCGGTGGCAAGTGGACTACTTATAGAAAGATGGCGGAGGAGACTGTAAACAAAGCAATTGAAGTAGGCAAGCTAGTGAAAACCGCTTGCCTTACTAAAAAATTAAAAATTCACGGTTGCACAACTTCCTTCATCCAAGGTCACTTTTCGGTTTACGGAACTGATGCAGCAGGTATAAAAGAATTGATTAAAGACAACCCGCTTTTGGGTCATCAATTGGTTGATCACCTACCGTACACAGAAGCAGAGGTTGTTTGGGCAGTGCGTTACGAAATGGCAAGATGTGCTGAAGATGTGCTTGCACGGAGACTTAGAATCTTGTTTCTAGATGCTTTAGCCGCTATTGATGCAGCGCCTCGGGTTGTAGCATTAATAGCCCAGGAGCTAGGTTACCCGGAAGAATGGAAAAGAGCAGAAGTAGCTACGTTTCATCAACTTGCTTATCAATATTTACCAGACCTGAAAGCCGGCTTCAACGGGGAACACAATAACAGAAACCAACAACCAACCGATGGACAAATACATTCTTTCAATTGACCAGGGAACCACCAGCTCCAGGGCTATTGTTTTTAATCACAACGGCACTATTGAATCTATCTCCCAAAAAGAGTTTACACAAATCTACCCCCAGCCAGGTTGGGTAGAACATGATGCTAATGAAATTTGGTCGTCGCAGGCAGGTGTGGTTGCAGAAGCCGTTATAAAAGCAGGATTAAGACCAATTGACATCGCAGCAATTGGAATAACCAATCAAAGAGAAACCACCATCGTTTGGGAAAGGGAGACCGGTAAACCCATATATAATGCAATTGTTTGGCAAGACAGACGCACCGCTTCTTTTTGTGACGAGTTGAAGCAAAAAGGTATTGACAAGCTGATTCAGGAAAAAACAGGACTTATTGTCGACGCTTATTTTTCGGCAACCAAAGTGAAATGGATTTTAGAAAACGTAGCAGGTGCCAAAGAAAAGGCTCTAGCAGGTAAGCTTGCTTTTGGAACTGTTGATTCGTGGCTCATATGGAATTTGACAGCAGGAAAAACACATGTTACTGATGTAACAAATGCATCAAGAACAATGCTTTTTAATATTCATACACTTCAGTGGGATGAGGAGCTATTAAAAATATTTGAAGTCCCATTAAATATGCTTCCGGAGGTTCGTTCCTCCAGCGAAGTTTTTGGAGAAACTGCCGGGGAAATATTAGCTGCAAAAATTCCGATCGCAGGTATTGCAGGCGATCAACAGGCAGCCCTATTTGGACAAATGTGTACCAAGACAGGAATGGTAAAAAGCACTTACGGTACCGGTTGTTTTATGCTGATGAATATCGGAGACAAACCCGTTGTTTCCCGAAACAATTTAATTACAACTATTGCCTGGAAAATAGGTGACCAGGTTCAGTATGCACTGGAAGGAAGCATTTTTGTTGGTGGCGCAGTCGTACAGTGGCTAAGAGATGGACTACAAATAATTTCTTCATCAGCCGAAGTTGAAGAACTTGCACAGAAAGTAACTGACAATGGAGGCGTTTTTGTTGTTCCGGCCTTTACCGGCTTAGGGGCTCCACACTGGAACCAGGAGGCCCGCGGAACAATTGTTGGCTTAACCCGCGGCAGCACTTCGGCACACATTGCCCGCGCAGCTTTGGAAAGCATTGCGTTTCAAACAATGGAAGTTTTAAAAGCGATGGAGGCTGACTCCGGGGTTTCCATTGGCGAATTGCGCGTAGATGGTGGTGCTACTGTGAACGATCTGCTAATGCAAATACAGGCTGACGTGTTACAGGCAAAAGTGGTGAGACCTGAGATTACCGAAACAACAGCGATGGGAGCTGCTTACCTCGCCGGCCTTGCTGTTGGTTATTGGAGTGGTATAGAAGAGATTAGCCAACAATGGAAAGTAGACCGGACGTTTAAACCATCTGATGAAAAAAATCCGGAACTTTTAATAAAAGGATGGCACAAAGCAGTAAAGGCTTGTAAGGCGTGGGCAGAGGATTAGATCAGCTTTTACCTACTATTTGCTCTCTTATATATCACTTCCACGTCTCGCACAACTCAAAACCCAAAATTCAAAACTTCTTATGTCAGAATTTACAGCCGAATTAATAGGTACAATGCTTGTCATCCTACTAGGAAACGGAGTTGTAGCCAATGTAGTATTGCAAGGAACGAAAGGCTTTAGTGCAGGTTGGATGGTGATTACTACCGGGTGGGCGCTTGCTGTTTTTGTTGGTGTGGTAATAGCTGCCCCATATAGCGGTGCGCATTTAAATCCTGCGGTTACCATTGGTCTTGCGGTAGCCGGAAAGTTCGCGTGGGGCAAAGTAGTAACTTATATCATTGCTCAGTTAATAGGATCTGTTATCGGAGCCTTGCTGGTTTGGATTGTATACCGCGATCATTTTAATATGACAAAAGATCCCAATTCGCAGCTGGCTGTTTTTTGTACCGCGCCTGCCATACGTAATAGGCTTTTTAATCTGCTAAGCGAGATCGTAGGAACTTTTGTACTTGTGTTTGTTATTTTTTATTTTACGAATGCAGAAATCACTGATCAAAAATCTCCTATTGGCCTCGGTTCGTTGGGTGCCATTCCTGTTACGTTTTTGGTGTGGGCAATAGGTTTGTCATTGGGTGGAACAACGGGTTATGCCATCAATCCTGCACGTGATTTTGGTCCGCGGATTGCGCACTCTATACTTCCTATAACTGGCAAAGGAAGCAGCAATTGGGCGTACGGGTGGATACCTATTCTTGGACCTTTTATCGGCGCTATCATTGCAGCTCTAGTTTTTACCTTTTTAAAAGTAAAAGTGTAAAATCAGGAGAGAAAGTGGCCTAGCGTTTTTTTATGTTTTCGCCATTTGTATCACGAATCTTTATTGAACCACTTTTTTTAGGTAGTACATTCAACTGTTTTAATATGGAGTAAGTCGGATAGTAATGGATAGCTCAATAAAATTAGGGCAGTAAAAGAGTGCGACGCAACCAGTGATGCAAAGAGTTACCAAAGCTGGTAACCACAAATGATCCCAGCTCTCTCCATTATTCAATCTTTAAGGTTTGGGTTATTTTATTTAGATCGACAGCTACATTATAAATCAGATTAAACTGGTCGACAATAGACTTTAAGTCGAATAAAGGTTTACGGGTAGAAGACTCCATCTGACCTTGTTGTAACTCCTCTTTTCTTTTTTGCATCAAGTGGTTGACACGTTCGTTAAGCTTGCGTAAAGAATCTTTATTGCTGATTGTTTTTTCTGTTACATCCTCGTCGTTTAGATAGCTGATTGCATTAATAAAGTACTGGCGGATGTCTTCGGAAACCTTTATAAAATCATCTGAGCTATAAGGAATAACATGCATTTGAATATAATGAGATAGTGTAGCTATGTAAGAGGTAAGCATGTGATTTAATACGACAAACTGGTGCAGCACTTCTACCCCTTGTTGCTGACTTTTTGGTTCTGAAATCATTCTGTTAAAAGCGTCAGACAAGTTTGCCAGAGCCACCAACGCATTCTTTCTTGCCAACTGCTTTTCAAGAGGGTCAATCTCGTGGCCACTAAAAGCATCTGCCACTACAGAAAAATATTCTTTTACATCGGTAAGCATCGTAATCATCACCGGTTTAAACTTCTTTCTTTCCCAGGATGGAAAAAGGAAAATGCTAGCCATAAAGGCGATAATAGAACCAATGAGGGTATCTACAATTCTGTCTGTAAGCAATAGCTTAAAGTCGCCGGGATTGAGCAGGTGATAGAAAATAAGCAGGTACGTGGTCATTAAAAGGACACTAATAAAGTAGTTCGTTCGCATAAAAGTGTAACCTCCGGCCATAAAAACTACAAGAAATGCAAGTAACGTGGTGTTATTATTAACAGCGTATAAAATAATGAGGGCTATAATTACTCCTGCAAAAGTGCCGGCAAGCCTGTCGATGTTTCTTTTTTTAGTTAGACTAAATGCAGGCTTTAGTATAACCACTATTGTAAGCAGCACCCAATAACTGTGACCAATGTTTAGTACTGAAGCAATAATAAACCCTATAACTATTGCGATGCTTACTCTTAAGGAATGCCTGAAGGTGTCTGATTTTAAAGTAAGGTTACTGAAAAATAAACCCGGCGTAATTTGTTGCGAGGAGATTAAGTGCTCATAATCCGACCCCTTAATTTTTCTCTTTTTAAACGTGCCGTCAAAGTCTGTGTATTTGCGAAGTGTTACCAGCCGTTCTGCCAGGTCTTGTATGTTTTCTAAAATTCTTCTGAGACTGATGAACCCCTCTATATTATCCGGCTTTAAATAATTGAGACGCAACTGGTTCAACTTTTCTGTTACCTGAATTATATGTTGGATTAGGTCGCGGCTTTGGGGAGAGCGTTCGCCGCTTTTTACAGCAATTCCAAGATCTTCCAATTCGTATGCAAGCTCTTTAGCAAGATTGTAGTAATCATTAAGAATATCAGTTTCATCGAAATACTTATGCAACAGCGGGTATTGCTGATGCGACATCATTATTCTTTCAAATATGTCCACAATATCCAAATGAATCATTACCAATGAGCGACCAATGTTAGTTGATTCTTTTACAATGCTGCGTGTTTTAAATAACAGTTCGGCTAGTTCATCCTGCTTATTCTGTACAAGTGCCTGCTGGTGTAGCAGTTGTTTAAAAGTGTTTTCGTAGTTCACCTCTTTCTTGTAAAATTCGGACCTGATGCGTAGGTACTCTCCCGTTGCCTGTATGGCTTCTCCCAGCGCTTGCTGAAGAAGTCTGTAAGGTCTGAAATTATACAGCAACATACTAAAACCCATGTACCACACGCCGCCACAAACCATATAAAAAGAATGGGTGACTACCTTCAACGAAGTATCGAGATTTAAACGGGGGTCAATGGTAAGAGTCATTACAAGCATGACTGCAGTGCCGATAGAACCAGGCCTTGTTCCATAAATACCTATCATCGAGAAAAAAAAACAGCCTGCAAAAAGAAAGACAGCAAGGAGAACAGGTGAGTTTACAGCGAAACCTATTAGAAGTGTAGCGATAAGAATGCCTGCAATACAAACAGCCATTCCATTTTTTCTATGATGTATTGGTCCCGGACTATCTGTAACACTTACGAAAAGGGCTCCCAACGAAATAATAATACCGATGGAAAACATATTGAAATAGCTGAAAGCAAGCGCGGGAAGAACAACGCCTGTTGTTATTCTTACGCCTTCACTTAAATAGTGGCTGTTAATAAAACTCTTGTATGTTTTAATGTAATCCATCAATTATTTCTTCCAATCGGCTTGATATAATCCCTTCTTTTTCTACAAAAGTCTGAAAACTATTTTTGAAAACCGGTTTAAAAAGGTTTAGACACCCTAACCTAAGCTTTATTTAAAAACAACGAAAAAGTTCTGTATTTGCAAAGCGGAAGTAATACAGGGCGTTAATTGTAAAAATTTACAAAAAACTGTATGAAATAAAATATAAAAAGAAAGCAAGCGTTGAATATGCACAAGTGACAAAAAACGGTTCTTGTGACAAGCTAATAAAAAATGCAAGTATGAAAAAGAGTATAAGGATGTTTATTGTCTTATTTATTATAGGCTTACCCAAATTACTTTTTGCGCGGCGTGATGACCCGATTAATTTTGACGGCGAAAGTCCTTATGGTGTAACAGACGTTCCTTTTGATGATGGGGTTGGTTTACTTGTGGCTGTAGGTGTCGTTTACGGTATTCTTAAAATAAGAGCATACAAAAAAGCAGAGAAAAGCAAACAAGTCACATTCCCCAACTAGCCTCGGGTCTGAACCATTTTCTTATCCTTCAAAATATTCTCGTCAATTTTCTTCTCCCCCCTTATAAAAACCAAGGTTCTTATTAATCGTAATAATGTAGAGTTGCATCGGCCATATCTCTAACCCTTTCAGACGTTATTGTACGATTGTAATAATTTTTTTTCAGCCCGCCCCGTTTTTATGTTAAGCCTATCAGGGTTTCTACAAAACTTAAAAGCTGGATATGATAAAATTTTTACAACCAGGGGGAAAACAACAACTTAAGATTGTTTCTATAAAAACTATTTTCAATTTTCTTCTTTTTCTTCTTACTTCAACTTGTTTAAAAGCTCAACAGGTTACAGAAATCATAACTGATTTCGGAGGATATTGGCGTACAAACTCAACGACTAACAATACTATTAAACCTAATGACAGTCATAATTTAATAGCCTTTACGGTAGGAGGAACACTTTATTCCACAGGTGCTAATAATACGCCACTGACAAGTAGGGGCGTGTCGTTTACCACGGGAAATTTTAAATGTTTACCCATAACTTCTGTTACAGGAACGATAACTTCAGTGGCATGTGCTGTGGGCCTGGCCGTAAATTATGATGGTGTCGGTAATGGATTTAGCAATCCATTACCGACAGTAAAAATGAAAGAAGTACTTACCGACGGGATTAATGGATTAAATATAGGAACAGGGGTAATAGATGTACCCGTTTCAGCAAGATTAACTTTTCCGGTTAAGAGTATTGATTCGGGCTCTATTGGCGATGCAAAGCCTGACATTTTATTTACCCAAATAGCAAATCCTGATCCCGTTAAAACTGATACTATGTATTTTGTAAATGCTGCAAACGTGGTAGTAGGTAGCAAAATAGTAGTTAGCTGGAGTTCGGTTCAATTACTGGGAAATTATTTGGTTGATTTTTATGATTTACAACGAAACGTGCCTTGTGAGCAGGCGGTAATAACAGGTGGACTAGCTGCTAATAATACTCGACCGCTCCGTTTAACTGCTTTTAAGCTATCAGACTTCGGTATTACCGTAACGAATAAGGCCTCAGTAGCATCTTTGGTACTGCAACCCAGTGGAAAAAGTGATATCGGCTTCGTCGCCTATAACACTGACGCTTTTGTAATTGCCCCACCAACTATTACCCAACAGCCTCAAACACAAATTGTTTGTACTGGTGCAACTTCAACTGCTACCTTCTCGGTTGTTGCTACCGGCGAGGGCGATACATATCAGTGGAGAAAAAATGGGGTAAATATTTCGGGGGCTACAAGCCCTTCATATACTATTTCTCCGGTAACTGCCAGCAGTGCAGGAACCTATGATGTAGTAATTACGAATCCCGGCGGAACTGTAACGAGCAATAAAGCATATTTAAATGTAGAAATTACAAAACAGCCTTTGTCTCAAACAATTGTTACAGGAAATACCGTTACTCTTTCAGTTACTGCAACAAACGCAACAAGCTACCAATGGAGAAAGAACACGGTAATTATTCCCGGAGCTGTTGATTCTTTTTATACAATCAGCTCCTTAAACATAGCAGATAGCGGGTTATATACCGTACAGGCAATTAACAATGCTAATGCCGGTTGCGCTTCCGTTACTAGTGACGCAGCAGCTATCATTCCCGCTATAGTCGTTTATTCTAAAAGCACTCCAGACATAAACATACCCTCCACGTGGGGAGCAAATACAGATGGGAGTGGTAGTACGCCTGTTGACTTCACTCGTGCCGAACATACATTTGTTTTATCTAACCGCCCATTAGGAAATACCCTTACCGACTTAACAATAGCAGGCACATTAGACGTAAAGAATGGAATAGCTGTTATTGCAGACAATACAACTCTTGATGTTGGAAGAAGTATTCGTACAGGTATCGGCAGCATCTCTGGTTCATCTTCTTCGGGTTTTACTACAAGAGGCAACTCTGACCTTTATTTTACAACCGGCAGCCAGCTTCTTAAAAACTTTACAGTAGCAGGTGGCATTGTCAACATGCTTTCAGACCTTATCATTACCGGCGGGACGCTTCCAGGAAAAATTAATATTACAGGCGGAACTTTGGCTGTTGGAAGCAATAAGATTACGATTAGGTCGACCAGTGTATTGAATACTTCTATGGTAACTGCTGTAGGAGCGAATGCTGTAGTTACTTATGGAAATGGTGGCGCTTTTATTGTCGAGCGTTTCATTCCGGCTAAAAGATCTTTCCGGTTTATTTCGCCTGCAGTAACCACTGCAACCAGCATTAAAAACAATTGGATGGAGGGCGCTGTAAACCCTGACAGATGGACAAATTACAATCCAAACCCGGGTTATGGCACTCATATAACAGGACCTAAAACAGCAGGCGACAGCCTTGATGTTACCCAGACTTATAACCCTTCCCTATTTACTTTTGACAACAACGCCCAAAGCTGGAGCCCCGTTCCAAACAGCTCAGGAACTTTAACTACCGGCGTTCCGTATCGTTTTATGATTCGTGGAAGCAGAGCAGTCGACTTGAATGACAATGAGGCAATGCCGTCCAATACAATTATTCGAGCAACAGGCGCGCTTTCCATAGGTACACAAACCATTGGCTCATCTGTTTTAAGTAAAACGGTTGGCGGATATAGTTTTGTAGGTAATCCTTATGCATGCCCTGTAAACTGGAATACTTTGCCAAAGTCGGGCCTTGCGTCTACTTATTATGGGTGGGATGAATTGCAAAGTAAACGAGGAGCGTATGTATCGTACAACGGCTCTTCTCAAACCAACAGTAATATAAACTCTGCCCTTGATGAAAATATACAATCAGGACAAGCATTTTTTGTACAATCAACATCAAATACACCGTCTATAACTTTTAATGAATCTAATAAAAGCTATACCAATACGGCAGTATTTAGAGGCACTAATTCTATGACCAAAATGTCAGTACAATTGCTGTTAAACTTAAATGCAGGAGATCAAAATGTAGCAGATGGATTTGTAGTGGTATTTGGAGATAAATTCGTTAAAACAGTTGGTGACGAAGACTCGTATAAATTTACCAACCTGGATGAAAACATTGCCATAAATCGAAATGGTACAGCATTAAGTATTGAAGGGCGTCCTGACATAATGGATAATGATACACTTCCTATAAGAATGTGGCAGTTTAGGCAGAAAAACTATTTCTTTAAATTTGAGGTCAGTAATTTTAATCCTGCGATTACGGCGACTTTAAAGGACGAATTTTTAAAACAAGAGTCTTCTGTCGACCTTTCTACGTCAACCACAATTCCTTTCAGCATTACAGAAGACTCTGCATCCTTTGCTTCAAACCGTTTCTCTATAGTCTTTGGTTCGGCAAAAACATTACCTGTTGTTCTTACTGATTTAAAAGCTTACCAAAAAGACAAAGGCATACAAGTAGAATGGCATACTTTGAAAGAAACTAATATAGAGCAATACGAAGTGGAGAAATCAATGAATGGACTGGAATTTGAAAAGGTATTCACTACAGCAAAAAAACCTGATAATGAGCTTACACGCACCTACTATTGGCTCGACATCAACCCTGGCGTCGGAAATAATTTTTACCGCATCAAGATAATTGAGAAGGCTGGAAAAGCCAGGCACAGCAACATTGTAAGAGTAAATGTAAACAGTGGAAAGAGCGGCTTTACTGTATTTCCAAACCCTGTAAAAGGAAAGTCTATTCACCTTCAAGTAAAGAACCTCGAAGAGGGTAAATACACTGTCAACCTCTTTAATAACCTGGGACAATCTGTTCTTAATAGTTCTATCCGAATAACTCACGCAGCTAATTCTCAAACAATTTTGTTAAACGGAAAAATACAAAAAGGCAAGTACACCCTTCAACTGCGGAATGATAAGACAAGCTATAGTAAGCCTATACTTCTGCAATAGTGTAACAAAAAGATAAATAAAAGTAAAAAGCTGCCGACAAGGGCAGCTTTTTACTTTATAGAAATGTGTCTCTTTCTTAGGATGTCTTATCAGCCAAAGGAACTTCAACAGTAAAACAACTTCCTTTACCTACAGTACTATCTACTTTAATGCGGCCTTTATGTACGTCAATCACTGTCTTTACATAGCTCATTCCTAAACCGAAACCCTTTACATTGTGAAGGTTTCCGGTATGTGCCCTGTAAAATTTTTCAAACACTCGCTTCACCGTTTCCTTGTTCATTCCAATTCCGTTATCCTGAATTTTTATTTGAAGATTTTTTCCTGTATTGCACGTTGTAATCTTTAACACGAGACTTTCTCTTGAGTACTTTATAGCATTATCAAAGAGATTAGATAGCAGGTTTGTAAAGTGGTTTTCATCTGCTATTATCACATCGTTTTTTGCGTCGAACTTAATTTCAACTTTACCGTTTTTATCCTGTATTTGAAGCTGGTAGTTGTTTAAGGCACTCTCAATTAAAGTATGAGCATGCACTTTATTCATGTCTAATTTTAGCTCTTGCCTGTCAAGCAGTGCCGCCTGCAAAATGGTTTCAACATGCTTATTCATCCGCTTGTTTTCTTCCTTTATAATACCGCTGAAATAAGACATCTTTTCTGGCTGAGCCAGTACCTTTTCATTTCTAAGCGCATCTACCGCAAGTGAAATAGTTGCTAACGGCGTTTTAAATTCGTGGGTCATGTTATTAATAAAGTCCGTCTTAATTTCACTCAGCTTCTTTTGGCGAAGCAAGGCCTGAATAGTTACACCAAAAGCTGTGACGATGATAAGCGTGAAAACCACTGCAAACATTACCACCCACATCATCGATTCCAACACTTGTATTTTAAAATTGGGAATAATAACAATCAGGTGTTCAAAAGGCTCGCGGGGTTGTAATATGTTCTCATTGTCGGCCGGCAAAATCGGAACGATGATACTCCTGTTATGTACCGTATCATTGGCCTCCTTAAAAAAATTATCTGTCTGTAGTTCCAGCGTATAGGCAGAAGAATTTGATGTAACACCAAATTCAAAATTCACATCTTCAAGA
Source organism: Segetibacter sp. (assembly GCF_025963695.1). Lineage (GTDB taxonomy): Bacteria > Bacteroidota > Bacteroidia > Chitinophagales > Chitinophagaceae > Segetibacter. The sequence continues at coordinate 43,418 of NZ_JAOQAH010000032.1, read as the reverse complement.
CCTTTGCTGTTAAATGCTTTTTGAATTTTTTCTTTTATCTCGAATACCGAAAAATGCTGCGACAAAAGGGGCCGTCCGTACCCAATGGCATAGTCGTTAGGTAATAAACTAAGATTTTGTTTACGGGGAATTTTAAAAAATGGAGCAGATGATGCATGTTTGCCTAATTCTATCGCCGCTTCGGTAGTTGCTTCTTCGGCACCCTTTCGTAATTGTACCTTTCGCAACAATGTCATATCTCTAAACCAACTTACCTGCAGTACTATTATACCTAGCAATGATAGCGTTATAAGCACAATAATTACAGGGAAAATTCTCTTCATCAACACAAATATAAAGTGAATATGAGCGTTTAGAAGGGAGCCCAACAGGTTTTATTGTTTTTAACGCCACCTTGACACTGAAATTTTTTTTATAAAAATAGCTTTACCAAATATTAATATGTACTAACTTTTCAATATGATTGAGGCTTTTTCTGGAAAACTTTTAATAGCCGATCCCTTTTTACGCGATCCCAACTTTATGCGCTCAGTCGTTTTTATTTGCGAACATAAAGAAGAGGGAAGTTTTGGCTTTGTTTTAAACCGTAGATATGACCAATTGTTAGGTGAATTGATAACAGGTGTTGATACTTCTGATTTTCCGGTTTATTATGGTGGTCCGGTACAGGTTGACACTATTCATTTTTTACATCAGCGTCCTGATCTTATCCCGGGGGGAGTGGAAGTGACGGATGGAGTCGTGTGGGGCGGAGATTTTGAGACGATTGTTGAACTTTTAAAAACCGATCAACTAAAAGAGCGTGACATTCGTTTTTTTATTGGTTATAGCGGATGGGGTGAAGGACAACTGGAAGAAGAAATGAAATTGAAAAGCTGGATAACAGGCAAAGGCACCCGTAAACTTATTTTTCCTGTTAACATAGACAATACATGGAAAGATGCTTTGAAACAATTAGGTGGTGAGTACGTCCAGATGATAAACTATCCGATAGATCCCCAGTTAAATTAGATCAAGCAGGTCCTTATTCCTTCTTGCGTATTCAAACATATTGATAGAAACGCTGCTTTATTATTCCTGTAAAATTTCTTTATTTTTCTGTTATTGGCCCGACTGCAGTACGCTATGATTCATTCTTGCGTCGCACTCTTGTACTTTTTTTTCTGTTGCAGCATCCACATGATCATCGAAGTTAACCGATTAACAGAATTACTAAAAGATGAAAGGATTGCGACGCAACAACGAAAAACCGGAGACAAAATGCCGGTATTTAAAATATCTCAAATAGTGCAGCAAACAATTGAAATACCCTTTGTTGCAATAATAAAAAAGCCGGCTTTACAATAAAGCCGGCCAATTGAAATTTTTGGTGGTACGAACTATTTCAGAGCAAACACTACTCCTGCGTTAACACCTACAGTGTTTAAACCAGACAGTTCGTTGCGCTTGTAGTTGGTAAAATTATAAGTAGCTCCAATTTTAAAAGCGGTTTGATTATACTGGTTTCCAAAAGGAATTTTGATACCGGCGCCTGCCTGCGCAGCAAAGGGACTTGACGTTTCAGTTCCACCAAACTCGCCTAAATACTGCCCATAATTAACTAAGCTAACACCTGCACCTGCAGATACATAAGGCTGGATCTTAGCTGTAGCAGAAGCGCCCAATGGCGAAAAAGTACCACGTAACATTACAGGAACAATTTCCATAGTATTGCTAACAACGGCAGATACTGTTTGGTTTGCCTCAAGCTTGTACACCTGACGATCAAACTTCTGATAATAGCTTTGAAAGCCCGAATGCAATCCTAAAGAAAATTTTGGATTGAATGCATAACTAAGTTCTCCATAGCCGCCTCTATAAGAAGTGTTACCAATAAAATCGTTCTTAAAACTTCCAAGAGGAGCGCTGACATTGTACCCCAACTCCATTTTTAATTTTTGTTGTGCTGATGCAGAAAGGGTAAGCATGCAAACACACAACGTCATAAATATTAGAATATTCTTTTTCATAAGTTTTTTACTGATTTTTTAAATAAGCTGATTGATTAAATAACATCTTCACCTGGTCTGCAGCAGTAGAGGAATTAAAAATTCCGGAACCACGAATGAGACCTGTCCAAATCACATTAATTCTATTTGATGTAGCTGCATTCTTAAGGTTTAGCAAATCAATTGAAAGTGCTCCTTCCCTAATTGAATAAGTGGCATAGCTGTACGGGCTATAGTAACCATAACCGCCATATCCCCAGTAATACGGATCATAGAAACCACCGTACATGTCGTAATAATTTCGGTAGCTAACAATACCAGTTGAGGTATTGTAAATTCTGCTTACGTTAATACCCAGGTCTGGATTAGCACCCTTGCTTACCATCGCAAATCCTTTTGCCTGCATTTCCGCCTTTACTGCATTGATAAATGCCTGGTCGGTAGCAGTGATTTCTTTTGTAGCCCTTCCGTCATTAATAACGGCCACAGAATCAGAAATACTAAACGTCCTGAAAGTTGAAAAATTAACTGTTGAATCATGATCAGTAATATAAATTCGGGATTCTTCTGCAGTTAAATTAGCCACAGGATCTTTTGTACAACCTGTAAACATTGCTCCCAATGCCAGAATTGTGACCCACAATACACTCTTGCTTTTCATATTTGTTTTTCTTTTTGTTTATTTAATTAACAGGTGTAGTTAATCAAACGAGATGCCTACAAATGCAAAAAAAATGGAAAGTGTGGTTAAGAAATCGTTTTTAAGAAAGCTTTAGATTTTAGAATAGGAGCTTCAAAAAACACTAATAGAATCTGCCCCTTTGCAAAAATGTTCAAGAAATGGTTGAGAGCCTCAATCCGGAAGCGCCTGACGTAAAAGCAGCAATGAGATTTACAATTGTCAGGAAAGCTGCCATTTAACACTAAATTCTCGTAAACAAAAAGCCCCCAAGCGATGCTTGAGGGCTTACAAAAAAATCAATATACTTTACACTTCCGTTGCACCCTCTACAAGCACGGTTGCCTTATTATTTAAGACTTCTACAAATCCGCTCTCTATTGAGAAATTTGCTGTTGTATTTTTATCTTTAATCACTTTAATATTCCCTTTTCCAAGGGCACTTACTAAAGGTGCATGCCTGTTTAGAACTTCAAATTTTCCATCAATTCCAGGTAACTGTACACCGTATACATCTCCACTATAAAGTCTTTTTTCGGGTGTTAATATTTCTAAAGTCATACCCCAGACCCCTAAAGGGGCTAATTTATTTTTAATGAATTAATCTATTTTGCTTTCCCCTTTACAGGGTTAGGGCTATGCTCTTGCTGCTTCCATCATTTTTTTACCTTTTTCAACAGCATCTTCCAAAGTACCTACCAGGTTAAATGCTGCTTCAGGGTATTCATCCACTTCGCCATCCATAATTGAATTAAAAGCCCTGATCGTATCTTCGATACTTACAAAAACTCCTTTTAAACCTGTAAACTGTTCTGCCACATGGAAAGGCTGGGAAAGGAAACGTTGTACTTTACGTGCTCTTGAAACTGTCAGTTTATCTTCATCACTTAATTCGTCAAGACCAAGAATTGCAATGATGTCTTGTAGTTCTTTATAGCGCTGTAAAATTAATTTAACCCGGTTTGCACAATCATAGTGAACATCACCAACAATGTTAGGAGTAAGAATACGACTTGTACTATCCAATGGATCCACCGCAGGATAAATACCTAAGTCAGCAATTTTACGCGACAGTACTGTTGTAGCATCCAGGTGAGCGAAAGTAGTTGCGGGAGCCGGGTCAGTCAAGTCATCCGCAGGTACGTACACTGCCTGTACCGATGTAATAGAACCATTTTTTGTTGAAGTAATTCTTTCCTGCATCAAACCCATTTCTGTAGCAAGGGTGGGCTGGTATCCTACCGCTGAAGGCATACGACCTAACAACGCAGATACTTCAGAACCAGCTTGCGTAAAACGGAAGATATTATCTACGAAAAACAAAATGTCTTTACCTTTTCCCTGTCCGTCTCCGTCGCGGAAATATTCTGCGATGGTTAAACCACTTAAAGCCACACGGGCACGTGCTCCGGGAGGTTCGTTCATTTGACCAAAAACAAAAGTTGCTTTTGATTCTTTTAATTCTTCAAGATTAACCGAATCAAGGTCCCATCCACCTTCTTCCATACTTTGCTTGAACTTTTCACCGTATTTCATAATACCTGCCTCGATCATCTCCCTCATCAGGTCATTACCTTCACGGGTTCTTTCTCCTACACCGGCAAAAACTGATAAACCGCCATAACCGATTGCAATATTATTTATCAGCTCCTGGATCAATACCGTTTTACCCACACCTGCACCGCCAAACAATCCAATTTTACCGCCTTTAGAGTAAGGCTCTATAAGATCAATTACTTTAATACCGGTATATAAAATTTCGGAAGATGTACTTAGATTTTCAAAAGCAGGAGGCTTGGCGTGAATAGGACGACCATTCACTTTGCTAACTTGTGGTAATCCATCAATTGCATCACCTGTAACGTTAAACAAACGACCATTAATTCCTTCTCCAACAGGCATACTGATTGCCCTACCTGTATCGTTTACTTCCATTCCCCTAACCAACCCCTCGGTACCATCCATTGCTATACAACGAACACTATCTTCACCAAGATGTTGCTGAACTTCCATCACAAGTATGTCGCCGTTCTCTCTCTTTAACTCCAAGGAATTGTAGATTTGAGGCAAATTGCCTTCAAACTGCACATCCACTACCGCGCCTATAACTTGTTTTACCTTACCAACTTTTGACATAAGACAAATATTTTATTGGTCTAAATTTTGGCGCAAAGGTAAGGGATAGCACCTTATTTTTAAAATTTGGTTGCTTTATCATTCTGCGATCGGCGCACTCCGAATTAAATGTTGATGGCCGTTTGGATGTCTGCCGTCTTCTATCGTTGGTATAGTGTTTGTTTATTCAAACAAACAATAATAGGATTTATTAGTTGGCCGTTGCTAACCTTTACATACCGCTTTAATAAATCCATGGTTATAAAGCTTTTGCTAACCTTACATTGTTTAAATTCCGAAGGAAGTACTAAAACGCTTCCTTCTTTTTTTTGGGAGAGTTTTCTTGCTACCAATTTAAGTGGAACACACTTTAATTTTTCTACCTGTTACTTTTAGCCGCCGTTAATAGCTGTTAAAGGTTAATTGCTACCTTGCAGCAATGTTTATTAAATCATCTGAATACGTCATTTCTAGTCCTGATTACACTAATTGTCCTGCTCCTGACAAACCTGAATATGCTTTTATTGGACGTAGTAATGTTGGAAAGTCCTCTTTAATAAATATGTTGACTAATAATCAAAAGTTAGCAAAGACTTCCGGCTCTCCGGGCAAAACTCAACTTATCAACCATTTTATAATCGAATCATGGAAAGGTGAAGAAGCTCCGGTCGGATTTAAAAAACCTGACTCGTGGTTTATTGTGGATTTACCTGGCTATGGTTTTGCGAAAGTATCGCAAAGTAATCGGAGGAAATGGGAACAAATGATTGAGAATTATTTGAGAAAAAGAGAAAACCTGGTAAGTGTATTTATTTTAATAGACAGCAGGCATGAGCCTCAAAAAATTGACTTAGAATTTGTAGATCAATTACGAAGATGGGAGGTACCATTTACCATTGTTTTTACAAAAAGTGATAAAGAAAACCAAAGAACAGTTGCAGGAAATGTAAAAGCGTTTTTTGAAGCTATGAGAAAAACATGGCAATTTCTACCGCAGCACTTTGTGAGCAGCGCCATTAAGAAACAGGGTAGAGATAAAATGCTTTCTTTTATAGAGGAGTGTAACGAGCAGTTTTATAAAGGAGAGTAATAGATTTTAAAATTCAAGAATGAACAAGTCCTTAAAATTTAAGGAAAAGATAGAGAGACGATTTCTTTAGAGAAAGCTATTTTCTCCAAAATCATTTTAGATCAAACCAATCCTGGTTCTCTAATTTACCACCTTGTTGGCGCAACTGCTACTGGCAAAGGCTTCGGGTTTTGCTTTAAAGGCAAACCCCATTCCCAGAATGTAGCCCATGGCTTCCCGCAGCGCATCATTACTTTTAAATTGGGGATTCGTGTTGATGTCGGCGTGCACTTCCATATCAACATCGTAGGTGGTAAAAAGATGGCACAACTCATATGCAATCTCAATACTTTTTGCAACTTCAACCAGCATTCTTTCTTTGATAGAGTACTTCTGCCGCGTCTTATCATTGTTGATGTACATAAAGCCACCGTGGCCTTCTCGTAGAAAAACAATGACTGTTGCAAATTCTGTTTCCTGGCCTTTTACCTGGCTGTCGGTTCCGATGCAAACTTTTAGTTTGTTTCCGGCCGCAGTTTCATTTTTGATTGCCGTTTCTACAGCTTCCTTAATTGGGAGATGAATAGGTTCTCCGCTGAACTTTCTCCAAAGCATAAATAAAATGAGTTTGTGTAATTTACCCAATATTTTCAATTCCTATTCTTTCGGGTCGAAAATTTTCTTTAAATACTTCTACCCTTATTTTCCGTGAGATACGGAATTCTCACGTTTTCAACCCAATCGATCTAAACTAATTTTTACTTGAAGAAACTGGAATAAATAAGCTGCAGGTAGATATGCTGATGAACGAAATGCGTCGCAACAATGAGAAATTGAAAACAAATGTTGGTATCATTAAGAACCCGAGCTACTACCTTTTAACGAAAACTTATAAGAGAAGTTAAAGGATATCGAAGGTTCTGATAGCTCATTAGATCAACTTTTACGGAACCAACCAATAATGGACTTTCTATTCTAAGTGGCACTTTATTGGCATCGTCACTAACATACACCGTCATTTTCTCGCCACCTTCAAACAATGTACCTTTTACTAATAAGGGTTTAAAAACAATAGCCCTAAATTTTCCGTAGCGTGTTTTTACCGTTTCTTTTCCCTGGTAGCGGATGTACATGTTATAGACTTCATTGTCTAAAAAAATAGTAAAGGGAATTTTGTCTCCCGGCTGGTATTTATTAAAGTTTATGTTTCGGGCGTAATACATTGAACTAATAACGTCCTGTATGCAAGGTGGAACTTTGTAAACACCTTGCGTAGACAAAGCGGTATTGGCGGCATGGTTAAATGTTATGTTTTCATATTTCTTATACCCACCCTCGTCTACGTTTCTAATAAATTTATAAGGCAACAGATTATTTGTATCGATAAATGTTTCGTAGCGGTCTCTGACCTTAAAAATAAAATCGTATTTGCTGTTTGTTACCCCTGTCGCTACAATATGGTAGACGGGCCTGTTATTAAGCCTTTCGGTGGTAACAGTAAAATTTGCAGTACCTGCATTAATGTATAAGCCAAGGGCATTGTAAAAAACAACAAGGGAGATGTTTTCGCCTGCGTTAAAACTATTGTTTCTAGTGCTGCAGAAATCGTCGCCGGCGGTTAGGCGGGTAGAAACGAATATTAATAAACCACACAGTAAAAGTTTTTTCACATTACTTATTTCTAAAGAATTTTATGCCTAAGACGAACAAACTCCCTGCCAAAGCAGGCAGAATTAAGTTAATAAGCCAGATGGTAGAAGCAGTTAACACAATACCTAAAGTATTGGTACTAAAGGCTCCAAATAAAAAAATACTGATTTTACCTCTAACACCTAACTCAGCCAAAGCTATTGTTGGAACGATGGCCAAAATAAGAAACATAATGGTTATTAGCCAGAAGGCATTAACAATATCAATTCCTACATTAAATATTTGAAGCAATAAAAGGTACTGAACAATAAACACGCTGTAACGAAGAATGGAAATTAACAATACTTTCAATAGCTCGTGCCATCGCAAATCTTCGAGTTTTTGAATGAAGTAAGCATATTTTGCAATAAAAGGAATTTTTTCTAACAGCTTCACCAGCCAACTAAGTTTAAAATAAATACTGATTAAGGCTATTGTAACCGCTATTGAACCATATGCAACACCATTAATAATCGCCAGCGATAAATGAGTATTTTGACTTGTTGCATTATAAAATTTTTCTTTCAGCAAGAAAACGCCTATTGTGCCAAACACCAGCGTAACAATCAACTGGCTTATGCTTCCTACAAAAGTTAGAGTAATGGCTCTTATTCGGTTTCCTTTTTTTATATAAAGAATACGTCCAAAGTATTCGCCGGTTCCATTTGGTGTGTTCATGGCCACAGAGACACTCAGGCCAGATAAAATAGCTTTAAAAGCTGTTAGAAACGAGATGTTTTGAATGTGCCCGATTAAGACTTTCCACTTTAACGCTTCACAGCTCCAGTTGCCGAGCATTAAAAACATCACAAGTACAGCCATCCATCCTTGCCGTCCATATAGAGATTCTTTTATTTGCTCTAAAGCATCTTTCCAATCGGGTTGATGTATAATGTTGCGATAGATGGAAAACGATAAAACAATAAATAAAACAGGACCTAAGAAATAATTAAAAAATATTTTAAGACTTTTGGCCAGGAGGGGTAAAATTTTGCCAAACGTACTAAATTATAATGCCACAATCATTTAAACTACTAATAAGTAGTACGATACATACAGATAAGGTACTTTCACAATTCACTTTTAAATATCCATGATAAAGAGTAGAAATGTAATACTAGGCATCGATCCGGGAACGCTGTTTATGGGATATGCCCTGATGGACGCCACAACGAGCAGTCCTCAATTGCTGATAATGGATACGCTTAAGCTATCGAGCAAAACGGATGCTTATGAAAGACTGCAAAGAATACACCTGACAGTTGCCCAACTTATCGCTACTTACCAACCAAATACATTCGCTATTGAAGCACCTTTTTTTGGAAAGAATGTTCAAAGCATGTTAAAGCTTGGAAGAGCCCAGGGAGTCGCTATAGCAGCCGCTATGCAGGCAGGATTGACCGTAACTGAATATTCTCCTAAAAAAGTAAAGCAATCTATAACCGGAAACGGAAATGCTGATAAAGACCAGGTATGGAAGATGTTGCAACGCATTATGAATCTTGAAGAGAAGCCGCAATATTTTGATGCTACAGATGCGCTAGCGGTAGCACTATGTCATCATTACCAGTCTAATTCTGTAATTGGAAAATTAGGCAAAGGCCTGAAAGGTTGGGAAGACTTTATATCAAAAAATCCGGGAAGAGTGGTAGGTCGATAAATTATCAAGTTATAGAGTCAGCAAGACATTGAGGAGAAAGAACGCGAGATCCTTTTTTTTGAACCGACTTTTGATTTTTTTTTCAACATCGTTGTGTCACTCTCTTGTACTTGTAGTAATTCTATTCATCGTTATCAAATTTCCTCCCTCAAATGTTCTCATAATTAAAAACACTTGCGTTGCCGCACCCCTTACCATTCCGAATTTTCCACTCGCAGTTCACTACTTTCTACTACCCGCCTCCACTTTTCCCATCTCAACAATTATCTTTTGCTGAATCTCCGCAAACGCTTCTTTAGATAATTTAATTTTTGGATTATTAAGATGTACATCAGAAGGATGTGTTGTGGGAATTAAATGAACATGTGCATGCGGCACTTCCAGACCCACCGTAATGATGTTAACGCGGTTACAAGGAAAAATCGCTTCAAGGGCTTTTGCGATCGGCTTTGCAAATACAAGCAGTTCAGCTAAATATTCATCTGGAACATCAAATATTTTGTCAACTTCTATTTTAGGAACGACCAGCGTATGTCCTTTTCGAACAGGAAATATATCGAGAAATGCAAAAAACTTATCATTTTCTGCAACCTTATAAGAGGGAATCTCTCCGGCAATAATTTTAGAAAATATAGTCATGCAATTTATTTTATAGCAGGTTTAATAAGTTGTTTTCAATAAAAAAGCCGGCCAAAGACCGGCTGAAAATACTTGCCTACGCTTTACACTGTAATATCTTCTACTTTAAACTTCATCATCCCATTCGGCGCCTGCACTTCCGCAATCTCTCCCTTTACTTTACCAATTAACCCCCTACCAATCGGCGATGATGCAGATATTTTATTAGCTTTTAAGTCCGCTTCTTTTTCACCAACTATTTGATATGTTACAGTTTTTTTAGTTGCCATATTTGTAATTGTAACGCGGGTTAATATAGTTACTTTACTGGTGTCTATGGTATTAGTATCAACAATTTTTGCGGTGGCAATAACTCCTTCTAATTGTTTTATTTTAGCCTCAAGCATTCCCTGCGCTTCTTTAGCAGCGTCGTACTCTGCATTTTCCTTCAAATCTCCTTTTTCCCGGGCCTCCGCAATTGCACGAGATGCAGCAGGTCTTTCTACCGACTTTAATTGGTGCAATTCCTGCTTCATCAATTCAAAAGTCTCTTTTGTTACATAGTTTGTAGTCTCACTCATTTTCTTTTCATTTTAAAAAGACATAAAAAAATACAACGCCACAAAGACTTGCAGCGTTGTATCGTGCAAAAATAAGAAATTCATCAAACATAATTAAAATTCATGCTATTGACGGGGGGAGCACCAGTTGCTTCTTCTTTTTGTTTTAACCAAAATTTTTATTTTCTGGCGCATTAATTGGTCTAGGCACCGCAAATGCGATACTATGATAACCTTTGCAAACCTTCCTAAAAACAATGCATCAGTTATTGCTTTTGGTGTTAAAGACATTGGCCCCTATTATTGGGTGGGTAATTGCAAAAACGGAGTTGATTATTACGCGGGTCAAACATTTCTTGCACCTGCAAGCGGTGTATTAAAACGAATAAAACTGTTTTCTTCCGTTGTCTTCGGTTCGTCTGATGCTACACTAAGTATTTATAAGTTCAACATTGCTAACCATACATTTGAAGAGAAGAAATCAGAAACTTCGAGGCGCATCACAAAGGCAAACGAAAACCAATGGCTAGATTTTGAACTTGGCAACCTAAGAGTCGATAAAGACTCATACTATGGGTTTAAGCTAGAGTGTAAAGGTGCCGGAATGTTAGCTGTTGCAGAGTGTCCGTGGAGTGTTCAAAATCCATATGCGGAAGGAGAAGAATGGACAGGCTCTTCATTTACGCGGGAAGGAAGTTTTCACAAAGATTTCGACCTCGCTTTTGAAGGTGAGATTGAAACATCACCTAATACCCAGTTTATCTAATACCACTTTAGACATTAGGTAATATGCCTCATGAGAGTAACCTGCAATGTGAGGCGTTATAATAACATTCGGTCTTTCAAAAAGACTCTTCAACTGCTGATCTTCATCGGGCGTATAGGTTTCAAGCTTTTCATTCTCCAGTACATCTAAACCTGCTCCGCTAATCAACCCTGCATCCAATGCGTTAATCAGGGCTTTGGTATCCGTAACCTTACCTCGACAACAGTTTAAAAAATAAGGCTTGCTCTTGCAAGACAGGAAGAACTGCTCATTTGCAAGATGATAAGTTTCATCTGTAAGGGGAACATGTAAGCTAATTACATCGCTATACCTGCAAACCTGCTCCATGCTTGCCTCTTTAATATAACCTTTTGCAAAACTGTGCTTATGTTTATCATAAGCAAGTACGGTCACGCCAAAAGGTTCAAGCACTTTGGCAAAAGCACTTCCATTATTTCCGTAACCTATAATTCCAACAGTTTTTCCGAACAGTTCAATGCCCCTGTTTTCATTACGCAAATAAAGCTTCCGCTTAAGCTCATCAAAACTCTTAGTGATATTATTCATCAAATTAAGCAGCAAACCCAAGGCGTGTTCTGCCACTGCATTCCGATTCCCTTCGGGGCTGCTTACACACCTTATCCCTTTGCTTTCTGCATAATCAAGATCTATCAGTTCCATTCCGCTTCCGAGCCTACCTATCCATTTCAAATTGGGAGCAACATCCAGCAAGGCTTTGTCTATCCTCAGTCGAGTAGTTACAATTAATCCCGTAGCTTCCTGAATTTTAGCGCTTAACTCTTCATACGTAATGGCTGGAACATTCAAAACGTCATAATGATTCCTTTCAAGCGTTTCTTTTAAATAAGAATGTGCAGGAGCAGTTATAATAGCTGTTGAAGTCAATTTATTATTATCTTATTTGTGTTAGTTCATACGAAAAGTCAAGGCGGCGAAATCTTCAACGCTTAAAACTTCTGCTCTCTTATCAAACAATTTATCCTTTAATTCTTCTGGCGTAAATAATGACTTCACAGCATTTCTCAGCGTTTTTCTTCTTTGATTAAATGCTGTTTTTACCAGGTTAATAAAAGCTTTCTCACTTTTCATTTCCGGTACCGTTTCACGCCTTGTTAACCTGATAACCCCACTCATTACTTTTGGTGGAGGATTAAAACACGAAGGATCAACATCAAACAAATATTCCACTTTATAAAAAACCTGCACAAGTACACTTAAAACTCCATATACTTTACTGCCTTCTTTTGAAGCTGCCCGCTCGGCTACTTCTTTTTGAAACATTCCGACAACCACAGGAACCTGTTGCTTCCAGTCTAATACTTTAAACAAGATTTGCGTGGAAATGTTGTAGGGAAAGTTTCCGACAACTGTAAACTCTTCTTCAAAAGGTGGATCAATATCAAGGAAACTTTCATTAAGAATTCTTCCCCTTATTGCAGGATAAGCCCTCTCTAAAAAAAGCACTTTTTCCTTATCAAGTTCAACTGCTTTAAAGTTTATACCGGGTATCTTTAAAAGATACTTGGTTAGTGCTCCTCCACCTGGCCCAACTTCCAACAATCGATCAAAAGAATTTTTTTGCAATTCGTCTACAATGTTTTTGCAAACATTCTCATCTTTCAGAAAGTGCTGCCCCAACGATTTTTTTAAGCTGTATTCCATCAGCCTCAAAAGTAAATCTTAATTGTAAACATTTAACCTGGCAGCGAAGACGATACAACAAGAGCAAAAACGATTAGCGATAAAACGTGTCGCTACCGCGAAATCTTCCTTATAATCAGAACTGATTAGTTTCGCTATTTTTGCCCTTTCAAAAATACATTACACCTATGAGTACCGAATTGCAAAAGCCAGTGATCGGGTTTAGTTGTGGAGATCTGAATGGAATTGGACTTGAAATCATTATTAAAGCGCTTGGCGACAGCCGTATACTTGATTTTTGTACGCCCATAGTTTTTGCTAATAATAAAAGCATTAATTTTTATCGCAAGATCTTGCCCGACATAAACTTCACTTTTACAATTATTAAGGATGTAACAAAACCGAATATAAAGCAGGTAAATGTATTCAGTTGTTGGGAAGAGGATGTAACTATTACGCCTGGCCAGTTAAACGAGACAGGCGGAAAATACGCTTTTATATCTTTGAAGGCAGCCGTAGACGCACTTCAAAACAAACATATACATGGCCTTGTAACTGCTCCTATTCATAAAAAAAATATTCAGTCAGACGAGTTTAATTACAGCGGGCACACCCCCTATTTTAAAGATGTCTTTAAAGTAGACGATGTTGTCATGCTGCTGGCTGCCAGCAACATTCGCGTTGGACTGTTAACCGAACATGTTCCTGTTACCGAACTGGCAAGTCATATTACCAGTGCGGCTATTCTTAGCAAGCTGCGTATTATGAATAATAGCCTCATAAAAGACTTCGGTATTGATAAGCCTAAAATTGCCGTTCTCGGTCTAAACCCTCATGCAGGCGACGAAGGGCTGATAGGCAAGGAAGAACAAACGATTATTAAACCAGCCATTAAAGAAGCTAAAAATAATAGCCTCCTCGTTTTCGGACCGTATAGTGCAGACGCATTTTTTGCGCGGGGTGAACACGAAAAGTTCGACGCCGTGCTAGCCATGTACCACGACCAGGGCCTCATCCCCTTTAAATCTTTGGCGATTGGTGAAGGCGTTAATTATACTGCCGGCTTACCAGTTGTTCGTACCAGCCCCGACCACGGTACCGCTTTCGACATTGCCGGTAAAGGTGTTGCCGATGCATCATCCTTCGTTTCTGCCACTTTCGAGTGTATCGAAATTATCAATCGTCGCGCGTTTTACGAAGAAAATCACAAAAATCCCCTCCGCCGCATTAGTGCCCGCGTGTTTGCGAACGTAGTGGATGAAAGAATTATCGAAGAATAGTCACGAGGAAGATTTCTTGCTGAAGACGCAGAAATCGCGGAAATATAAAAGGTTTGCTCCTTCTCTTCTTTCACGCATTCTCAAAGAAACTTATGTATGTTTCCTTTGTTTTTGCAGAAACCACAGAAATATGAGAGGCTCGCTTCTTCTCTTTTTCGGCGCATTTTGCGAGAGATCTATTATGTTTCCCGCCTTTGTCTTTCATGGCATCATCGTTGTGTCACACCGTTTACCATAAATTTAAAAATCAGCTATGCCCTCAATTTCAAACAACTTTATCTCAATTGGAGTAGCAACCAAAGGCGCAGAATTACAAAGCATTTTTCATAAGCAACATCAGCTGGAGTACATGTGGAGTGGGGACCCTGTTTATTGGGGAAAACACAGCCCTGTATTGTTTCCTATTGTAGGCGAGTTGAAAAACAAAACATACCAATACAACGGCAAGCAATATAGTCTTAGCCGCCATGGCTTTGCCCGCGAGACGGAATTTGATGTAACAGAACAAACTGAAAGCTCAATTACCTTTTCACTTAAATCAAACGAAGAAACGTTAGAAAAATATCCGTTTCAATTTTTATTTTCTGTAAAGTATACACTAATTGAGAACGCCTTACAAGTCAGCTTCCTTATTGAAAATACAGGTACTGATAATATGCTTTTCTCTGTAGGTGCTCACCCGGCATTTAAAGTACCCCTTGTAGAAAGCACGTCCTTCGAAGATTATCAACTGGTTTTTAACGAAAAGGAAACTACTGGCAGATGGCCGGTGTCACCGGATGGATTGATTGAAACACAATCTCATCCTTTACTCGAAGATGAAAATGTACTAACGCTAAAGAAGGAACTTTTTTCTGCTGACGCTATCGTCTTAAAAGACTTAAAATCCACTTCAATATCTATCACTAGTTCTAAAACCTCACACGGAATAAAAGTAAATTTTGAAGATTTTCCTTTCCTCGGTATTTGGGAAACCAAAGGAGGAGATTTTGTATGCATAGAACCCTGGTGTGGTATAGCAGACAGCGTTGATGCTTCTGGCAACTTAAAAGAAAAAGAAGGCATTAATACTTTAGCGCCTTTAGGCAAATTTGAGGTGTCTTACCTGGTTGAAGTTTTTTAAACCTCTCACTTTAAATAAATATATTTTTAGTTTTAGCTTTATCGAACCTTTTAATTTAATGCACATGAGATGTAAAGTGTCATTGTCTTTTGTAATGGCAATCCTCCTCGGTTTTCCTGCTTTTGCTCAGGAGAAAAAAATGGCGGTAATTAGTGGAGTAATAAAAGACGCACGCTCTAAATCTCCCTTAAATGAAGCTGTCGTTACATTAAGCTCATCTGCTTTTCAAGGTCAAAAATTTGCACTTACAGACTCAACAGGTATGTACCGCGTTCGCAATTTGCCTGGCGGTAATTATACCATCGCCTTTGAAATGGAAGGTTATGAAAAATTTGTTCAAGAAAATATTGCTTTACAGCCAGGGATGTCTTTAGGCGTAAGTTTTGAGATGGTGAAAGCACGAAAGGCGCAAGACAAAAAGATAAAACAGGAAAGTGAAAAAGTTATCGCAATAAGAAAGGAGGAAAATTAATTCCTCCTTTCTTATTAAGTGTTATTTTATATCTTCTTTAATTACTTCTAAAAGCCCACTTCAACATTTCCTTCCACGTGGCTTTTTTTCCATACATCAAAATACCTGTTCTGTAAATTTTGGCACTCACCCAGGTGGTAAATAGAAACCCAGCGACAAGCAGCACCATGCTTAGCGCTAATTGCCAATAGGGAACCGTACCTGGAACACCGAAAGGAATTCGCGCCATCATAACAATAGGTGAACAAAAAGGGATCATACTAGCCCATGTAGCCAGGCTTCCCGAAGGATTTGTAATAGCATTTATCATTATGATAATAGATACAATAATGGGCATTGTAATAGGCAACTGAAGACTTTGCGCATCTTGTGCATCCTCATTTACTGTACTACCGACTGCTGCAAATAATGAAGCGTAGAAAAGGTATCCGAATAAAAAATAAAACAGGAAGCACCCAATAATCAAAAACCAGTTTGCCTGGCTAAGCGTATCAGCAAAATCAGCAAATCCGCTTGCTGCACCACCGGCTGCTTGTATGCTTCCTCCCGGCATTTGCTGCGTAGACTCTTGCGCCTGCTGTAATGTTTCGCGCGACAGCAAAGCAGTAGCGGCTGTTGTAAGGCCCACAAGTAGAATGATCCAAATTAAAAATTGCGTTAGTCCCACCGCTCCTATGCCTATAATTTTACCTATCATTAATTGAAAAGGTTTTACCGAAGAGATAATTACTTCAGCTATACGGTTGGTCTTTTCTTCGGTTACGCCACGCATAACCATGTTACCATATATAAGCAGGGTAATATAAATTAGAAACCCGCTTCCATACCCGATACCATAGGCTAAACCACTGTTGCCTTTTTTTACTTCCGATCCCTCCTGGTAGGTCTGGTCTATCTTAGCAGAGCCTATTCTCTTTCGCTCAGCTTCCAGCTCTTTTACATCCACGTTATACTTCGACTTTAAAAGCTGGTTTTCCAGTGTCTCGTTTATTTTATCTTCCAGCTGAGACTCTGCCACCATTCCGAATTGTTTTTTCGAAACAAGCTTATAACCTTGCACGTTACCACCTGGGGTATATAAAAGAGCAGTATAACCTTTGGCTATATAGTTTGTACTATCTACCCCTTTAGGAAACTCAAACGATAAAGCTTTTGTGTTTTCTAAATTACCCTCCAACGTACCGGTGTTATCTATTACGGCTATTTTTTCATGATCAATGTTTTTTACTGAAATTATAGTCACAGTAGTAATAAGCCCGGCAAACAATAAGGGTGTAAGAATAGTTGAAAGAATAAATGTTTTGTTTCTGACTCTTACCAGGTATTCCCGTTGTATTACTAAAAGTATTTTATTCATGTTTGGGTTGAAATTGAAAAATGAAAGAAAGTAGATTAAACAGTCACATTTTGAAATTGGCGGGTACTTCGCGTTCCTTCAACCTGTCTTATGAATATTTCGTTTAATGATGGAAGAATTTCATTAAATGCCTCGATTGAAGCGTTCTCGTTTAAGAAATATCTCAGCACATCGTTGCTGATGCTTCCGTCATTAATCTTTACTGTTAACTGGTTACCTGACTGGTTTACTACTTCAAATGCTTCACTATGTACATCTGTCAACATGTTTGATAGCTGTACTCTAAAAAGATTTTCTTTAAACTGTTGCTTTATTGCCTGCACGGTACCGTCCAGAATTTTCTTTCCCTGGTTTACTAACACAATGTGGTCGCAAATCTCCTCCACCTGCTCCATGCGGTGCGTACTGAAGATGATTGTACTTCCTCTTCTGGCTAATTCAAAAATTTCGTCTTTTATTAAATTGGCATTTACAGGGTCTAAACCGCTAAAAGGTTCGTCGAGGATAATTAGTTTTGGCTCATGTAAAACGGTTGCTACAAATTGCAACTTCTGGCTCATTCCCTTGCTTAAGTCTTCCACTTTTTTATTCCACCAGCTTTCCATTCCTAAGCGGGTAAACCAATACTTAATTTTCTCCATTGCCTCACTTTTCGAAAGGCCTTTAAGCCGGGCAAGGTAAAGCGCTTGTTCCCCGATCTTCATCTTTTTATACAGCCCTCTTTCTTCAGGCATATAGCCGATGAAAAGAGTATCGTTCATCGGATCAAACTTTTTACCATTGAAAATAATCTCACCCTCATCCGGATAAAATATCCCTGTTATCATTCTTAACAAAGTTGTCTTGCCGGCGCCGTTAGGACCAAGTAAACCGAAAATACTTCCTTGCTCTATCGAAAAACTAATGTCATCTACGGCCTTTTGCGTAGCATAATATTTCTTTAAGTTCTTAAGTTGTAGAAGATGCATGTAAAGCAGTTGGGTTAAATTCAAATGTAGGTGTAAGGAAAATTGAATGTATCTATTTTTATATGAATGGTACCATTTCTTACAAAATTTGTTTATTTAATTCTTCTATACTTTCAATAATTAAGAACAGGATTTTCGGTTGTTGTATTTTTCTGTAACCTGCATATGCACATATAGCAGCGTTGTTGCGTCGCACACTTCGGGTTTTGTTTTTAATTCAGCTATTGATGCAAGCGAATAAAGACTACGTAAATCAATAAGAGTGTGGCGAGGGTATTTCGGTGTTTTTGGTTTTCAAAATAGAGTCGAGTACATATTTACAGTAAACGGGTGTGACACAACGATGTTATATTTTTATTCGAAAGCTGGTAACAAAGAAATATTACTACAGTTACCACCTCTCCAGGCCACCTTGTAAGTTTACAAGATTTGTAATGCCAAACCTGTCTTCGAGTCTTTGAATAGCTATCTGGCTACGAATACCTCTGCGGCAATAAACAACTACCGGCTTGTCAGTTGGTATCTCAGCTGCCCGCGCCATAATCTCGTCTAACGGAATAAGCGTTCCGCCAATATCAAACCTTTCATGTTCATCATCTTCACGTACATCCAAAAGAAAATACTCGCCTTGGCTTAGCTTACTTTTTAACTCTTCGACTGTTATATGGTTCATAAGCGTTGCGGCTTGTTATTGAAAAGAATTCTTTTCGGTTTGATGCCACCCAAAGGGCCTGGGCGCATCTTCAGTTATCAATTGTGTAGTTCAAGCCACGTTATGTTACAAAAGTAAATAATTGGTTAATTCTTTACTTCCTTCTTTCCATCTATCTGCCATAGGCTAAGTGTTAAGATATCCTTGCATAAATACATACTATACATAGCTTACATTTGTTAGGATCTAAATTTTTAATGACGGTATGAAAATATTTGCGGCATTCATAGTGCTTTTATTAAGTGTTTGTTCTGCAAACGCCCAACGGGTTATATATAGCGAACCAGATAAAAACGACTTCAGGCAAACAGAATTTGAAATAATAGGAAAAGTGGGCGGAAATATTCTGATATATAAGAATACAAGAAACAATTACGCGCTTAGCGTGTATGACTTTGATATGAAGCAAAAAGAAAGGGTAAAACTTAACTTTTTGCCTGAGCGAATTATCAATGCTGATTTTCTTGCTTATCCCGAGTATTGCTACATGTTCTATCAATATCAGAAGCGCAATGTGGTTTATGCGATGGCTGCCAAAATGGATGGTAATGGAAAAATAGTAGGTAGCCCTATAGTAATGGATACTACTGAAATTGGTTTTCTTGCCAGCAATAAAATTTATTCTGTTATAAATAGTGAGGACAAAGAATTTATTGGCTTATTTAAAATAAATAGCAAGAACGAGGAAAATTTTTTACTAACAACTTCCATTTTTAATAAAGGTCTCGAAAGACAAGACAAACAGTTTATCAGCATTCGCATGCCGGAGAGACACGATTATCTTACTGAATTTGTTATTGATAACGAAGGAGATTTTGCTTTTGTGAGAGCTGTTCAAAGCCAGGAAAATGACAAGATTCAGAAACTTTATTTTTTTGAGAAAAGATTGGGGAGCGACCAGGTAAGGGCAAAACAAGTGCAGCTAAACAGCATTTCGCTGGATGATGTAAGGGTTAAGGTAGATAACTACAATAAGCATTATATCATATCCTCCTTTTACAGCAAATCGCGGCGGGGAAATATTGAAGGGCTGTATACCTGCATTTGGGATAAAGCTTCAGACTCTGCAAAGTCAGTAATTGCGTATGAATTTAATGAAAACCTAAGAAATGATGCCAAAGGAGACAATAGCGTAAAGTCGGCATTCAACGATTTTTTCATTAGAAATTTAATTGTAAGAAAAGACGGGGGATTTCTGCTTGCTGCCGAGTCTTTCTTTAGTACCGGTAGAGGTGGAAACTATAACCGTTACGACTATATGTACGGTTCGCCTTTTCTAAGACCAATGGACTATTACAGCTTTAGCCCTTACGGCTATGGATACCCCTGGTATAGGTACAACACGTTAGGACAAAGCACTCGTTATAACGCTCAAAACATAGCCGTCTTTTCATTCGATAGTACAGGAACAATGAGCTGGAGTAATGTGTTAAATAAAAATCAATACGATGATGAAACGGATGCGTTCATCGGTTACTCTATGCTAAATACAGGAGATCAACTTCATTTTTTGTTTAACCAGCAGGAAAAACGCCTTCAGTTGTTGAACGACCAAAGCATTTCTCCAACAGGGCAGGTTACCCGCAACCCCACCCTTAGAAACCTCGATCAAGGTTATGATTTTATGGCCAGGTACGGAAAACAGGTAGGAGCCAGGCAAATAATTTTTCCATGCTTGTACCGAAATTATCTTTGTTTTGCACGGTTAGATTTATAGAAAATAAACCTGTTAAACTAAAGAGTGGTTGCGTTATTTAAAGACCGGTCTCCGGCTACAGTGATATGGCTGGTAATTTTGAGCTTTATTGTTCACAGCCACTTCATTGTTGATTTTCCGATTGTACCAGGCGGCCGTTCTGATGGGTTATTGTCTGTTTTTTTAAATCGGTATGTTACTCTCTTAAGTCCTGGCATTGTCATCTTTATTTACCACGCCATCGTAATTGTTCAGGCTTTACGAATCAATTATCTTTTCAACGACCACCGCATGTATAGCAAGAACAATTTTCTTGCTGCCATGGTATATATCTTATTAACAGGAATTTTTAAGGAGTGGAGTAATTTAACACCTGCACTAATTGAAAACATTTTAGTTATTTGGCTGTTTGCTAAAACTGTCAGGCTATACAACAACCCAAATCCTAAAACCTTACTATTTAATATTGGCCTACTTATAGGTGTCAGTATCATTTTGTATCATCCTTCTGCCCTTCTTATCTTAGTTGCCTTTTTTGCGTTGGCTATCGTTAGGCCTTTTATTATAACTGAATGGGTTGTTTTGCTAATGGGGGTCATTTTCCCGTATTACTTTCTGGCTTCTTATTTATATCTCACGGATCGGCTTGGTTCCATTTTACTTTACATCCCTAAATGGGGGCTTAATATTCCCCGTACAGTTGTTTCGCCCGCCTTTTTTGTAACTATTGGTTTAATTCTTATCACTCTTATTCTTGGTATGGTTTACTCGCAGCAGGAAAGTAGAAGACTTCTTATACAAGTGCGAAAAAACTGGGTTGTACTAACAGTAATGTTACTTGTAATGTTGCCAATTCCTTTTATAAATAAAGGTGTAGGCATAGATAGTCTTTTATTATGGATAGTACCTGCAAGCCCTTACATCGCCAAAGCTTTCTTAGGTCCTAAAAAAAACACTTTACCCAACCTGATGTTCTGGTCATTGCTGGTACTTGCAATTGTAAAAAACTGGCAGGTAGTGCCATAGAAGATTTTGTAACAGACTTTAGGTACAACGCTAAACATCGTTGTGTCACACTCTTGTACAGCACACCACTATTCAAATAGCTTCTCCATCAGTTGTAGCTTTTAAGGAAACTTTCAAAGCTGAAATGAGTAAATGAAAGCGCTTTCAAAAAAAACCTGATTTTTAAAATTTCAACAACCGCCTTCTTACCTTGCTACATTATTTATCAATAAAAACAAATTTAACCTAATGAAAATATTACTGATTGGGCTTGCTTTGTTTCTGTCTTTAGCCGGCAATTGCCAAAAGAATACACCCATTGATACAAGGGCTACGAAAGAGACCAAAGCCTTATATAAGAACCTAAGAACCCTAGCGAAGGAGCACACACTGTTCGGGCATCAACATGCTACAGAGTACGGCCATGGCTGGTCGGCAGATGAAAATCGTTCAGACGTAAAATCAGTAGTGGGATCTCACCCGGCAGTTATAGGCGTTGATTTTAGCGGGTTTACAGGTGGCACGCCAGAGACAAGAAAAAGATCAAAAGATGTCGTAAGAAAAACGGTAATAGATACCTACAACCGTGGCGGTGTCACCACCGTTGCCTGGCACTTTCCCAATCCATTGTCAAAGGGTGGTTTTAATTGGGTTGACTCTGTTTCTGTGCCTGCCGTAAAATATCTTATTCCTGGCGGCAAGTCTAACGGGCTCTACAAAGAGATTTTAAGCGGCATTGCCGAATTTGCACAAAGCACCAAAGGAGCTGATGGAAAGCTAGTACCCATGCTTTTCAGACCATACCACGAATTCGACGGAGGTTGGTTCTGGTGGGGCAAGCCGCACTGTACAAAAGAAGAATTTTTATCACTATGGCGGTTTACTGTATCTTATCTACGAGACAGTCTGAATGTTCATAATTTCATTTATACCTTTTCACCCGATAACAGATTTTTAAGTGAAGAGCAATATCTTGACAGGTACCCGGGAGATGAGTGGGTGGATATGGTTGGTGTAGATAATTACGGCGACATGGGGCGGGACAAATACAATATTGAAGTCGCAGCTAAAAAATTGAAGATAGTTTCTGACTATGCAGCAAAAGCAGGCAAACTAGCAGCTTTTACAGAAACTGGCCTCGAAACCATTCCCAACCCAACGTGGTGGACAGGTACACTTTTGAAAGTAATGAAGGCGCATAATATGCAGTTAGCTTATGTATTGGTATGGCGAAACGACATTCGCAGTCCCACTCATTATTACGCTCCTTTTCCAGGTCAGGTTAGCGTGCCCGATTTTAAAAAGTTTTACGATGACCCTTACACCCTTTTTGAAAACGATCTTAAGGGCATTTATAAGAAAAAGAAGTTTTTGGGCATTTTTTGATAGAGGGTTAGCAAAGTTCCCGCAGAAAGCGCGGAAGGCGCTGAAAGAAAACAAAACATTTCCGCGATTTCTGCAGCTTCCGCGAGAGACATTTCCATTTCACCAAACACCGCCTCTCTCAGAAAGCGCTGAAGGCGCAGAAAGAAAACAAAACACTTCCGCGATTTCTGCAGCTTCCGCGAGAAACATTACTTCAAACACTGCCCCTCAAATATTAGAACAGTATTTACAATTGACTATCTACCTTCGCTTCATTAAGACCCTACTATTATGAAATTTGGAATTGTTGTTTTCCCGGGTTCAAACTGTGATAGAGATATGCAGGATGCGCTTGAGAGCGAGTTAGGTAAAGAAGTGGTGATGCTCTGGCACAAAGACAAAGACATCAGCATGTTATCAACAGATGATTGTATTGTTTTACCCGGGGGCTTTTCTTACGGCGATTATCTGCGCTGCGGCGCAATTGCACGCTTTAGTCCTATGATGGAAAGTGTAATAGATTTTGCAAAAAGAGGGGGAAAGGTTCTGGGTGTATGTAATGGTTTCCAAATTTTGTGTGAGAGCGGGTTGTTGCCCGGCGCTTTATTACCCAATGCTCAACAACAATTTGTTTGTAAGAATGTATACATAACCGCCAAGGAAGGAACTACACTAACGATACCGGTTGCACATGGCGAAGGCAGATATTATGCCGAGGACAGTGTGTTAGACGAATTAGAAGCGAACGGGCAGGTTACATTTAAGTATTGTGATGAAAAGGGTAATATAGAACCGATGAGTAACCCAAATGGCGCCATGAGAAATATTGCCGGAATTAGAAATAAGGAAAATAATGTTTTTGGAATGATGCCCCACCCTGAAAGAGCAATTTCCTCTGTATTGGGTAATATAGATGGAATACAGGTGTTTAAGTTGTTGGGTTTGAATTAACACAAACGGGCGCACCAATTGCCCTGGTGTTTCGTTATATAATTAAATTTCAAAAACATGCGTACCACTATATCTTTTATCATTTTTGTTTTGTTTGCTTTCAGTTCCTCAGCCCAGGTACAAGACCCGGTGAAATGGACCGCAACAAGCAGAAAAAAGGCAGGCTTCTACGAGGTTGTGATCACTGCTACCATGCCAAAACCGTGGCACATATACTCCCAGAAAACAGGAGAGGGTGGCCCGGTTGCAACTAATTTTAAGTTCACAAAAAACCCTTTATTAACGTTTGATGGAGGGGTGAAAGAAATTGGGGCACTTAAGGAAAACTATGACAAGCTGTTTGATACCAAAGTGAAATATTTTGGTGATAAAGTAGATTTTGTACAGGTAGTTAAGGTAAAGGGCAATGTGAAAACGAATGTAAACGTGACTGTAGAATATATGGCATGCGACGATAGTCAGTGTCTCCCCCCAAAGAAGAAAACGTTGAGTGTTTCTTTGTAATTGTTAACCCTTACGTACGATGACAAAATTCTGTAAGCCCTTTTCTCTTCTTCTACTTTTTTTTATTTCGCATACTTTAACTGCACAGGTCTCCAAACATGTGCAGTTTTCATTTTCAGGAAATCGCGACGAAAAAGGAGCCTATATCTCTGTAAAGGCTAAAATAGCAGACAAGGTGCGGCTGTTTTCAGCTAAAAAGAAATCTGCTGATGATGTATTTATTAGTCTTGTTGAGTTTGACAGTGCGAGTAAAAAATATGTAAAAGACAGCCTCGTTGAAATTGGTGACCTAAAAACTGCAATGAATCCAGATGCAGGACAGGAAGTTAAATACTTTTCAGACAGCGTTGAGTGGAGACAACGGTTAAACATTTCGCAAAACGACAGTGTCAAAATAAAAGGAACAGTAACGTGGCTGGCGGGCGTTAACGATGAATTTCCAACTGGAGATGAAACCTTTTCTGTAAAAATCAAGGCTGTTGAAGCAACACCAACTGCTGCCGCCACAGCAAGTGATGAGGGTTCTCTTTGGTCTACTTTTTTACTTTGTCTTGCAACCGGTCTGTTGGCTGTTTTAACGCCTTGTGTTTTTCCACTTGTGCCGGTTACCGTAAGTTTCTTTCTGAAACGTAGTAAGTCAAGAGGCGAAGGATTGCGCAATGCAACCTTTTATTCTTTATCCATCATTTTAATATATACCATTCCTACCCTTGTACTTACTTTGCTTTTTGGCGGAAATGCTTTGTATAATATATCAACACATCCGGTAACCAACTTATTGTTTTTTGCCATTTTCATACTGTTTGCTATTTCTTTTTTTGGTGCTTTTGATATCTCCTTGCCAAATAGTTGGGCTAATAAGGCAGACGAAAAAGCAGGCAAAGGAGGTCTTGTAGGTATCTTCTTTATGGCATTAACGCTGGTGATTGTAAGCTTTAGTTGTACGGGTCCAATCGTAGGAACTTTACTTGGCAAAACAGCTACAGCAGGCGTTACGATGGCACCGGTTATGGGCATGCTGGGTTTTGGTATAGGGCTGGCACTACCATTTTCCCTTTTCGCCTATTTCCCGTCGATGCTTAAGACCCTGCCGAAAAGTGGTGGCTGGCTGAATACAGTGAAAGTAACGTTCGGATTTATAGAGCTGGCACTTGCAATGAAATTTCTATCTAATGTAGATCTTGCTTATCATTGGCGGCTACTTGACCGCGAGATTTTCCTGGTGATTTGGATAGTGATCTTTACCCTGCAAGGAATGTATTTATTAGGCAAGCTAAAGTTTAGCCATGACGGTGATCTTCCTTTTATTACCGTTCCGCGTTTGTTTTTTGCGATAGCAACTTTTAGTTTCGCTTTGTATTTGTTCCCAGGTTTATGGGGAGCGCCGCTTAAAGGCATAGGTGGTTGGCTACCGCACACAAGCACGCAGGATTTTAATTTACAGGATATAAAATACCAGTTAGAAGAACTGAAAGCTAGCGGAGTAACCTCCGGCAGTTCGAAGAACGTTGCTCCTCCGGCTAAAAAGTATATCGATAAGTTGCATACTCCGTTTAGGCTTCCGGGTTATTTTGATTTAGATGAAGGAATGGCTGCAGCAAAAATTTTAAATAAACCGGTTATGTTAGACTTTACCGGTCATAGTTGTGCCAACTGCCGCAAAATGGAAGCTGAAGTATGGGCTGACCCGGAAGTCCTAAGAAGAATAAAAGAAGATTTTGTACTGGTGAGTTTATATGTTGATGAATCTACCGAACTGCCCGACAGTGAGCAATACACGAACCAGGCAGGAGAAAAAATAATTACAGTAGGTGACAAGAACAAAGATTACGAGATAACGAAATTTGGTTTTAACGCGCAGCCTCTCTATATGTTTCTTGATTTAAATGGAAATCCACTTAGCGATGTTAAGTATGGATATGACTCAAACGTGAAAAAGTTTATTGATCACCTTGAAACGGTTAAGAAGAAATTTGAAGGAAAATAAAGGTGTGTCTTAAATAATATTTTAGCCGTTATTTCCCAACTAAAAAAGCTTGTACGAGGCATTGTCCTGTATGCTTCCACTATTTATGTAGTACACTAGTGCGACGCAAGAATGTTGAATAAAATTGCTGCTGTATGGCTAATAAAAAACCTCAAAACGCGGAAATAAAAGCAGATGGAAATAAACTAACAAAAGCCTCTGGTAGCAGAGGCTTTTGTTAGTTTAAATAAGTGCTATTATTTATAACGCAATTTGTTTTTCGATAAGAAGCTTACGCATGTTGATGAGACCGTAGCGCATGCGGCCCAGGGACGTATTAATACTGCATTGAGTTATTTCTGCAATTTCTTTAAAACTGAGATCAGCGTAGTGGCGCAAAACAATTACTTCTCTTTGCTCTTGCGGAAGCAGGTTTAGCATAAGCCTGATACGTTCCTGTGTTTCTACTTGCATCAGCTTTTTATCGGCCGCGTCTTCGGCAGAATTGAACAATTCAAAGATGTCGTGATCATCAGCAGTTTTAACAGCAGGAGCCCTTTTTACTTTTCTAAAATGATCGACGCAGAGATTGTGAGCAATACGAATGGCCCAGGGTAGAAATCTGCCTTCCTCGGTGTAACGATTATTTCTAATTGTATCAATAATCTTAATAAAGGCGTCCTGAAAAAGATCCTCGGCCAGGTATTTATCTTTTACCAGGAAAAGAATTGTAGAAAACATTTTATCGCGGTAACGTGTAATTAAAATTTCAAGAGCCTGGTTGTTACCGTCGCGAAACGACTGCACAAGCTGGTTGTCGGTTAATTTTGATTGGTTTTTCATTTGGGCAAATCTGGATACAGAATTGGTTTTTAATTAGGATATTGAGAATTTGGATTTACTGGACTTTTCTTTTACGCCTGGTCGCTTCTAAAAGATATTTTCTTTTATTGCTATCATTTGTAACATGTTGTAAAATAAACGTAAAGATGAGACAGCAAGTAAGTATAGCAGTTAAAACAATACCCCAAAAAGGCACACTTATAATAGCAAAAAATGACCTATTTAACCGATGAGACTTTTAAATATTGATAACTTACTGAAGGTCAATAGGAAAAACAATAGTTTTAAATTCATTCCCATTTATGTAAAATCCGGTAAGTTATTCCCACGGATGGAACAATAAAGAAATTCATTGAAAATGGAGCGTTGAAAACCGAACGCCGACCAGATGTATTGTAAAACGGTGTGAATAACTTACGGGGGCAGTCCAATAAATAATTTAAGCGCGTTATTGTTTATAATTTTGTTTCTATGGCTAAAAACAGTTCCGCTTTATCGAAAGCTGTAAAAGAAAGACCTGCAACCAGGGCAAATGAAAATATACTTGTAAAGGGAGCACGAACACACAACCTAAAAAATGTTACAGTTGAGTTTCCAAGAAATAAATTTATTGTAGTTACGGGCGTTTCAGGGTCAGGAAAATCGTCGTTAACGATTGACACATTATTTGCTGAAGGGCAAAGAAGATATGCTGAAAGCTTAAGTGCATACGCAAGGCAATTTATGGCCCGTATGAACAAGCCTGATGTTGATTTTATAAAAGGCCTTTGCCCTGCAATAGCTATTGAGCAGAAGGTGAGTACACGTACTCCCCGAAGCACCGTTGGAAGTATGACCGAGATCTATGATTACTTAAGGCTGTTATATGCAAGGGCAGGACATACCGTCTCCCCGATAAGTGGACGTGAAGTAAAAAAGGATGATGTAAAAGATGTGATTGAGGCTATTCAAAAGCTTCCTGAAGGTAGCCGGATATTAATGCTGGCTGTGTTTAAACAACATGCAAACCGACAGGTTAGAGAAGAGTTGAACATCTTATTGCAAAAAGGCTTTAGCCGGATGTACGCCTCTGCTTCTCCATCTACCCAGCCAGGTGAAGGAGAAGTGATACGCATAGAAGACCTTTTGGAGATGAATGATCAGGATCTTGAACAGAAGCTTTTGTCTTCAACTTCCAACACAACTCATCTTACAACTTTCATCCTCGTTGATCGTATTGTGAGAAAAGATTTTGATGAAGATGATATCCATCGTTTAAGCGACAGTATCGGCACAGCTTTTTATGAGGGTGAAGGTGAAATGTATTTGCTGATAGGTGAGCAATTGATGCACTTCAGCAACAAGTTTGAGTTAGATGGCATCCAATTCGAAGAGCCCGTTCCTAATTTATTTTCTTTCAATAATCCCTTTGGTGCATGTCCGGTTTGTGAAGGATTTGGAATGGTACTAGGCATCGACCCCGATCTTGTTATCCCCGACAAAAGACTAAGCGTTTATGAGGGCGCGGTTGCCGCCTGGAAAGGCGAAAAGATGGGATTGTGGCGAGACAATTTTGTACTCGCTGCAAGAAATTTTGATTTTCCCGTGCACACGCCGGTTGCAGATTTAACCAAAGAACAATACGATATACTCTGGAAAGGAAACAGGTATACAGAAGGCATAAATGCTTTTTTTAAAGAAGTTGAGCAAAACTTATATAAGGTTCAGTATAGGGTTATGCTAAGCCGCTATCGTGGAAGAACAAGTTGTACAGCGTGCGAGGGTTACCGGTTAAGAAAGGAGGCTTTGTATATAAAGGTGGGCGAAAAGCACATTGGTGAGTTGTGCCAGTTGCCTATCAAAGATTTGTATGATTGGTTCAAAGCATTACAACTGAGCGAGTATGACCAGCAGGTATCTAAAAGAATTTTGATCGAAATCAACAACCGCATTAAAACCCTGCTCGACGTGGGTCTTGGCTACCTTACTTTGAACCGTCTTGCAAACAGTCTAAGTGGTGGAGAAAGTCAACGTATTCAACTTACCCGAAGCCTTGGTAGCAACCTTACTAATTCGCTATATATTTTAGACGAGCCTTCGATAGGCCTACATAGCCGCGACACCGAAAGGCTGATAAAAGTGTTGAAAGAGCTTAGAGACCTTGGCAACACCGTAGTAGTTGTAGAGCATGACGAGATGATGATGCGTGAAGCAGATCACATTATAGATATGGGGCCTTTTGCAAGTCACCTGGGAGGCGAGGTAGTTGCCGCCGGCGATTACAACCAGATTATTTCAAATAGCGAAAGTCTTACAGGTAAATACCTCAAAGGCGAATTACAGATTAAACCTCCTGCCCACATTCGAAAGTCACACCATAGTATTACTGTACACAATGCGCGACATAATAATTTAAAAGACATCACTGTTGAATTCCCGCTCGATGTTTTTTGTGTTATTAGCGGAGTAAGCGGCAGTGGCAAAACAACGCTAATTAAACAGATTTTAGCCCCCGCCCTAAAAAAGCTGAAAGGCGAGTTTGCAGAGAAAGTCGGCTTCCATAAAGCTATATCAGGCGATACAGACTACATTTCGCAGATCGAGATGATTGACCAAAATCCCATTGGCAAATCATCCAGAAGTAACCCGGTAACTTATATAAAAGCATACGACGAGATAAGAGATGTTTATGCAAAGCAACCGATGGCTAAAATGCGTGGCTTTCAACCAAAGCATTATTCTTTTAACGTAGACGGTGGACGATGTGATGCATGTAAAGGCGAAGGCGAGCAGGTTGTAGAAATGCAATTCCTTGCTGACGTACATCTTGTGTGTGATGTTTGCAATGGCAAAAGATTTAAAGAAGAGGTGCTTGAGGTAACGTATAAAATGAAAAACATTTACGATGTGTTAAACATGAGCGTAGATGAGGCAATCGAATTTTTTAAAGATGAAAAAAGCATAGCAAAAGCAATCCAACCTTTACAGGATGTTGGCCTTGGTTATATTAAACTCGGCCAAAGCAGCGATACCTTAAGTGGTGGCGAAGCACAAAGGGTAAAACTTGCAAGCTTTCTTGGAAAAGGCAAAGGCATAGGTCATGTTCTGTTCATCTTTGATGAGCCTACCACAGGCCTCCACTTTCATGATATAAAAAAACTCCTCACATCTTTTAATGCCTTGATAGAACAGGGTCATTCCATTCTTGTTATCGAACACAATACAGATGTAATCAGAAGCGCAGACTGGGTTATAGACCTTGGCCCCGAAGCCGGAGACAAAGGCGGTAATCTTGTATTTAGCGGAGTTCCATCAGAATTAAAGAATGCCGCGGAAAGCTATACAGGTAGATTTATGTAAGAGGTTACTTATTTTATTGAAGCAGGCAGTATATCTCTTTTTAACATTGTTGTGTCACTCCCTGCAACTTGTAGATTCTCTATTGACCCAACGTTCAACTATTGTAAAAAATTTGCAAAAAAGAGGCGCTTCCTAAAAAGGTGCGCCTCTTAAAAATCCCCCAATAAGTACCAAATGTATTTGCATTTTAATTCTTGAAAAATCCCTATTAATAGTGATTTTAATCCATATTCCAACGCCAACCAATGACCCCCGAAATATTTGATAAAGCAAAATAAGATATGGACAAAGATTACAGAAAATGTAAAAGAAGAAGATTTAGCATTTTCATTAGATATACATAAAAAGCTTCTTAGCTTCTTCCGGTTGAAGAAAACAAATTGCATTAATACCGCTTAGCTTACTTCTACTTCGTCAATAAAATATGGTTAGGTTTAATTTTTAATTGACCTGTCTTCACTAACCTCCTTTACAAGCGTAAGAGCTTTTGTAGATGACAGAACTACCGTTGCCATCGGTAACATTATAATCTTTTTTTAAGTATTCTCTACTTTCAATACTTTTTACTTCGCTATATATTTGAACTATCCTAATCTATTGTTTACTACCATTGCTATCCCTATAAACTCCTTCTCACCCACTTTTTTCCGAAATCAACTAAGACGTTTCACTAATTCTCGCGATTATGAAATTAAGCTTTACCCGATCTCTTTTAATTTCTATCCTAATTACTTTGGCAGCTGAGGCTTCCGCTCAGGCCACGCTCCCAACTCATCACTTCCGTTCCGCTACATCCGGCAATTGGAATACTGCTAATACCTGGGAAAGTTCTTCTGATGGATCTTCAAATTGGATTACATCTACACTAGCTCCAACCGAATCTGCAAGTATCATCACTATCCGAAGCGGGCACTCTGTAGTAATAACCACTAATACAACAGTTGACCAGGTAGTGATAGCAACCGGCGGCATATTAGAACTTGCAACAGGAGCAACATCTGGCTTAACCGTGACCGACGGAACAGGTAACGATATTGTTGTACAAAATGGAGGTGTATTTAAACATAATATTACTGGGTCCCTATTGCCATCATTTTCTGGCTTAGCAACAATGGAGATACAAAGTAGTGGTGTATTAGAAGTAGCAAGCAACAACGGCCAGCCTTCAAATTATGCTAATAACAGTTCTACCATTGCCAGCAATGTTTTATGGGCAGATAGTGCTGTCTTTAATTGGAACAACACGACTTCACCTATAGATGGAGTGGCTTATTTTCCTTCAGGAGTCTCTATACCAATCTTTCGAGTCTCCAAACCCATTTCTTTTGGAAATACGGCAGCAACAGTAATAAATGGGTTGTTCGAAGCAAATGCAAATGTCAGCCTGCAGAGCAACGGATCTAAAACTTTTAGAAATGGGATTATTGGAACGGCAGCAGTTGCCGCAACAGCAATAAACGGGGGACAGTTTATAATAAATGGCGCTACTGCTAAACTAGGAGGCGGAACCCTCACGCTTAATGGCAGCGGCCTCACAATTGGCTCCACAACCCTTACCACCTTAACCAGCAGCAAAACAATTGATAACTACCCCGGAGCAACCGGCGATATAACCCTTCTCGGCACCTTGATTACCGGGGACTTTATTATTGGCGGAAATAGCAAAATAAAGATTGACGGAACGCTGAAAACCACCAACACAACAGGGCTAACAGGAAGCTCTAGCTCTACCTTTGCAACAGGGTTTACTGTTAGCTCAATAGGTGCATCTTCTACTATTGAATACAACCGAACCGGTGATCAAACTATTACTCCCCTAGGTTATGGAAATCTTACTATTTCCGGCAGTGGCGTTAAAAAAGCAACAGCACAAACAGACGTTTCAGTAAGCGGAACGTTGAATATATCAGCAGCAAACACATTTGCATTAAACGGAACAAACGATCTAAAGCTTAATGGCGGCGGCACGCTAAATATAAACGCCAATTCTTCTTTTGACACCGGGGGAGAAAGCCAGGTAACCGGGGGCGGTTCTCCCACGATTAATATTTACGGAACTTTTATTTGCCGCGACGCTGACGGCTTCGCAGGAACAAGCACCTCTATACCAGGCGCCACCTCAACACCATCCATCACACTTAATATTTACGCAGGCAGTATTATAGAATATGGCAGGTTGGGCGATCAGCAGGTAAGCTCGCGAGACGATTATAAGAATGTAACATTTTCAGGTAGTGGTGTCAAGACTGTTCCGACATGCTCTCCTTTTGGCACCGTAACCATTAAAGACAATGCTATTGTGGATGTTTCAAACAAAAATTTTGGCGACGCAAATACCAACCTGTTAATGAGCGGTGGCAGGCTGATACTATCGGGAGTTAATACAAAGCCTGATATAGCAGGAACTTATAACATCACCGGCGGTGATATTGAATTTACTAACCACGCTACGACTGCCCAGGCAATACGTTCTCCCAGAAGCTACTTCAATATTATAATTAGCGGATCAAATGTTAAGAACGGTGCCGGAATAATAACTCTTGTTGCCGGAGGTTCTTTCACTGTTAAGGGTACTGGCATGTACGATAATAATGATAGAAGGATTGACGGCTCGGCAGGAACACAAAATTTTATAATGGAAGCGGGTGCCACATTTAAGACCGGGGTAACCGGAGGTTTTTCCGGCAATTCTTCAGCTGCATTATTTAACATCGAAAACGTTACCATTAATCCAAAATCTACAATCATATATTCCCGTACGGTAAGTCAAACACCTCCCGGCGATCAGACAATTACCACGCTCAGTGGCGACTATCCTTCTTTACTACTTAAGGGTAGTGGCATCAAAACAGTGACGAATGGAACGATGAATATTTCAACAGGTGCAGATTCTCTTGTCATTGATCCTCTCGTAGTTCTTAAGGTAAGTGCAGGCGCTAAAGCAAACTTTAATGATCGACCAGTTATCATTCATAGTAATGCAACTGGTACTGGTTCGATTGGTGAAATCGCCGATGGGTCTATCGCTTTATTGAATGCTACCAATGTTACTGTAGAAAGGTACATACCTGCTAAGCGCGCTTTTCGATTTTTGTCTTCACCGGTTACAACCTCTACAAGCATAAAAGGAAACTGGATGGAAGGCCAAAATAATACCCCTCCTGCCTATTCAGTTAATTATAACAGTACTCCAGGTTACGGAACTCACATCACCGGTTCGGCAAACCCTAATGATGGCTTCGACGCAACTGCAACAAACAATCCATCATTATTCATTTTTAATAATAGCAGCCAGGCGTGGCAGGGCATACCTAATACCAGCGGTACATTTACTGCCGGCGTGGGCTACCGCCTGTTTGTACGAGGTAGCAGAAGTGTTGATCTAAGCAATAATAGCGCAGCTCCCTCGAACACTATTTTAAGAGGTACCGGATCTTTAGTGAAAGGAAAAGTAGTTTACAATGTATCTGGCAGTCCCTCTATAGACGGAAGCATAAATGCTTTTAGTATGGTTGGAAATCCCTATGCCTCTCCCGTTGATTGGGATGCATTAACGAAGCAAGGCCTCTCACCTTATTATTATGTTTGGGATCCAAATCTTAATACCCGTGGCGCTTATGTTACTTATGGCAACGGGGTAACAAGTGTTCCAGGTTCGGAGGTTAATCAAAACATTCAGTGCGGCCAGGCTTTTTTTGTTCAAACCAAAACAGCTAATCCTTCCCTGACTTTTAACGAGGCAAATAAAACAAGTGCAAACAGAAAAGTATATAGGACCGACGACGGTGTTCCTGCGCTTTCTGTGCAATTGTTGCTAGATACCCTAAAAGAAAGCGAAAACACTGCTGATGGAATTACAGTTCTTTTTGATGATAATTTCACCTCTTCTATTGGCGAGGAAGATGCTGAAAAGATTGGTAACCTCGATGAAAATATGTCGATTGCCAGTAAGGGAAAATTGTTAAGTATAGAAGGTCGACCACCCGCGCTTTCGTCTGATACTATTCAACTAAATATTGTCCAGCTTAGGCAAAAAAACTACTTCTTAAAAATCAAACCTGCTCGTATTGCACCTGGTGTTGCTATAATTCTAAAAGACAAATTTTTGAAAAAGGACACCCTTCTCGATTTGAATACAGAAACTATTATTCCTTTCACCATAGATAGCAATTCAACATCCTTCTTGCCAAACCGTTATAGCATTATTTTAAACTCAACCCAGGTACTACCAATAATACTAGTGAACGTAAAAGCCTATAAAAAAGAAAATGGAATACAGGTAGAATGGTCTGCTCAGACAGAAAAAGACACCCACAACTACGAGATAGAAAAATCAACAGATGGTCGCTTGTTTAAAAAGCAGGGAACCGCCGGAGTAAAAAATAATGGAAGTGTACAAAACACTTATAGTTGGTTTGATGGTAATGCAACAACAGGAAATAACTTTTATCGAATAAAATGTCATCAAAAAAGTGGAGAAGTGATTTGTAGTAAAATAGTATTGCTCGACCTTCCAGAGAATACCGGGTTAATTTCTGTTTTTCCTAATCCAGCAAGAGGCAATACAGTTAATCTCAAAATGACGAACCTGCAAAAAGGTAATTATACAATTTCTATTTCAAATGATTTAGGAGAATTAATTTCTATCAACAAAGTACATTATGACCCGGCATTAGAGCTTTATAAACTAAACATCAAAAAGGTTATAGCTAAAGGAAATTACAGACTAACGATAAGTAGCGGAAATAAAACCTTTGTAGAAAATATAATTATTGAGTGATGGTTTATAAGACAAGAAAGCTTTGCTACGGGCTTTGCTATAATAAAATAATCTACGCTATGAATAAGATAAGCAAGACTCTTAGTCTACTGTTGATAATTCTTTTGGTTAATATACCTGTATCATTTGCTCAACCTGTAATAGACGAGGATGATGTACAGGATAATCCAGTTCCTTTTGATGGGGGTGTAGGTGTGTTAGTTGCAGCAGCAATATACTACGGGTTAAAGAAGGCTCATCGAAAGAAGCAGCCAGATACATTTTAAGTTGAAGTTAAAAACTTACAGGAGTACCTCTTGCTCGCTTAATTAAGTCATGCCTTGTAACAAAAAAAATGCATACCGTTTTTACAATATGCATTTCAAAAATTTATAGAGATAACAATTATCTAAGTCTGTCAAGACTTTTCACCAGCTTATTATCCTTTCGAATGTTTATTGCTGCAAGAATAAAAAATATTGTCATAGCTATAGGTAATAGGGCACCCCAATAATAGGTACCCTGAATCACTCCATTTGCTTCTTCCAATTCGCTAATTTTCAAAACCTCCAATGCAATCAATAAGACAGAAGCAAATATTCCCAACCCAGTGAACTTCATTTGAGTGGAGCGGTTTTTAAAAAGAAATATTGCGATAAGTGCTAATAATGCAGCAATAATATTATTAGCAAACAAAAGCAAACTCTCGGTTACAGTGTATCTTTTGGCTACATCACCCGCTAATGTTTCCGCATAAATCGGTACCTCTGTTGTTAAAAAACCTGATCCCGCAGCCAGGAAAAGCCAGATGGTTTGTACTCTTTGTATCATTTGAATTGTTTTATGTTAGAATAGCTTCTGCTTAAAAGTAGAACCCGCTTATCCACAAAATGCACTTTGACTATTAATACAGCTTTTCTATCCAAGTTCAGGATATAAAGGAAACTGTTGCATAAATTCATTTACCTGCTT
The DNA here is from genome assembly GCF_025963695.1 of Segetibacter sp. Lineage (GTDB taxonomy): Bacteria > Bacteroidota > Bacteroidia > Chitinophagales > Chitinophagaceae > Segetibacter. Next base: position 7,300 of record NZ_JAOQAH010000032.1, on the reverse strand, counting down.
TCTAATACTTGTAATAGTATTTTCGTCATCAGCATTCATCAGAGCATTATCTATAGCGTTAACAACAAACTGCATATGTTCCTCTTTCATACCCCTTGTTGTTATTGCAGGAACACCTACACGAATGCCGCTTGTTACAAAAGCGCTTTTGTCGTCGTAAGGAACCATATTTTTATTAACCGTTATGTCGGCTTTCACCAAAACATTTTCAGCCTTTTTACCGCTGATATTTTTATTGCGCAAATCTATCAGCATAAGATGGTTGTCCGTTCCTCCGCTGATTAGCTGGTACTCTTTTTCAACAAAAGCTTTTGCCATTGCCTGAGAATTGGCGACTACTTGCTTTGCGTAATCTGTAAATTCATCCGCAAGTATTTCGCCAAACGATATAGCTTTTGCCGCAATGATATGTTCAAGCGGGCCACCCTGAGTTCCAGGGAAAACAGCCATATCAATGAGGTTACTCATCATACGAATGTTGCCTTTTACATCCTTTACTCCAAAGGGATTTTCAAAGTCTTTTTTCATTAAAATAACTCCACCGCGAGGACCACGAAGGGTTTTATGTGTGGTGGAAGTAACAAAATGACAATGGTCAAAAGGTGATGCTAATAAGCCTTTGGCAATTAATCCCGCAGGATGGGCCATATCACAAAAAACAAAGGCGCCTACTTCGTCTGCCACTTTTCTAATTCTTGCAAAATCCCATTCGCGGCTGTAAGCACTTGCACCACAAATAATCATTTTCGGTTTTACTTCACGCGCTTTTGCTTCAAGCATTTCGTAGTCTACTATTCCGCCCTCTCTTGTAACCCCATAAAAATGCGGTTCATATAGCTTGCCGCTAAAGTTAACGGCGCTTCCATGAGTTAAATGCCCGCCCATACTAAGGTCTAAACCAAGGATGGCGTCACCGGGTTGAAGTACGGCCAGCATTAGAGCCGCATTGGCTTGTGCCCCACTGTGTGGTTGCACGTTTGCATACTCACAATTAAAAATTTGCTTTAACCTGTCAATTGCCAACTGTTCAACCTGGTCGACAATTTCACAGCCACCGTAATATCTTTTACCGGGGTAACCTTCGGCATATTTATTTGTCAATACTGTTCCCATCGCCTGAATAACTTGCAGGCTGGCAAAATTTTCGGACGCAATTAGTTCAATACCATGTCGCTGCCGTTCAAGTTCTTTATCTATTAAGTCAAAAATTACTGTATCTCTTTGCATGTAGAGGTTTTAAAGGCGCAAAAATAATCTTATTTGCAGATATGCAATAACACCAATAATTCCTCCATAACTTTTACCAAAAATGTCGCTGCTTATAGAATATAAAATGAGCATAGTTGCACTAAGGCGCTGTTTGCAGAAGAAAATCGCTCCTTATAAGCTTTGTATTATTAGTTACACTCCCAATCAACAACTCCCTTTTTCGTTGCTGCGTTTATTTCTAATCTGGTCAGGAGGTTTGTAAAAGACCATTATTTTTCCTGCCGGGGCTTTTATGAATGCCACATTTGTCTTCGTGCTGCCTTCCGCTACGTAATTATTTACTTTATCGGTTTGCTTTAACCCTCTTGGTCAATGCATTTGTATTTTGTGCCGATGCAGTTACTCCTGATGTAATAAAACAAGTAACACAACTATCAATTTTATATTTTGACCTTGTAATTTCATAAGCAAGTGTGAAGAAACCACCACTGTCTTTCGCAATTCTTTGCTTAAACGAAAGAACTAAATTTCTTATGTCTGCTATCCCCTCGGCATCTAAACCATTTGTCGCCTCATCAAGAATAATGCATTTGGCATCATGCACCGAAGTAGGGGCTATTCCCACCGCTGCTTCTTGCACTGCCTAAAAGTGTTACTTTACTATCTGCCTACGCCCTGCCTGGCAACCACGGCCAGCTGATGGAGTAGTTGAGATTTTGTAAGCTTCGCTCCACCACTAATTTTTAAAAAGAGCTCGATATTTTCTAATGCGGTTAGGTATTTAAAAACGTTCGCATATGACCACTATTGTACATTTAGTTGAAGAGGGCTGGTATAGTGAATTGTTAATTCGGAAAAACGCTGTATGTGGAAGTAGGTCGGGTACCTATTTGCCTACCTGTAAATATTCCTGCAAAGCTTTGACATAGTTTTCAAAAGCCTCAATTCCCTTAGGGGTTACTTTACATGTTGTTAAAGGATAGTTGTCTTTGAACTGTTTATTTACATCGATATAGCCTGATTCCTTTAGCTTTTGCACCTGCACACTTAGGTTACCTGCAGTTGAATTTGTTTTTTCCCTGATGAATGTAAACTCGGCTTCCTTAACACTCATAAGTAAACTCATCACCGCGAGGCGTAGCTGTGAATGTAGTATGGGGTCTAGCTCTTTAAACACCTGCGCTCTGATTTAATTTCCTGCCTGTTAATTTTTTAAACTCCCTGTTTGCAATATATCCCGGTATGATGTAGCCAAATAATACTGCCGCTGCATGTAATAACATAACCACTTCAAAGTCGGTTTGAAACAGAGCAATAAACCCAAAAGTCCAGGTGATAAACGAAGCGATAACAGATGGTCTAAAGTCCAGAGCAGTGCCATAGATGAGTATCCAGAATCCATACAATCCTATTAATAAAGCAAACCCTTTAGCAGGACCAACTCCAAGGTTCATAGCAAATATGTTAAACATGATACAGATAAAGAAACCAGCGTTTAATTTTTCAAACAAAGATTTAGTATAGGTTTTTACTCTTCCCTTACTTTTTACAAAAAATCCTTTCACCACGCCAACAATCATCATTACAAGGGTGACTGCTCCAAAGATGTTCCAGAAAAAGAAAGTGCTGAACCATTTGAAATGAAGGTTTACGACAGTTAGTATCGATGCTATAAACAACATCCATCCCCATGCAATCCAACCTTTGCCATCGTCTTTTTGCTCATGCTTCGCAGCGTTAATCATTTGTTGGATGATCATTAAACTTTCTTCCTGACTCAGCTCTTTTTCGTTATCGTGCATGTTCTAAATTTTTTGTTTCCTGTATTGGTTTCTTAATAAATGCCCCGGTATTATATAGCTGATCAATATTGCAAAAGCAGCTAATAACATTTGCAAAGAATAATGTAAGAATGGCGCAATTGCTACTAAAACCAGACAGATACCTCCACCAATTTTCATTGGCTTACATTTTAGTAAACTTCCCGAAATGTAAGTTCCAATCCCGTACAATAGTATGTAAAATGGAAAGCAATATTGCCAGCCAATCTTGCTAAATACAATAGCTAACGCCAGGTATGAAATTCCAATTATAAACCAAATAAACCCCATCGCCTCCCCTATAAAAGTTTTTACTCTGTCCTCTTTCTTGTACTTATGGATAAATATGAAGTGCAACAGCAATGCAACAGGAGTTACAAACCAGGCGTAGTAATGACGTGGGTAGTTTGCAATGACTGATAAGTAATACTGTAAAAGACAACCGACCAGGGTAGCCCATCCCCATAAAAGAAAAAAATGACTTTTGTCACTGATAGATGTTTTCGTCGTTTCGATCATTGATCTTATCAATTGCAGGCTTTCTGCTGGCGAAAAATCTTTATCGCTTGTACTCATCATTTCACAAATATGAATTTGATTATTGTAAACAGGAACAAATGACCGACCAATTTGTCGACCATTTGTTCACCGTAGTCCTTGGCAAGGTTAGCCGCCAATTATAATTTACTTTGTTCAAGCATTTGCTCAGCCGATTTCTCCCCCCAGTTAGGATAAAGACTGCCCGGGGTTTTATAGGTCTTAAACAACTCAAGCGATTTTTCAAACAGCGGCTTTGCCTTATCTTTTCCACCTCCAAATTCCTTTGGCGTACCAAACGTATTTTGACCTTCTAAAAAGTAAACGCGCGGGTTGTTTGGTTCTAATTGCTTAGCCATTTCCCTGTTTGAGTTTACACTTGCTCCATACTGTTGCCAGCGCCCTGCAGGGTCTACCAGCATTTTTAATGTAGCACTCATGCTTTTCAATAAAAATATTTCTGAATTTTTCGGCTCAATGGTTTCAGCTTTAGCTATCAAAGCATCGGCCTTTTCTGCCACTTCATCTTTATTTGCTTTCGCATCTGAGAAAGCCCTTAAAACGTGTGAAAGCGCAGCATAATAATAGGGAAGCCATTGTGTTTTCTCCGCATCAGCTATCCGTTCAAAAGTTGCAGCCAGGCTTACATAATCATCGGGGTTTTTTAAAGAGTCAAACTTTACAAGGTTTAATTTCATTGTTTGCTCATACCGGCTGCTTTGAGCGAAAAGGCAATGCGCACTAACTAACAATACGACTGATAAAATGAATTTTTTCATGATGTTTTTAATTTTTTTGTTGATTTTTTAATTTTTGATATTCTCTTTCCGATGAAAATAGATCCGTACCATAATAGGCATGAAAATATTGAGTGGCAATACCAACACCCCAACCCAGAAGCGGCCAAACCGGCCAAAAATAACTACGCGGGCCGGAAGTGAAATACCAGGTTACGATCAACATACAGTTGACTGTAACATAAGAAAAGGCGCTAATTTTAAAAGCTGCTCTTCTTTTCGCAATCTGCCAAAGTTCATTGTCCCTAACGTCGCCGTCTGCGATCGTTTTAGTAAGTGGAAACGTTTCGTCTTGCACGTTTTTTAATTTTTTATTTTGATTTAGTTATTCCTTTAAACCTATAAACCGGCGCGTTTTCTCTCTGCTTTTTTTCAAGCTTTACAACTATGCCCGGCATTGTTGTGTCACTCACTTGTACTAACTGTTGTGGCCTCATCCCCTAGTGCATTTGCTACAAATTGTTATTTATAACATCTTGTGTTCTGTCAACTCCCCAGCTTAAGAAACAACCAATAAAATAAAACCTTTTTGATGGCGGCATGATTGGTTCTTTATACATTCCATCGCGGGAATAGTTATAGCCATACACCTGGTTTGCACCTAATACATTTGTCATACTTACAAACAGTACAATGTTTGTTTTAGCATTCGCTTTTCCAATGCTGGGCACATACTCTGCACTAAAGTTTAGGCTATTGTAACTTTTTGTTTTACCCTGGTCACCTACATAATATTTGTAATTGTTGTTCACCATCAGGTTATAATAAGGACGGCCGGTTGCATAGGTATAAGTAAAATTGAAGCCTGATTTAATAGATGTAAAAAACCGTTTCATCACAACAGAAGCAGTGTGGTTAGCCACAAAGTTTGGTTGAAGCTTTAGAGGGTAGTTAAGATAGTCGCGCTTAGTATCTATGTAAGAATAACTAACCCAGTAATCAAAGTTTTTGATAGACTTTTTATCTCTCCAAAAAACATCGATACCTGTTGCGTCTCCATATCCCGAATTAGTATACAGGGAAGTAAAATTGACAGCCGGGACTGTTTTAATCAAATCCTCATATTTCTTGTAGTATCCTTCAATCCTAAATATGCGCTCATGAGTCATCTTCTGGTAGTTGATGATGTAGTGGGTAGCTTTTGTCATACCGACATTTGTGCCGTAGTATAATTGATTATTCTCGGGCTTCTGGTAGAAAACTCCATACGCCAGCGACATTTGCGCATCCTTACCAGTTTTGTAAGCCAAAGAAAGGCGTGGGGCAACGTTATATTTTTTAATGATCGAAGAGTTTTCAAAACGAACACCCACTTTAGCCGCCAGGCTATTTGTTAAAAAAATATCTGACTCAGCAAACAATGCAGTGTAATTATCAATCAGTTTATAGGTCGTGTCATGAATAACATTCTTATCATACAAATACCAATATTCACCTCCAAAACGAAGGGCGCTGATACCAATGAGCTTTTTTTCAAAAACTGCCTTTACTTGCGCTAAATCCTGCCTATGTAGCAGGTCGAAGTTTTTGTTCTGCATCCACGGCAACCCACTACCAAAATGTTTAGGCCGGTTATTTTGGTCCTGCACCTGCTGGGTTATATTATCCTTGTTAGTGCTATAACCGCTACCCAGGTTCATCTTCCAGCCATTGCCGAGATTCTCTCTCCAACTGAGGTTATTGTACCAGTTATTATTGGCGAGAGAAAAGGCATCTTTTAAATGCAAACTATCAATATCAGGTCTTCTTAAACCTAGTACCCCATTGCTAAACGTGGTGTAGTATTTAACCATCCCACCTCTCTTTGTCTTAAACCTAAAGTTTGCATCACCATTGTGAAACTGAGGCATTTTAAAGTAGTCCGGAGTCTGTTTTACCATAGCGAAGTACAAACCCACATTTATATAACTATAGTTGATCCCCCACGAAGACTTTTTATTCTTACTAAGCTGTTGCGTTCCCGCGCCTACCAGCAGCGGAGATATAGAAGCATTTACTTCTGATTGCTCAGGTAAGTCAATCGACTCCAGCAGCAGGGCCGATGATAGGGCCTGACCGTATAAAGCAGAGTAACCCCCGGTTGTAAAAACAGTTCCTTTAAAAAGAAAAGGCGAGAAACGACCACGGCTTCCAATATCAGGTACACTTGTAAAGTAAGGATTGTTGACTAACGTTCCATCAATAAACTGTTTGGTTTCGTAGCCTGCACCCCCGCGTACAAACAAGCCTTCCTGCTCGCCAACCTGTTGGGTACCAGGTAAAGTTTTTAAAGCTGCTGTAATATCTGCATTAGAACCAGCGGTGGTGGCAACATCCAAAGAACTTAACACGGCAGCTCTTTTTGAGTCACCTGCTGCAAAAGATCCTGCAGTTACCATTACGGCTTTCAGTTCGTCAAGCTTTTCCTTTATGCTGATAGTTAAGGTTAGCGGCTCAGACCCAATTAAAACTTTTTGCTCAAACGAATTATAGCCAATGCTGCTAGCAATAATAATGTGTTCGCCTTTCTCAGTTGTACGAAAAGCAAAATTTCCTAAAGAGTCAGTTGTTGAACCATCGTAAGAATCTTTAAGGGATATGCTTACCCCGTAAATAGGACGACTGCGATTGTCTTTTACAACTCCTGAAATTTTTACCTGTGCAAAAAGTGAGTTACCTACGAAGATTAGCACTATTGAGAATAATAATTTTTTCATCAGTTTTAATTTGCGAGACAAACATAATATGGTTTATTTTATAAACAAAACTATCGCTAAAACTAGTTCACCATTATATTCCTACGGCAACTACAGGTGAAGAACGGTATTTAAGGGTTTAAACGGGTTTCTTTAAAATAGCAAAAAAGGAGAAATCAGGAATCAAACTCAATGGCAAAATCCGTCCTTCCACCCCTCAGCCACCACTTACTAAAAAAATTTCGGCAAATTCTTCTAATAC
>NZ_JAOQAH010000091.1 GCF_025963695.1 Segetibacter sp. | reverse complement strand
TTATTTCAAATTTGGTAAATGCGCTTGCACCTGCCAATAAAGTGATACAAGACAAGATGATTGAGCTATGTACCAACTGTGACCCTGAGTATGGACAACGTGTGGCTGATGGCATAAAGAAGGCTGTCGAAATGAGACAACAACATGGCTCCACAAGGCCGGGAAGCGTTGAAAGAAAAGAAGAAGCTGTTAAGCAAGCTGAAGAAATATCTACTGAAGCTAAGCCGTATTAAGAACCGGAATTTTTAGATTTTTATTTATTAGATTGAAATAAAGGAAGCCTGATGATTTTCATCGGGCTTTCTTTATTAAGCATAGGAAGAAAATTTTTTGGCAAGCCGAAATCCCTGATCGGCTTTTCTTGCGACGCTCCGTTGGGCAATAGATCGTATGTGGATCAAAAAATAAACCCGCCAGACGTTGATAAAAACGGGCAAATAAATGTTGCAACCTTCCCTGGTTGAGTAGCATTACAAATGTTGCAGTGAGTGACACAACAATGCCGGGTGGAGTAATGAAGTTTATAACCATAAATTAAAAGCACTTTTACCTATAACAAGGCGGCAAGGCTTTTGCGAGGTTAGCTATTACATTATCAAAAAAAAACAAACTATATGGAAACCAGAAACAACGTAGATATTGATACCACTAAAGTAAGCCCGGTTGATACAAAACGTTTTGAGGCACAAGACAATAGTGGCCATATAAAAGGTAGCAGGCAGGCTAGCTCCGACGAGCAGGCCACGGAAGAACGGCGCAAGCAGGAAGACAACAGCGAGTACAACAAGCTCGATGACAGAGGTACACTTTCAGGAAACGAGGCCATTTAGGTTTTTCGCCAAACTCCTTTGAAGCCAGGACGACAAATGGGTATTCAGTTTTTGCCTCTCATCCTGGCTTTAGTTTTCGGGGAAGCCTACCAGTGGTAACAACACGTGAAATGTTGTTCCTTTTCCTACTTCGGTATCAAACCAAATTCTGCCATTTGCTTTTTCGACTATTCCTTTACACATAGCCAGGCCGAGACCGGTTCCCGAAGTTTTTGTAGTGAAGTTTGGAGTGAAAATGTTTTGCCGTTTTTCTTCAGGTATACCTACGCCGAAGTCCGTTACATCTATCTGCAGCTTGTTTGCATTAATGTATTCATTCACCGAAATCTCCATCATTTCCTGACCCTCCGACGCTTCCACCGCGTTTTGAAAAAGGTTGGTAAAAAGCCTGTTTATTTGGGTACGATCCGCATTAATTACGGCCTGCTGACCGGGATGATTAAAATGAATACTTACCCTTTCATTAGCGCTGTATAAATTAATTAACGAGTTAAGAATTTCATTCACATCAAAGCTTTCGATTTTTACATTACCAATATTGGCAAACTGTGAAAAGTCAGAAGCAATTTTGGCAAGCTGGTCTATCTGTTCCACCAAAGTAGCAGATACCTTTTCGACCATTGCAGGGCTGTTTGGATTTTTTTCCTTGATCGCTCTTTGCATATATTGTATGCTTAGCTTCATTGGCGTTAGCGGGTTTTTAATTTCATGGGCTACCTGTCGTGCCATTTCCCGCCACGCTCCTTCCCGCTCGCTTTTTGCTAGGGCCAGGGCACTCTCCTCCAGCTTTCTTACCATTTTGTTGTATTCATTTACAAGGGTGCCAATTTCATCGTTTGCATCCCACGAGATCTCTTCATTGGCTTTACCCAGATTTATCTCTTTCATTTTACTACCAATGAGAGCGAACGAACTGGTGATGCGGTTTGTTAATACCACCGATATGGCGCCTGCTATAACAAAAATGAAGGCGTTTAAAACAATGAGCGTAACAAGAAAATTAGAAATTTCCTGGTTCAATTCCTTTTGTGTGTTCAGGTATGGAATGTTCAGGTAAGCGTACAACTTACCGTTTTCGTCTTTGATAGGAATATAAACACTGGTGTAAGAAAAGTTGCTCACCCTTTCTTCCTGTATTACCTGTATCTTATGATCGTGCTGTAAACTGTAATAAGCATTTGGGTCCATCATCCGGCTAAGAACCGCCTTATTGTACATGTAAGGCTGGGTAGAAACTTTTAAATTTCCATTAATATCAAAAAAGTTAGCATCAACGTTGTGTATCTCAGTAACTTCCTTAAAGGTTTTTTCAAGTTCACTCGCTGCGCCCAATTCATAAATTTGTATCGCATCGTCAAAGATGCTACGATTTGCTACCTGGGTCTCAATTTCATCTCCCAGTGTTTTAATTGCCTTTAGAAGCCGCTCCTCATTAGTTTGTTTAAACCTGTTAATATAAAAAGAGATGGTAGCTATACCTATTACGAGGAAAGAAAATATGCTGATGAAAATAATTGCACTTTGTATCTGGTGCCTGAAGTTCAATTTTAATCCATTCTTCAGGCGCTTGTAACTGAATTTATTCCGCATTAGAAAGCGACCAATCTGAAACAAGACAATTATAAAGAGAAACGATCCAAACAGGTACGCGAATAAAGTCATGGCCTGAATAAAGAACGAGGAGTTCTTAACGATAATAACCATTTTATTATTTCCGGCATTGTACCAGAGCTCGTTAAAATCACCATTGCGCTGTTCTTTATACTCTTGCCTTAAAAGCAAGTGCCTGGGTATATACGACAAAAAGTTATAGTCGCCCACACTACTAATCAGCTTCCCATTATTATAGACAGCGTAGGTGCGATCAAGTTCTTCAGAAGCGTTCTTAGCCTGTTGGGTAAATAACTCCGGAGACAGCGCTTGATTTTTGTATTTCTTCGGCTCTGCAACGACCAGAAAATAACCCACCGTATTTTGAAGAGAGTCCTTTATTTCTTTTTCATACAAGAAGCTGAAACTGTAATAGGTATTTGAGAAATAAAACAAATCTTCGTATGCCGTTTTCTTGCCTCTTTTAACAAGAGTGCTTAACTCGCCATACGAAGTATTCTCTTCATTAAATAAAGGATGAAGATTGTTATCAAAAGTAAACAGCCTGGTATCGAACGTGTTTAACGAACTTGAAAAATTCTCATTAATCAGGCTGTCCTTTATAACTTTGTTAGCGTTTTCGTAAGTAAAACGTTTGTAGTTCTCTGTTAAAAAACGATCGCTAATATTAGTAATGCCCATGCCCATTATGTTTTGAGCTGATGGATCAGCCTCTTCCGCTACTTTCTCCGCAACCTGCTTTTGTTTTTCTAACTCTTTGTAGTGATTTTGATAAATAATTAATGCGGAAAGACTTGCAGCAAAAAAAATAAGCCATATCAAAAAGAAAGAAGAACGAAGTATGGGAACATAAATATCTGCTTTTCTATAATCCATCATTCGCACATAAATAAGTAACCAAATCAGCACAAATAAATTACTAATGGAGGAACTGCTATTAAGGTGAATAGACAGGTATAAGAACCCTGCCCCAGCCAAAAAAACATACTTTACATAATTAGGACAGTCAATACATTTATGTATAAATAGTAAGGCAATATGACTAAAGTGAAAAAAAGATAACACGATTAGCCCGAGAATAATAAAACTTATGATTGAAAAAATGTTGAGCCTGAAAAAGTCAGATACATCAAACGAAATTTGAGAATCCATTATTAAACTTCTAACAACATCAGAAGTAAGAAACGAAAGTGCTACCAGGAAGACGGATAATAAAAAAGTAACCTTCCACGCTTTCTTCCCCTTTATATCATCCACCTCTTGAAATTCCTTCAGCGCCGCTACTTTAACAAAACTCAGAATCCAAAAAAGGAAAATTACGTTTATAAGCAAGTCGCCTAAAGAAGGATGTAAGGTGTTTGATCCGTAGATAAAAGGATCGAACAGCTCGAGGTTTCGAAAGTTAAACGGGAATGGAAATTTATAACTAAGGACCCGTAAAAAAATAATTACTGCGCTGAGAAATGCGAGCCCATTAACCCAACCTTTTTTATTAACAATTTCAACAGCGCAAACATTTACAAATATTAAAACAAAAATGATAGCTATTATTCGTAGAGAAATAGACCACTTTCCGGGGCTTCCTTCATCTATCTTTTTATCCTTCTTCTCTTTTAAGCCAAACAATACTTTACCATCTCCATTTCTTACATAAAACTGTGCACCTGTATCTACCAGATCATAACTATTTTCTACGTCTGGGAGAGTTGGATACCCCGACTGTAAATAATTATTTTTGAAAAAATAATCCCAATGCAGCGGTATAACTCCTGCAACAATTACCTGCCTGCCTTTTAACAGAACCGTTTTTTTTACAAATTCAAACTTCCCGTTGTTATATGATACATAATGCTTGCCATCTGGTTTAGCCAAATCTTCATTAGCCGGAAGCACTTTATTGCTACTCCAATAGTCAAGCAAAAAGTTTCCCACATCATTTTTACTATAAATAAAAAGGGCAACATCTTCCGTCAAGTCATCAGCAATTTCCTTAGGCTTATATTGATTTTTTAAAATGGAATATATTACGGTAACATCTGCTGCCAGCTTTTCAAATTTCTTTTCACTCTCAGCCACATAATTCTCCAACCTGCTTTGTACTCTTACGGGGGAGGAAGTGTAGAACCAATAATTCGAAAAAATAAAAGAAATAGTGTATAGCCAGGCAGCTATAATCAGCAGGTAACCGTGTTTGTAAAAGCTTTTTTTTATAATTTCTATCACTGGGTTCTGTTACGTTTAATCTGGTTCCAGAGATCATCCATTTCTGCAAGAGACATTTGATCAAGTGTTTTATTTTGACTGGCTGCAGCTTCCTCCATTAATGTAAATCGCGCAATAAATTTTTTGTTTGTTTTTTCCAAAACCCCTTCCGCGTCAATACGCAAAAAGCGTGCATAATTTATAAGACTAAACATTACATCACCAAACTCTTCTTCAATGTGTTCCTGGTCGTTTTCGGCAACGGCTTCGTGCAACTCCCCTATTTCCTCTTCTACTTTTTTCCAAACATCTTCCTTATGCTCCCATTCAAATCCAACCTGTCTTGCCTTGTCTTGTATGCGCGTAGCTTTCACTACTGCCGGCAGCGATTTTGGCACTCCACTTAAAACAGATTTTTTTCCTTCCTGCATCTTAATCTGTTCCCAGTTCTTTTTTACGTCCTCATCGCTGTTCACTACAACATCACCATAAATATGAGGATGACGCCTGATTAACTTTTCACTTATACCTTCAAGCACATCTTGTAAAGTAAACTTTTGTTGCTCCGCTCCTATTTTCGCATAAAATATAAGGTGAAGCATTATATCGCCTAATTCCTCTTTAATACCTTTCCAATCATTGTCACTTATTGCATCTGTAAGTTCATAAGTTTCTTCAATTGTCAGCGGCCTTAAAGTCTCTATAGTTTGCTTTTTATCCCACGGACATTTTTCTCTCAGTTCATCCATTACAGATACCAGCTTCAAAAAACTTGCTTCTAACGACATTCTAAAAATTTAAGTAATGATTCTAATTCAACCCAGTTTTTGAATAAATTTATTTCTGTAACCAGCAGTTGTATTTTCAATTTAGCTCCGGTTGTGTCACCCACTTGTACACTATCTTTTTAAATCAACTTTATAAAAACCCATTAAAAATCTTCATTTACTAAATATGCACCTCCGCTTTTAAAATAAATTTCCTAAATCATAAAAGACATATGATAAGCAGAAAGAACTTAAGAAATGTTTTAAACCGCACTGCACAAGCAATAGGTAATATAGAAAAGCGAATACAAAGATTCGAACAGCGCAGCCCTTCTTCCCCTTAAGTATTCCGGCAATAAAAAGCCGGGCCTTAAAACCCAGGTACTTTAAATGAACTAAAACCTTTCCATCAAAGTAAGTATATCATAGATAAAATGAGTTACAAGGTGACCGAACAACTCTTTAGGTCCAATATTTTTCTGTTGGCATGTGTGCCATATTTTTTGTTAATAGCAGCATTACAGTTTAAACACTTCCTTTCTTACATTCTTTAAAATGAAATACTTGTTAAAATCCGAATAAAAATACAGACAAAAGAAGTCTTCAAACGTTTCGTCAAAATCAATGTTTTTTCCTTAACATCTCACCGTTTATTTTTGAGTAGAACAAAAATTACCGATGAAAAGCTTTTCACTTGTTTCCCTTCTTCTCTTTGTCTCAACTTGCCTAAACGCGCAATATTATTATCTCGACATAGTTGGCACCAGGCAAACCAATCAACAATACAAGCTATTGAGAGCTTTTCAATATAAACGTATTAATGCAACCAGCTTCGAGGGTAATCAACCATCTAAAGATTTTGTGTTAGAACAAACCATCGCCAATAGTGGACAAAAAATTATTACGCGCTCTGCAACTATAGGAAGTACTGAATCTTTTTTTATTAGCTATTATGAAAACAATAAAGTTGTAAAAACAGTTGATAGCAGTAGAAACGCTATTAACACAGTTACCTATGAATATGATAATACCGGCAAATTACTTTCAACAAACACAAGTAGTGTAGACTTTGATGGCAAATTTACTAGTTCAGAGATACACCGATGGAGTTACAATGAAAGAGGACTACCGGAAAAGATGATTAAGATTAGAAACAACTCGGACACAACTTTGGTCAATTTTATCTTTGATGAACAGGATAATGTAGCGGAAGAAAAATGGGCCAAAAACAACAAAACAACTGAAACGTACTATTATTATTACAATGCGAAAAAGCTGTTAACCGATGTAGTGCGATACAATACCAGGGCTAAAGCCATGCTGCCTGATTATATGTTTGAATATGATACTAAAGGACGTATTATTCAGATGACCCAAACCCAAAAAGGAAATGCAAACTACCTTGTCTGGAAATATTTATATAACGAGGATGGAATGAAACAAAAAGAAGTTGTTTTTAACAAACAAAAAGAAATGTTGGGAAGAATTGAATATAATTATCAATAAGAAGTTCGAATACTGTAAATAAAAAAAGAGCATATCGATAAATATGCTCTTTTTTATTACCGATAAATTCCAATCCAGCTATTTCCACCCACCACCTAACGAACGATAAAGATCTACAGTTGACTGAAATTGCTGCAACCTGTCATTAACCCGTCCTAATTCAGCTTGTAATAGAGACTGTCTTGCCTGGATGACTTCAGTATAAGTTGCAAAACCGTTTCGTAATAATTCCTGTGAATATTGAACCGACCGCTCCAATGCATTGATCTGGTTCGTACGAATATTCACCTTTTCCAGGGCAGCCTGGTTTAGGGATATAGCGTTAGAAACTTCCTGCCCGGCATTTAATAAAGCATTTTTAAAATTTAAGAAAGTCGCTTGCTGCTGCGCCTCGGCTACAATAAGATTGGTTCTGTTTAAACGACGATTGAAAATAGGCTGCGCTAATCCAGCACCAATGCTGGCAGCAATTGAAGATGGATTTACAACGTCTAATAAAGTAAGACTTGCAAAGCCGGCATTACCATTTATTACCAAAGCAGGATAAAATGCAGCACGGGCAACATTAGTTAACTCAAAAGCATTTCTATAACTAAATTCTGCCTGTTGCACGTCGGGTCGGTTTGCTAAAAGTTGCGCAGGCACTCCCGTATTCATCATTGGTAACTGGCCCTGCCCGAGAAGGTTACCGCGGGAAATGCCGGTTGGTGCGTGACCTAAAATAATGCTCATCGCATTTTCAGTTTCCCTTATACTTTGCTTAAGATCAGGAATAGTTACTTCTGCTGCATATCTCTGTGCTTCACTTTGTACAACAGCAGCTTCTGTTACCCTGGCAGCCTCTTTCAAAGCCCGCATAGTAGCAACAGTACTGTCCCAGTTACTAACGGTTTGTTGTGTTATTTGCAGTTGCTGATCCAATGCAAGTAAGGTAAAATAAAGGTTTGCAATAGAGCCCACCACCCCGGTTTGAACCGCTCTTGCAGCAGCCTCTGATTGTAACAGGTTGGCAAGGTTCGCTCTTCTGCTGCTGCCCAGTCTACCCCAGATATCTGCTTCCCAACTTGCAGAAGTACCCAGTTGGAAAGATGTTATCGACGGTCTTGCTCCAAATCCCTGGCCGGCACTAAATTTAGATCTTGTAATGCCCGCATTTCCGTTCAGGGTAGGTAAAAAAGCAGCCCGGCTTTGCTGGTAATAAGCTTCTGCTTGGTGAATGCGGGTATAGGCAGTTTGTAAGTCAATATTGTTTGCAATTCCTTCTCCTATTAATCTTTGTAAAGTGGTATCAGTAAAAACCTGGCTCCACTTAAGATTTGCAATACTATTTGTATCAGAAGATATAGAATCTCTAAAAAGACCTGCTGTAGTTAATTCCGGTGCTTCATACACTCTTGTAACTCTACATGATGTCACGAGAACCGTGGACAGAGAGAAAAACAAAATGTACCCTATATGCTTTCTGTTCATAATTCTTTAATTACCTGTTCTATTTTTTATTCTTTTTTTGTAACAAACCTTTTTGCTGCTATTTGGCATTCTTGCGTCGCACACTTGTACTTTACCTGCTTTAATCATCTTTTATTAGTCAACAAAAGGTGTAGCATTGAGACCAACAGGCGCTATGTTCTTTCGTGTTTTAACGCCTGCTACCTGCCCAATATAATTCACCTGTACAAGGGAGTGACACAACGATGATGACCAGTGATACGCCGCCTGTACCCAAAAACCTATTCCTTACTGCTTAAAGGTTAACCTGGCTGATAGGCACTAATGTGCCGGCTCCATTTTATGTTCTGTAATTTTTTCATCTTCTAACAGTGGTTCTTTTTTGGGCTCGCCACTGATTTTTTCCTGCAACGACTGGAAAATGACAAACAGCACTGGTATAACAAACACTCCAAACACGGTACCTATCAACATGCCGCCGACAGCGCCAGTCCCTATAGAACGGTTACCAGTAGCTCCCGCACCAGAGGCCATCATAAGGGGAACAAGGCCCAAAATAAAAGCAAACGATGTCATTAAGATTGGTCTTAAACGGGCTTGCGCACCTTCCAAAGCTGCCTGAACAATGGCCATTCCCTGCCGCCTTCGTTCAACTGCAAATTCTACGATCAGGATGGCATTTTTGGCTAACAGTCCCACCAACATGATCAGCGTTATCTGTACATAAATATTGTTGGTAATACCAAACAACGATGCAAAGATAAATGCCCCTGCAAGTCCGATTGGCAGCGAAAATAATACTGCAAACGGCAGAATGTAACTCTCGTACTGCGCACTCAAAAGGAAGTAAACAAAGATGAGTACCAGCATAAAGATGAATACGGTTTGTCCGCCTGCAGAAAGCTCCTCTCTTGTCATACCTGAAAACTCGTACCCATAACCGGCAGGAAGAATTTGGGCAGCAACTTCCGTTACAGCTTTAATGGCATCACCTGAACTAAACCCAGGGTTAGGTGAACCTGTAACACCAATAGACGTAAAGAGGTTAAACCTGGTAATTGCCTGTGGGCCATATACCCTCTGGAGTGTTATAAATTCACTAATTGGCGCCATGGTTCCGCCTGCATTTCTTACATAAACATTATTAAGGCTTTTGGGGTTTGCCCTAAAACCTGGCTCTGCCTGGTACATAACCCGGTACTGCTTACCAAACTGGTTGAAGTTAGAGGCATAAACACCGCCATAATAACCCTGCATGGTGCTTAGAATATCGTTCACCATTAAACCAGCTTCCTTAACCCTGGCCACATTTACATTAAGCTGGTACTGAGGAAAGTTTGGATTAAAGGAGGTAGAAGCGTACTGTATCTCGGGACGCTGTCCCAATGCAGTTAAAAAGTCTGTAGAAATTTTTGAAAACTTTGCTATATCGCCACCGCTTCTATCCTGCAACTGAAATTCAAATCCGCCACTTGTGCCAAAACCCTGTATGGTTGGAGGAGCAAAAAAAATGATACGCGCATCGCGTATACCGGCAGTTTTACCAAACATTCTTCCAATTATCGCCTGCACATCCTGCCCCTTACCACCGCGCTCGGCCCAGGGTTTCAGACGCATGATCACCATACCATAGTTACTACCCACACCGCTTATCATACCTCTTCCGGTAATACGTAATATGTTTTCTACTTCCGGAATGGTTCTGGCGATCTTTTCAATCTCTTTAGTTACTTCCTCTGTACGTTCTAACGATGCTCCCGGCGGCAATGCAATATCGCTCATCACACCCCCCATATCTTCATTAGGAACAAAGGCTGTCGGTGTAGTTTCCATCAACCAATAAAATACTCCTGCGAATGCAGCTATTCCTGCAATTGCTACCCATTTTCTCTTTATGAGAAACGAGACAGACTTTCGGTACTTTTTTGTAGTTACCTCAAAGGCAGTGTTGAAAGCACCATAAAAACGTTGTAGGAAGTTTTTCTTTTTATGATGACCTTCTTCTTTGTGAGGCTTTAGAAATATAGCGCATAGGGCGGGGCTAAGCGTAAGGGCGTTTACCGCTGAAAGAATAATAGCAATAGCGAGTGTAAGACCGAACTGCTTATAAAATACACCTGCAGACCCCGTAATAAAACTTACCGGTACAAATACCGCTGCCATTACCAGTGTAATTGAAATGATGGCGCCCGATATTTCGCCCATCGCATCTATCGTTGCCGTTTTAGCCGATGTATACCCTTCATCAAGTTTTGCATGTACCGCTTCTACAACCACAATAGCGTCATCTACCACAATTCCAATGGCAAGAACCAATGCGAATAGTGTAAGCAAGTTGATGGTGAACCCAAATAAGCTCAAAAAGAAAAAGGTGCCTACAATTGCAACAGGTACCGCAATTGCAGGTATAAGCGTAGAACGAACATCCTGCAGGAATACGAATACTACTATAAACACCAATACAAACGCTTCTATCAGTGTGTGAATTACTTTTTCGATAGAGGCATCAAGAAAGTCGTTGGCATTTATCAGGTTAACTTGCTGAATGCCGGGAGGAAAAGTTTTGGAAGCTTCTTCCAACACCTTTAAACTTCCTTCTATTACCTCTTTTGCGTTAGAGCCGGCTGTCTGGCTAATGGCCACCCCTACAGAAGGTTTACCGTTGGTACGCGTTGTACTGGAATAGTTAAGTGCACCCATTTCTAAACGGGCTATATCTCTTAAACGCAGTATCTGGCCGTTTCCAACCGAGCGCACCAAAATATCTCCAAACTCATTTGGACTCTTCAAACGGCCGGTATACTTAATAACATATTGAAATGATTGTCCTCCCTGCTCCCCAAATTGTCCTGGTGCAGCCTCTACGTTTTGTTCGGCAAGGGCAGTACTGATATCAGAAGGTATAAGCCCATAAGACGCCATAACATCAGGCTTTAACCATATCCGCATCGAATATTCCATCTGGCCAAAAGCACTGGCATCACCAACACCGGGTATACGCTTAATCTGCGGCACAAGGTTGATGCTTGCATAGTTTTGAAGAAACGTTTGGTCGTAGGCCGGGTTATCACTGTACAACGCGAAAATGACAAGGTTACTGCTTTGACGTTTAGCGGTAGTCACACCTGCGCGAGTTACTTCCTGCGGCAATAAACTGGTAGCACGCGCCACCCGGTTCTGTACGTTTACTGCAGCAAGATCCGGGTTAGTACCCAGCTTAAAATTAATGGTAATGTTAGCCGTACCATCGTTGCCGGCCGTGGAAGTCATGTAGGTCATGTCTTCCACGCCATTGATTTGTTCTTCTAAAGGAATAATGACACTGTTTAACACCACATCCGCATTTGCTCCCTGGTAGGAAGCTGACACCTGTACCGTTGGTGGAGCAATATCGGGATATTGTGAGATAGGAAGTGAGGTTAAGCCAAGAACACCAAGGATCACTATCAAAACCGATATCACCGTTGAGAGAACCGGCCTTTCAATAAATTTTTTAAACATAATTTCTACTCTTAACTAAGAACTCGTTAATAAAATTCTTATGGTCTTTATTTTCACCATTTCACTACAGTATCTGCTGGTAAACGCTATCTGTATTTATTGGTCTTGATTTAATGGCGGCACCTTCTTTTAATGTCGCCACACCTTCTAAAACTATCTTTTCTCCGGCGTTTAGTCCTTTTGTTACCACGAAAAATCGTCCATTATTATTATCCAATACTTCAATTTCAGCACTCCTTACCGTTCCTGTACTTTCCACTATATAAACAAACTTCTTCCCCTGTATTTCGTAAGTCGCTTTCTGCGGAACAAGAATGGCACTATCAACAGTTCTTGGAATACGAATAACGCCGCTACTTCCACTACGAATAACGTTACCCGGATTAGCAAATACAGCCCGTACACTTACAGAACCTGTCTCGGTATTGATTAAACCACTAGCTGTCTCTACCCGACCTTTTTGAGGAAATTCTGTTGTGTTTGAAAGAAGAAGCGTCACAGGAGGAATATTTTTTAATCGGGCCTGAATGGTCGCTCCTTTGTTATTTTTATTAAACTCAAGTGACTGTTTTTCATTCACAGAAAAATAAGCGTAAATATTCCCAATATTTGAAACTGTTGTAAGAGGTTGTGTAGTATTACTGTTAACAAGACTTCCTATTTTATAGGGAATAGTTCCTACCACTCCATTCACCGGGCTGGTAACAGAAGTGTAGCCCAGGTTGGTTCTGGCATTTGCTAACCTTGCTCTTGCCTGAGCCAATGCCGCTTGTCGTGATTGAAGACTGTATTGAGCTGACTCAAGTTCAAAACGACTAATAATATTCTTTTCTACCAGCGGACGAACTTTGTTTACCTGCATTTGTGCAGCGTTTACCTCTGCCTGAGCTATTTTAATGTCGGCCTGCGCAGTTCTTACTTCCTGCTCGTATTGAGGCGCACTTATGCGAAAAAGACGTTGCCCCCTTCTTACGGTTGCACCTTCATCAACATATATGGTTTCTATGTACCCGTCAATTTTCGGACGTATCTCTATATTTTGCTGCCCCTGTATAGTGGCAGGAAAATCTGAAAACAGTGTGGTAGTATGTTGAGAAATGGTAAGAACAGGATAGTCTTTTACCTGGTTTGCCTGTGCACCTCCTGGTGCGCCTGCAACTCCGGCTTTTTGATCTTTGCCGCCTCCACACCCAACAAAAAACATGAGTATGGATAATAATGGAAACCCACCAAGTTGAACGCTTCTTCTCATAATAATTAATTAACTTATCTCAGTTCTGTTTACAATAGATTTTCGCGCAGTATGACAAACTCTCGCATTATAACATTAAAAAAATATGCCCTTAGTTCTTAAACAGGGTTGACAAAATGCTGCTTTTTCGCTCCGTTAAAAGCTTATTATAACCAGCATTAGTTAAATCAAACATTTTTAAATAAATAGGTCGTGCTACAAAAGGATAAGCCATTAATGCGAACAGGTTAATAAAAAAATTCACAGGTTTATTTTCTGCTATGGTTCCTTTGTCCATCTCCCGCTGAATCTCTTTTAAAAAGTTCTTCATCCGCTCCCTGCCGCCCGGAAGAGCAATAAACAGCTCCTCGTATTTTTCAGGCTCCTGGTTCAGGTGAAGAGCGATAAAAGTTTCGAGATAAGGCGACTCTGTCAATTCTTCGTAAAAGACATTTACCAGGTTTTCAACCTTTTGTTTAAACGGCATCTCTGAGCCAAGCACTTCATGCACACGCGTTCTCAATTTTGTCAGCGCCTCTTTAAAAACCATATTGAACAACACATCCCGCGACCTGAAATAATAATGCAGTAAAGTGCGGTTGACACCCGCAGCATCAGCAATGTCCTGGGTAGTAGCCAGCATTTTCCCTTCCGTTAAAAAAATACGCTTAGCCGTCTCCTTAATTAATTGCTCTGTTTTACCGTCTTTAACTGACATTTACAGTATTGTTTGACAAAATTGTTAAACAAAGGTAATAGTAGCTGGTTTAATGAAATGCAAAAAATAAAAACAAGCGAAACAAAAGAAGCCAATTTTACATATTTCTACGCTTCGTACTTCGTGTTATGCTACATTCATTTGCACCGAAAGCGCCACGTCTAATACTTCATTGATAGCCTCCTTCACTTCAACGACAGTTACACCCGCAACCATAGACCTATTGTGTTCGCAAGTGCTTTCGGTTTCATTAAACTTAAAAGACGATAATCCACACGAGGGGCAGTCTAATGTCCAGGATAAAAGATTACGGTTTAGGGTTGTTGTCATTGGTGCTGCATTAATAATATTGGCGCACCAAAATATTCCGATGGAGGGTATTTGTAAAGCCCTTGCAACGTGCAAAGGACCTGTATCGTTTGAAATAATGATATCAGAAAAAGACAATAGTCCCGTCGTTCCACCTAATGATAGTTTATCTGATAAATCCTGAACGGCGTCTCTATACACCATGTTGTTTATTACCGCATCTACAATTTCCCTCTCCCAGGCAAGGCCGGTTATACAAACATGAAAGCCACGTTCTGTAAGATAGTCTCCTACTTCTGCAAAGCTGCTGCCGGGCCACCGTCTGCGTACATCACTAGCGCCAGGGTGAATGATTGCGATAGGTTTTTGGCGAGCGTCGTTAATCACTGACCTCGCTTCACGAATATCTTCTTCAGTTACTGCAATATGTGGTTGTATGTCTTTCGTTTTCGCTCCTACCCTACCTACCACTTCCAGGTATCTCATGGTCTCATTAAAATAATACACATAAGGAACGTTTATATCAAGCAAAGCGGCATCGGGAGTCTTAAGACCAATAGTTGTTTTAGCGCAAAGCCTCAACAAGAATGGATTAGAGTTACGCCCACCCCCATGTAACTGGAAAGCCAAATCGAACCCCTCGCGCTGCATCTCTGCAAAAAAGTTAGATAACACTTCTTCATCAGGTACATAACCTTCTCTTTCGCTGATTCCCGGGTATAGCGGAACCACTACAACTCTATCTACCGGCCCTGGCCGCGAAGCCAGGTATTCTTTGTGCCATTGTCTTCCCAGTAGTACTATTTCTGCATCGGGGAATGTTTCGCGGAGGGCTTGCAAAGCAGGTAGAACAAAAACATAATCTCCCAGCGCATTCGCTCTTAATACTGCAATTTTCTTAATCATCAACGTCTGGTAATTCATATTTCAGACCATAGTAATAAATAATATTATATAACCGGTTTTAATACCCGCAATCGCTTTTCATAGCAACATCGTTGCGTCGCAATCACTTTATGTGCAAACCTTTCATCAACTTCAGCTTCAGTTGTAGATGACTTTAGTATTAACAAACCAAAAAATGTGGAGGCACTCTAACATTACAAAAAGCTCTTTTAGCATAGTAGTTTTCTACGTAAATGAATGTATGAGAAGGATAGCTGCCTGGGGAACCATTCGTTTGAAGCATCTTCTTTGAAAACCGCTGTATGATTTTTAATTCTTTTGTAAAAAAAGCTGTACTAGCGTAATAGCCGGATTAACTTTTAGCATTTAATTATTAGTTCCTGCAAATAGTGAACATTTTATAATTTCCACCGATAATTGTTTTCTTCCTTTTTCCTGTTTCTATCCTGATAGCTTTAATTCGTCCTTTTGTATGGCAATGGAAGAAGAACAAACAGCAGGTAAATTCAACGAAGCTGTCAGCCGTTTCTTTCTTCATTTATCCTCTATTGCATTGCATTTAACATCGCAAGTTTTGGCTGTAAAATTATTAGGACTGTAGTTTATAGCGCCTAAGGAGGTCCCCGAAAGTTCTTCTTTCACTTTTGTTTACTTTTTATTTAAAAACCCAGGATGAAATAGATTTTTAAAATAAAAAAGGCCAAAGTGTCGCTGCAATCCTACTGCGATACTTTGGCCTTTTGCGAGCACTAAAAGCTCGCCTTTATTTAGTATAAACTATTTAAACATTGGTGAATTAGAGTTACAGATACCTTCAAGATCTGCTTTGGCAACTACATGTCCTTCCATCTGTTGTTCAACTACTTCCCTTTCTGTCGCCGCGGGTAAATCTAATTCGGTATCAAGAGCAAATAGCCTGTAACGGTAATGATGAATTCCTTCAAAATATTTTGGGCAAGGTCCTTCGTAACCGTGCGTATGATTATTTGCTAATCCCTCAACAGCACCTTCCGGAACTGACCCTTCCTTGATTTCAGTTGTTGTAACAGGTATATTAAACAACATCCAATGCGTCCATAAGGGTGCAGAATTCAAATCTTCAAACATCAAAACAAGGCTTTTTGCCTCTTCAGGAACTCCATCTATAAAAAGAGGAGGATTTACATTTGGTCCAAAACACGTATAAATTTTAGGAATTTCTGTTGCGTGATCAAAAACGCTTTTTATTGTCATGTTTCAAATTTTTGTGGTGAAGTTTTCTTCTATTTTTCATTCAACAGCCGCTCTCAACTTTTTGGCCATCTTTATCATATCAAGATGTTCGTAAGTGTCAATAATAAGGTCAGCTCCAGCAAGTTGGGCGGCGTTATGTGTTTCAGTAATGGCAACACACATCATATTAGCACTCTTAGCAGCCGCTACGCCAACGGGGGCATCTTCAATTACCAAACAATCTTCAGGATGTAGTCCAAGCCTTTCTGCTGCTAAAAGAAAAATGTCAGGAGCTGGCTTACCATTCGTCACCTCGTTGCCGGTAACCACTGCATCGAAATACTGCAAAAAGTTCAATTGTTCTAAAACCATCTGCATCTTTTCTTGTCTGGAACTGGTAGCCAAAGCAACTTTTATAGGATATTGAGCCAGGCTTTTTAAAAAAGTTTCAGCAGCAAATACAGGTTGTATCGGGTGGTCGTTTATATACTCGACGAAATAATCAAACTTCTCTTTTAGAATTCTTTTTACATTCTGTTCGTCGTGAAAACCGATTTCGTTTTTTACCACATCTGCACTCTTAACTCCCAACATTGGGGCGTATTTTTCAAACGGAAGTTCCTGGTTGTAATCATTAAAAACCTTTTCCCACGCTTTATAATCTGCTTTTGTACTATCCAACAATGTCCCATCCATATCAAAAATTACACCTTTAAAAGGAAGTGTTTCGGTGGTATCAGTTGAAGAAAGCGTTGTTTCAGAATTTTCGTTCATTAAAAAAATAGTATTAAGAATTTGAGTTTGGTTAAAAAATTTAGCCATGCCTTAAAAGGGCGAAGTAATACATTTTTTTTAAAATCAAGCAGAAGAAAGAAATTCTGAAGTAGCTACATTAACGAGACTTACGGTTAACGAAAAAATTACAGAACGAGAAATTTTCTCTACAAACCGTTTTACTAAAATCGATTTTTTTAACAGTTAATATTTAATAACAATAAATAATTGCATGTGACGCCAGGTGTGGCAAGGCATAATATTTTTCTTATAATGAATGAGTTATGAAAGGATAAACCGAAGAATTAGAAGAAAATGCTGCAATCAGACCGCCACTTAAAAAACATACAAAAAATAGCGATTTTAAGAGCAAATGCTGTAGGAGATTTCATCGTTATACTTCCTGCAATAAAAGCGTTACGCAGCACTTATCCTGATGCCGAGATTGTTCTTTTAGGTAAACCATGGCATCAACAATTTTTGATTAAAGACCGATGCGGCATTGACAGGGTTATTGTAGTTCCTGTAAAAAAAGGTATTCGAAATGAAACCGGGCAAACAGAAGATCCAATTGAAGTGGAGGGTTTTGTAAACCAAATGCGCCGGGAACAATTTGATGTCGTTCTGAATTTCCAGGGAAACGGAATTTCAGCTAACCCGTTTATTAAGCAATTCGGGGCCAAATTAACGGCTGGCTTAACATGCGAAAAAGCGGAAAAGCTGGATAGATCAATCGACTATTATTATTATCAAAGCGAAGTGGTCAGGTTTCTTGAAGTAGTGAAACTTATAGGTGCCACTACTACAGCCTTAGAGCCTGAGCTTAATGTTTTGCAGGAGGACGAAAATGAGGTTGCTGATTTTTTATCAATTCTTAAAAACAAGTCTTTTATTGTTCTTCATCCTATTGCAATGGATACCCGTCGCATGTGGCCTCTTGAAAACTATGCCGGCCTTTCAGATGAATTAAGACAAAGAAGTTTTGAGGTCGTATTTACAGGGGCACCGGAAGACAGGGAGATAGTAGATGACATTATTTACAACACGAACTATTCAGCCATTAACGCCTGTGGAGATTTTAGTTTAGGCGGCCTGGCTGCGTTACTAAGTAAGGCAGCTTTAATGATTTCTGCTGATACGGGGCCGCTTCACCTTGCAAGAGCCGTTAACACTTCCACTGTTGGTTTTTACTGGGCTCCAAACTTAATTAATTGGGGACCGCTTACACGAAGTATTCACCGCCCCCTTATTTCGTGGAAAATGGAGTGCCCGATTTGCGGCACTGTGCCTAATGATCCTTATCCATTTGAACCAAAGACTGATGTGTGCGATCATCCGGTTTCCTTTGTTAGCGGCATTTCCATAGAACAGGTGCTTACTGCAGTTGAGCAGTTATTGCCGCCAGAAGCAATAGCAAACGATACCAACAGTGTTCGTGATGTTGCAATGAAAAGTATTAACAATTGAGGATAAGTTTTATTCTTAAAGCTTCTGCCGAATAGTAGTATTGCAGATAAACATAATACAACAATTGAATAAAGAGCTTTTAAAGAAGCCGCAAACAAAAGAAGCATACAGATACAAAAAGTACAAGTGTGCGACGCAAGAAAAGATGAATAAAGATTAAGTACAGACTAAATAAAAAAAATTAATTACATCACTAAACTCCCTTTAGGGCTGGGGCATGAAACCATTACGAGTATTAACATGGCACATTCACGGCAGTTATTTGTATTACCTGACACAAACTCCCTGCACGTTTTACCTTCCCAAGAAAAACAGTACAGAAGAAGGATACGGCGGCAGGACTCCTAGTTTTCCGTGGGGAGACAACGTGGTGGATGTGCCTGCGGAAGATGTGAAAAACATTGAATTTGATTGCATTTTATTTCAATCGAAAAAGAACTACCTCGAAGACCAATACAATATTTTAACCGAAGAGCAAAGGGCGCTGCCAAAGATTTACCTGGAACATGACCCCCCTCGTGAAGTGCCTACAGATACAAAACATGTGGTTGATGACCCTAACATGTTATTGGTGCATGTAACCCATTTTAATAACCTGATGTGGGATAACAATCGAACTCCCTCTGCTGTAATTGATCATGGGGTAATGGTGGATAAAGGCGTGCAATACACAGGCGAACTAAGTAAGGGAATTGTAGTGATCAACGGTATCGTAAAAAGAGGAAGAAGATTGGGTTACGATGTATTTAAAAAAGTAAGCGAAAAAATTCCTTTGGATATAGTGGGCATGTTTTCAGAAGATGCAGGTGGATTGGGCGAAATTAATAACAGGGAACTAGCATCATTTATTTCAAAATACAGGTTCTTTTTTAATCCTATTAGGTACACAAGTTTAGGCCTCTCGGTTTGTGAGGCAATGATGACGGGCGTGCCGGTTGTGGGCCTTGCCACAACTGAAATGGTCGTAACAGTTAAGAACGATTACTCAGGATATGTACATACAGATGTAGATTTTTTAATTGAGAAAATGCAAATGCTTTTAGACAACGCGGAAAAAGCTAAGGAATTGGGAAAAGGTGCACAAGCGTACGCAAACGAGCATTTTAATATTGAACGGTTTAAGCAGGATTGGTTGACCACTTTTGATAAAGTCATTCATAAGGCTTCTGCTAAAAAGAACCGGTTATATAAGGTTGCTTAGAAATATTTTAGAAACACAAATTTTACAAACAAAACAAACAACTCAAAGAGAATTATGAGCACAGTAAATGGAAAAATCATACTGGTAACAGGTGGCGGACAAGGATTAGGTGCTGCAATTTGCAGATCGCTCGCAGCAGATGGAGCAACCGTGATACCGGTAGATATTAAACCTGAAAACCTGACGAAAATAACAGACGAAATCAAGGGTACAGGTGGACAAATACAAGGGTACCAAATGAACGTGGCTGATGTAAATAATGTGGAGCAGGTGATTAACCAAATCATTGAAAAACACGGAAGAATAGACGCAGTTATAAACAATGCAGGTATCGATTACACCCTGGCGATAGACGAAATTAGCAACAACCAGTTTCAACAGGTAATTGATGTAAACCTTGTTGGTCCGTTTAACGTGTCAAAAGCCATTTATGCTCATTTTAAATCAAATGGTGCAGGCCATATTGTAAACATTGCATCTACTGCATCTAAAAGAGCCTGGCCAAATGCATCGGCTTACCATGCAAGCAAATGGGGCCTGTTGGGCCTTAGCCACGCATTACATGCAGAACTTAGAAAAGATAAAATAAAAGTAACTGCAGTGGTTGCCGGCGGTATGCAAACCCCTTTTATTTTGGAGCGTTTCCCCGATACACCATTAGAAGTATTGCAGGATCCTAAAGAAGTGGCAGATACTGTGAAGTTTGTGTTATGTATGCCCGCAACTTCTGTTATACCTGAAGTGATGGTGGTGCCGATGACAGAGACTTCGTGGCCGTAGAAGACAGGTGTAGGTGTACGGCATAAGGTGTAGAGTAGACGGTCTTTGCCTTAAACCTTAAACCCTACACCTTAAACCTTTTAATTATGAAAGAAAAACTAAGCGACGTTATTGAGAACTTTAAAAACATGAAAGTTCTGGTAATTGGCGATGCTATATTAGACACTTATGTTAAGGGCGCTCCTGACAGGGTTAGTCGCGAAGCTCCCGTGTTGGTGTTTAATGTGGATGAACAGGAACACCAGTGCGGTGGAGCTGCCAATACTGCCATCAACGTTGCGGCACTAGGTGCAGAAACTTACTTTCTTACGGTTGTTGGTAGAGACTCCAGTTCGCGTGAATTAATGGATGTGCTGAAAAAACATAAAGTACGTACCGATTATATTCTTCGTGATAAAGGACGGGTAACTATTGCGAAAAAAAGAATCACCTCTGCCTCGCATCAATTAATGCGGATTGATGAAGGCACTACCTCTCCTATCAGCCAGATGTGCGAAAAGGACATGTTGCAACACGTCGCCGGATTATATCCAACTATAGATGCCATCATCGTTTCAGATTATGGTTTCGGTGTTATCACTTGCGGAATAGTTAATGGATTAAAAGAATTACTTGCCGTTGAACCAAAAATACTGGTGGCAGATGCAAGAGACCTAAGCAGGTTTAAATCGTTAAAACCTGATGCAGTTAAACCTAATTACGAAGAAACAATCAAGCTGTTACAAATAGAGAAAGCCAACTACAACCGGGCAGATCAAATACAGGAGTACAGCAGAAAACTTCACGAAATAACAGGTGCAAACAAAGTGGCCGTTACACTAGATGTAGACGGCGTTTTATTTCTCGAAAAAGGAAAATCGCCCTATAGAATTTTAGCTGTACCTCAAGATCATAAAAAAGCTATTGGCGCTGGTGATACATTTATTAGTGCTATGACCTTATCGCTTGCATCAAAGGTGAAGGGTGAAGTTGCAGTACAAATTGCTGCTGCTGCAGCGGCTGTTGTAGTGCAGAAAGAAGGTACGGCAGGTTGTTCAAATATTGAATTGAAAGCTTACTTCACAGCCGTACCCAAGTACATTACACAAACGGGTCAACTGTTGGAAATTTTGAAGGAATTGAAAAAGCAGGGCAAAAAAATCGTTTTTACAAACGGTTGTTTCGATATCATTCACAAGGGGCACATTGCTTTACTAAACAAAGCCCGTGAAGCAGGTGATATTTTAATTGTGGGCGTAAACAACGACAATAGTATTAGAAAGTTAAAAGGATCAGAAAGACCTATCAACAATCTAGAAGACCGGATCACAGTTTTGGCCGGCTTTCAAAGCGTTGATTATTTAATTGCCTTTGAAAATGAAAGCCCGGCCGAGTTGATCAAGGAAGTGCATCCTGATGTGTTTGTGAAAGGTGGCAACTATACAGAGACATCTATACCGGAAGCGCCTCTGCTAAAAAAGCTTGGATGCGAGGTAAAAATTGTTCCTTATATAGAAGAACATTCAACTACTCACATTATTAATAAAATTCGCGACATTAATCACGAGGTTGATATTGAGGTATCAACTAAAGACCTTTCTAAAGCGCATTTGAATTAAGGCGCTAATTAATGTTATCAAATACACAACCCATTTTAATAGTAGATGACAATTCTGATGATCCGTATTCTATAGAGGACGTCTGGAAGAAGTTGAACTATAAAAACGAATTAATCTTTTTCAAAAGCGGCGAAGAAGCTTCTGTAGCTTTTAGACTCAGAAAAGATGCCGCCCTTTCTTATTATTTCTGATGTTAACCTGTCAAAAAAAAAGGATGGACTTGAATTAAAAGAGAAATTACTTAAACACAAGGCGACAAAGTTTACCACGTTCCTTTTGGTTTTTTGGTCATCCTCTATGTTAACGCCCAGGTATAAAGGCTTACGACTTTGGAGTGAATCAAATTTTTGTAAAACAAAACAGTTTGAATTAAAAGTAAGGTGGCAGAAAGTTTCTCTTTTTGTTACAACCAGCACCTTTCATAGCATCATTGTTGCGTCGCATTACTTTCATCGGCACAGCAACTTGCATCTTTAGTTTTTATTACTAAAAGGCGCAGTGTTTTGGAGCATGTTTAAAAATTATTTTTAAAATTTATCTCATTTCGGTTATGGATATTACTATTCTAATACCAACATATAAAAGAGTAAAAGCGCTGGCTGTTACGCTAACAAGCCTCTACTATCAGTCAGAAACCAGCTTCAACATTGTTATAGCAGACCAATCGGGCGACGATGCTCTGGAAAAAGACGCAACGTTACAGACCATAAAGCGATTACTTCAATTAAAAGGCTGCCCTGTCTCCATTCTCAAAAACCTTCCACCAAAAGGGATGGCTCAACAAAGGCAGTTTTTGCTCGACAATTCCAACTCGAAATACAGCCTATTCCTCGACGATGACCTGGTTCTTGATTCTTATGTGGTTAAGAACATGAAACAGGTGTTGAAAAAGCAAGCCATAGGTTTTGTTGGCTGTGCAGTGATAGGCCTAAGCTATAAAGACGATGTACGGCCGCACCAACAGGAGATAGAATTCTGGCAGGGAGAAATAACTCCCGAAACAATTATTCCAAAAAGCAGCGAATGGGAAAGATACAGAGTTCATAACGCCGCTAATATTTACCACGTTGAACAGAAGTTCAACGCCACTCCTGACAATCCTATTCCTTACAAAATAGCATGGGTTGGGGGTTGTGTTATGTATGACACTGATAAGTTAAGGGAGATCGGAGGTTTTTCTTTCTGGAAAGAATTGCCAGATAAACATTGCGGCGAGGATGTGTTGGCGCAGTTAAGAGTGATGAAAAAATACGGTGGCTGCGGTATTCTTCCCAGCGGCGTATATCACCAGGAGCTCGAAACCACGGTGCCAGAGAGAAAGGTAAATGCTCCGGAATACCTGGAGATTTGATAAACGTTAGCAAAATTGAGAAGTAAGGCTGCTGCATTAACAACAAAATGTACAAGAGAGTGACACAACCAAAGTTGCAGAAAGTAACGCTGCTGATACCCACAAAAAAAATTTAGCAGCGCAAAATTTTAGAGAGTAGCAACAGCAGCTCTTTTAAAATTCACATACTTCAATCTACTGTTTAATAAAAAGAGCCTTCAATTCGTTGGCATCGTCTGGCTTCATTTTTCCACTTAGTATCAATCTTAGTTGCCTTCTTCGTAGTGCTCCATCAAACAACTGTTTCTCCTGCTCTGTTTCTGTAATTACCTGAGGTACCGATCTTGGTTTACCAGTTGGGTCAAGGGCCACAAAAGTAAAGTAAGCTTCGTTGCTCTCATACTGGTATTGACTCAAAATATCTTCGCCCCAAACTTTAAGATAAATTTCCATCGATGTATTAAATGCCCTGGTAATCTTGGCTTCTATGTGAACCACGTTTCCCAGCTTTATCGGGTTCTTAAAACTAAGGTTATCTACACTTGCAGTCATGCAGGGAAAGTTGCAATGTTTCGCCGAAGACATACTGGCGGCGATATCCATCCAGTACATTAGTCGTCCTCCCATTAGATTTCCGAAAGTGTTTGTGTCATTCGGTAATACCAGTTCGTTCATTATAATGAAACTTTCACTTGCTTTCCTTCCTTCCATTAAAACAATTTTCGCGAAGGTAAACCTGAAACCTCTAAAGGACTTAAAAACAAAATCGCGGCGACAATATTCTTACAAAGAGGTCTAACGGCAATTGCTACGACTTTCAGTTTTACCAATTTTCAAAACAAATTTACCATCTAAAAGCCACCCTGCTTATACAACAAACTTCTAGTCAACCACGTTTTATTACTAACAAAACAACAATAGTACCGGCAGTAACAATATTTTATAGTGATTGTGTTGTAAAAACAAAAGCGGCTTTTGACTTCGATATTTTTTACTTCTGCAAGCTCTACCGATATTCGTTGCGAAATTGCACGTAATTCTATGAACATCTCATTTGACAATAGCGAAAATGCCTTTGCATATAAAACGGACAAGGAGCTGAAAAATGCTCGTTTTCTTTTTTCGTCAATGGGTTTTCAGTGGGTAGTAGAGGCAGGTGTAAGGCTTACGCCATTTGCAATGAAGACCGGCTTACCTGTTCGCGGCTTAATACGTAAAACAATTTTTAAGCAATTTGTAGGTGGCGAAACCCTTGAAGAAACAGGCGCTGTTGGAGATGTTCTGAAAAAATTTGGAGTAGATGTCATTCTGGATTATGGTATAGAAGGCAAACAAGGTGAAGCTGATTTTGACCAGGCTACAGAAGAATTTATTAGAGTTATAAATTATGCCGCCACCAAAGACAACATTCCCTACATCAGTATAAAAGTTACAGGCTTTGCTCGTTTTAAATTACTTGAGCGACTTCATGGGGCTCCGCGGCTGCGATCAGGAATACATGACAATGAAGCAGAGATAGATGAATGGCAGCGGGTACGGGATAGAATGTTTCGTATATGTAGTGTGGCAGCAGAGAAAAACATAGGTGTGTTGGTGGACGCAGAAGAAAGCTGGATACAAGACCCTGTAGACCGGCTAACGATTGAAATGATGGAAATTTTCAACAAGGAAAAAGCCATCGTTTATAACACTATCCAGTTATACAGGCACGATAGGTTAGATTTTCTGAAGCTATCTTATCGCATAGCACAACAACAAAAATTTAAACTCGCAGTTAAGTTGGTGCGAGGCGCTTACATGGAAAAGGAAAGATCGCGTGCCGCATTAAAAGGGGTGCGATCACCTATACAACCAGACAAGCAAAGCACAGACGCAGATTACGATGCAGCTGTAGACTTTTGTATTTCCAACATCAACAATGTAGCGTGTATAGTTGCTACACACAACGAGAAAAGCAATTTAACAGCCGTAGCGCTTATAGAGGAAAAAGGCATCCCGTTCACACATCCTCATATCCATTTTTCACAGCTTTACGGTATGAGCGATCATATCACTTTCAATCTTGCAAAAGCAGGTTTATCAGTAAGTAAGTACCTGCCTTTTGGACCTATAACCGACGTCATCCCATACCTGATGAGGCGTGCCCAGGAAAATAGCAGTGTTAGCGGACAAACGGGAAGAGAACTAACATTAATAAAAAAAGAATTGAACCGAAGAAAGCAAAAGTGATTTTTTTTGTGTCCAACATTTGCCCCTCGGTAATCATTGTTGCGTCGCAATACGTTCATCTTTTAAAGCAAGATGGGGCTTTTTTCCACAATTGATTGCATTTCTCCCCATCGCACTAATCTCCTTCCCATTTACGATAGCTATCGGTAATTTGCGCTCCTATGCAACAGTATCAGCAACTTCTTCAGCATATTCTGGATAAGGGTGTAACAAAAACAGACCGAACCGGTACAGGAACAATCAGCGTTTTCGGCTATCAAATGCGTTTCGACCTTTCGCAAGGCTTTCCGATGGTAACAACAAAAAAGCTTCATTTAAAAAGTATTGTTTATGAGCTGCTCTGGTTTCTGAATGGTGACACAAATATTAAGTACCTGAATGATAACGGTGTGAGGATCTGGAATGAATGGGCCGACGAAAGTGGAAACCTTGGCCCTGTTTACGGCAAGCAATGGAGAAGTTGGGAAGGCGCCGACGGCAAAGTAATTGACCAGATTACAGATGTTGTTCAACAGATTAAAAATAACCCTCACAGTCGCAGAATGATTGTAAGTGCATGGAATGTTGGAGAATTGTCGGAAATGGCGTTAATGCCCTGTCATGCACTTTTTCAATTTTATGTTGTTCCGGCTAATGTAGAAAAAGGCGAAAAAAGAGGTAAACTTTCCTGCCAGTTATATCAAAGGAGTGCCGACGTATTTTTGGGAGTTCCTTTTAATATTGCCTCTTACGCTTTACTTACCATGATGATTGCAAATGTTTGTGATCTTGACTGCGGAGATTTTATTCATACTTTCGGCGATGTTCATATTTACAACAACCACATAGAGCAGGTAAAATTGCAACTGACAAGAACACCTTATACCCTACCTACCATTAAAATCAATCCCAACGTAAAAGATATTTTCGGTTTTACATTTGAAGATTTTGCCTTAGAAAATTACCAACATCATCCACCTATAAAAGCTGAGGTAGCAGTGTAGAAGAAGGAGGAAATCGGAAGCTGAAAATTGCAAGGCAATAGCAACTTGCTTGTAATTGGGGGCAAGTTCGAATATTAAAAATAATAGTCAAAAACCGGAAGCTCGAAGCTTGAGGCTAACAGCTTGCAGTAAAAAAAATTCCATGATAGTATCTCTTATAGTAGCTGCTACTTCAAATAATGTGATTGGTAAAAACAACGATCTGCCCTGGCGTTTGCCTAACGATATGAGGTATTTTAAAAATACCACCTGGGGTATGCCTGTTATTATGGGAAGAAAGACCTTTGAGTCAATGAGCGAATCTCTGGCAGGAAGAACAAACATTGTAATTACAAGGCAACCGAACTACAAGCCCAAAGATGCCGTT
Organism: Segetibacter sp.; assembly: GCF_025963695.1. Taxonomy (GTDB): domain Bacteria; phylum Bacteroidota; class Bacteroidia; order Chitinophagales; family Chitinophagaceae; genus Segetibacter. Next base: position 114,862 of record NZ_JAOQAH010000091.1, on the reverse strand, counting down.
GTAGTTAATAATTGGAGCGATGCAGTTTTTGTAGCTAAAGACGCTGATTGCAAAGAAGTCTTCGTAATTGGAGGCGGTGAAATATTTAAAGACACCATAAAAAAAGCCGACCGAATATACATGACCCGAATTCATACAATTATCGATGGAGATGCTTTTTTTCCGGAGATCGATGAAAAGAAATGGAAACTTGTTTCGAAAAGAGACTGCCCGGCCGATATAAAACATAAATTCAATTATTCACTTGAAGTGTGGGAAAAGAAATAATAGACCCGAAGAAAAATACAAACAAGCCACTCATACTGCTCGTTCAATTAACCTCAATTTCGAAACCAATGTTCCATGTATTCTGCCCTTAAACTAGCTACAAAATACCTCTCTTATTATTTTACTGCTTCAAATGGAAAGGGCCACGGTGTGCATTCTCCATTTGTTTTTAATTTCATTACAAATGTTCTAAACGATCGTCGCACCTTTTATGCATACGAGGAACTGGAAACACTACGGCAGGATTTGATATCTGATAACCGGCAACTTACAATTGAAGATTTTGGCGCCGGTTCCGCAGTTACAAAGAGCAACGAACGGAAAGTAAAAAACATAGCCGGCTCTGCTTTAAAACATAAGAAATATGGGCAGTTGATGTTTCGAATGGTTGATTATTACAAGGCGAACACAATTGTTGAATTAGGAACATCACTCGGCATAACTACCGGTTATCTTGCTTCCGCAAATTTGAAAGGACAGGTGTATACCCTGGAAGGCGCAAGGCAAGTGGCAGAGGTAGCAAAGCAAAATTTTAAAAAGCTTTCATTAGAAAATATACAAGTTGTAGAAGGAAGCTTTGATGACACTTTGCAACCTCTTCTGGATAAAATCAATAAAGTAGACTTTGCATTTATCGACGGCAACCATCGCAGGGAACCTACTGTTCGGTACTTTGAGCAACTGCTTTCAAAAGCTTCAGAAAACTCAGTCTTTGTGTTTGATGATATTCACTGGAGTGAGGGAATGGAAGACGCCTGGACATCTATAAAACAACATGCTTCAGTAACACTTACAATTGACCTGTTTTTTATTGGCATCGTATTTTTTCGAAAAGAACAAAAGGTTGCACAGCACTTTAGTATTAGGTTTTAGAACGTGGTAACGTTGTATTGTATTATTTTTTTGTAATTGCTTCAGGTAAAGAATTCGGTTGCTATAAATGTAGAAGGATTGATTTTGATACAACCGATTGCAAAAAGCTATCGCGACCACAAGCCTAAGTAACCCTGATATTTGCACTATTGTAAACGTAAAATAAAAGTTTTGCCACAGGTTTTACCTAAAAATTTCATTGACTCTCTAGTTGGTTTGCCGGGTTTTGACGAGGACACTTTTATTAATGTTCATGAGAACGCCAGCCAGCTTACTTCTATACGCTTAAATCCATTAAAGCCTACGGCTGCAATAAATAATTTACCTGTTGAAAAAACGATTCCATGGTGTGACAACGGCAGGTATTTGTCAGAACGACCTTCGTTTACATTAGATCCTGTTTTTCATGGAGGAGCTTATTATGTGCAGGAAGCCAGCAGTATGTTTATTGATCATATTGTAAAGGAAATTTATAGAAATGAATCTCTACCCGAACGAGTCTTAGATCTTTGCGCTGCACCAGGCGGAAAAAGTACATTGTTGGCTGCTGCATTGCCCAAAAGTTTTATCATCTCTAATGAAGTGATTAAAACAAGGGTTGGAGTTTTAGCAGAGAACATTAGCAAATGGGGAAGTGATCATGTGATGGTCACCAATAATGATCCTAAAGATTTTAAAAAGCTTCCAGGTTATTTTGATTTAATGGTGGTTGATGCACCATGCAGCGGTAGCGGATTGTTTAGAAAAGATTTAAATGCAATAAATGAGTGGAGCGAAGCCAATGTTGAAATGTGTAGCCTAAGGCAGCAGCGAATATTAACTGATACTATAGGTTCATTAAGGCAAAACGGGATTTTGATTTACAGTACCTGTAGTTATAGCACGCAGGAAGATGAAGACATTTGCGATTGGATAATCGAGCAATTTAATTTGGAGTCAGTGAAAATTGCAATCGACCCTGCTTGGGGAATAGTAGAAACCTCGTCTGATAAACACGCTGCTTCAGGTTATCGTTTTTATCCAGATAAGGTGCAGGGAGAAGGTTTTTTTATAGCATGTTTTAAACAAACAAATACAGTAGATGAATATTATGGCTCTTATAGTAAAGTTGCCGTTGCACCCAAACAAATCCAGTCCATTGTTAATCCCTTTTTGAAAAATTCAGCAGATTATTTAATTAGTGATCAAAAAGAGATAGTTATAGCATCTCTAAAAAAATGGGAAGAAGACATTGCGACAGTTTCAAAAACTTTGAACGTAAGGAAGTCGGGAGTAGCCGTTGGAACAGTGAAAGGCAAAGACTTGATTCCGCATCATGAACTGGCTTTATCTCATTTACTAGCTGCTGCTATTCCATACGTTGACCTGCAGAAGGACGAGGCTTTAAAGTACTTGCGGCGGCAGGATTTGGTTTTTGAAAATGAGAAAAAAGGGTGGACAATTTGCCGCCATGGGGATATCAATTTGGGCTGGATGAAAGTTTTACCCAACCGTGTGAATAACTACTACCCTACAAACTGGAGAATTTTAAAAGCATAACTTTGGCCAACCCTTTAATGGCTATTTCTTATTTTGAAAACCCATTGTTATGAAAAAAATAATTCTCGTTGTTTCCTTTTTTTGTTCGGTTTTAGTTGCACAAAGTCAAAACCTAACTGTTGAAGGCACTGCTCCCAATTTATATATTACACATACCGTTGCCCCAAAAGAAAATTTTTATAGCATAGGCAGATTATATAATCAAACTGCAAAGTCTATTGCTTCATTTAATAGCGTTGTAATGGAGAAAGGGCTTGCAATAGGACAGCGCATAAAAATTCCTTTGAATGATCAAAACCTTGATGTTAATGGCACTTCGGGAGAAACTGTTCCACTAACCCGCATTGTTAGCAAAAGTGAAACACTCTCTAAAATTGGTACTGACCTTAATGTTTCCGCTCAATCAATTAAACAATGGAATAAACTCAGTTCTGACAATATTGCTCCTGGAACTCCCCTTGTAGTAGGTCACTTAAAAATGTCATCGACACCAGGAAATACCAAAGCGGCATTGAATGCTTCAGTAAATGATCAACCAATTGCTTCAAAACAGGAACCAGTGGCAGAGGTAAAGCAAGTTGCTGCTGAACTAAAAAAAGATGAAAGTGCCGCTGCACCTGTTGTAAAACCAGAACCTGTTAAACAGGCTGAAACGGTGGGGAACCCGCCAGTTAAAGAAGCGCTGGTAAAACAGGATGTTACAAAAGCAGAGGATACAAAGAAATCAGAAACTTATAGTTATTCAACTACCAACAGCCTTGGTTCTATTGAGGGTGTTTTTGCAAATGTGTTTACAACAGAGGCCTCACTAAAATCGATAAACAATAAGAGTGGTGAAGCGGCCACCTTTAAATCTACCAGCGGATGGCAGGATAAAAAATATTATGTTTTAATGAATGACGTTGCTCCGGGAACGATTGTAAAAATTGCATCAATGGAGAATAAAACTGTATATGCAAAAGTCTTAGGCAGTATGCCTGATATGAAAGAAAACAACGGCCTTTTGTTAAGAATAAGCAATTCTGCCGCCTCTCACCTTGGTATCATAGATCCAAAGTTTCCTGTGCAAATAAGTTACTATCAATAATTGTTGAAGGAGATTCTCAGAAACAGAAAAGCGGAATTGTAATTAGCAATTCCGCTTTTTTGTTTCTATAATTATTTAATAGCTAGTTACAGAAGCACTGTCATAAACCTGTCCTCTTTCGGTTTTCAACATGCGGGCGGGGTAGCGGTTTATCACGATATAATCATGGGTTGCCATAACAACCGCGGTATTAAAGTCTTTCGCTATTTGAAATAAAAGCTGCATAATCTCATCACTTGTTTCAGGATCAAGATTACCTGTGGGTTCATCTGCGAGTACGAGTTTTGGAGAGTTTAATAACGCGCGGGCAATATCAACTCTTTGCTGTTCGCCGCCGCTCATTTCAAACGGCATCTTAAAGCCTTTGCTTCGTAAGCCTACTTTATCTAACACGTCGTTTATCTTCTCTTCCATTAACTTGTTGTCTTTCCATCCTGTTGCTTTTAGTACAAATTTCAGGTTTTCATGAACATTACGATCGGTTAGTAATTGAAAATCCTGGAAAACAACCCCTAGAGACCTTCGTAAAAAGGGTACTTTTTTCCAGTTCATCTGGCGTAAATCGTAACCTGCTACTATTCCATTTCCCTCTCTTAAAGGAAGGTCGCCATATAATGTTTTCAACAAACTACTCTTTCCTGTACCTGTTTTTCCTACCAGGTATACAAACTCACCTTTATTTACATTGATATTGACGTCCTGCAAGATCAAATTCTCGCCTTGAAATATTTTAGCGTCTGATAACGATACTATTGACTCAGCCATTGCAATTATTGTTGTTGTCACAAAAATATTGTTTCAGTACAGTACTGCCTAACAATAATATATAACAGCGGGAAAAAAGCTGTTAATGTTAATTATTTAAAAGTAAAAACCAGTAAGCCAAAAAAGTTATGGCGTTTAATCAACCGAAAAAAAAATCCGGGTTGAAATACGAAAAGTTGATAATAAAATCCGGAGTACAAGGGAGTGACACAACGATGTTGAAAAAAGTTATCCGGCTTGTAAAATTGACCAGAACTAAAATGTAATCTCTCCAAAATTACCCCTTAGTATCAGCTCTTTTTTATTTAACGCTTCTGCTCTCCCGACTACTTTAGCTTCAATGCCAAATGCTGTTGCTATTGAAATAATGTCTTCAGCCTTGTCTTGCGGAGTAAAGATTTCTAATCTGTGGCCCATATTAAAAACCTGGTACATTTCGTTGTAGCTGGCCCTTGAGGCCTGCTGAATGATATTGAAAATAACAGGCGGTTCAAACAAGTTGTCTTTTACAATCCTCATGTTTCCGGGAAGATATTTCATACACTTTGTTTGGCCGCCACCGCTACAATGTATTAACCCATGAATATCTTCAAACTTTTCTTCCAATAACTTTTTTATAACAGGGGCGTAAGTTCGGGTGGGACTTAAAATAAGCTTTCCAATATTTGTTTTTACCCCGTCGACCTCGATCACATCTTTCAGACCGTGCTTGCCAATGTAAACCACCCCTTCGTTTAAATAAGGCTCAAAGGTCTGCGGGTATTCTGTAGCGTAGCTTTTATTCAGCACATCGTGACGGGCGCTGGTTAAACCGTTGCTACCAATTCCGCTATTGTACTCACTTTCGTAAGTAGCCTGACCTGAACTGGATAATCCAACGATTACATCACCTGGTTGTATTCTATCATTTGTTACGAGTTTAGCTTTGGGCCATCTTGCAGTCATCGTTCCATTTACCGCTATGGTTCGAACCACGTCGCCAACATCTGCTGTTTCTCCGCCGAGGTAATGAATGTTTACGCCAAAACCTTTTAACCAGTCAAATATTTGCTGTGTTCCATTGATGATGGCTTCGAGCACTTCGCCGGGAATATGTTGTTTATTTCTGTCTATGGTAGAAGAAAATAACAAATTATCATAAATACCTACACACAGCAAGTCGTCAATATTCATAACAACCGCATCCTGGGCAATTCCTTTCCAGACAGTTATGTCGCCGGTTTCTTTCCAATAAAGGTAGGCAAGTATGCTTTTAGTGCCTGCTCCATCTGCGTGCATGATGTTTACCCAGTTATTATCGTTCCCTAAAAAATCATTATAAATCTTGCAAAATGCATTTGGAAACAAGCCCTGATCAAGATGTTTTGTAGCGGCATGAACTTCTTCTTTTTGGGCAGAAACACCACGTTGAGAATATAAAGACATTTTGACTAAAAGTATTTAAGTGGCTGCAAATGTACGGGAGAAGACCTTTAGTTGCCCCTTACCAGTTGGCGGTCTTTATTAACACAAGCACCCAACTTCAACAGGTAAGAGGTACAGGTAGCTGCCCACTGCCATCTCTCTAACTGGCAACTTTCTCTTAGCTTTGCCCGATAATTATGATACAGGTTCACAGAGATTTGGAGCAGCTACCCCCGTTTAAAAATGCTGTAATAACTATTGGCACTTTCGACGGGGTTCATTTAGGTCATCGGCAAATAATTAAACTGCTAAAAGAACATGCAGCGTTTAATGGTGGTGAAACTGTTATCATCACTTTTCATCCCCACCCGAGAAAAGTGGTAGCTCACGGAAAAACTGACGTGAAGATCCTTAACACGTTACCCGAAAAAATTGCATTATTAGACAAACTGGGAATCGATCATTTGGTTGTTGTTGCTTTTGATGATGCATTTGCAAACCAAACTGCTGATGAATACATCACTAACTTTCTTGTAAAGAAATTCAATCCTCAAATCATCATTATCGGCTACGATCACCGGTTTGGTAAAAACAGGTCGGGCGATTATCACTTACTTGAAAAGCTGGGTGAGACATTTGGTTATAAGGTGAAAGAAATTCCTGAGCACGTGCTAAACGAAATAATTATCAGCTCAACTAAAATCAGGGAAGCTTTATTGAAAAGTGATGTAAATACTGCCAATAATTTTCTTGGCTACAAGTACTTTTTCGAGGGGAAAGTGGTTGTAGGAAATAAGTTGGGAAGAACCATTGGTTACCCTACTGCTAACCTGGCAATTGACGACGAAGAAAAACTGGTACCCGGAAACGGCGTGTATGCTGTAGAACTTACGATTGAAGAGGATAAAGCCGTATTTAAAGGAATGATGAACATTGGTGTAAGGCCCACAGTAGATGGATCGCAAAGAACCATTGAGGTAAATATATTTAATTTTGACAAAGACATTTACGGGCAGAAGATGCATGTGCATGTAGCCGCCTACCTGCGGGACGAAGTAAAATTTGCAGGACTAGACGCATTAAAAGAACAACTGGCAAAGGATAAAACCGAGGCACAACAGAAATTAAACACCTAGCTATTTTACTGCAATTAACCTTTCAAGAACAAAATGAACGATAGGGCAAAAAGTAGAATTTTTGAGTGTAATCTGCGGCCTTTTTAGTAAAACATCTTCGTCGGTGTAAGGAAACCTTGAGCAATCGCCCGGTCGGTCTTCGTAAATACTACAATAATTGCCGGCACCTAAAAAAGGGCATGGAGCAGTTTTAGCAACATAGTCCCCATCACTATCAAGGTTTAGATATGTAGCAATAAAGCTGCCTTCTTTCATCTTAAGGCTCTTGCTTATTCTCTTTATATCTGTCGTTTTAAAACGCGGCGAGTAGCCCTTGCAACAGTTACCACAACTTAAACAATCTATTTTTTCAAAAGCCTCTTCGTTTAAATCGGGCAGCCTTTTTAGAACCTTATTTTTATCGGCTCTTTGCAAAAATTGCCTGTACTGCTTCTGATGATCAGTAGATTGCTTTTCCCACCCTTCTGTAATATTACGGGCCATTTGTTAAAGTAAGGGGCGAAGGTAATTTTAATAGATAAAAAGTTATGATGAGCATTCGTTAATGTTATTGCCTACACCCTCGCCTTTTTTACTAAATCTCTAAAAAGTTCCCCCTATGGTTTGCTGATGAAGTGATTGCGACGCAACGATGATGACATGGAAGACTACTGCAGGTATTAAAAAGATTCTTAAACAAAAATTGAAAAACAAGGTGAAAGATTTTTGTGAACAAGCGGTGGACCTTCGTTCAACATCGTTGTGTCACTCACTTGTACTTGTATAACATTTATTCGGCTTAATGCTCCTGGCAGTATAGGGCTATATTCAATATTGAGCATTGAGTATTGAACATGGGCTGTTTTCGCTCTAATGTTCAATACTCATCGCTTTTAATACCCAACTTTTGTTATACAAGCGCAAGATCCAGCACCTGCTGCATGTTTTTTACATAGTGAAATGTAACGCCCTTTATAAATTCAGTATCAATCTCATTTACATCTTTCTCATTTTGCCAGCATAAGATAATTTCTTTCAATCCTGACCGTTTCGCCGCCAGCACTTTTTCCTTGATGCCTCCTACCGGCAGCACCTGGCCTCTCAAGGTTATTTCACCTGTCATAGCCAGGAAAGGTTTCACCTTGCGGCCAGAAAAGGCACTCGCTAAAGATGAAAACATGGTGATACCGGCGCTAGGACCATCTTTGGGAACTGCACCTTCCGGTACGTGTACATGAATGGTTTTCTTTTGAAATAACTCGGGGTCAATATTAAATTTCTTAGCGTTCGCCTGCAGGTAACTCAATGCTGTAGATGCACTTTCCTTCATTACATTACCCAGGTTACCCGTAAGCTGCAAGTTAGGTTTGCCATCACTTAAAATTGTTTCAATAAATAAAATATCACCGCCAACATACGTCCAGGCAAGACCAACCGCTACACCGGGAAGATTAATGGTTTTGTAAATTTCGTTGCTGTATTTTGCCGAGCCTAAAATATTCTCAATATCCTGGATTGTTAGCGTTGCTTTTACTTTTCCCTTTACCGCCATCTCTTTGGCCTGGTACCGCATGATTGATGCAATTTGCCTGTCCAACTCGCGTACCCCACTTTCACGCGTATAAGTTTCAATCACCTTTTCAAGAACTTTGTCTGCAATTTTAAAGCTTCCATTTTTTAAACCATGAGCCTCAAATTGTTTTGGAAACAAATGCACTTTGGCTATCTGCACTTTTTCTTCGATAGCATACCCGCTTAAGTCAATTATTTCTAACCTATCTCTTAACGCCGGCTGAATCTCATTAATGTTATTGGCAGTAGCTATAAATAAGACCTTGCTTAAATCGTATTCAAGCTCAAGGTAGTTATCATAAAAAGTATGGTTTTGCTCCGGATCTAAAATCTCCAGCAACGCGCTACTCGGATCTCCGCGATGATCACTTCCTACCTTATCAATTTCATCCAAAATAATAACAGGATTGCTGCTTTTTATCTTTCTGATGCTTTGTATAATCCTACCGGGCATTGCCCCGATATACGTTTTTCTATGGCCCCTTAATTCACTTTCGTCATGCAATCCGCCCAGGCTCAGACGCACATATTTTCTTTCAACAGCATTTGCAATACTTCGCCCAAGAGAGGTTTTACCAATACCCGGAGGTCCAATAAAACAAAGTATAGGGCTCTTCATATCACCCTTTAATTTTAGCACTGCCAGGTATTCCAAAATCCTCTCCTTAATTTTCGTCATACCATAATGATCATTGTCCAAAACCTGTTTTGCTTTCTTTAAATCATAACTGTCTTTGGTATATTCTTCCCATGGCAGGTCGAGCAACAAGTCGAGATGGTTGTACACGACAGAGTAATCAGGCGTGCTTGGATGCATTCTTTCCAGCTTTTCTATACTGCTCTTAAAAAGGTTCTTAGCTGCCTGCGGCCACTTTTTTCCCTCACCTTTTTTTCTCATTTCAGCCAACTCGCGATCGTTCAAATCGCCACCCAGTTCCTCTTTAATACTTTTTAGCTGTTGCTGTAAAAAATATTCCCGTTGCTGCTTATCAAGTTCGGTACGGGTTTTATTAGTAACCTTATTTTTAAGTTCAGCAAACTGTAGCTCTTTTTGCAAAATGTGCATTAATTCTTCCGCTCTCTCTTTCACATCTTCTATCTCAAGCAGCCTTTGCTTTTCACCAATTTCGCTATTTAAATTGCTGCTAACGAAATTGATTAAAAAAGAAGGGTTTTCAATATTCTTCAAAATGATAGAAGCTTCTGTAGGAATATTTGGAGACATGGAAACGATCTGCCCTGCCACGTCTTTTATGTTGCTTACGTACGCTCCAAAATCTTCATCAACAGGTATAATGTCTTCATCAAGCAATTTTACTCTGGCTTTAAAGTAAGGATCTTCAGTAGTGATTTCCTCCAGCAAAAAGCGCTTTTTTCCCTGGATAATAATGGTAGTTCCGCCATCTGGCATTTTAATTAGCTTCACTATCTTGGCTATAGTTCCGATTAAACACAGATCCTTTACTTCAGGATCTTCGATAGTGCTGTCTTTTTGTGCAAGTACACCTATTAACTTATTTGTTTTATACGAGTCGTTTACAGCTTTAATGCTTTTATCACGGCCAACTGTTATGGGTAACACTACACCAGGAAATAGAACAGTATTTCGCAGAGGAAGAATAGGAAGATTCTCAGGAACATGGGTTATTTTATCACTTTCATTCTCGTGCTCGTTTATAGGAATTATTGGAATAAAGTCAGTATCATCTTCAGAATGCAAATAAAAATTCTTTTGAATCATAGTAAATTTTAGTAGACAAATTGTCGCTACAAGACATCAGGAACAGGATTGAATTAATGGTATTAGAACTTTCAATATTAATGCCATTTGAATTAAATGGTGCCGAAGGTAACAAAGTGGCATAAAAAAAGCATTGCCGTAAGACAATGCAAGAAAATTATTTACGTGGTCTTTATAAACTGATACCAACACCCAATTGCAATTGCTGACTTTTCCATTTGTCCTGGGTACCAACATCGTTCAAATTATTTAAGCCAATATTGTAACGTCCGTACACACGCAGCATCTTCAAGTTCACGGTAGCGCCACCTACCAAGGCTAAATCGCCGCTTTTGAAAGCTTCTTTGCCATTGTTCCAAAGCGTTTCGTTTTTATTAAGCAAGATGCCAAACTGGGGGCCTACATTCAGGGTTAAAAGACTTCCAACATTATAACGCAACAATATCGGGATCGTCAAATAATTTAATTTGATATCCTTTGTATTTTGTTGAAAGTTATTAGTTATATCACTCAAATTTGAGCTGGACTTGGTGTTCGTTTGGTTCCAAACAACTTCCGGCTGTATACCCCATTTACTTGTTACATCAATTTCGGCAAAAGCTCCTACATGGTAGCCAAGCTCGTAGCCATCCTTAAAGGCCTGACCTGAAATCTTGGTCTGATTTGATCCAATCTTTCCGCCAAAATTAAATTTCTGAGCATTTGCAACTCCCATCATCGCCACCAACATTACGGTAAGTCCTAGTAGTTTTTTCATATTCTTGGTTTTCGATCAAAAGTTCAATTGTTATGCCAGAAACTTTTCTCCAGCCTTTCCTAAACCAACCTGGGTTTTATTAATAATACTTTAACAACCAAGCAATTAAGTACGAATTTGTTAACTATAAAATGATGACAAATATTAGTTTACAACAATCTTATCAGTTATTATAACGGTATTGTCATCCCTAATCGTATAAAAATAAACGCCACTACTCGCTAATCTTAAATTTATACTTTGCAACCCGTTTATAAGTACTCTTGTAAACAACTGTCGCCCAATTGCATCATATACCGTCAAACTTCCCTTCGTTCCCGTAAAACTTACATGAACGCTGGAGCCTCTGCTGAAAATGGTAGGATAAAGTTTCGTTACCGGCTGACTACTATTTTGCAATTGTACCATGTCTGAATAAACAGAATTACCTGCACTGGAAATTTTTAAACGGTAATAGTTGTTACCATTAAGAGGAGATGGATCGTCAAGAGTAAAAGGTTGTAAGCAACGGTCAAGAGCGGTAGTAACGGTTCCAATTGAACTAAAATCGATACCATTACTGCTTCTTTCAACATCAAAAATTGTACTGGTACTGGAGCAATTTACCTTCCAGGTTAAGGCGTTAACAGTACCTTGGGTGTTCCCTCTAAAATATTCAATAACAGTAGGGGTGGTGCCAGTAGCAGTCTGCACAATAAAGCCGCCAAAACCGGTTACGTTAAAAGTTACTTCCCACCGGTTAAATTCTGCATTCCAAACAATATCTCCTTCAGCCGGATCAATAATCGTTGGAGTTCCGGTATATGAACCAGGCAAACCACTGTTGTCACTGCTTGCTCCCAAATATTTTACAACTCTGAGATTGGCCTTACCTGCAACGTCGGTTGGATTACCAGGTAGATCTAAAGTGCTACCCGGATCATTATTATAAGCAGTAAATTCGGCTTGTGTAAAGTATAACGTAACTGTTGCCGTGGCAGCAGTACCTATAGCGGGGGTAATTTGGTAACGTCTTTGTACATAAGGAAGCGTTCCTACTCTCGGAACTGAGCCCTCTAACCAAACCCTGCTTGTTACAGATCCGGTTACGGGATTCAGACCTGCCGGAATTACCTGGTTGATTAGTTGACAACTGGCATTTATAAACTGGTTGCTACTGTTAATATTCCTGGTGTCACCAGAAGTAGCAGTAGCGATAGGGCCTGTTGATTGAATATTATTATAAACTACAGAACGTATTTTAAGGTCGGCATTAATAATGCCCCAGCTTGAGCCGCTGTTTGTTGAGCTTACTGAACGGTTATCTAACTGTAATCTTTCTGCACCCACGCTCCAATCATCGCTACTTGTTGCATCTCTATAAATAATTATAAAATAATCGATACCACTGGCTACAGTTACATTAAGAGCACTCATATCAAAATAATTCCATGAATACTTTTGAACCAGGTTTGTTGGTACACCCAGAGTTCCCAATAGCGTTCCCGGACTACCTGAATTGCTTGTTCTTACTTCAACTATCATACTTGTTCCAAAACCTAATGTTTGATAATACACCCCTCCTAATTTTCCTGAAATGTCTGGAGTAAACCTTACGCCCAATCTTTCTGTAGTTCTTCTAAATCCAGTTTGTTCTGAGTTTCTGGTTGAAGAGTCGTATTTATATGTTCTACGTTCAGCAGGACCACAATTAAATAGTAACGCAGCAGCTTTGTATACATCCAACTTTCCATAACCCCAGGCATTATTAGGGGTAGGACTTGCTAATTCTGTTATCCCTCCCCTGGTGGCAGCGGACGTAATCCACGTCTTCAATTGAGAAGATGTAGCTGCACTATTTGCCTGTAGTAGTAAAGCTAAAGCGCCTGTAAGTCCCGGGGTTGCCATGCTGGTTCCCGACCGTACATTATACAATCCCTTTTCAATTAAAGAAACAGAATCGGCCCGGCTTATATTAGATGATAAGCAAGAAACTACCATTTGTCCATTAGCAGTTATTTCGGGCTTTAATACATTGTCTCTTCTCGGGCCGGGTGAGCTAAAAGGGGAAAGACTATCCTCTCTTACGGGAGTCGAATAACTATTGTTAAAAGCGTTATACCATGTATTTCTCGCTGCAAACGAACCTACAGTAATTGCGGAGGCAGCGTTTCCAGGTGAACTTACCAGGTAGTTATTGTCGCCGTTTACAAGTACAGTTGGCGGGAAAGCATTGTTAACTCTATATAACCAACCGTCTAATTTAAGGATGGTAGCAGTGTTATTTGTAAGCGTTAATGTGTAAGTACCTGCTGCAGATGCACTATTCGATCCACTGCGTTCGACCCTAACCTGAACATAGCGGTTATTATTAGCAGGGTCCACATTGTTAGTCACGAAAACGGTAAAATTGCTATTTAAGATGTTTCCACTTGTAGATTGTCCTGCTACTGCCGTCACAGAACCTCCCCCAGGTGTAGTAAGCGTGGCATTTATAGAAGCGCTAGAATTAGCATAAATTTCATAAGAAAACACATCTGTACCAGTTGTCATAGGCGGTGCATTGAAAGTTACTGAAGCTGAAAGATTAGCTCCTAAGTTTAACTGGTTGTGCTTTCTAGAGCCCCCCTCATTACCTGCTGATACTGCTACAGCCCTTCCTGGAGCGGACGCTGTAAAATTATCAATAGCCACCTCTACTGGCCTGGTACCGTCATGAGGACCAAACAAGCTTCCCGAACTTAGATTTAATACTACAGGCTTTCCTAAGGTCGTTGATAATGTCTTAAGGTAAGTAATGGCATCAATCACCCTATTATCACTAAAAGTGCTATCTCCCCCTTTTATAACAATAATATCGGCCTCCGGCGCCATCCCTGTATATTTTCGCGAAGGCAAAGCGCTACCATTACCTGTAGCCGTACCAGCCACGTGTGTCCCATGACCATCCGTGTCTCTTTCTCTTACAAAATTTGCAGGAGTGCCATCAATTTCATTATTAATTTGGGTCTGCGTGTACTCAACACCGTAGCTAAAACCAGTTGGAGGCGCTTCACCAGAAACTGCTGTTATCGTTTGATCCCATATTCTTAATATCCTGCTTTTAGAAGTATCATCGGGGCTTCTAAAATCTAGATGCTTCCAGTCAATACCCGAATCGAAGATGGCTACAATTACATTCCTTCCTTTATAAACCGTGTTGTTCAACCTCCTTTCATGCAGTAGTGATGCACCTGAACTTCCCACCACCAGGTCATTCCCTTTATGTAAAGTTTGTGGTGCTTCAATATAATCAACCAAGGGCATTGAAGCCATTTTACCAATTTGATCTAAAGTAGCCCAGGCGGTAGCGAAAGTTGGAAAGTAAGAGTTTATTACTATTCCGCTATCAGATAAAGCCTTGGCATATTTCGTATATACAACACATTCGTATCTTTCTTCGATAGTGGAATTGGGGAAGGAAAAGCCTTTTGTTGGACTAACTCTTTTTACAAACGCGGGTAAACTATTAATATCGGAAGTTCTTGTTTTTGCAGCTTCAATAAGATACCTGTAAACAGGATCAATTTTATACCCAATTACTCTGTCCTGCCCCGAAGCTGAAAACTGAACAAATAATAAAATCAGGTAAAGAACATATTTCTTCAGCTCGCCAGGTAAACCGCAGTGTTTTGTGAAAATAGATAAATTAGCAAAAGCGCGTTTATCAATATCTATGTAAGTAAATCTCTTCATTCTCGTTGATTAATAGGTTGGTTAGCTTTTATCAAATAACGTTAAGACTAATCCCCCTGTTTTCTTAGTTTGGATAATTGGTTTCAGGCGCCTCTATGTACGTCACCTCTTCCATTGTTGCCATTTGTTCAATTTGGGCTAGTGTGGCTCGGGCAGTTACAAACGTAGGTAGTGTTGAACCAACAATTATTCCTTTGTCTTTTAAAGTCTTCGCGCTTTTTGTATATACGATACAATCATATATTCTTCTTTCCAATTCGCTTTTTAACACACTTCCTTTTGCTGCTGGCTTAGAGCCTAAGCATTTTTTATTTAAAGCAATCTTTTTTGTTTTGTAAGTGGAAATCAGAGACCTAAACACCGGGTCTATCTTATCCTCGTTTTTTATATTTTGAGCGTAGGGCAAGGTGTAAAAAAATAGTAAAACAAGTAGTATCGTAATTTTATTGTTCATTGTAAGTAAACCTCTTTTTCATCTCATGCTCGTTTGAACGTTACCATTATTTCCAGTTAAATAAAGTTTGATTACAATAACAAGATAACAACTGACCGGCAACTTCAGGTTATTTTAGAAATAATAGTACAGGTCAAAATTGTTCGGCTAATTGTAGGTACGTATGACGAAAGGATAACGTTCAAATTTCAGTCTCCAATTTTCAAAATAATTATCATTTTAGGAAACAGTTCTCCCCTACCCGTTCAAAATAAAATCGGTTCTAGATACTTAGATAAAGAAGTTATGCCATCTATGCCAGTTCAATTACTGTTATTTCTGGCATGATACCTACCCGTCCAGGGTAACCCAGAAAACCATAACCCCGGTTGACATATAGCTTTTGGTTACCTTCTTCGTACAAACCCGCCCATTGTCTATATACCCATTTTACAGGGCTCCATTTAAAAAAAGGTGTTTCAAAACCAAACTGCATACCATGAGTATGACCGGCGAGGGCAAGATCAATATCGTTGTACTTAGGGCGTACCTCAGCATCCCAGTGAGTCGGATCATGGCTCATCAAAATTTTAAAAGGATATTTTTCGGCACCGGCATATGCCAGATCCATTTTCCCATATTTTGGAAATCTCTTCAGGGCACTCCAGTTTTCTATACCAAGCAAAGCAATACTGTCGCCATTCCTTTCGAGAGCCACATGCTCGTTCATCAACAGTCGCCACCCCATCTGCCCATGTATGCCTTTAAGTTTTTCAAGGTTTTCCCGCTTCGCCTGCAGCGACGGCCAATTTACATAATCTCCATAGTCATGATTGCCTAGTGTACTATACACACCTAAGGGGGCCTTCAGCCTGCCAAAAACATCAACATAATTGTGCATTTCAGTGGAAACGTCATTAACAAGGTCGCCTGTAAAAAGTATCACATCAGGATTTTCCTTTAAAATCATGTCCACTCCTCTACTGACCGCTTCCTTGTTAGCCAAACTTCCCGAGTGCACATCGCTGATTTGAACGATTTTCAAACCTTTAAATCCTTTAGGCAAATTGTTATAAGAAAGGGTTATTCTTTGTACATGATAGTTGTATTTATTGCTAAATCCATAGATAAACGTTGCTAAAAAGGTTCCCCCAACACCAACGCCTAACCAGCTAAGAAACGCCGAACGACTAATACTCCACGCAGCATTGTTATTAGTATCATCAATGTTTTCGGGAAACATCTTGCTTAAAACCCAGGTAATCCCTCTCCTGGCGTCGTCAATTAAAAAGAATATGGTTGCTAATAATTTCGCGATAAATAGGCCGGCAATAGTAGCAAAAAGGTAATTTCTCACATTTTTTGGCCAGCTATCGGTATTCAGATAAGGAAGTAAGACCAAAAAAGCAACTGCAGAAACAGAAATAGCCCAATAAAGTGTATAAATTAAAAGCCGGGTTTTTTCTGTTGCACCCGAAGCCAATGTTTTCAATACCTGGAAAACGTACAGGTCAAGCATTAGCATAATAACAATAATAATCCACCAACTACTCCTATTGCGCATGTCTCTATTTTTTGCAAAAGTAAAGTGAACTGTCCTGTATCTTCTTTCAGGATGTTGAAAACTTGCCCAAAGCTGTTAACCAATTATAAAGCAATTTGTTTAAGTAAGCTGTATTTTTGCCGCAACCGTAAAACCACTATTAAAAAGAAAGGGCCGCAGTTAGTGAATTTGAAAATTGAGAACTACGCGTACCACTACAACGGTTACTGTGCAAACAACACTAATTTAAAAAGTAAAATATGCTACTAACAAGTTTTGGACACGCTTGTTTTTCTGTAGAGATTGAGGGTAATACAATTCTGTTTGACCCATTTATCACTCCTAATCAATTAGCGGCAAGTATTGATATAAACACTATTGAGGCTGATTATATTTTTGTATCCCATGGTCACAGCGACCATATAGCCGACTGTGTTAGCATTGCAAAACGTACAGGTGCAAAAGTGGTTTGTGCGTTTGAGGTGGCGGAATGGTTAAAAAAACAGGGAGTAGAAAACACCCATCCTATGAATACAGGAGGCAAGTGGTCCTTCGAGTTTGGAACTGTTAAATGTGTAGTAGCCCACCACAGCGGCGGCCTTCCTGATGGTTCTTATGGCGGCAACCCTCTTGGCTTTCTTTTCATGACGCCCGAGGAAAACTTTTATTACGCCGGCGACACTGCTTTAACCCTCGATATGCAGTTAATTCCAAGGTGGGCAGAACTAAACTTCTGCATTTTACCTATCGGAGATAATTTTACTATGGATGTAAAAGATGCAATTATCGCTGCCGATTTCCTAAAGTGCCACGTAATTGTTGGAGTACATTATAACACATTCGGATTTATTAAAATTGATACGCAAGAAGCAGTCGCTGCTTTTAAGGTTGCGGGAAAAACATTACTATTGCCTGAAATTGGGCAGACAATCGAATTATAAGTAACCTTTCTAAATAGAATACGAGAATAATTGAAATGGGAAGAATTATTGGTGTGGCAAATCAAAAAGGCGGAGTTGGCAAAACAACTTCAGCAATTAATTTGGCGGCAAGCTTTGCTGTTTTGGAATACAAAACGCTATTAGTAGACGCTGATCCACAAGCAAACAGCACCACCGGCGTTGGTTTCGATTTACACAACATCACCAGCAGCTTATACGACTGCATGGTTAATAACACATCTTCGCACGACGTAATTTTAAAAAGCGAAATACCCTTTTTAGACGTTATTCCTTCACACATCGATCTTGTTGGCGCAGAGATAGAAATGATTAACTATCCTAACCGCGAGAATGTTATGAAGCATTTACTTCAATCGGTAAAGGATCAATACGACTTTATTGTAATTGACTGTTCGCCCTCGCTTGGCTTAATAACCGTAAATGCTTTAGTTGCCGCCGACAGCGTAATTGTTCCGGTTCAGTGCGAATTTTTTGCATTGGAGGGCTTAGGGAAATTATTAAATACTATTAAAATTGTTCAAAACAGGTTAAATCCAGGTTTACAGATTGAAGGTATTTTAATGACAATGTACGACGGTCGCCTCCGCCTTTGCAACCAGGTCGTTAGCGAGGTTAGAAGGCATTTTGACGAAATGGTTTTCAGTACAATTATCCACAGAAATACAAGGTTAAGCGAGGCGCCCAGCTTTGGCAAGCCCGTAATTTTATACGATGCTGATAGTAAAGGAGCTGTTAATTATCTCAATCTCGCCAAAGAAATATTACAAAAAAACGATCTTACACGCATTACCCAGGAAGAAAGGATGTTAGACTGAGTAAGTTCTGAGCTTTGGGTTTAAAGTTTTGAGTTGGTAGTATATAATATTTTTTGCCTGGCATTTGCACCTACTTTCAACAGCCGTTGCGTCGCACTCTTGTACTAAAATTCTTTATTGAGCCCGTGCAGCTAGCTGGCGCTTACGAAAACATCTACCCTCAACTTCAAACTCAAAACCTAAAACCCTAAACCCACACTTAAACCTTCTTTCCCCGTAACACGAACAACAATGAACCAGCCAAATAAAAAAGACGCACTAGGAAAAGGAATCAGGAGTCTTTTACAAAATATAGACTCTGATTTAAAAACTACTGCAGGCACATTAAAAGCACCCGTAGTTGAAAACGTAACAGGAATCAGCAGGATTGCAATGGATAAAATTTCTATCAATCCAAAGCAACCTCGCCGTGATTTTGATGAACAATCCCTAAATGAACTTGCTGCTTCTATTAAGCTACACGACATTATTCAGCCCATTACGGTTACACAACTGGAAGGTGGAAAATACCAGTTGATCAGTGGTGAAAGAAGGTTGAGAGCAGCTAAGCTTGCCGCGCTTAAAGATATTCCGGCTTATATAAGACATGCAAACGACCACCAATTACTCGAGCTGGCGTTATTAGAAAACCTGCAACGCGAAGATCTGAATGCGATTGAGGTTGGCCTAAGCTATAAGCGTATGATGGAGGAGCTTGATTACACGCAGGAACAAGTTGCCGAAAGGATGGGAAAAGAAAGAAGCACAGTTACGAACTACATTCGTTTATTAAAACTTCCACCAGACATCCAACTTTCAGTAAGAAACGGCAGCTTGAGCATGGGACATGCACGAGCTTTGGTTAACGTTGACACAGTTGACAGGCAGCTTTTCATTTTTAACGAAATAAAGGAAAAAGGCCTGAGTGTAAGGCAAACCGAAGAGTTGGTTCGCCAGCTTTATAAAAATGAAGAGAAGGGCGCTAAACCTTCAAAACCAACATTGCCTCCCGCCTACAAACGAATTGAAGATAACCTGGCTTCTCACTTTGCAACGAAAGTGAAACTTGCTCATAACAAAAACGGTTTTGGAAGCATTAGCATAGACTATTATTCTTTGCAGGAACTAAACAAAATTTTAGAGCAAATGAATGTGCCGACTTCTTAGAGGTTGGATCAGCTACTATGAAAGATCTGAAAAGATTAATATGTTTTTTTCTTTTATTGCATACCACTGCTGCTTTTGCACAAACCGGTAATCCCACCGTTATTCGTACAGACTCAACCACCCAAACTAAAAATCCTGCATTTACCAGGGATACAGCTATAAAGATTGTAAACAAGGATACTATTAAAACAGCATCAAAACACAACCCCGGCACTGCTACATTACGTTCGCTTATGTTGCCCGGTTGGGGGCAGGCTTACAACAGGGAATACTGGAAAATTCCCATTGTTTATGCAGCTGTCGGTACAATGGCGGGATTTTGGGTGTTTAACAATATGTGGTATAAAAGAACCAGGGATGCGTACGACATCAGGGTAAACCGACCGCAGGACTCACTCCTCATTAACCCCAAACTTCAACCGCTCGCAACTACCTCACTACAATTTTATCGCAACGCCTACCGGCGCGACAGAGATTATTCAACCCTTTATTTTATTCTTACCTGGGCGCTCAACATTGTCGACGCTACGGTTTTCGGCCACCTAAAAGAATTTGATGTAAGTGAAGACCTTTCGCTTAGAATAAATCCTGTTATCAATAAAAATGCAAAAGGTCTAAGCCTTGTTCTTGGACTTAAATCTCCTACACATAAGGTATCTTTGATTCCCTAGAAATCGATATTTTCTAAAATATCCTAATCAAAAACACTTTAATTAAAACGCTGTAAATCGCTTACATGAAAATTGCATTACTCGGCTACGGTAAAATGGGCCATACTATTGAAGAAATAGCAGTAAAAAAAGGGCATGAGATTGTTTTAAAAATAAACATTGACAACGTAGAGGAGATGACTTTAGAAAACCTAAGGAGAGCTGACGTTGCAATTGAATTTACCGGCCCCGAAAGTGCAGTAGAAAATTTACAGAAATGTTTTGAAGCGGGTGTTCCGGTGGTTTGTGGCTCTACAGGGTGGCTGAATAAATGGGACGATATAACAACCTATTGCAATGAAAGAGACGGTAGCCTGGTTTATGCAAGTAATTATAGTATTGGAGTAAACCTCTTTTTTGAGTTGAATACCTATTTGTCTAAGCTGATGAAAGATTATGATGAGTATGATGTTAAAATGGAAGAGATCCACCACACGCAAAAAAGAGATGCGCCTAGCGGAACTGCAATAACGCTTGCAGAGCAAATCCTGCAAAACGTTAGCAGTAAAAAACAGTGGGTTAATCAACCGGTTGATAATAAAGAAGAGTTGGTGATTATTAGTGAAAGAGTCGATCCTGCTCCCGGAACGCATAAAATAAAATACACTTCTCAAATTGACGATATAGAAATTATTCACACCGCTCATAATCGTATAGGTTTCGCAGGCGGCGCGGTTAAAGCTGCCGAATTTATAAATGGTAAGAAAGGGATATTTAGTATGAAGGATGTGTTGGGCTTATAAATACCAGTCCGCTTTATCAATGTACATCAATTAATTTACCTAAGCCGAACGGAGCGTCGCAAGCAAAGCCCATAGTAGTGCTAAAGCTCGATCCAAAAAACCTAATAAGAGCCAGGGTGCATATTATTCGTTAATCAAAACGATCTTCCCTATGTGCTCACTGCTTTCCATTAGTGTATGTGCCTGCGCAGCTTCTGCTAAAGGGAATTGCTTATAAATAACTGCTTTAAACTTTTTACTTTCAATAAGTGGCCATACATTTTGTTCCACTTCAGCAGCTAACTGTGATTTAAATTCAGACTCCCTGTTTCTAAGCGTACTGCCCGTAATGGTTAAACGACGACGCATAATGTCTGAAACATTAAAAGCAGACTCACCACCCTTCATGGCATTGATAAAAACAAGCCTGCCCTCAGTCTTTAAAAGACGAATGTTTTTAGGTATGTAATCTCCTCCGATCATATCAAGTATTACGTCAGCACCTTTACTTTTAAGCACCTCCTCAAAATCGTCCTTCTTATAATTAATGCACTTGTCCGCACCCAGCGATATACATGCATTGCACTTTTCATCACTTCCGGCAGTAGTATATACTTTAGCACCCATCGCCTTGGCTATCTGGATAGCGGTGATCCCAATACCACTGCTTCCACCATGTACGAGGAATTGTTCGCCGGCTTTTAAAAGGCCGCGTTGAAACACATTGTGCCACACCGTAAATACAGTTTCAGGAAGCGAGGCCGCCTCGGCAAAAGTACAATTGGCAGGAAGGCGTAAACAATGGCTGGCATTAGCAACGGCGTATTCTGCGTACCCTCCGCCCGCAATCAATGCACATACTGCATCGCCTTTTTTCCATCGGGTTACGGCCTCTCCAACTTCTTTAATCACCCCTGCCACTTCGAGACCTGGTACATCAACAGAAGCGCCCGGAGGCGGTGGATATAAGCCCTTTCGTTGAGCAACATCAGGCCTGTTAACGCCTGATGCATGTACTTTTATTAGTACCTGGTTTGAAGTTGGCGTAGGAATGGTCTTCTTACAAAGTTGTAAAACACCAGGTGGACCGGGACGAAGAATTACAATAGCTTTCATGAAAGAGTGTTATGAGACCTTCTTTTTGTAGTCACCGCCGTGCAAGTGTAAATACTGATAGAAACGCTGTTAAGGCAACGTCTCTTTTTGTTGCTCTTCTATTAACTTGCCTAATTGTGTTGCCAAATCAGATTCGCCTTTTCCTGTCTCATGCCACCGAACTGTACCTTCGTCATCGACGAGCTTCAATAACTTTAGCTCTTGTTCAAGTAAATACACTTTATAGTGCATATTGCTGCTTTCGCAAAACGGCTTCACCTTCACATATGTCTTATCGAACTGAACATAAAAATCGTTATCGCAATTCATAAAGTAAGGGGTGATGGCATGAGGAATGGTATAAGAAAAAAGAGATTATCTAACCTTCATTGTAACCTTTACGCTAATTGACAATGCCTTAGTAGTATATCTTCTAAGTTTACCATATACGTTATAAGTCAGCTTACTACCGTTTAAATAAGGCCTGAGTTCAGGAGCATTCTCGGGAGCAGTGTATGTAACAGTTGGCGTATTGGTCTGAGGAAAAGTTAGCGAGGCAACCTCTATTTCAGCCGTATTCTGGCTTGCGTTAGATGCAAAAGTAAAACGGGCACTTTCGAAATTTGAAAAGTTATTTTGCTCATCAGCATTGGACATGTTGAAAATTATCTGTTTTACCTTAACTGATGTGACGTCTCCTGCACCAAATTGACCGTTTGTCTTTGCCTTAACGGCGCTGTCTAAATTGAAACTTTGTGATAGGGAGCCAATAGATTGCTCACTTGTTGGAACAGGGAAACCAGGAGGTAGTGGTGGTGGTGCGGGAACAGTAAAAACAACTTCGGGAACCTCTACATCCACACCTGAAAATACCGAATTGATGATTTTTTTACAACTAGTTATTACTGCTACAATTACAATTACTAATAGAACTGATACGCTTAATTTTTTCATTTGTGTTTTTCTTTTGACTTTAATACAATAGGTATGCCATTATAGGCATTAGAATTTATACCTTATTTACTAAACGAATAATTAGATTTGATCGGTATTTTATAAAATACTTATTTTTCTTTCATTCAAATGTCTGAACAAATCCTATTGTTCTATGTTCTATTTTTCGCTGCGCGATAAGCTTCTAACGCGGTTTAGGTCGAAGGCTAAGAGGAGTTTACGAAGACGACTGCAAGTAAATTTTAGAAGCAAAGTTGCCCCATTCGAAGACAAGGTTTAGAGTTTAAAGCGATAAGGAAAATGTCTTTAGGTGTATCCGAATTATCTAAAACAGATTTCGAAAACGCAAATTGGATAACAGTTCGAACGCTCATTTTTTGACAAACGTTAGCACCACATTGTTACCATTCATTAATTCCAGTCTACCGTTATCGGCTCTGAAAGTATTTATTCTTTTAAGGCTATCTAAATAAGCCTGTTCATCGTACTCTCCCAAACACACCATCCTGGTAGAAGCAGCTCCATCTAACAATAATATTTTGCTTCCTGTTATCTTATAACGGCCCGAATATTTGTTGCAGCCTGTAAAGCCGGAAAAAGTTTCGTTTGCACCAAAAAAGCTAATACTGGGTTTTTCAACTTTATGCATCATCTCTTTTTGTGAAGGAGTTATTTGTTTTACAGGTGTAGCCATTCTCTCTATATTCACTTCTGTAGTAGTCCTGGTTTCTCCGTTAACGATTGTTGATCTGGTCACACTATCCCGCCTGATTTCTGTACCTGGTGCTAACTTTTTAGTTCCCATATCTACACTTGGCTTTGACCTTTGTATACCAGATGCAAGTACCCATGTTCCCTGTAATTCTTTAGGCACCCCAAGTTCGCTCCGACCTTCAATGGGAATATACTCTGTAATGGTACTGGTATCCCTACTATCTTTTTTTCCGCTCTGTGCATTACCTGTATCAGACAGAAAGAAACTAATAACTCCAAGCAGTAATATATTTTTCATAACCTAGGTTTCAAAGTTTTCCAACAATTTCATGCCATCTTAAATATGCCGTTTACTTCTTCTTATGCAACCGTTCATCATCCGGAACTTTAATTTATAAAGCGCCTTCACCGATTTTTGTTAATCTCTATAAGTTTGCAACCTTTACCTTATTATTAAATAGAACGAGTTTTGGAGACCCTGCAAATAAAGAAAATACTTGTCACCGCAAGATGCAGAGTTGCTATTAAACGAACGGGTGCTAAATGAACGACTGAAACTACACATGAGGCAAGTTGGCAAACTAATGCATAATTGGTTAAAAGAAAAAGAACAATTCGCAGAGCAGGGTCAATGGCTGGCAAATGGTGGGCTTACTGTGATAGCTTGTTGAGATCAGTGGCCGCACCAGCACTGGGAAAAAATTATAGAATAATTAGAAAAAAGAAATGTTGATGCCAACGAGTTAAGTGTACTTATTTATGCTTACTCTTTAATGCGTCCTGTTGAATACAAAGGAATGGGCCTAAAAGGTGTAAGAAAACGGTTGAAGAACAAAGCCTTTGCTGCTAACGTTCGCGGGATGATATAAACGAAGGACGCTGCAAACAGGGCTGGTCTAACTACAGGTGAAGTGGTTGAATTTATTTAACCGGCAGTGATCAGTACAGGTTAAACGGATGCGCAAAATAAATAGATAGCCTTATGGTAAAGCTGTAATTTCCTACGATTGTATATAGTTCTGCAGATGAGAGATCGTTTCGTATTGACTCAGTATGGTTTCAGTTACCACATCGTTTATTGATATTATACCAGCTAATTCATCATTTTGCATCACAGGTAGATAACGCAAGTGATGCCCGGATAACAATTTCATGCACTGCTCAATAGTATCTTTTGGTGTGATAACAGGAAACGACGAAGACATAATATCTGCTACAGTTGTATCATCGGAAGAACGTCCTTTTAAAATAACTTTTCGTGAATAATCTCTTTCAGTCATTATACCTTTAAAAGCTGCCCCTTCCATAACCACAACAGAGCCAATATTTTTATCAGCCATTGTTCTTAGGGCATCAATAACAGGGGTTTTAGGATCAACAGTTATAACTGTGATTCCTTTTCTTGCCAGTATCTGAGCAACAGTTCTCATAGCAGTAATTTTATTATTAGATTAAATATAAGAAAAGATTATTTCAGTTTTTCAACTTTTATTACGCAATCCTTTTTTTACCCACCTATATAATTTACGTGCTTTTTATTCCTGATCATACGAAATTAGTTATACCAATAAAATGAGCAGAAGGTATATCTTTGCCACCCAACAGTTATGAAAAAATTTAAACAATAACCTGTAAAAAGTCTTTTAGCGCATGGATATCGATAATTTTAAAAAGTTGACATTAGAACAAAAGCTTTCAGAGATTAAATATAATGGACAAATTCTCGGCCCATACGAACGCAATAACGAAAATGGCGGCGCAAAAGTTCCGGGAGATATTTATGAGTTGTACGACTTTTTTGTTTACTTAAGCGAAGACGAGACCTTTGTAGTACCCTCCCGAAGAAATCCCTTACCGATCTAAATAAACACTTATTATTCCAGAGAACTTAAGGATAGTTCTACAAAAATGCTTCCTTCCATTAAAATTGGTAAGCTGTTTCCTTTATTTGATAAATTAGAAAAAGTGTATAAACAGCGGCTGCCTCTTATCCTTTGCATACAAGGGACACGCCTGGTTTATGGAGGTTTTCATTACCAGGATTAGGTGAACTGTTTGATATCGTTTTTGCACCTAATCAGCATTTATCTTTTTTAAAATCCTAAGAGGTCGGAAGGGCGCTTTTGAAGGAATATTCATTTTTGCAGAAGATATCCTCTTTTTTCTGACTTTATTCCTTGTCGGCGTGGCAGTTTTAAGAGTACCGATAACGTTTTAAGTAAAGACTTAGCTGAGTAATTGCATTACTTCACTATTAATATAACTTGAAATGCGATCGCCTCTTTTATAACCAACAGCATCTACTAATGATGCTTCTGTTGTGTCACTCACGTGTACGAAAGTTTTTTCAAGCAGCTTTTTCACTTTATGTAATTGACCTTATCAGCAATACTTTTTATAACTACATCAGACATACATTCAACTTCCACTAATTTAGAAACCTCCCTTACTTTGTTCTAAAAGGCTCCTGGTAGAAAAATACTATATTCTTCTTCGTATAAAATTTTTCAAAAATAGAAATGTTATTAAGATTATTTAATTCTCTATTGACAATATTCGAATATCCATTTAACTTTAGGTATGGTAATTTTTTCATTTATTAAGTCCAATTAATCGGTTTACAGCCGAAAGAGTTACAATTCTACTTGTAACAAGCTTTTCAACAGTGATCAACTTTGTGGGATTACTATCAGTAAAAGGAAAAGCTTTTTTAAGGTCAAAAAAGCCCGGGAGGGCGTGAAACAAATCGCGGACTTCAATTATTAAATGGGTAGAAGCAAGAAGCCGAAGAAATAGTTTCAAGAGAAATGCTCCCTTTCTTACAGGCCGCCGGTAACTGAAGACCAAATATCAGTGATCGACAGCCTGTTTTTTTGCAATTCCACTTCGGCTTGCAACAGTACTTCTCCACAAACTTTTTCCACAGCTGTAAAATTTAAGTCACTATTTGCAAAAAAGGGATAGTGGGAACAGCTTAAATAACATAAGAAAGGTTACGAGCTGATGAACTCTCAACTCTTTTGATCGTACAAATGAAAAAGTTATATTTGCTGTACTTAAAAAATTACTTATGTCGTTACCTACCAACAATAAAAAGAACGAAACGCAGGGAAATAA
This sequence comes from Segetibacter sp., assembly GCF_025963695.1. GTDB lineage: Bacteria > Bacteroidota > Bacteroidia > Chitinophagales > Chitinophagaceae > Segetibacter. The sequence continues at coordinate 87,817 of NZ_JAOQAH010000091.1, read as the reverse complement.
AAACCAAAAGGACCAGGGAAAAGGGTCTAAGTTTTTAAAAAGTTCTGCAAAGCCAGCGGCGGTCACTAAAAAAGTTAGATCAACCGGCGCAAATAGAGGAAGCTAACCGACTATTTTATTTGTAGTTACTCAATTCGTCTTAAACCTTCGGATCATAATTAAAGTTGAAAGAAAAGTAGTTACTGCTCAGAAAGGTGAAGAGCAGTAACTACTTTTTTCTTTAGAACAAAACATTCCGAAGCTTTCAATGATTTTTACGATCGTTCTGCAATCTCTATAATCGCTCGTAACCAACGATGTCTCGAAACAATTCCTCATAGCCTTTGAATATCAGTGCTAGTCCCAAAAGAGTAAGAAAATTTCACGAAAGTCAGATGTAATGCTCACAACCATTTTTTAAAAAACTCCATTATATCCTGACGCATTTCGCGGGTTTCTAAATGTCCTACATTATACACACGTAGCTGCCATGCGTCCGAAGCTTCATCGTGTTTATAAATTTCTTTCAAATTTCGGTCAATTTTTTCCAAACCCTTCAAAGGCGTTAAGGGGTCGAGTTTACCTGCCAAGCCGAAGTGTGGCCTGGGAGAAATTAAACCGTTAATCTGAGAAGTTGTAAAATGATTTAATAAATCAGGAACGTAATAGTATATACCATGTAAGGCCAGCCCTTTTTCTGCCACTAGTTCCTGGTAGTCGGTTAAACAGCAAATGTCAATGCAAACTTTAATACGCTCATCAAGACCAGCGATCCACCACGACATAGTACTGCCCATCGACATTCCTATAGTACCTATGCGTTTACTGTCAATATCAGATCGCGATGATAGATAGTCTAATGCTCTTAAATTGTCGTACACCATCATTCCAAACATTACCTGGCCATTCCAAAGCATCTCTTTAAAGATATCAGACTCACTCGTTCCTCTCCGCTCTCCGAAACCCCACATATCTAAACATAAGCCAGCATATCCGGCACGGGCAAGTGCGAGTGCATATGGCGGGCTTTGCATTTCCTTTCGCCCTTTTACAAATTCATCTTTACCAACCTCATATTGACCAAAGTGAGAATGGTTGAAGAGAATAGCCGGAATTTTTCCGACAGCATTTTTAGGTCTCGTGTAATATGCAGGCACTTCTTGCTGGCCGTTTATGTCAAACAGTAATTTTTCAATAATCATTTCATCGGTCTCTTCCCTTGAGATAATTTTTACGGACATCGGCCGGTTTCTGTCGGGCAACCTTCCCAGTAAATTGTACAACTCTTTTCTCCTTTTCCGTTTATTCTGAAATAATTCTTCCTTTTGATCTGAGGTTTTCATTATAGCTGGATGGGTTTTAAGAGTCTGATGATGGCTGACACAACCATTAGTAAAGCAAATAACAAGCAAGCAAAGCAGGACCAAGAGTGGTTTAAATTTCATCTACAGATTTCATTTACAGGTAAGTTAGGGCATTTTAAAAAGAGTTTCTTCAACCTAATTTGAGAATCGATTGTAGAACAACAATGGGTGCTAAATATAACTAAGCAGGTAAGTTGGGCGGGTTACTTTCACTCGTGGTCAAACAGACGCAGCAGTATAAAACGCAGCAGCCCAAACAACGCCATGAAGAATGTTGGATATTAACGAATTCGCGGATGAACAATCAAGTAGTATGATTCAGGAAAAAAATTTACTCGTCGTCTCCGCAATCAATGTAACCGCAATTCAGGCACTCGTAACACTGCTCGTTATCGTTCAATACAAGAACGGCCTCACAACGCGGACATTCTCTTTCAGTGGTTTTTATGCGAACGCTTAGACTTATAACTGGTTCAACTTCTGCAACGTTTTGCTGTTTCATCTTATTGATATTTATCCTGTGAAGAATTATTGATAAGTTGGTTTTGGTGTTGCTCCCGCAAAATTAAAATGGAATATGACATCTACAATTAACGAGTTAATCACAGGTGTAGATAAGTTGCGTATAGAATTAACAGTACAAGAGAGTGACACAACAATGTATCATCAATATTTACAGATGGTCTAAAAAGCTGCATAAACCTCCCCCGGTATAAAACAAAAATGACCTGTTTTACAGGCCATTTTATTTATTTTAAAAACTAAGATTTATCCTAGTTATTGTCTGTCCTTCTCTCCTGCGGCTGCTCCCGGGGTTGAAAATCAGGTTTCGGCATTAATGCTTTACGGCTAAGTTTAAACTTACCTGTCTTAGGATCAAGTCCGATCAATTTTACTTTTACCACATCGCCTTCATTCAAAACCCCTTCCATAGTATCAAGACGTTTCCAGCTTATTTCACTGATGTGCAATAACCCCTGTTTGCCAGGCATAAATTCAACGAATGCGCCGAACTCTTTTATTCCTTTTACAGTTGCCTCATACACATCACCTACTGCCGGAACAGCGACAATGCTTTTAATCCAGGCTACAGCTTTATCTACACCTTCTTTTATAGGTGAGAAAATGCTTACCTCGCCTACATTACCAACCTCTTCGAGATTGATAGTTGTACCGGTTTCGCGCTGAATTTCCTGTATAACTTTACCCTGCGGTCCGATAATGGCACCGATAAATTCTTTATCGATAAACAGTTTCTCCATTCTTGGGGCATGCGGCTTAACCTCGGGACGGGCAGCAGGCATACATGCATACATAGCATCAAGTATATGTAAACGTCCACGGCGTGCTTGCTGAAGCGCCTGTGTCATTACTTCCATGCTTAATCCATCTACTTTAATGTCCATTTGCACACCGCAAATTCCATCACGGGTACCTGTAACTTTAAAGTCCATATCGCCCAGATGATCTTCATCACCAAGTATGTCTGTAAGGATAGCATATTTACCATCTTCACGGGTAATTAAACCCATTGCAACACCGCTAACGTGTTTTTGAATAGGAACACCAGCGTCCATTAAGGCGAGCGAACCGGCACATACAGTAGCCATAGATGAAGAACCGTTACTTTCAAGAATATCGCTAACAATGCGTACAGTATAAGGATAATCATTACCTGGCATCATTTGTTTCAGGCTGCGCAATGCAAGGTTACCATGTCCAACCTCTCTGCGTCCGACACCTCTCATCATTTTAACCTCGCCGGTAGAAAACGGCGGGAAATTATAGTGAAGAATGAAATTGCTGTAATCAGACTTGGCGGCACTTTCTATTAAAAGCTCGTCTAACTTAGTACCAAAAGTAACGGTTGTAAGTGATTGAGTCTCACCCCTTGTAAACAATGCAGAACCATGTGGAGTTGGAAGAGGATCTACTTCCATAGTTAATACACGAACATCTTCCAGACCACGGCCGTCAAGCCTTACTCTGTCTTCAAGCATCATGTTTCTTACTTCTTCCCACTGCAGATCGGCGTAATATTTCTTTGCAAGCTTCTTTTGCACATCTGTAGCGTCTTCACCAAGACTTGCAATTAATTCATTCTTTATAGTACTAAAAGCTTCGCTTCTTGCATGTTTGCTTGATCCGCTTCTTGCAATTAGTCCAATTCTGTCTTTCGCAAAATCAATTACTTTTTGTTTAATTTCTTCGCTTTGCTCTGGTTTAGCATACTCTCTTACTCCCGGTACACCTACTTTACTTCTCAGTTCTTGCTGTGCCTTGATGTGAACCCGGATAGCATCGTGCGCAGTTTGCAAGGCATTTACCAAATCGTCTTCCGAACACTCTTTGGCTTCACCTTCCACCATCATCAGGTTTTTATCAGTAGCAGCTATAATAAACTCATAGTCTGCTCTTTGTAGTTCTGACCGTGTAGGATTAATAACTATCTGGCCATCCACTTTAGCAATTTTTGCCTGGCTAATGATTTCTTTAATGGGAATATCAGAAACGGCCAATGCTGAAGATGCAGCAAGACAAGCTAACGAATCAGGCATCACTTCTGGATCACTCGAAATAAGGCTAACTAAAACCTGTACCTCACAAAAATAATCGTCGGGAAATAAAGGACGAAGTGAACGGTCAATTAAACGACTAGTTAAGATCTCGTAGTCGTTTAACCGCGCTTCTCTTTTGAAAAAAGAACCTGGAATACGGCCTGCTGAAGCAAATTTTTCCTGGTAGTCTACTGACAAAGGAAAAAAGTCTTGTCCTTCGCGGGCTTCGCGATTTGCTACAACCGTAGCTAATAAAATACAATTGCCCTGGCGAACGGTAACAGCACCATCAGCCTGCCGGGCAAGTTTTCCTGTTTCAATTGTTACTTCACGGCCACCGCCAATATCGAAAGTAACATTAATGGGTTGAGATAACATATAGGTAACAATGTTTGAATACGGAACAGCAGGGACAAAAAGGAGGGACAAAGAGCGCCCGACATTCCGGTTAATAAATTAAAAAGGATGACCAATGGGGACAAACACAAAAAACTATTCCCAACTAATGCATGATCAGTTGGGAATAGCTATTATCATTCGAAAAACTTATTTTCTTAAACCCAATCTTTCAATCAATCCGCGATAACCTTGCAGATTGTGCCTCTGCAAATAAGTGAGCAAGCTCTTACGCCTACCAACTAGTTGCATCAATCCACGATGGGTAGAAAAATCTTTTTTATTTGCTTGTAAATGTTTTGAAATCTGGCTGATACGTTCAGTCAGTAAAGCCACTTGTCCTTCTATAGAACCTGTGTTTTGAGCTCCACCACCGAATTCAGTAAAAATGCTTGTTTTTTTCTCTGTTGTTAAAGACATTTCGAATTGTTTAAATAGACACCAATTTTTTATTTTCTTATAATTGGCTGCAAAAGTAGTAAAATAATGTAAACTGTTGAAATTATAAAACTAAACTTCTTATAATTAATTTTTTCACAGGAAAGTAATTGGTTGTTATTTGAATTGAAAAAAATTAAAAGTATTTTAGTAGTAGTTCTTTCAAAACAAAAACTTCCATATGAATCGCATAGAACGTATAGAGCACTGGGGTGATACCCATCACCCAAAATGGGTAGACATAGTTCGTATAGGACTAGGAATTTTTCTTTGTTATAAAGGAATTGACTTTCTCCGTAATATGGGAATTATGACCGAACTAATCTCAGGCAAGCTTTCTTACGGTTCGTTTTTTATTGTCATGCTTGGCCACTATATTGTGTTTGCTCACATTCTTGGTGGTATCTTTCTTACGCTGGGCGCTTTTACACGGTTTGCATGTCTTATCCAAATTCCAATATTACTTGGCGCTATTATTTTTATTAATTTTTCTCAGGATGTGCTTAGACCTTACTCTGGTTTTATACTTTCTATACTAGTGTTGCTCTTACTTGTTTATTTCCTGGTGGCAGGAAATGGTCCGATTGCATTTAGTTTTGACGAAAAAGAAGAAAAAGTAAAAAAATAATTTGAATCAAAATTCTTAGTGGGGCACTGTTGAGCATTTTGGCATATTGCATACACTGCAATTATTAGATTTAAAAAAACATCAATAAATTCTCTTACCCATACCCCTTCTCCCTACATATCTCCTAAAAACTGCTCATGATCGTTTGGTTTCTTCAATGTTATATTTGCCTTTAACCTGTAAATATTGAAAAGCCTCACCTTCTCGGTAATTAATGACCTTACTTACGACCAGCGAATGCAGCGCATTTGCACTTCACTCGCAAATGCTGGCTATAAGGTTACTTTAATAGGCAGGCAGCTTCCTAATTCTCATCCGGTTAAAGCTACTTTGTATAAACAAATTCGGGTTTCGTGTTTTTTTGAGAAAGGGAAATTGATGTACCTCGAGTTTAACCTGCGACTATTTTTTGTTCTTTTATTTACTTCAACTGACTGCTACATTTCTATTGATCTTGATACTGTTATCCCAAATTATTTTGCTTCTAAAATTCTAAAAAAGAAAAGAGTATACGATGCACACGAGCTTTTTACCGAGCTAAAAGAAATTGTTACACGACCATTTATTCAAAAGGTTTGGCTAAGGGTAGAAGGATTTGCATTGCCGAGATTCATTCACGGATATACGGTTAATGAATTTATAGCAGCAGAGTTTAAAAGGAGATATGGATGTGAATATGCGGTAGTAAGAAACCTACCTACTCTCACAAAACTGCCTGGATATTCTGATAACACAGATCGTTTTATAATCTATCAAGGTGCGGTAAACGAAGGAAGAAGTTTTGAAACACTCATTCCTGCAATGAAAAATGTAGGCGCTAAATTATTGGTTTGTGGCGATGGAAACTTCTTTAAACAAGTACAGCAACTAGTTGACAACGAAACAGTTGAAGCAAAAGTAGAACTGAAAGGAATGGTTCCGCCTGACGAATTGAAATTAATTACTCCGAAAGCTTATGCAGCGGTTATGCTGTTTGAAGAAACAGGTTTAAACCAATACCAATCCTTAGCTAACCGTTTTTTTGATTACATCATGGCCGGTGTTCCGCAAGTTTGTGTTGATTTTCCAGAGTACAGAAAGCTTAATGAGAAATATCAAATAGCAAGTCTTATCCCCGATACCAAACCTGACACGATTGCGAATGCTTTAAACAATCTGCTTAACGATGCTGTTTACTACAACACACTCCGTAAAAACTGCCTGGTAGCGAGAGAAGACCTCAATTGGCAAAACGAAGAAAAGGTATTACGGAATTTCTATAATGAACTTTTTGACGCTGAGGAATAACAAGTTACAGAGTTAGCTTCGAATTTAGCAAGGTGACTATGCGAGTAAATTGCACAAGTGTGCGACGCAACAATGGCGATAAAAGAACGGCTGAAAGGTTAATAAAATAATGGAAAAGCACCTTCATATAATTTGTTTAAATGTCCCCTATCCTGTTGATTATGGCGGTGTTTTTGACCTTTTTTATAAACTTTCTGCCCTACAACAAAGTGGCGTGAAGATCCATTTGCATTGTTTTAAATATGGGAGAGACGAGCAACCTGCTCTCAATCAATATTGCGATAGTGTAGACTATTACAGGAGAAACGAAGGTTTAGCGTCCTTATCATTAAGTTATCCGTACATCGTTAAAAGTCGGAGCAGTAACAAGTTGCGTGACAGGTTAAGCCAAGACGATTACCCTATTTTGATGGAAGGTATACATTGTACATACCTGTTAAACGATAAGCGATTTAAACAAAGAAAGTGTTTTGTAAGGTTGCATAATGTAGAACATATTTACTATGGCCATTTATACACTTTTACAAAATCCCCTTTTAAAAAGCTTTATTTTTTATGGGAAAGCTACTTGCTGAAGAGTTACGAAAGATCTATCACTAACAAGGCTGCTTTCTTCAGTGTAACCCAGAAAGATGCGGAAATTTATAAAACAATGGGGTGTACAAACATTCAATCTCTTCCTTTGTTTTTGCCCGGTTGGAAGGTAAATAGTGGGGAAGGTAAAGGCTGTTTTTGCCTTTATCATGGAGACCTAAGTGTGGCTGAAAACGAACAGGCAGCCACCTGGCTTTTAGAAACCGTTTTTAATGACTTAAGCATACCCTTTGTGATTGCCGGAAAAAACCCGTCCGAAAAACTCGTTAAGCTTGTCCGTAATAAGAATTCGACTTGCCTAATTGCAAATCCCGAGGAACGGGAAATGCAGGACTTGATCGAAAAGTCGCATATCAACATCATTCCCTCCTACAACTCTACAGGGATTAAAGTAAAGTTATTAAACGCTTTATATAATGGACGGCACTGCCTTGTAAATGAAGCGTCTATAGAAGGAACCGGTCTTGAAAAGGTATGCAATATAGCGTCAACTGCGCAGGAATTTAAAAACGCCATAAATGCAATTTACGATCGCCCTTTTCCTATAGAAGAAATAGATTTAAGAAGAGAAGTACTTGATAACGTGTTCAATAACACTCATAACGCGAATAAAATAACAGACAGTATTTGGGGTAATTGAACTGGAAGAAAGAACGGCCTTCTTCTCTAAAAGATAGAAGCGTTTTTTGGCGTTTTTTGAACCAAAGCCGCAAATACTAATAGAGCCGCCCTATGTATTCTAAGTCGAAATGTTACTTTTGCGGCAGATGTTCAAAGAATTCTCTAAGACTTTAAATATTGCTGCTCCACTTATTATTAGCAACATCTCCCAGGTTGGACTAGGATTAATTGATAGCGCAATGATTGGAGCAGTTGATTACCAGCAGCTAGCTGCGTCATCGCTTGTTATTAATATTATTTCTATTGCACAAGTCCTGGGTATGGGAATGGCCATCGCCATATCACCCCTAACCGCTATTGCAAACGGACAAAGAAATACTTTTCAGGCTTCAAAAGTTTTATTTAACGGATTTCTTCTTTCAACCATTGTTGCCATTCTCATCGCCGTCACACTGATTTCTTCATACAAGCTTTTATTCAATTTAGGACAAGATCCACATGTTGCTGCTTTATCTGTCCCTTTTTATAAGCTAATGGCCTGGTCACTTATTCCCATGCTTATGTTTGCTTCGGTAAAACAATTCTGCGACGGCCTCGAGTACACAAAAACCGCTATGACCTTGTCGTTGTTATCCCTACCCATTAATGCTTTTTTAAATTGGATTTTTATTTATGGCAGGTTTGGTTTCCCTCGGATGGAATTAGCAGGTGCGGGGTTGGGAACACTGATTACCAGGTGCTTAATTGTTGTTATCTTAATTATTATTGTATGGCGACACAAAATATTTCAACCTTATATAGAAATCAGAAAACAAGCATGGAAGGCCGATGTGAAAACATGGAAAGAGCTACTACATCTTGGTGTACCAACCAGCCTCATTTACGGGATGGAAGTGGCGGCCTTTTCAGTGTCTGGAATTATGATTGGATGGTTAGGAGCAACGTCACAGGCAGCCCATCAAATTGCCCTTAACCTTGCTACCGCAACTTTTATGGCGGCTGCGGGTTTAGCACTAGGTGGATCTATACGGGTCGCAAATGCATACGGAAGAGAGGAAAAAGGATTATTACGCCGCATAGGAGTTAGTACCATTGTGGGGGGATTGATTTACGGGTTCATCTGTGCCATTTTATTTATAATACTAAAAAACCAGTTACCTCTACTCTTCACCAATAACGCCGAGGTCGCCATTGTTTCATCTTCTTTGCTTGTCTTTGCTGCTTTATTTCAAATTTCTGATGCAACGCAGTCTATAGGTGTTGGGCTATTGAGAGGAATGAAAGACGTTAAAGTACCGGCTGCCTTTGTTGCCATTGCATATTGGCTAATTGGTATACCTGTCGGTTATTTTCTATCTTTTAAATTACACATGGGGCCGTCCGGCATTTGGCTGGGGTTCGTTACAGGACTATCAGCCTCTTCGGTACTCCTTAATACAAGGTTTTTAAATAAAAGTAAGGTTTAAAATAAAAGTAGTTTCACTACCTCTTCTTGACATTTTTTCTCTTAAACTGACAATACACCAATCTTTTCTGAAAAATTTACAGCGCGTCAAGTGCTGGCATTTTGCTTGATTTACTTCTGGCGTAAACCTTAATTAACTTAAAATTTAAAAGGAGGCTATTATGACACTCGCAAAAAGAAACGGAAATTTAATTAACTCTTTGCCTGGATTATTTGACGACTTCTTTACCAGGGATTTATTTGATTGGGGCAATTCTAACTTTTCAATGACGGGAACAACAGTACCAGCCGTAAACGTAAAAGAAACCGCAGAAACTTTCGAAGTCGAAATGGCCGCTCCCGGAATGAAAAAAGAAGATTTTAAAGTAGAACTGAATAACAACGTTCTTACCATTAGTTCAGAAATGAAACATGAAAACGAGGAAAGAGACGGCGAGCGCTGGACAAGGAAAGAATTTAGCTACCAAACGTTCCAAAGAAGCTTCCAGCTATCAAGAGAAGCAGTTGATGCTGATAACATTCAGGCAAAATACGAAAACGGTGTTCTTCATTTAGTTATACCAAAGCGCGAAGAAGTAAAACAAAAACCAGCAAGGCTGATAAATATTTCATAATCCAACTAACTTTTAGAAAAAAGCCATCATTCAAATGGTGGCTTTTTTGCGTTAATTTGAGCAGGAAAGATATTGGGCACATCTCACTTACGCCGGTAATCCAAACCAAAACGTCCTTAATATACTTCAAACGATCGCTTATGAAATACATCTTTCTCCTTTTCGTTTTTACCGCCGCTTTTTGTAAAGCGCAAACTATCGACAGTACTTATGCCTTAAAATTAGGTTATCCAAAAGGCGCCAAAGTAGTTATCCTTCATATAGATGATGCAGGTATGAGCTTCGATTCAAACGAAGGTACTATTACAGCAATGACCAAAGGTGTTGCTAATTCGTGCAGCGTAATGATGCCCTGCCCCTGGGTACCGGGCTTTGTTCATTATCTTCAGGAGCATAAAAATTTAGACGCCGGTCTACACCTGACCTTAACGTCGGAATGGAAAGATTACAGGTGGGTGCCACTGGCAGGGAAGACAGAAGTTCCTGGCTTAACCGATATAGAAGGTAATTTGTGGCGCAGCGTAGCGGATGTAGTAAAACACGCAACTGCCGATGAAGTAGAAAAAGAAATCAGGGCTCAAATTGACAGGGCAGTAACAATGGGTTTCATACCTACACATTTAGACTCTCATATGGGGACGCTTTTTGCCACGCCGGCTTTTATAGAACGATACGTGAAGGTTGGAATTGAAAAGAAAATTCCTGTAATGCTACCTGGCGGACACAACACCTTAATACAAAGCGAAATGAAAGCACCGGACTCCCAGGTGCAACAATTAAGACAAATTGGTAAAATGCTTTGGTCTGCAGGTTTACCTGTGCTGGATGATCTGCACAATGAAAGTTATGATTGGAAGATTCCGGACAACATTAGCAACGATGATAAAAAAATTCAAGCCTTTAAAACCCAGAAATACATTGCAGCAATAAAATCATTGAAGCCTGGGATTACCATGATGATTATGCATTGTACTGCACCAACCGCCGTATTTCCCTTTATTAGTAACAGCGGGCCGGTACGCAAAGGAGATTTGCTTGCAATGACAGATCCGGCTTTTAAAAGTGCTTTGCAAAAAGAAGGCATCGTATTAACTACTTGGAGAGAGTTGAAAGAAAGAAGAGATAAATTACAGTAGCCCACCTCCTACTTCAAAATTCTGCGACCTCAATTTTTAACAGTATAATTCTTTTCAGTACCGGCATAAGTTGTTAAAGCATCACCGTTGCGTCGCAGTACGTTTATTCTTCAGTTCCTTGTGCAGCTTTAGTCCTAGTTCGAGAGAGTTTATGACAATTTAAGATCCCTTCTCAATAAGTCGACAAAGAGCCTTTTGAACTTCTTTGTAAAAAATATAAGAAATGACGGAATATGTAATCAATGTAAACGAAGTAGAAGACCTTCAAATGACTAGCGGAATAGTGGAGTTAGAGCAAATATTCACAAGAGCCAAAAGCACCGTTATTCAGGGAGGAACAGTCGTACTTACAAGAAAGTATGCAGATGGAAGATCTGAAGTTTTCGATGAACTTACAACAGAAGCGGATTTGGAAGAATACAGGCAGACAGTATTTAAATACTTATAAGACAAAGATTACCTCGTCAGCCTTGTTTCAAAATTATTTCCTAAATCAATACTTTATTGCAGTGCTGTGACTGTTAACAAAGAGACTATAGGGAATAGTTGCGTAATTTTGCCGGCTAAATTATTTTGTAATGAGCCGTAAAGGAAAAGTTTTGGTAGCAATGAGTGGCGGTATCGACAGTACGGTTACGGCTCTCATGTTGCATCATGAAGGTTACGAAGTAATCGGCATTACAATGAAAACCTGGGATTACGCCAGCGCCGGAAGCAGTAAGAAAGAAACCGGCTGCTGCAACCTTGATAGTTTCAACGACGCTCGTGCTGCAGCGGTTCATCATGGCTTTCCTCATTTCATATTAGATATACGCGAAGAGTTTGGAGATTTTGTTATAGAAAATTTTGTTGACGAATACCTCGCTGGCCGTACGCCTAATCCTTGTGTAATGTGCAACACCCACATTAAATGGCGTGCTTTATTAAAAAGAGCCAATGCCTTAGATTGCGATTATATCGCTACCGGCCATTACGCTAAAGTTCGCCTATACGATAATGACAGGTACGTGATCAGCAAAGGCAAAGATGCTACCAAGGATCAAAGTTACGTGTTGTGGGGGCTCGACCAGGAATTGTTAAGCCGCACAATTATGCCGCTTGGCATTTACCATAAAACAGAGATCAGGCAAATGGCTCACGACATGGGTTACCCGGAACTTGCCAAAAAAAGCGAGAGCTATGAAATTTGTTTTGTACCTGATAACGACTATCGTGGTTTTCTAAAAAGAAAAGTTGAAGGGCTTGAAGACAAAGTAGCAGGGGGCAACTTTGTAAACAAAGAAGGTAAAATTTTAGGAAAACACAAAGGCTATCCTTTTTATACTATCGGGCAAAGAAAGGGTCTTGAAATAGCAATGGGCAGACCCGTGTTTGTAACTCAAATAATCCCCGAAAGTAATACAGTTGTATTGGGCGATGCGGAGGACCTTGATGAAAGCTCGATGAGGGTCATCAAATTGAATATGGGGAAGTACGATACAATTACACCAGGAATGGAGGCGATCGGAAAAATAAGGTATAAAGACAGCGGCAGCCTTTGTAATATGTATCCGGAAAATGAAGGCTTAAGGGTCCATTTTTATGAAAACGTAAAAGGCATTGCGCCTGGCCAAAGTGCAGTATTTTACGAAGGTGATGATGTAATCGCAGGTGGAATAATACAAAAAAGCCGAATTTAATATTCCAGGCAAGTCAGCAATATTTACTTGTTCGTAAGCTCTACGATACCAAACTCCTGCTTCAGGGCTGAAGAAACATCATACATTTTTTGTAACAACTGTTTACCATACTTTCCATAAAAAAGCGAAAAGTTTTCTTGCCTTTCCTGGAGGCTGTTAGCCGGAAAAAGTTGTTCTCTCAGTTTTGATATTTGCCGTTGTTGGGCTTCAAACTTTCTTTTCTCCGCCCGTAGCATTTTCTTTTCCAGCCCCTCAACTTTTTCCAGTGCTTTAGTTTGTAATGCCGCAGCATGCTGTGAAAGGGTAGGGTCAATTTTCTCAGCGACTTCTGATAAATGCTTATAAAAGCCTTGTAATTGTTCTTTCTCCTGATCAAGACTTAGCTGAAGGCTGCTATCTCGCACCACCACTGAATTCAGTAGCTTTTCAGTTGACTGAAATAAATCTGTTATTTTAAAGCCAAGAGTATGAGCGAATTTTTTGTGAACTGCTTCAACCAGCAAAAATGAATTACGAATAATTAACGCAGGATAAGGAACGTTACAGGCTTCAAACACGCGCTTCAATTCCAGCCAATAGGCAATCTCTCCGCCTCCTCCGATAAAAGCAATATTTGGCAAAATGCTTTCCTGAAAAATACCCCGTAAAATAACGTTAGCACTAAAGCGTTCAGGTCTGCTATTTAATTCTTGCAATATTTCTTCTTGAGTCCAAAATAGCCCTAAACCTTCTACTTTATATCCAACACCATCCCGCTCTATCCGCTCTCTTTTAGTTTCTGTTAGGTAAAACAGGTTTATTTCTCTCCCACTTGCTTGTACTTTATAATGTTCACTTAGTAGATCAGCTGTTTCCCCCACAACTTTATGTGAAAATTGCTGAACTAATTCCTTTTTTACAATTGGGATAAATTGCCTTTTTAATTCAGCATTATCGGGTATCAGCACAATTAGCCCAAAGTCTTTAAACAACTCATTTACCAGGGTTAGAGTTGCCTGTTGAATCAATTCGCCTTCTTTGTATGCGTTTTTGAAAAGGCGAACCAGTTCCTCACCATAAGCAGTTACTCCTAATTGCCCAGCAATACTTTCAATCAGCTTTATTAAAGCCCTATCAACTTTCATTCTTCCAACAGCACCTGTCTGTTTGGTTTCCCACTTCAGCTTCTCACCATTTAGGTTAATGTGTCCTAATTCATCCAAATCGGCATCTTCACTACCCATGTAATAGACGGGAACAAACTTGCAGCCCGGGATCGCAGTATTTAAATCATCTGCAAGCCTTATAGTATGCAAAATTTTATATATGAAAAAAAGTGGCCCTGTGAAAATATTTGGCTGATGGGCTGTACAAATAGTGAACGTATTTTCGCTTAACAACGACTGTAAATGCTGCTCCTGGCTTTGACTTAATGAGAAGTCTTTGTACTGGTTTCTCAATTCACGAACAAGCAACTCACGCGGAGTATTGAATTGTTTCCTTGCTTCTATTGATGCCTTAATTCCATCTACCGAAACGGCATGTTTATAGAACGGTTTTAATTTCTCATCGCCCATCACATAATCGGTCATCATCTTAGAAAAATAACCCGTGCTTTCGTAACTTATATTTTCACAGCTGGCTTCCATTAAAATTAGTTGGGCTGCAATTTATGCGATTATCAATGAAGGATTCTCAATTTATAATTAGAAGGAAATACGACGAACAACTGCACTTGAAATACGGCTGCAAAAAATGAAATTTGATGAAGACAAAAGACTTAGCCCTGAAAGTATAAACCTTTAAAACAGGTTTTTAATCATATCTATTATCCCGTCTTCAACCACTTCACCTTCAAGGTCGTAATCGTATGCTTTAGTAATTTTTACATTTACAAACTCACCTATTGGTAAACGCTTTGTTGTATTTATAACCACCTCATTATCTACTTCCACGCTGTCAAATTCTGTGCGTCCGAGATAGCGGCCCGACTCTCTTTTATCAATTAAGACTTTAAATGTTTTACCTATTTTTTCCTGGTTCTTTTCAAGGCTTATTTCCTGCTGCACTTCCATTATATCCTGTGCCCTTCGTTCTTTCTCTTCTGCCGGAACATCGTCGACTAAATCGTAAGCACTTGTATTTTCTTCATGACTATAAGTAAAAATACCTACCCGATCAAATCGTGTCTCTTGTAAAAAACCTTTTAGTTCTTCAACATCCGCTTCGGTTTCTCCGGGATAACCTGTAATTAATGTTGTACGTAAACAAATGCCGGGAACCCGCTCACGTATATCGTGCACCAATTGGGTCATTTCTTCTCTTGTTATTTGCCGGCGCATAGATTTTAGCATGTTGTTACTGGCATGCTGCAGTGGCATATCTATATACTTGCAAATATTGTCACGCTCTCTTATCACATCCAATATTTCCATGGGAAATTTGCTTGGATAAGCATAATGCAACCGAATCCATTCAAGCCCTTTTATATCTGCAAGTGCATGTAAAAGTTTAGGCAACTCACGCTTTTTATAAAGATCTAATCCATAATAGGTAAGTTCCTGCGCGATCAGCATTACCTCTTTTACCCCACGTTTTACAAGGCCTTCAGCTTCGGCAACCAATTGTTCAATCGGTTTACTAACGTGATTGCCGCGCATTAAAGGAATTGCACAAAATGAGCAGGTACGGTTACAGCCTTCACTAATTTTTAAATAAGCATAATGAGATGGTGTACTTAATAAACGCTCCCCTACCAACTCCGCTTTATAATCAATATCAAACTTCTTAAGTATTTGAGGAAGCTCCATTGTTCCGAAATAAGCATCCACTTCCGGAATTTCCTCTTCCAGGTTTTGCTTATACCTTTCGCTTAAGCAGCCGGTTACATACACTTTATCCAGCTTGCCTCTCTTCTTTAAATTAACCTGGTCCAGAATTGTATTGATGCTTTCTTCTTTGGCTTTATCTATAAATCCACAGGTATTTACAATTACTATGTTGTGGTCTAACTTTCCACTTTCATGAACTACGTCAATTTCATTTGCATGTAACTGGCCGCTTAGTACCTCGCTGTCAACCATATTTTTACTGCAACCAAGCGTAATAATATTGACCTTATCCCTTTTAAGTGTTCTTGCTTTCATAACAGGCGGCAAAGGTAATAAGATTGGTTTCGTGGTACGAATTTTAACCTTTTATTGCCCAAACCTTCTCCCCTAAAAGAAGGGTTATAAGAAAACTGGATAATGAGCTCTCTGTTTGACACAAAACCGTGTTTGTTGAAAACGCACAATTAAAAAACAAAAAGACGAACGGATTGCGACGCAACGATGACACGGCAAAGAACAAATGCCTGTACCAACAATCTTACAAAGACCTATAACTAAAGCTCTAAACCTCTCCTATAGCTTGGACGAAGTACTAAAACAGTTAGGGCCAATTGAAACAAAAACCTGTGGCACGTTCTTTTATTCTGCTAGCAACACAAGCCACATTTATGATAGTAACTGAAGAGCAAAAAAAAGAAGCGCACGAATTTTATGGAGAAGCATTGGACCTGTTGGAAGAAAGCGGAGCAAAGTTTATGTTGGGAGGCGCATTCGCAATGTTTCACTACAGCGGAATTTATAGGGATACCAAAGACTTAGATGTCTTCTGCAAGTCGACCGAATACCCTAAAATTTTGAAGTTTTTTGGCGAAAAGGGATACAAAACCGAATTAACTGATGTACGCTGGCTGGCTAAAGTGTTTAAAGGAGAATATTTTATTGATATTATTTTCGATACCGTTAACAACATTTGCCGGGTGGACGAAACATGGTATCAAAGAGCGGTGCCATCTGAGTTTGTTGGCAGACAGGTACGAATGATTCCTCCGGAAGAGCTGATCTGGTGTAAGCTTTATGTACAGAACAGGGAACGGTTTGACGGTGCCGACATAAACCATATTATGCTTACATACGGCCAGAAAATAAATTGGAAACACCTGCTTTTTCGCATGGATCAGCATTGGCATCTACTGCTTGCACAAATTTTAATGTTTCAGTTCGTTTATCCGTCTGACTACCGCGAAATAATTCCGAAGTGGCTGTTTGATGAACTGATTTATAGAGCAAATGAGCAGTACGACATTCCTCCTGCGATTGAAAGAGTTTGTCGCGGACCTGTTGTTGACCAGACACAATATTCTACTGACATTAAAGATTGGAACTATAAAGTTTCTACAATTAAAACCACCTAGTATGGAAGAAACCAAAAAAATACGCATAGCAGCAATTGCAGACATTCATGTAAAGGAAACTGACAAAGGCAGGTGGGTTAGCTGGTTTAAAGAAGTATCTAAACAAGCTGATGTAGTGCTGATTTGTGGAGATCTTACAGATACAGGCGACGAGGAGGAGGCCCAGGTGTTAGCAGAAGAACTGAAAGCTTGTACGGTTCCTGTTGTGGGGGTCTTGGGTAACCACGACTATGAAAAGGGCCGGCATAAATTAATAAGGCAAATTGTGCAGAACGAAAACGTGCACATTTTAAACGGGGAGTCGGTGGTGATTGCCGGAGTTGGCTTTGCTGGTGTAAAGGGATTTGGCGGAGGTTTTGACAGTCATATGCTGTCGATGTTTGGCGAAGGAGCAATGAAAGCTTTTGTGCAGGAAGCGGTTGAGGAGGCTTTACATTTAGACCGGGCGCTTGCACGCCTGGACGGAGATTATCCAAACATAAAAAAAGTTGCAGTTCTGCATTATTCTCCCATAAAGGCTACAGTGATAGGCGAACCGGAAGCCATTTTTCCGTTCTTGGGTTCTTCCCGGCTTGCCGAACCGCTTTCTCGTCGCGGAGTTACTGCTGCATTTCATGGCCACGCGCATGTGGGTACGTTAGAAGGTGAAGCTGCCGGAGGTGTAAAAGTCTTTAACGTTGCAAAACCTATTTTACTGAAAGCCGGCTATACCCTGCCATTTTACATGTTCGAACTGTAGTTTTTTTTGGCGCAAACAATTGGGCCTTTGCCCAGCTTTTGTTGTGTCACTCCCTTATACTTTAAGAAATTCTATTCAGCCATCTTTTCTTATCGAAGCCTCTAAACACAAATTATTTTTCCGCGTCTTCCGCGTTTTCTGCGAGAAATATCTACCAGACATTAAAAAACCTCCCAATTTCGGAGGTCTTTTGTTTTGATGAATACAACTCGGTTACAAAGAATTGTATAAATAAATCTGTTTAATTTATAACGACATCTGTTTTTCAGCGATCATTTTTCTCATGCTCAATAAACCATATCGCATACGGCCAAGTGCTGTATTGATGCTACAATTTGTCATGGCTGCAATCTCTCTAAAACTAAGATCAGCATAATGACGAAGAACAATAACCTCTCTCTGCTCCTCAGGTAACAAGTCTAAAAGTTGACGAACCCTATCGTGACTTTGACATTTCATAATCGCTCTATCGGCGCTATGAGCTCCTACATTTATTACTTCAAAAATGTCACTGTCATCGCTTGTTGTAATTGTTGGTGTACGCTTCACTTTTCTAAAATGGTCAACACAAAGGTTATGGGCTATACGAGTCGCCCACGGCAAAAACTTCCCTTCTTCATTGTAATTGTTTTTTCTAAGAGTATCTATGATTTTGATAAATACATCCTGGAATAAATCTTCAGCCAGGTACTTATCTTTTACTAAAATGTTGATAGAAGTAAAAATTTTGTCTTTGTGACGGTTTACTAAAACTTCTAATGCATTGTTGTTGCCTGCCTGAAATGATTGTACAAGTTGGTTGTCTGTTGCCTGGGTAAAAAAGTTCATAGTTGGGGGTTTTGGATTAAGGGTTTCGAATTAAGGATGTTGGATAAGTTAGTTGGGTTTTGGATTAAGGGTTTTTAATTTTGCTTTTGTTATTCTTCAACCGGGATGTCTTCCCTTTTTTGGACCGTTGTTGATAACATAACAAAGAAAGGGTAGTTTATACCAACAACATAAGTATGGAAGGTAAAAGCATAGCCCAATAAGACACTTTCCCAAAATCTTACTTCTTCCCAATTCGAGGCTATGTTTTTAAAAAGGTTCGAAAAAGTGTAAAGAAATGTATAAGAGCGAGAGCTTGCGGCCACCACCTCGAAAGCGACAGCAACTAAAAAACCTCCGGCTAAAGGAGGTTTTTTAGTTAAATGATATTAAGGGTACTATTAAAGCTATAAATATAGCGGTTCAAATTTCAGGGTCTTGCAAAACAAAAGCCGATTCATTTAGCTTAGGCCTTAACCGCTGCTTAGATTTATTAAAAACCATTATTCCATTTTGTTTTCCTTCACGCAATTTTCTTTGCTCCTCCAGCGGAAGGTTATATACTGCCTGACATTGAGGGGTACAACAAGCGTCATATTTTTTTGAACATTCATTGCATTGTATAAACAGCAAATGACACGAGTCGTTATTACAGTTGGTATGAGTATCTGCCGGTTTACCGCATTGATGGCATTTAGCGATTACATCTTCTGTTATCCGCTCTCCTAGCCTATTATCGAAAACGAAATTCTTTCCTACAAACCTGCTATCCAATTTATTTTCCTTAACCTCTTTTGCGTAATTAATAATGCCGCCTTCAAGATGAAAAACATTATTAAAACCATTATGCAGCATGTACGCGCTTGCCTTTTCGCAACGTATACCTCCGGTGCAATACATAATTATGTTTTTGTCTTTTTTATCTTTTAAAAGCGCTACCGCCATTGGTAGTTGTTCTCTAAAAGTATCACTGGCAACCTCTATAGCTTTTACAAAATGACCTACCTCGTATTCATAATGATTGCGCATGTCAACTACGATTGTGTCTTCATCCTGAAGCAATTGATTCATCTGTTGGGCATTCACATATTTACCTTTCCGCTCCATACTAAAACCAGGATCTTCAATGCCGTCAGCTACAATTTTTTCCCGCACCTTTATTTTCAACACCCAAAAAGATTTACCGTCATCATCTACCGCAATGTTTAATCTTATTCCAGTAAGAAAGTTGTATGAATACAAGAAATTTTTAAAGGCTTCGTAGTCAGACTGAGGTACACTTACTTGTGCGTTGATCCCCTCTTCGGCAACATATATGCGACCAAATACCTTTAAAGGATCCAACCCTTTGTACAATTCGTCTCTGAACTCCTGTGGATTTAAAATGTGATGATATTGATAAAAACTGATTGTAGTTCGGGGTTCTGTTTCCTGGTATAAACGTTCCTTCAGCTCTTTTTGAGAAACGCGGTTATGTAGTACTGCCATAGTTTATTTACATTTTCAGACACTTACTATTTGCTTTTATAATAAGCAAATAAATGTTCCATTATAAACGAACCTGCTTGCATTACAGGCAAATTATTGGACAAAAATAACAAAGCGTTTTTTACGTAGTAGGAACCGCGGGTAATTTAAGAGTTTGTTGCAGCGTCTTATAAAGTAAAAAGACAGGCCGGAATTGTTGCTGAAAAAAGAAAAACGAGTACAAGAGTGCGACGCAAGAAAAGCGCAATAGCCAACTCTTGTTGGCAAACAAATAGAAACATCCGCCCTTAAACCTACCCCGCCTATAATACGATCACTATCTTACCCCTGGTCTTTCCTGTTTCAATTTGCTTATGGGCTTCTGCTACCTGCTCAAAAGAATACTCTTTAGATACGTGCGATTTTAAAGTACCGGCTTCAAGTAGCTCGGCTATTTGTTCCATATCGTCTCCATTAGAATGCACCAGGTATGCTATTGCCTTTATATTTCGCTTTTCGGCTAATTGTGTTAATTCTTCTGTTATGCCTCCGGCTATAGCTACCAGGCGTCCACCTTCTTTTAACACCTTAAGAGAACGAAGCGGATTTGAACCGCCAACTGTATCAAAAACCACATCTACATCTTCTATAGAATCTTCAAAGGCTCCTTGTGTATAATCTACAAACTCGTCGGCACCCAGCTCTTTTACAAAATCGTAGTTTGGATCGGATGCTGTACCTATTACGTGTGCTCCAAGGTATTTTGCAATTTGTACCGCATAATGCCCTACCCCGCCCGCTGCTGCATGAATTAATACTTTTTCACCCGGCTGTACATTTGCCTGGTCAATTAAAACCTGCCATGCCGTTAGAGCTGCAAGGGTACCCGCCACGGCTTCCTGGGGAGTAATAAGTTCAGACATTTCGGCCAGGTGATTTGCAGGGGCAGCCACGTATTCAGCATATGCCTTTCCATGTCCCGGAAAGTTTACCATTCCAAACACTTCATCACCCTCTTCAAGATTGGTTACACCAGGTCCTACTTCTACTACCTCGCCTGCAATATCCCACCCTAAAATAACCGGTGCTTCTTCCTTTAATTTATTATAAAGGGCTAGTCCTTTCCGTGTTTTAATATCTACAGGGTTTATGCCTATTGCTTTTACTTTTACCAAAACCTCACCTTCTTTTAAAACCGGCATAGGCAGTTCTGTGACTACAAGATTCTCAGTACCACCTGCTTCGTTTAATATAATAGCTTTCATACATGTATTTTTATCCCTACTAATATCCCGATCCGCGTTCAAAATTAGCGCAAGAATTTGCTACGCAGAAGAATAAGTGCAAATTGTATGCGCTTTGTTTCATTCAAAAAAAATGACGTTTTTATAAATATCGGATTTTGGCGAACCACGGTTGGCCCCAACTAAAACTGGTGAAAACTGCGGGAAACAAATTCAAGAACATCAACTAGTGAAGTTCTCCAATAAGTCCAATTATGTGCCCCGTCGCGAATGCGAAACTCATGCGGAATATCCTTTTTTTTCATAGCAGTATGCACCAGGTTATTTCCTTCATACAAAAAATCGTCATCACCGATGTCGATGTACCAGCGAACTGCTTTTTTAAGACTATCGGGCACATTATTGATAAGAGACAAAACACTTTGCCGTTTGAAATATGAATTGATGGCTGTATCGGCGAGCTGTGGATTAACCTGTATCAAACGTGTTTTGGCATCCTCCAGGTTAAGTGGACCGGTGGCTGCACTTAACGGACAAGCCGATGAAAATAATTCGGGATGATGTAGTGCATAAGTAAAAGTGCCGCCACCCCCCATCGATAAACCAGAAATGGCCCTGTACCTTTTCTCTGTTTTTATTCTATAAGTTTTTTCTACAAAAGGCATCAATTCCTGAAAAAAGAAATCTTCGTATCTCCACTTATTAGTTACGTCATTTTCATAACCGCGCTTGCCGGTATTTGCATCTGGCATTACAATAATCATTGGTGTTGCCGATCCATCTTTTATCGCCTTATCCGTAATGCTTAACACTTCGCCAAACTGCACCCAACCTGTATGATCATCGCCGGCTCCATGTAGCAGGTATAAAACCGGGTAGCTCCGTTGCGAGGTCTCGTAATCAGGCGGAAGATAAATGGCGAACTTCCTATCCATGTTCAAGATCTTACTCTTCAGCGAAAGGTTGTCCATCACCTTTCCCGTTTGAGCTTGTAGCAACGAACAAACGCAGGAAATAAAAAGCAGGCAAGTAATTTTTCTCATAGCAAGGTTTATTATAGGTTTTATACTTAGGAAGTCATCTTTTCGTGTTTTTTCAACATTCTTGCGTCGCACCCTTTTACATTTTTTTAAGCTTCAGCTTGTTTACGAAGATAGCTAGTAGTATTAATTTTCAAAGCTTTATATGGCGGGGTTTCGGCCCCGCCGACGAGGTAGTAGCAGGCATTATAAACGAGTTACTTCAGCAAGTAAAAACCTCTTTAAAACTACTGACGATAAATTAATCTTTTACTGTAAGTCCGCGTCTAATAGCCAGAAAGCTCTTTTTCATTTCTTTTATTGTAACAAAAACTGGTAGTTTCTTTATATAATACTTCCATGCTGCTAGCATTAAACCAACAGCTCAAAACCTGGGGCATAAGAAGATGTGAGCTAAATACGGGAAAGGCATTATATTTTATGGAAGTTGAACCGAAAAATAATTACAATAACAGGATAGCTTAAGTTCTTAAAACAACAGAAGGAAGAAATTTTAAAACAATCTTTTAATTTATTTAAAACCGTAATTACACTTTTTATGAGAACACTGACTTACCGGATTATCACTATTTTTTGCCTGGTTATAGCTGCCAACCTGGATGCTTCTTCCCAGAAATATAAAAAAGCGGAAGACACGCTTAAATTAAACAAAGAATACGCAGAAGTAAACAGGGACATTGCTGACATAAACCTAAAGTTAGCTGAAGCCAAAAACGAGCTACCGGGTCTTCAGCAAAACGTTGTTTCCCAAAATTCGCAGGCCCAACGGGCAGCTATTGAAAGCAGCGAAGAGGCGGCAAAAGCAACAGGAGGAGACTTAGGGGACGCTAAAAAAGCAAAAAAGAAAGCGAACAAAGCGCTTGACGAAGCTGAGGACGTAGAAAAAGCTGAGGATAAAATAAAGGACAAGAATAACAGGATTAAGAAGCTTGCTTCGCAACTGGAGAAAAAACAAAAAAGATTGCGCGAGTTAGAGGAGATGAGGATTAATATAACAGGCCGGTCCGCCCGTTAGTCTTTTCTTAGCCAAAAAGTCGCTCGGTATTACGCTATAGATAAAAACCTTCCTTTTTCTGTTAAACCAGAAAGGAAGGTTTTTTTTAACCCTGTTTTCATTAGTCTCTCAAATTATTTTGGCGGTAGTATCTAAAAATTAAAATGCTGCAGCCTTGCTTTTACTTAAAACTACTTTTGTAACGCACCTATCAAATCTTGCATGGAAACATTTATAACTATATTAAGAGGTATCAACGTGGGCGGACATCATAAAATTGAAATGGCTGGATTAAAAGCAATGTTTGAAAAACTTGGGTTTGAAACGGTAACGACGTACATACAAAGTGGTAATGTTATTTTTAACGCGGCCCCGAAAGCATCGTCAGTTGACCTTTCAAATACAATCAGGAGAGCAATTGTAGAAACTTATGGTTTCGAAGTACCTGTTATAATTAGAACCCTAACGGAATTAGAAAAAGCAATAACTGCTAACCCGTTTCTTAACGAAGCAGACGTTGATGAAGAAAAGCTACATCTTACTTTTCTTGCGGACGTTGCTGACAAGGATAAAATAGATAAAATCTCGCACTTGAACTTCGCCCCTGACAGGTTTATAATTATAGAGAAAGAGATTTATTTGTATTGCCCTTTGGGATATGGAATTACCAAACTAAGCAACAACTTCTTCGAGAATAAATTAAAGCTAACTGCAACCACAAGAAATTGGAGAACGGTAAATAAACTTTTAGATTTAGCAAACACAAATTAGCTAAGGGGTTATAAAGACGCCAGGCCTATAGTGTTCCTATTGCCAATTTAATACAGGGGCCAACTGTAGTTATTTTAATTCCGTCTTGGTTTCCCTTAACTACCTCTCTCCCCGAAATCACATAACCGTTGGCTCTCAAAAACTTTGCAATCTTATAACCGTTCTCAGCATTGCTGCTGCTAACAATACGTATTGAAACACATTTAGCTGAGTTAGGCGCATACGCCTTTTCCATCTTAAGTTCGTTTAATATCTCCAACATCTTTTCATTGCTTACCTCCTTAACCTCTTTCACCTTTTTAGTTGGGGTTACACCGGCATCTGACAAATCTTCAACCGATTTTTGAATTGCTGGTATTGTAATTTCCTGGGTAGTTCTCTTTGTAGTTACTGATTTTTTTTTGGCAACCGGTTCCGCTTGTTTGATTCTTTCAGGCGATTTTTCGAAATTATCACCAGCAACAGTGGGAGTTTCCTTTAATGCACCTGTATCAACCCTCTTTTCCTCAGTCTTTACAGTTTCTTTACTCCAGTCTTTAAAATGTATTACAACTAGTATCACAACTCCAACCAAAACAAGGACAGCTATTACCAATAACATCTTTTGTAGAACCGTGTAAGTTCTCGCCGGCTTTTTATTCCGATTCATTACAATAGGTCTGTACTTTCTTGATGCCATACTTTTATTTAACCAAAGAAATTAATTTGTCGATCATTAATACTTGCTAAAAATACAGTTTTCTTTCTTTATGAATGATTGCAGCATGGTTTAAATCTTACAGCATTTGCTTGTACCTGTCTCCTCCACTACCATGTTATCGTGTTATAATTCGTACTCCGACAGAATGTTCTAAATGCTCAGTGCAAAAAGAAAAAGTACAAGGGTGCGACGCAACAAAAGCCGGATTTTTAATAAATGGCGGATAAAAAAAATTATTTGCCTTTACTATACTTTACATTGTATTGCAAAGCCTCTATGGCATTTGACAAATACACAAAAGGTGAGTTCCAGTTGATGGCTATTTCATTGGTTGAATAAGAACAGTCGTGATCTAGAAATGCGGTTTCTGGTTCGGAAAACTCGTAACCTGCACACTTATCCTGCTTTCCCGGATTTGGGCCGCCAGACAGTAAACCGGGAACGGGTTCAGTAACCCCATCTGCAACTGAGGGCCTGTGATGGGGGTGCATAATCGACTTGCTTCCAATACCGGAAAGAAAAGAGTAACCTGTGGCATTTCGTCCAAGTAAATAATCAAGATTGCTTAGGGCATTATCAATATATTTTTTGTCTTTAGTAAGCAGGTATGCATTTATTAAAACAATACCTTGGTTGCCTGCATTAGAACTACTTCCCCAGTTAAAATCGCGTATTGATTGTCCCATTATAGTTTGAAAAGCATTGCCTGAAACGTTAGAAATATAGCGGTCAGCCAGCTTCGTAATTTGCGATGTGATCATTTTAAGATTGTTTTGTACATAAGCCGGAAATTTCTTTTGAAAGCGCGCCAAGGTGTAGTGACCCAGCAACTCTACGCTTCCCCATGAAGGCAGGGAAATGCTGTCTTTCTTTTGCTTTGCATATACATCGTAGTACTTCTTGTCTGCTGTGGTTGCAAACAGCTCTGCTGCTGCCCAGGTCCATTCATCGGTAAACGACCTGTCGCCATAACCTCCCGTAGTTATTTTTGGTTCATACTTTTGGTTGATTGCATTTTGGTTGTATTCGATTGCGGGGTTGCTCTCCGACCATTTCCACGCTTTTACAGAAGCTTTCATACAACTGTCTGCTAACCCCGGCAATTGCTTCTGAAACTTTTTTAAGATACGAGCGGCCTGTGCAGTTACTGCAGCAAAGTCTAAGGTAGCACCTGTTCCTTTTTGAACTACATACCGCGGTGCTGTCGTTACCCCCGGCATTACCATACCATCAAAAGAAGCATTGGTGCATTTGTTATACACGCCGCCGTCGTTGGGGTCCTGCATCGTCAACATCCAACGCAGGTTGTATATCAGTTCATTTAATAAATCGGGCACCTGGTCGTTGCTCTCAGGAATGTTTGTTTTTAATGTGTCGAAATAAGTTGAAAAATCTTCGTAAGCTGACAACATCGTTCCCATTGTAATGCCGCTGTTTACAATGTACTTGTTATAGTCTCCTGCATCATACCATCCTCCGGCAGTAGATATTTTAGTTCCTTCAGGACGCTCTTTGCTTGCAGCCGAAGGATGAATAAGTACAGCATTATCCGAATGCCCTGCTGAGCGGTGCCACTTGCCTGCATATTTCTCTTCGAGCGGCATAGATACTCTTTGGTAATAATACCCTTTTAACCCGGCAACAGCAGCCGTATGATTAACATTTTTGCGAACCGCAAATACATAAGAATGGCCTACGCCGGGAATAAGCACAACATAAGTTCCGGGAGTATAGAATGAAGAGAAATCGGCAACCTTTGTTTTGGTTGATGAATTTTTTGACTGCTTTTCATTTCCTAAAGTACCTCTAAACAAAGTATCCTTTAGGTTTGTAGTTGTAATGAAGAATTTTTGACCATTTGTTTCTCCCGTAACAACCGCAATTTTGGGAGCATTAGTATAAAACCCAAGTTGGTTCAACTTAATTCGGTCGCTAACTGTTGCGGGTTGCGAAAAAGAAAAAACAGAGGTCATTAAGGTGATCAGTAGCAGGAATAGTTTTTTTGCTTTTTGGGAAAACAATAGAGTAATGGCAGATAGCAGGAAGGAGAAATTTTTCATGAGTAGTATGTTGTAACGAAGATATATTGAAGTAGAAGTATAGTTCAATTTTTAATGCTAAAATAAAATCATGCAATACCGTTCATTTAAAGGAACAAAAATATCAGAAGTAGGCCTTGGTACATGGCAATTGGGAAGTGCCGATTGGGGCATTGTTGACGATGAAGAAGCGTTTGCTATTTTACAGGCGTTTACCAAAACCGGTGGTAATTTTATTGATACTGCCGATGTATATGGAATGGGCATTAGCGAAAAAGTAATTGGCAGATTTAAAAAAACAGTGAACGAACAATTGTACGTTGCCACCAAGTTAGGTCGCCGAAGCGACGAAGGTTTTGGTTGGCCAGCCAACTTTACTTATGACGGTCTGAAGCGGCAGGTAGAAAGTTCGTTAGAAAACCTGGATGTTCCTCAATTGTTTCTTGAGCAATTGCATTGCATTCCAACGGAGGAGTTGCGTAAGGGAGAGGTGTTTGATCACCTGCGCAAGTTGCAGTCTGAAAAATACATTGCCAATTGGGGTGTAAGTGTTGAAACCAGCGAAGAAGCTTTGCTCTGCCTCCGTCAGGAAGGACTGGCTTCTTTACAAATAATATTCAACCTCTTCAGGCAGCATGTAGCTGATGAAATATTTTCAAAAGCAAAGGAAAAAGACGTTGCTTTAATAATTCGTGTACCGCTTGCAAGCGGACTCCTTACCGGTAAATTTAATGAAGAAACAAAGTTTGAAGAAAAAGATCATCGAAACTTTAATGCTAACGGAGATGCATTTAATGCCGGCGAAACATTCTCAGGTGTAGCGTTTTCAAAAGGTGTAGAATTATCACGCGAAATAAAAAACCTGTTACCCGATGAACGAATGGCTCAATGGTCAATCAGATGGATACTTGACCATCCTGAAGTAACTACAGTTATACCTGGCGCTTCAAAGGTTTCACAAGTAGAAAGTAATGTAGCAGCATCGGCTTTACCGAGATTATCTGAAGACGTACATACCAGGCTCCGGGCATTGTATGATGAAAAAATAAAACCAATCATTCGCGGGCATTATTGATTAGATAGTAAAATGTGTTTAAAAGTTATAAAACCTCAACTCCTACATAAACGTGGGAGTTTTTTTTGTGCCCGTGCATGTATTCTTTACTCAACATCCTTGTGTCACTCACTTAAACTTTTATCTATTATTCACCGCCTCGCATAAATATTGTCTCCCCGCACTTCACAAAAAAATCTATTAAATATCCTACTGTATTTTCAGTAAGCCCTAAGTATCAATGCTTTTACAACAAAATCTCATAAAGCGACGGGCGAACTAACATCGTGCAACCTCCCAAAAGTAAAAGCAGTCATTATGTTGTTAATCTTCTATCATGAAAAAACTTTTACCAGGTTTATTGTTTCTACTTGTTTTTTCTGGCTGTAGAAAAGAATACTACGGCACCGACGAGTATTCAGCGGGCGCCACCTACAATTACTCCGGCAAATTCGTCCGAAATTATTTCAACTTACTTTGTACCATCTCTAAATCTACTCCAGGTTTTTTCCCTCCCGAGGTAGCACGAGCATATGGGTATGTTGGCATAGCCAGTTATGAGGCAGTGGTAAAAGGTATTCCAGGAGCGCAAAGTCTGGGAGGACAATTAAATGGCTTATCCACAAGCGATATTCCTCCACTGCCGCAAAATCTTCAATGCAACTGGGGAATTGCATCAAACACTGCAATAGCAGATATGATGAGAAAAATGTTTTCCAAAAAAATAAGCGCCGCCAATTTAGCTTTGATAGACAGCACTGAACAGGCAAACTTAAAAGGAATGGCTGTAGGCGCCGGTGCTGACATGGTAAGCCGATCCATACAGTTTGGAAAGCAAGTAGCGTCAGCAATTTATAATTATTCTCTCAACGATGGAGGTCATGAGGCCTACCTTGAACCCTTTCAGTTGCCCTACCAAATGCCGCCCGATCCTTCTTGCTGGGTTCCTACAAGCGCAACCCTACATCCTGTAAGTCCTTACTGGGGCAAAAATCGCCCTTTTATCCAGGCCACCACTACTCACGCAGAGCAATATCAGCCTACTAAATTTTCTACCAGTCCTACATCCGATTTTTATAAAGCAGCCTTAGAAGTTTATAACCAGGGAAAACGAAATACCCCCGAGCAAATCGAAATAACGAAATACTGGGCCGACGACCCGTTTAACACTTGTACCCCCACTGGTCATACATTTAATATTATGACACAATTGTTAGAGGAGACAAATGCAACCTTAGAAAAGTCATCCGTTGCCTACGCCAAATTATGTATCGCAGAAAATGATGCCTTTATCTCTTGCTGGAAGTTAAAATACAAATCCATCCTCATCAGACCTGTCAGCTATATAAAACAATATATCGATCCCGCTTTTAAAACCGTAATAGGCACCCCCGCTTTTCCGGCATTTACCTCGGGCCATTCTGTTGAAATAGGTGCAGGCACAAAGGTTTTTAACGAAATGTTTACTAACGGTAGCGGCGATTACAATTTCACCGATTATAGCCAGTTGCAATATGGTTTTGCAGCCCGTCATTACAACAACTTCAATGATATGGCAGAAGAATGCGCCAACTCCCGGTTCTACGGCGGAATACATTACACAGAGGATAACATTAAAGGACTAGAACAAGGCCGCGCTGTTGGAGATTTTGTCATCAATTCACTTAACTGGCCTAAAAACATTCGATAATCTTATTAGTATTTTAAAATGAAAGGTCTCAAATTTCTTTTATTGCTGGTTATTGTATCACTCACTCTTTGCTGTAGAAATGAAAAGACCAATATAAAAGTGTTGGCAGACGAATTTGCAAACTTAGAATGCAGGGCAATGGAGCTGAGAGAACAAAGATTTGAACTTGCAAATCAGCTTCGTTTTACACACGATACCCTGCTACAAAAGCCCGGTGGAGATACAATAAGTTTAAACTTAAAACTCGCAACGCTGGATAAACAAAAGGAAGCCATGCTAAAACAAAGCTTGTCTCTTGCTGATAGCATTCACACAACCTTAACTGCCTTAATGAAGAACCACCTAACTAATGAAAATGATAAGCAGGCCTTCAATAAAATGCTTAATAAAACACTCCTGGAAAGAGGATGTATTAAAAGGTCTTAATACCGCAGCTGCGGTGTTAATTCTAAATTGAGAACATTATAACCATCTCTCTTTATAGTATGCCTGGCAGCAGAATAAACGGGTTCTTCTTTATCTCAATTTAATTCTTAATAAAAAGCTCCTCCTCTCTTAAAAAAGGGGAGCCTTTTGTTTTACACTTTTTCCTTAGAAGAAAACAGGTAAGTAAGCTTTTCTGTCCCGGCAATTGCCCTTCTCTCAACTCCTGTTGTGTCACTACCTTGTACGGTTGCTCTTCGGGCGGCAGTTTTCAAAGCGTATTTTTTCTGGCATTTGTATATCATCCCGGCAATGCAAAGTTTAGAGATCTCTTAATGCGCACGAAAAAAATTACTAATCTTGCAACGGTAAGAAATAAAATTTAAGAGATGACACGAGCAAGGAACAATGTGGCGATAATTTTCGGTCTACTATGCTTTGGCTGTGCCTCTTCCGGCATACATACCGGTAGCACTAACAGTCTTGCGCCATCAGCTTTACAGGTGTATGGAAGGTATTCCCTTAACAATGAACAAGGTATTGAGCTGATAAGTTCCGCCGTTCACTTTGGTTTTAGCTTCGATGGAACCGATTGTACTGTTTCTGCCTTCATTCCTGGTAAACAAGATCATAATTACCTTCAATATGAACTGGATGGAGAATATCAGGAAAGAATAAAAATTTCAGGAAGCTCAAATGAGCCAATATTAATTAAAGCCAAAAGAGCAGGACGTCATACTGTATGGATATATAAAGCTACGGAAGCACACACGGGAGGGATATTTATTCAAAAAATAAGCGGCCACAATCTAAAGTCGCTTTCGAAACCAAAAGCGCCTTTAATTGAATTCATTGGTAACAGTATAACCTGCGGTGCTG
Source organism: Segetibacter sp. (assembly GCF_025963695.1). Lineage (GTDB taxonomy): Bacteria > Bacteroidota > Bacteroidia > Chitinophagales > Chitinophagaceae > Segetibacter. Next base: position 56,989 of record NZ_JAOQAH010000091.1, on the reverse strand, counting down.
CCGCAGATGCATCTCAGGTTCCTTGTGGTAAGGGTCAATATCATGACCAGCACAATGCCTATATGGCTTATGGACCAAGGGTAGCAAGAACCTTAGGTACCGATTTTGTACTAAGCAGCGTTAGTGGTATAGGAGTTTATCGCAACTGGAACAGCGACTCTCCTACTATGCCACAGGTATACGAAAAAATAGATTTCCAGGATCGAAGCCAAAAACAATGGAATTTCAAATTACGGACTCCGCAAATTGTAAGTATTGCGCTGGGTACAAACGACTTTAGCAACGGCGATGGTATAAAAAAACGCCTGCCGTTTGATAGTGTAGCGTTTATAAGTAATTATGTACAGTTTGTTGAATTGGTAAAATCAAAATACCCAAACGCGTACATTGCTTTACTTAGCAGCCCTATGGTTAATGGTAATTCAAAGCTTACCCTCGAAAGATGCTTAAGGGCAGTAAAAGAAAAAGTTGATGCTTCTAGTACCTCCGATAAGAAAGTCGCCATTTATTTTTTCCAACCAATGCAAGCGCATGGTTGTGGCGGTCACCCAAGCGTAGAAGATCATGCTATATTAGCAAAAGAACTGGTGCCTTTTTTCAAAAAATTATTGAGCTGAAAACAGACTACAGCCGTTAAAAATTTTTGAATTGATACGGGTCAATACGTACGCACTCCATTTATTAGCAAGGATATTACGAGGGTTTATAAAGGCTTTAACTTAGAAGGTGAAAAACGGTTCATTTCATTTTGAAAGGAGAAATTGTTATTCACGAAATTATTTCTCAGAGCTTTTGCTTTTACAATTCCTGCATCGGTAATAGATATAGCAACCTTATCTAGTTGCTTAATAATTACAAGCTTTTCTGCTGATAATAATTCAAGGTGTTTTTGAATTAATAGCCAATCACGACTGTGGCTTAAAATAATTTGATGCGGAGTACATAAATAAGTATGTGGAGAGGGATCAGATTTTACAATTTCATAAATAGCCGAAAGGGTTTCATAGTATGCTTCCATAAAATAAAAATACTTCAAATACTTCCATTTTAAAAACCCCTTTCAGGATATTTGTCAACATCATTTGAAAAGATATTCACTATTTAAATCCTGATACAATTAAAATGCGTGGCTTCAAGTCTAACCGTAGAAGTACGGGTGTTGCAAAAGGGATGAAATATCGCAAAAATAAAAAACCAGGAAAGAAAGGATAATCCTCTTTCCTGGTTTTTTAAAAATGATTTATTGTGGTAGGCCTATCTGACAATTATAAAATTAGCCTCACCTATCTTTTCATTGTTAGTGAAGATGATAGTTCTATACCTGCCGTTAGGTAAAGAAGACGTATTTAATTGAATAGTATTTGCTGAAGCAGTTTTATTTATATGAAGAACCTTTAATCCTAATGAGTTATAAACCTCTGCAGTAACCGCTTTATTAATAATATTCTTGGGAACTATTGTGAGATAATTATTAGCCGGAACAGGATAAACAGATACTCCATATCCTATATCTGCAAGCGCAATTTTTATTACTTCGCTTGAACTTTTCTTTCCGTCTTTATCAACCATAACCAACTTATAGTATCTTACCTTTTTTGCCTTTACTTTTTGATCGTTAAAATTGTAATTACTCGTAATTGTTAAAGATCCTCTTGCTTTTACATTTCCAATTGGTGTAAATGTTTTGCCATCTTCACTTGCTTCGACATCATATCTTTCTAAACTAACTTCAGACGCAACAGTCCAATTCAACTTAACTCCACCACTTTCCGGCTTACCTGTAAAGGATATTAGTTTTACTGGCAGTGCTTGGTTGTTTTGAGTTATACCACCGCCTCCACCACCAGATAAATTGGTTACAGTAAATTCTGCTGCATGAGATCCGGCGCCAATGTATGTGTAGGTCCAGTTGTTCTCATCTGCATCAGAACCTGGAAAAATAGAGTTGATATCAGTAACTCCTTTAAGACTGGTAGAAGGATCAGGATTTCCGTCTTTCGTTTTATAGAAAATCAATTGTTGGAATTCTGCATCATGCGAGGGATAAGAACCGTTGATATCTGCAACATCCTGGTTATTAAAATAAAAACGAACACCAACAGCAGAGGTAGGCTGTGTAGTAGGGTTTACCGCCCAATACCTGTTCATCACATAATAGCCGCTTGGGTTAGAAATTGCCGGTGCATTAAGAAGAATGGCTTGCGACGTTCCTGCTTTTTCAGTAGCGGCCACTTTCACTTGAAAAGTACCATCTGCTACCTTACCAATATTGTTACCATTCTTGCGAAGTGATAATAACAGAATATCATCTTTTATATTAGCGGGAGTATTGTTATCAGCATAATAATTGGTCCATCCAAACTGGTCAGTACATTCTCTTGATGCTGTTAAGGTATTCGGAGCAGATGATAACACAGGAGCTACGCAACCAAAAGCAAGTGCCTCACCAGCTTTTGCCGAGCAGCCGCTCGTATCTTTTACAACCAGGCTTACCAAATAGTTTGAAGCACCTTTATACGCGTGTGTTACACTAGAGTTAAGAGAAGTGCTTGTTTTGCCGTCACCAAAATCCCAACTATACGTTAAAGGGCCTAAACCTGTGGCCTTTGAACTAAATTTTATATTAACAGTTGAGCAAGTTGTATCTATGGTTTTAGTATACTGAACGGTAGGTCCTAAAACCACAACTGTAGTTACAGCAGTATCTGCTTGCTGCAATACATTTTTTACAATTAAACTAACTGTATATCTTCCTGGCTTGGTGTATTGGTGATTTGGACTCGCAGTTTCGGAAACTGACTGGTCTCCAAAATTCCATAGCCACGAAGTAGGGCTGCCGGTAGAGTTATCTGAGAAATACACACGTTCGGTTGAACAACTAAAGGTGTTTTTGTTTGCAGTGAATGCCGCTTTTATCTGTGCAGTTGATTTTGTAGCAAGTAAAAGCATTGAGAAGAAAAGACAAATACCTAGTGCAATTTTTTGTAAAGCTCTCATCAAAAATGGGTGTTTAGGAACATAGAACGGAGCGATAATTCAAAAATTGCATTTGTTACAGTGTTCCCTAGGAAAAAGCTGGCCGGTTACGAAACAAATGTTAATTAAGGGCACAAAGTTGGCCTTTTGGGGTTGCAAGATTAAAACTTCAGGAAGAGGCTTACGGATTGGTATAAAAAACAAAAGAGGCAGGTTTTGTACCTGCCTCTTCTAAAAACCATAAAGCCTATTATCCTAGTGACCTGATCCAGGCTACGACTTCATCTTTTGTTTTTCCAAGTTTTTGCTGTAACCTTCCAAAAAATTCGTCATCCTTTCCTTCTTCGTATTCAACATCATCATCAGTCAAACCACCATGAGCTTGTTTTAATTTACCCTTGAACTCATTGATGTCTCCTTTAAATTCTAACTTATCCATAGTATTTAATTTGAAGCAATAGGCTAAAAAATTATGCCATAATAAGCTATAAAAATCTCACAAGAGATGAAAAACCCGTTAGTATTTCAAGGAACTTGAGGTTGGCTTACAGGCTTCCAATTCATTACCCCATGCTTACAACTTTTCAATTTCAAAACCTTGGTCAACTAACAAAAACAATATTTTCCTGTTCAATAAGTGGTAGGTTTTTAAACCTTTGGATAATTCTTGCTACTACAACAACGTCTTTCTCGCAGTAGCTTACAATCCGCTCCAATTTTTTTTCCCTGTAGTAAACATGTTGCACCATACTACCATCAATATCATCTTTCGACGTAGGTACATTTAGTACCGAAGCCAATAAATGAAGGGACGTATAATTTTTGTAATCACCGAATTTCCACCACTGCATTGTATCTGTCATGCTAATCTCCCAGGGTTTAGCACCATAAATATTTAGACAAGCCGGTAGAGGAATTTGATTAATAACCATCCGGCGACATATATAGGGAACATCAAACTCACGAATATTATGTCCGGCAAATTGAAACTTAGGTTTATGCTTACAAAATTTATCTGTCAGCTCCACGAACTGCTTTAAAATACTAACCTCGTCATGGCCATAAATACTTTTTATTTTCAAGCATGCTTTTCCGCTCGTATCGGTGTAAAAGAAGCCGGTCGATATGCAGATTATCTTTCCAAATTCTGCCAGTATTCCAGCCTTTTGCATGTAAACTTCTTCACTACTAAAAATTTCTGGCACTGTTTTTGAAATTTTGTCGAAAAAAAGCTTAGCCTCTTCCGCTGGTAATACAGTGTAATCTGAATATTGAGGCACCGTTTCAATATCTAACAAAAACAAATCAAAAAGCGCTTGTATATTATTCAAAATCTTCTTTATTAATAAAAAGTAAACCATCAAAAACTATGAGCTACAATCCTGAATACTCTTCAACAAATCCACAGCAACCGACGCCTAAAAAAAGAGATGATCGTGCAATTATTTACGGTGTTTTAATTGCTGCATTGTTAGCTACCTGGGGATACATTATTTACGATAAAAGTAAATCTAATGAATCTATAACGCAATTGCAGACTCAATATTCAAACGTTGACTCTGCTCGTAACGAGGTTCAAACTCAGTACAACGATGCGCTGGCCCGACTAGACTCTGCCACTGGTAATAATACCGAACTTCAAGGCGCGCTAACCGAAAGACAGTCTGAAATCAACAACTTAAAGAAACAAATTACTTCAATCACTGGCAGGAGAAATGCAACGGCAGGTGAGCTTGAAAGAGCAAGAGGCCTGATTAATCAGTTGAATATGCGAATCGACGATATGTATGTCGAAATCCAAAGATTGAAGACCGAAAACCAAACGCTTGCCAGCTCAAATAAAAGGCTAAGTAGCGAAAAGCAGCAACTATCAACTGAAAAAGGTCAGTTGGAAGAAAACCTTTCAAGCACCGAAGCGGCCCGTCAACAGGTTGAAGATGTAGCTTCTACCCTTCATGCAAGCAATATGAATATTACACCGTTGCGTGTAAAAGGTAACGGCAAAGAAAAAGAAACAACAACAGCAAAAAGAGTGGACTTATTACGCATCTCTTTCGATGTTGATGAAAACCGAATTGCTGCTACCGGTAATAAAGAACTTTATGTAGCTGTTACTGCACCCGATGGCAGACCAGTAACAATGGCAAGTGGTAGTGGCACTTTTGATACACGCGACGAGGGAACTAAAACCTATACAAACAGAGTAACCCTTCCTTACGAGCAAGGAAAAAGATCTGCGGTCAGTTTTGACTGGAAGCAAGAAGCAAAATATCAACTCGGTCAATACAAAATCGAAGTGTACCACAACGGGTTTAAAATTGGCGAAGGAACAAAGACTTTAAAGAAAGGTGGCTTATTTGGCTAGTAGTCGAAAAAAGGAAATAATAAAAAATCTGTCTATTATAATAGGTAAAGCGGGAGAAAATTCTCCTGCTTTTTTTATGTCCGTATTTCATAATTAAAGAACTTTTTTTGAAGCAGGCAGAATACCCCTCTTCAACATCGTTGTGTCACTCCCTTTTACTTTTTTTTTCTATTCAGCTTTTCAAAAACGGCGACCTTTTATTTCGTTGCAATCCTAACATGCTTACATCGGGTTCTACAAGATTGCCCTTAAAGAGGCATGGCCAATGTGAATAGTTCGTGTTTCAGCAGGTTTTCTTCCCTCATACTGAAAACTAAGTTCAAGATTGTTACTTAAACGTTTCGTAAGATCAAAATTCCATAAGAGATTTTTACCTGGCAATAAAGCATCTAGCATAATATAACTTACAGTAGAGTTGGCAGCACCGGTATAGTCAATCTTTGTATAAGTAAACCTTCCTGAGAAGCTTGTATTATTTACTGAATTGAATTTTCCATCGATATTTAAAGAATTACTAACCGATTTTTCTCCGCCATATATAGCCCTATTTCTTTTCTGGTTAAAAAGGTAGCTGGTTGAGAGCCTATAGTTGGTACCGCTGGTATATGTAAGTTTTGGTTCTGAATTAATGGATTGAATTTCATAATTGCGGTTATCAAATTTGGGTGTATACAACGAGTTGTTGCCAGTCTTTTGAATAAACTCAACCGTGTATTGCTTTGCGGGCGTCCACCTACTCCTGAAGCTCCACTCTTCTAATTTTCGGCTTTCAAAGCCATACGTCAACAGCGATTTGTTTGAATTAGCAAGGTTACTTACATCGAAGCCCCACTTGCTGCTGAACCTGTTGAAAGAAACCGTATTGGATAAAATATTGGTTAACGTAAGCAGAGAAGAATCATTTATGGCGCCCTTAAACGGGTTAAAAACAAGTGAACCGGTCGCAAGTTCTTTCTTACCCAACTGAAGCGATGATTGAAAATTTATTCTTCCTAAAAAATTTCCGAGTTTTTTATTTTTAAAGCTAGCTGACAATGCTCTGGGATTTAATGAGAAAGTATAATTAAACTGAGTATAATTAGCTTTCACAAACTGATTGGTAGGCGTAAACACCCGAATAAACTTTGCCTGGTCGCTAAATAAAGCAATTTCGAATTCATTTAATTGAGGTACACCGTCTTTATTATAATCGTTCCATGCATACTCACCACGTCCCGCTGGAACTTCTATATAACTAAAATCTCTTCGCTGCTCTTGCCCCGCCCCCACTTCGTATAAAACATTCCCAACCGCGAAACCTTTAAATTCGTTAATTACATATTCGGCCCTCCCCAATATGCTATTCTCCGGCTGAAGGTTTGATAGCTGTTTATTGGTTACCTGTAACTGCCGGTAAGTAGCATTTAGTCTAAATTGATGGTGCGAGTTCGCTAGTAACTCTGTATTCACTGTTATATTATGGCTACGGTCAACCTGCTCAAGATTTTTTTTGTAGGGCACTTTGTCACTTCTTGTAAAATAGGTTATCCCCCAGCGATTATCTTTTGCCTGGTTAGATTTTATATAGGTAGAAAGCGTAGTAAAGGCAAAACTTTCTGCGGAAACAGTGTCTGACTTTTTATCGTGAATCTCATTATGCTCCACTGCAAACGATGCACCGATAACATAGTTTTTTAAACCAGAAAAAACTTTGCTGATGTCGACAGTAGGGCGAAGAAAAAAGCCTCTTTTTTGAACAGCATTAATATTTGTAAGGCTAAAAACATCTTTTATCAGCCACCCCCCCATTTTCTGCTCATGCACTAAAAGTTGCCGAAATCCTTTATACCCTTCACTTCTCAGATATGCAGATGACTGATATTTAAACCTGTTATTGGCCGAATCTGATAATTCAATGTCAGCAAAAGACAGTTGTTCTGTAGAAGCTGCAGGCTGATAATTTAACCCCCAGTCCCGGTAAAATTCAACAGTTCTTAATCGTTCAACAGGACGGAAATTTTTATCTACTACTTCGTAACCCCCATTTGCTTTAAGTTGCAACAATCTTCCACTCTTCGTCCGCAAGTTCATAAGCCGCCCCACACCCACTTTACCCGCAAAACCCTTGTCGTCGCGTTTGTGTCTGTTCGAAAGCGCGTTTACATCATAATTACTTGCTGCCAGTTCTGTGGTAACGGTTGTCTTAGAATCTAAATCATAAACAGCTCCAACCGTAAACAACTGTTGTTTTTTAGGCGTTACCAGGTATGTTGCAGGTTCAAAGTTTCCTTGCGAAACTCCGTTAACCGGCTGTACCCACCGGTACACTTTTCCGTTTGCACCATTAAAATCGGGTACATAATTTCCTTTACCTTGGCCAACTTCAATAAATCCTAAATTGTACCTGGCGCTATCCTTACTGGTAGAATACACATAAATCCTCTCTTTTGCACCTGCTACCAGGGTGTCCATTTCGGCATACAATATTTTGCTCGTTGAAAATGAATCCAAAGAAGCTGTCGGATAAAAAGCATTTTGAATACTATCGCCGATATTGTTTAAAAACTGCCGTTGCTTCTGGTCAAGTGATTGATTAATTGGCGAATTCTTTGCATCAGCGTTACTGTAAGCAGCAATATTTATTCTCAATTTTTTATTTACTGTTAATTCATCTGCTCCATATAACATAGAGTTTAGAAAGCTTCTTTCTGCATAATCAAACTCAATCTGTATGCGACTATCCTTAGTAATCATCTTTCGGGGAGTGAAAGTGATTTCAGCTGTGTTATAATTAATAATGTAATCCTGGTCTTCGCCCCGTTGCAACATTTGACCGTCAACAAAAACTCTTTCTGTACCAGCTAAAACAATAAAAAAAATTTCGTTATTAACTCCTTTCAGTCTGTATGGACCCTGATTGCCTTCCTGTCCCTGAAAAATGTTTCGTGTAAACTTGCCCTTAGCTATTGCTCCGCTTAACAAAATGTTATTCGAACTGTTTTTTCCCAGGTTGGACGTAGTACTATAAGACATGCCCTGTAGCCTTTGATAGAAATTTAAAAAGTAAGATTTATTTTGCCTGAGGTCAATGTCTCCAAGGTTAACCTCCCATGCATTTTTTTTAAACTGAAGCCAGACCCTATCGAATTCGTTTAGTTGTTGCGTAGAACCATCCGGTTGTATTGGAATATTATTGTCCGTCATTGCCGCAGCAACATGAATACTATCACCAAGAAATCCGCTTAACTGTAAATTAAATTGCGAATTCACTACTACATCCTGGCTGTTTCCAAAACTTAATGCACGACCGAAGCTTCCATTATAATTCATCGTACCAAAGTCGAACAAGCTGCTACTTGTACCCCCGGGTCTATTGCCTTTGTTAGAAGCATTTGACTGCGATATAAAATTATTCATCACACTATCGTAGGTAAATCTTTTAGAAACAGCGTTTAAGCGATAGGGAAATACCCGGTAAAAAACGTGAATACTATCTACAGGCAATTTCTTCTTCAAGGTGAGCATTGCGTTTACTTCATCCAGGAGATAATAAGAAGTATCAAAACCTCTTATAAAAAAAGTATGGGGAACGATGCTTAAGCTATCAACGGTAAAGGGTGATAAAACAGGAATCTTTTTACTTCTCAGGTTAGAGTACTTATAAGGCTGCGACTTTACAGTTGCAGCTAGTAAAAATCCAAAAATAAAAACAGCTATATATTTTGTAAGGGTCAATTGAAAACTTCAGCGTAAAATTTATTCTATAATAATAGCAGGGTTTTTAGTTATAGTGACATTAAGATAAAACATAAACGAATATAGCTGCTTATGATTGTTGAATCTGATTATTTTACTGGATGAAGCAAGTTAAATAGATGAACAAAAGATGAACAAAATGCGACGCAAGGATGCTTAATCGGAGATTTGCTGTCGGTACTAAAAAAGTAAACTGTTTACCTGGAGCGGGATATGTACTTTAAAAAGAAGGCGTCGCCTTTTAGCACTTCAATTTCTGAAAAGTAAAAATCATCAATGTCTTCAGTTACAATACAAAAACAATTACTGTCGAGAGCACTGTAATATTGTAATCCATCTTCAAAATCTTTAACCTCGTTATTTCGCAACGTTTGCTTTACTGATAACGCATCGGTTGTTGTGATGTGAATATGTTCGCTAAGTATTGATATCCTCTGTTTGGCAACTTTTGCCTTAAACTTTTTTTCTGCAAAATAAAAAGCAATAGCGAGATATACAGGCGAGGTAAAAACCTCGAAACGGTCTGTATCCGCGAAACTTAAAATTCGAGAGGTATAGGTAAAAAGAGGATATTCTTTATTTAAGACTGATACCAGAATGTTGGCATCTACAAATATTCTCATTATTTTTTAGAAGCGAAGTATTCATCCTTAAAAGACTTATTGCTTCTTTTTTTGGTTTGATAGGTAGCTTCCCCTTCTGCAACCTGGCTAACCCAATCTGAAATAGGATAATCTTCGAGAGAATGATAGCCAGATGTAGTTACTTTTTGCAATAGAAACTCGACAAGACGAGACACACTTATATTGTTTGCTTCGGCATAGGCTTTTGCCTTATTGATGATATTGGCATCGAAACTTAAGGTTATCTTATTATCCACAACGCCCATTTTATCAAAATTATCACATTACTCCAAAAAAAAAAGCTTGTACGTACAGCTTCTTCTATTGAAAGATTTTGGAACTTAAATAAAAGGCCACCGTAAAAGTGGCCTAATGAATTATAATAAGAATGACTACTATTTATACATTTCCTCTCTCAACACTTTAACCCTCTCATCATCGACATATTCGTCGAAAGTCATTAACCGGTCAATAATACCTTTAGGAGTAAGTTCTATAATGCGGTTAGCGACAGTTTGAATAAACGTATGGTCGTGGCTGGTTAATAAAACAATTCCCTTAAAGTTTGTACAGCTTTCGTTAAAAGACTGAATACTTTCAAGGTCAAGGTGATTTGTCGGTTGGTCCAGAACAATTACGTTAGGATTCTGCAACATCATCCGACTGATCATACAGCGCACTTTCTCACCTCCGCTAAGCACCTTCGTCTTCTTCATGATCTCGTCACCGGTAAACAACATCTTTCCCAGAAAACTTCTTAAAAAAGGTTCATCAACATCCGTTACATAAGACGGAACATATTGGCGAAGCCAGTCCATCAAATTAAGGTCATTCTGAAAATATTCATTATTCTCCAGGGGTAAGTAAGCCGTCGTTACCGTTGTTCCCCACTCAAACTTGCCATTGTCGGGCTTTACCTCATTATTGATGATCTCGAAAAAGCTGGTGACTGCCAGCGCATCCTTGCTTATAAAAGCAATTTTGTCGTTTTTGCTAATACTGAAACTAACTTTATCAAAAAGTTTACGGCCATCAACGGCTTTACTTAAATTTTCTATATTTAAGATCTGGTTTCCTACCTCACGTTGCTGTTGGAAAATAATACCTGGATATTTACGGTTACTAGGCTCAATTTCTTCGATAGTAAGTTTTTCCAAAGCTTTTTTACGGGAAGTAGCCTGTTTACTCTTTGAGGCATTTGCGCTAAAACGTGCAATGAAATCTAATAAATCTTTCCGCTTTTCTTCGTTTTTCTTATTCTTATCAGTCATCTGACGCGCCATCAACTGGCTACTCTCATACCAAAAGGTGTAGTTACCCGTATAAATCTTAATTTTCGCTCTGTCTACGTCAGCAACGTGGGTACAAACCGTATCTAAAAAGTGACGGTCGTGACTAACAACTAATACAATGTTTTGGTAATCGGCCAGAAAATTTTCGAGCCATCCAATCGTTTCAATATCCAAACCGTTTGTAGGTTCATCTAATAGAAGAATGTCAGGGTTTCCAAAAAGCGCCTGGGCAAGTAGTACCCTCACTTTAAGATTACCTGGTATGTCCCTCATCAAACTGTTATGATATTCTTCCTTCACATCAAGGCTGCTTAACAGTGTTCCAGCATTGCTCTCTGCCTCATATCCACCCATTTCACCAAATTCTCCCTCTAGTTCACCTGCGCGCATACCATCTGCTTCGGTAAAATCTTCTTTTGCATAAATGGCATCTCTTTCATGCATTATCTCCCACATCTTCTGGTGCCCCATCATAACCGTGTTGATCACTGTCTCTTCCTCAAAAGCAAATTGGTTTTGCTTTAAAATCGCCAACCGTTCGCCCGGAGATATCTCTATGCTTCCCTTGTTTGGTTCTATTTCTCCGCTTAATATTTTTAGAAAAGTCGACTTACCAGCACCGTTTGCTCCGATTACTCCATAACAATTGCCTTTAATAAAGTTTAAATTAACTTCATCAAATAACACTCTTTTGCCATACGCAAGTGTTACATTTTTTACACTTATCATTCCTGATATTATTTTTAATTACTGTTAGAGGTGAGAATAGCTTGTATAGATTTTCGTTTTAATCTACTCCTCTTTTGGCCGCAAAAGTAGTAAAACAACATTAAGGCATGAAGAATTAAAAAGGAGAATCAAAATGCAGAAGAAGTTTACATTGATAGTCAGCGAAACTGCGATAATTAAGAAAACCGTTTATAAAAATAAAAGCCGCCAGGGGAAACTGACGGCTCTTTAAAAATTTAAAACTGCTCCTAATACGCTCTTGCAAATAAAACCCTCTCTTTAGAAGGTTGGCCGGTAAGAATACAGGCTCCTTCTTCCTGGGGATTATTTAGCGGAATACATCGGATGGTAGCTTTAGTTAGATTTTTTATTTCATCTTCAGTTTCACCTGTCCCATTCCAATGAGCTGAGATAAACCCTGCTTTTTCATCCAGCAATTTTACAAATTCTTCCCAGTTATCTGCTTTTGTTATATTCTGCTCACGAAAAGCACTTGCTTTATTATAGATGCTTTTTTGAATGTCATCCAGTAAGCTTACAATACTGTCCGAAAGCCCTTCCATCGGGTAGCTCTTTTTTTCTTTCGTATCCCGGCGTGCAACTTCAACTACACTATTTGCCAAATCCCTTGCTCCTATACCAATTCTTACAGGCACCCCTTTTAATTCATATTCAGCAAACTTCCATCCTGGTCTTGAATTCTCATTGTCATCATATTTAACTTTAATACCCCTTTGCTTGAGTTCACTTACAATTTCAGCTACTTTTTCATCAATTGCCTTTTTCTGTTCATCCCCCTTGTAAATCGGTACAATGACTACCTGGATAGGGGCCAGTTTTGGTGGCAGGATTAATCCATCGTCATCACTATGAGCCATTACCAAAGCCCCAATTAGTCTGGTACTTACCCCCCAACTGGTTGCCCAAACGTAATCCAGCTTATTTTCTTTATCGCTAAACTTGACATCAAAAGCCTTTGCAAAATTTTGACCTAGAAAGTGAGATGTTCCTGCTTGTAAAGCCTTTCCATCCTGCATCAAAGCTTCTATACAATAAGTATCAAGCGCGCCTGCAAAACGTTCGTTTGGGCTTTTTACACCTTTAATTACCGGCATCCCCATAAACTCCTCGGCAAAAGTGGCATACACGTCAAGCATTTGTTTTGTTTCTGCAATGGCCTCATCCGCTGTCGCGTGGGCGGTATGTCCTTCCTGCCAAAGAAATTCGGCTGTACGTAAAAATAAGCGGGTCCGCATCTCCCATCTTACTACGTTTGCCCATTGGTTAATTAGCAAAGGCAGATCCCGGTAACTTTGAATCCAACCTTTATATGTATTCCAAATGATTGCCTCACTTGTGGGTCGAATTACGAGCTCTTCCTCCAGTTTGCTTTCAGGATCGACCATTAAAGACCCCTTTTTTTCAGGATTCACTTTTAAACGATAATGTGTTACAACGGCACACTCCTTTGCAAATCCTTCAGCATTTTCTTCTTCTTTTTCAAAAAGGCTTTTAGGCACAAGAAGCGGAAAATATGCATTTTGGTGACCTGTATCTTTAAACATCTTATCAAGCACATCGCGCATGTTTTCCCACAAGGCAAACCCATAAGGTTTTATAACCATGCAACCACGAACAGCACTATAATCAGCAAGGCCTCCTTTTATTATCAAATCATTATACCACTGAGAGTAATCTTCTTTCCTCGACGCTATTTCTTTACCCATAAAATCGGTTTTATTTATACCTTAACAAAAGGCCTTGATACTTTTAACATTTGGAATAATGTTTGAGTATAATCAGGCAGACGAAATAGCCGCAAAAGTAATAACTTCACATTAGATAATAATTTTAAAAAACCCTTCGCCATGAGATACAAAATTTTACTTTACGGTTTGATGGCTGCTGTTATAACCAGCTGCTCATCAGCCTATAAAGCAAGCCAAACCCCTGACGACGTGTACTATTCTCCGGCAAGAGAAGGAGTACAAAAACAAACTGCCAGCAGGGACAGATACGAGGACTATGTGGCGTCTGAGGACGACCAGTATCTGCGAATGAAAACCAGGAACAGAGATCGCTGGTCTGGTATTGATGACTATACTTATTGGAATGATAGCCGTTATGTTCCATCTTATAATTACAACTACGATTATTATAGGAATAATGTCTATAACTCATACGTTTGGAACAATTGGTATAGCCCTTATTCAACCTTTTATCATCCATACATGAACGGCAGCTTCGGCTATTATAACCGCTACAATAATGTTGGCCTTTATTACCCTCAGTATGGGTACAACTCCTATGGATCGTCGTTCATTTCGAAAAATCCGGCAAGAGTTCTTTCTCCTTCTGTTAGCAGGCCTAATTTAAATGGTTATAGAAACGGTCTCTACAATAACACTAACAGCAACACAAACCGCAGTAACCAGGGAGTTGGTAATACTTTGAAGCGTGTGTTTTCTACTAATGAGAACGCCCGTACCTACAGTAATGAAAATAGTAATAGTAATACTAACACATACAGTGCGCCCCAAAGGACCTATACGCCTCCGTCTTCGTCGTCATCCTCATCTGGAAGCTCTTCTTCAGGAAGCTCAAGTGGAGGTGGAGTATCTCGTCCCCCACGGTAGATAATTGAAAGGAAATATTTGACTATTACCATTATATAAACAAAAACCGTATTCCTTGAATACGGTTTTTTAAATCATAAGTCTCATGAAAAAGTTTTTACTAACTATTTCCTCCGCGTTATCGTTGTCAGCGGCCTTCTCGCAAGCGCCGGAGGATATTTTACGTTATAGTTATTTTCCTCAACACGGATCGGCCCGCAACATGGCTATAGGTGGTGCAATGGGATCATTGGGTGGAGACATCAATGCTCTATTTGTAAACCCGGCTGGATTAGGGTTATATAAAACAAGAGAAATTGTTTTGAGTCCAGGCTTTGGTTTCAATAACAACAAGGCTGGTTTTCGTGGGACAAACACTGCAGCTAAAAAAACAGCTTTTGACTTGGGAACCAGTGGAGTGGTAATAGGCTTCAACAACGCTCATAGTAAATGGACTAGTCAGGCCTTTAGTTTTGGCATAAATCAAACGGCAAATTTCAATAATGTTGTTTCATACAATGGCACAAACAACCAGAGTAGTTTCAGCGAACAATTTGCAGAAGAAATTTCTGCAAATAACATCGACATCTCAGGCACTCTTAGAGACCCGCGTTTTGCATACGGAACTTATCCCGCCATATACACCTACCTCGTTGATGTATTTAAAGTAAAAAATTCGAATCCAAATGGACCTGATTCGATCCAGGTTATACAAGGGGTGCCAGAAAAATTGTTGGAAAAGGGAATTGCACTTAATCAGCAAAAAACAGTTACTACCAAAGGTGGAGTCTATGAGCTTGCTTTAGGTTATGCTGCAAATATGGATGATAAATTCTATGTCGGCGGAAGCATAGGACTTCCCATTGTTAATTATCGCCGCATTACATCATACAGGGAAAGCGACCCAACTAATGATGCTAATAACAATTTCGCGTTTTTGCAGCATAATGATACATTGTCAACAAAAGGTTTTGGTGTTAATGCAAAACTTGGAATTATCTACAAACCTGTCGAATTTCTTCGCTTAGGACTGTCAGTACAAACACCGACCTATTACAGCTTAACCGATAAACAAGCCTCAGCTTTAACAACCAATAGCGAAAATTTCGTTAGCGGCAACCCCAGAAGTGTATCCTCAAGGGAATTTACGGGTGGCACAGAAGGCGCAATCCGTTACACCGCTACCACACCCTGGAAGGCTGTAGCCAGCGCTTCTTATGTTTTTAGAGAAATAAACGATACCCGAAAACAACGTGCTTTCATAACAGCAGACATCGAATATGCCGGATACGGAGGTTCGGGTTTTGGCGCCGATGGAGAGACCATAACTACCGAAGATCAGCAATACTATAAAGAATTAAAAGCAGTTATTAAGGAGCAGTATAAAGGGGCATTCAATTACAGGTTGGGCGGCGAGTTGAAGCTGAACACCATTATGTTTAGGTTAGGTGGAGCTTATTATTCAAATCCATACAGAACCCAACAGGGCGCGGGCAGCGAAGCAATTAAATCTAATATTGTACAAGGTAGCGGTGGACTTGGTTATCGCAACCACGGCATGTTTATAGACCTTACTTACGTTCACAACATAACTAAAGACGTAAACTTTCCTTATCGCTTAACTGATAAGGCAAACACTTTTGCCACACAGCAAAACACGCGCGGAAATGTTGTTATGACAGTAGGCTTTAAATTATAATGCGTACTTATTCTTGAGAAAAGCACTTCTGATAAAGAGGTGCTTTTTTTGTTTGTACCGCAGTTCCTTTATTCATCATCGTTGTGTCACTCTCTTCATCTTACACAATGTTTTTCAACGTGTTTGCCTATCTTATCATATTAATTTTATTTGACGTGGCATAACAATTGAACATCGTTTTGCTGTTAAAATTTTGTTTACCTAAAACTATTTTTATGCTTTGGAGAGGCAGGGAAGGAAGTGGAAATGTAGAAGATCGAAGGGGTATGTCTGGTGGAGGAATGGCGGTTGGTGGAGGTATCGGTGGTATTATCATTTATCTGCTGTATTCTTTTTTAGGAGGTAATCCTTCCAATGCGCCTGATCTTCTCCCTGGTCAAAGACAAGAGACACAAGGAAAACAATATGATGCAAGGTCAGCTGGTGCAGATGATACCCTCGCGCAATTTGTTTCCGTCGTGCTTAAGGATACAGAAGACGTATGGGAAAACATGATGAATGGATATAAAAAACCAAAACTTGTATTATTTTCCGATGCAGTACAATCAGCATGTGGTTCTGCAAGTGCTGCCGTCGGGCCTTTCTATTGCCCCGGTGACGAGAAAGTATATATTGACCTCTCGTTTTTTAGGGAGTTGAAACAACGCTTTGGAGCTCCTGGCGATTTTGCAATGGCTTATGTGATAGCACATGAAGTAGGGCATCATGTACAAAACTTATTAGGAACATCCGACCAGGTTCATTCATTACAACAGCGAAGCGGTGAAAAAGAAGGAAATAGATTATCAGTAAAACTAGAACTACAGGCCGACTTTTATGCAGGAGTTTGGGCGCACCATGCCAACGAAATGAAAAGCATGTTGGAACCGGGCGATATAAATGAAGCGCTGACTGCAGCAAACGCAATTGGTGACGACCGGCTACAGCAACAATCACAAGGCCAGGTGGTTCCTGACGCCTTTACCCACGGAACTTCTGCACAGCGGATGTATTGGTTTAAAAAAGGTTTTGAGACGGGAGATTTAAAACAAGGCGACACATTCAACTCCTCCGAATTACAATAAAGCCTCCGACGGGATAAATCGATAATTTATAAAAACTAGTGAGAAGAAATATAGGCTTATAACAGATGTGCCACACCTTAAAGGTGTGGCACATCTGTTTACTAAAAAACTCATAAGTTACCTGCAGATACAATACAGTAGCTATCTGTTACAAATCTGTCCTGCGCGTACCAGAATACAACTCATATTCCAGCAGCCTGCAGTCAATCTTGCTGGTATAAAATTCCAGTCTCCGCTTTGCCTTTAAGCCAATTTTTTTAGCCAGTTCCAGGTTGCCGGTAAAGATATAGCCTGTGTAACCCTTACACTTTTTTTTCAAAAAATCGCCAATTCTGGCGTAGGTTTCCTCTAACTCGGTCTCCACTCCCAGCCTTTCACCGTATTCGGGATTTAAAAAAACAACTCCACTCACCGATTCAGGAACCTCCGTCGCTTCAAAGTCACCTAACTGAAAGTTTATAAAATGCTCAACTCCTGCAGCAGCAGCGTTTATTTTAGAAATATTTATTGCATCAGCACTTATGTCAGAAGCTATAATTGTTAGCCCAGCCACTTCTTTGATTTGTGTAAACAGCAATTGTCGTTCATGATCGTACACACCTTTATCGTAGCCAATGATATGCATGAATGCATAGTTATCTCTAAATAATCCCGGCCTACGATTGGTTGCAATTAATGCCGCCTCGATAGCTATGGTGGAAGACCCACACATTGGGTTTATAAACGGAGAAACCCGGTCCCACTTTGTGGCCAGCAAAGTTGCCGCAGCAAGGGCTTCCAGCATTGGCGCTTTACCAGGTATTTTACGGTAACCGTGTTTTGCAAGCGTTTCTCCTGAAGTATCTATAAATAACTCAGCTAAGGCTTCGCGCCAAAAGAGGTGAATAACTGTTTTATCTAACTCAGGTCCTGAATTGGGTCGACTACCAGTCTTGTCTCTCATTCGATCTACGATAGCATCTTTAACTTTTACATTGGCGAACAGAGAAGTTCTGATACTAGGATGGTCCACATTACTTGTAACAGAAAAATATCCGTCTGAAGCAATTATTCTTTCCCACTCTATCGCCGACAATTCCTTATAAACATCATCCGGTCCGTTTGCTTCAAACTCCTTTAAAGAATACAATACCTGGCTTGCGCAACGTAATTGAAGGTTCAACTTAATACAATCGTTCAATGTTCCTTTCAATTCAACACCAGTGGAGAAAGTACGAACCGGAGTAAACCCGAGTTCCTCAACCTCCTGCTGCAGATAAGGAGATAGTCGTTTATTACAAGTGATAATAATTCTGCTGGAACTAGAAAAAAATTGAGTCATAAAATGCGCTTGGTAAATCTTAAGTAGAAAAGGGGATTTGGATGATAGGATTTAATTATAACCGGGTATTTGTTGTAAAATTAATTGGAGTAGCCTATTACTTCCGGAGGTCATCCATGTTATCTCCGGATCTTTTTTAAACCAGGTTAATTGCCGCTTTGCATACCGACGGGTATTTGTTTTTATGTTGGCAATAGCCTCTGGTAAAGTAACCTGTGCATCAAAAAAATCAAAAAGCTCCTTATAGCCTACTGTTTGCAAAGCATTTATATTTCGTTCTGATAACAGCCCAAACGCTTCCTCCACGAGCCCACATTGTACCATCAAATCAACCCTATTATTAATTTGTTGGTACAATTGCTCTCGCGGCATTTCAAGTCCGATTTTTACAATATTAAAGGGGCGGGTCTCTTTTGTACCTTGCCTGAATGTTGTTACTGACTTTCCGGATGATAATACAACCTCGAGGGCACGCATTAACCTTTGTGGATTTTCCCGCTCAGCTATCGCCCAAAACTCCGGGTCGTTTTCAGCAACCTGTTGCTGCAAATATTTAATACCTTTTTCTTCATACGCCCCCTGTATTTCCTTTCGCAAAGAAAAATCAACTGCAGGCATTTCATCCATTCCTTCGGTAAAAGCTTTTATATACAATCCGGTTCCACCGACCATTACTGCAACGCAATTCTTTTCGAAAATTTTCTCGGCGACCTGCAATGCATATTTTTCAAATATTCCGGCATTTACCTCTTGGTGAATACTGTGCGAATTGATGAAGTAGTGATGAACCGCAGTCAACTCCTGCAACGAAGGCTTTGCTACACCAATATTTAGTTCTTTAAAACACTGCCGGGAATCTGCTGAAATAATATCTGTTTGTAATTGGTGTGCCAATTGCAGAGCAATTGCCGTCTTACCAACTGCTGTTGGACCACAAATAATAACCATTGTATTTTGATGCAAAATGTAGAGGCAGTAGTTTAAACTATAAGAACAAGCGAAGGACGGCGATTAAAACTAATATTCTTCCTCGTGATTTGCGTCTTCTGCTTCATCTGTAAACGTTTCGTCTTCACTCTCTTCCGCTTCAGAAACGGAGTCGCTAACGCCTTCGCGTCCGAAACCTTCTGCGCCTGCACTTAAATCATACTTCTCTTCTATATCTACAAATTTATCGCCCAAAAGGCTCTTAGTTCCATACTGGGCAGGACCAATGCCTTCGGTACGGGCAGTGGAGGGATACGAAGTTTTAGGGGTTTCTTCTTTGCTTACGTTAATTAGCTCGACTAAAAACGTCCAGCCTTTTACAAAGTCATAAGTGTATATAAACTTTTGATTTGGATCTTTTATTTCTGAACCAATGGTCGTTTCTGACATAATTAAAGGTTCGGCTTTGTACTCTTTTTCATACTTCTGCAACGAAATTTCTCTACCGCGTTGCCAGCTATCGTTGCTTCGATAAAACGTCGCAGCATGTTTATTGTCGAACTCATAAGCTTTTAAAATAGCACTATGAAGGTCGGCAAATGTTTGAGTATGTTTTACAACGATATCACGATATACACTTTCATCATCTTCATAATAAGCTCTGAATTTTAAAACCGCCATTTTATTTGTCCTTTATTTTAATTGTTAAAGCTAACGGGTTAATGAAAATAAATAACCTTTCTCTTCAAATTATCTGTCTTACCTGGATGTCTGGCCCCGTACAAAATGAAATCAGAACCCGATTTCAGCAACAGCAACAAACTAAAAGTACCAGCTGATTTACTGATACAGTAAAAGTGTGCGACGCAACAATGCCAAATAGAACTTCTTTGCCGGATACAAAAAATACAATTGACACCCTGCTTCATTTTGTTGAAATGGTAAGTGCAAACTTCTTACCATACTGGCATCGGGTATTGAGTTATGTGACCGGAGATAAATCTAGTTCTTTACCTTTTTGCAGCATAAACTCAAAAGCTTCGTTATAATTGTTGGAAATAACGCCGTCTAAAATCGCTTCCCGAATAGCATCTTTAATTAATCCTACCTTTCGTCCGGGCGATAATCCAAAAGTTTCCATGATTAGCTCGCCGGTTATCGGGGGTTGCCAGTTGCGTACTTTATCCTGCTCCTCTACTGCTTCCATCCGCTTTTTTACAAGCTCGAAGTTGGTTAGGTACTGCCTTACTTTAAATTTATTTTTGCTTGTTATGTCTGCATTACAAAGTAGCATAAGTGCCTCGATGTCTTCACCTGCATCAAATAGTAGCCTGCGAATTGCACTGTCTGTTATATTTTCTTTGGTTAAGCTAATCGGCCTTAAATGCAGTTCAACAAGTTTTTGTACAAACCTCATCTTTTCATTTAATGGCAATTTTAGCTTGTTGAAGATTTTAGGCACCATTCGGGCACCTACCACTTCGTGACCATGAAAGGTCCAGCCGTGTCCTTCCTCAAATTTTTTGGTAGCTGGTTTTCCTATGTCGTGTAAAACCGCCGCCCACCGTAACCAAAGGTCGTTTGTGTGAATGCTAATATTATCTAAGACTTGTAAAGTATGGTAGAAGTTATCTTTGTGTCCCTTGCCATCGATATACTGGGCACCAGCAAGGTCAACCATTTGGGGGAAGATAATGCGCAACAACCCTGAAGTAAATAGAAGATGCCAGCCCAGAGAAGGCTTGCGGGAAGACATTATTTTGTTTAGCTCTTCAGTAATTCTTTCCTGCGAAACAATCCTGATTCTATCCTTATTATCTTTTATTGCCTGAAAGGTGTTATCTGCTATTTCAAACTGAAGTTGGGTGGAAAAACGAATTGCACGCAACATGCGCAGGGGATCATCACTAAAAGTTTGGATAGGCTCTAAGGGAGTTCGAATAATTTTCTTTTCAATGTCGGCAAGGCCGTTGAAAGGGTCTATGAGTGTTCCATAATCTTGCTTGTTGAGACTGATGGCAAGGGCATTAATAGTGAAGTCGCGACGATTTTGATCGTCTTCGATCGTTCCCGGCTCTACTGTAGGATTTCGGCTTTCTGACCTGTAACTTTCTTTACGCGCACCTACAAATTCAATCTCAAAATCGTCAACTTTGATCTGAGCAGTACCAAAATTTTTAAAGAAAGCAACTTGAGGCTTAGGCGAGAACCTTTCGGCAACCTTCTCAGCCAGCAATATTCCATCGCCAAGGCAAACAATATCTACGTCTTTGCCCGGCCGCCCGATGATTTTATCCCGTACAAAGCCGCCAATTATAAAGGCAGGCATTTGCAACTCCTCCGCTGCGTTGGATATTTTTTTAAAAACAAACAATTCTTTACCTGTGCAATCTATGTACATGATTGCCGCAAATATAATTGTTTATGTAAGTGGTAATTGGCTGAAGCGGAGGTTTTCAGTTTATTTGGAAACAGGCGGATGAATAAACACGCCGGCAGCACTTATTCGAACTCAAGTTCGTTGCTGAAATATTCCCAGCTAAAATATTTTTTGAACAGATAGTTTGCTGAGCTTTTTACTGAACCTGACACTTTTCTGTAAGAGTACTTATAGGGCCGGGTATGGAATTTTTTATTTTCGATACCGAGAGCATTTAGGAAGTCGTTTAGAACAGGGAGCTTTTCCTGGGGCACTGAAAGCGTAACTTGAGGCATGGCTTATTTGGTTTTGTTTGACTAGAACAATTTCTCTGCCATACCCCAACTCTCGGGCCGAAAATAAAAATATTGCAATTTTCAAACACTTTACTCCCTTATTATTAAACACTTCCCATTCTTCCATTTTACTATCGCTGATGCCGATAAAGAAAATTCCTCATTTTGCCGATATTTCACTACATAGCCAACCCCACTTTTAATATCGGGGGCAATACTGTTAAAGCTTTTAGGAGACGGTTGACCATGAAAATTGGCTGAAGTTGATACGAGAGGCTTCTTCAATCTTTTTACAAGATGTCGACAAAAATCTTCTTTAACCAACCTGATGGCAATGCTTCCGTCTTCGTTTAACACTTCGTCTGCCACGCCTAACCCGTACTCGTAAATAACTGTAGTAGGCTTAGATGTACTGGTTAAATAGTCAAACACTTCAAGATCGGGCGTAGCTGTGTATTGTAAAACATCTCTTTCAGAAGCAAGTAAAACAATTAATCCCTTATGCAACGGCTTGCCTTTCAATTGCATTAATTTCTCAACTGCTTCTTTGTTAGTAGCATCGCAGCCCAATCCCCAAATGGTATCTGTAGGATATAGTATAACTCCGCCGGCATCAAGAACTTTAAGTGCCTCTTCAATATCTTCTATAAAATCTGTCATTCAAAGGCGAAGGTAAACCTGCATTACTTGAGCAGCACATTTTTCAGCGGCAAAATTTTGTGCATGTTCCCAACCTTTTACCTTCATTTCTTCAGCTAAGTCTTTATCGCTTGTAATATGTAGC
The DNA here is from genome assembly GCF_025963695.1 of Segetibacter sp. Classification (GTDB taxonomy): domain Bacteria; phylum Bacteroidota; class Bacteroidia; order Chitinophagales; family Chitinophagaceae; genus Segetibacter. Next base: position 34,144 of record NZ_JAOQAH010000091.1, on the reverse strand, counting down.
ATTGCAGCTGCTATTTCATCTACAGAATAAGGGTCAATATAATAGGCTGCATTTCCTCCCGTCTCAGGAAGGCACGAGCTATTCGAAGTAATTACCGGGGTCCTACTCCACAGGGCCTCGAGAATCGGAATTCCGAAACCCTCGAAAAACGAGGGGTAAATAAGCGCTTGCGAAAGTTGGTAAATAGCAGGAAAATCTAACGAAGATTGAAACCCGAAAGAGGCTTTAGCAGCATTGGTTTCAGAAAGAAAGATAACGGTGCTCTCCAAATGGTGTCTTGAAACATATTCTTTCACTTCCTTTTTATAAGCACCTCCCTTCCCTATCACAACCAAAGGAATACTTGATTTTGCCTTCAACGTATGTATTGCCTTGCACACGTTTAAAAGGTTTTTCCTTTCTATAATAGCGCCAACGTATAGAAAGAAACGCTCGGGCAGATCATACAATTTCCTGATCCTGTTCTTTTCCTCCTCGGAAATAGTGGCCGCAAACGAAGGATTACAGCTCTGGTAACAAATACTAATCTTTTCCTCCGGTATTTTGTAAAAGTCAATAATATCGTTTTTTGTTTGCTTGCTGATAGCTATGATATGATCGGCATTATTGCACGCGTACATAAACTTGCGCCGATAAATTTGTACATCTATTTTATTGTATTGCTCGGGGCTTCGCTCAAAAATTAAGTCATGTATCGTTACTACAGACCGTATTCCGGTCTTTTGTATACCAACCGGAATCTCGTGGCTTAGTCCGTGATACAACTGCATACCTTCGTTAATCAGATCACGCTTCACCCAATTACTTCGCCATAAGAACTTAAGCCTTTTCGAAAAAAAACCTGTCGGAACAAGGTTTGAAACATTTTTCAGATTTTTAATATCGTATTGCGATGTGAGTTTTGGAGCACATAAAAAATAACGATTTTCAGGATAATAAGTAGCCAGAGATGAAATAAGAGACCGGCTATAATGACCCAGGCCTGTTGCGTTTTGGTAAGCCCTTTTAGCATCAAATGCTATTTTCATTCTTAGTATCCTTTTAGGTTTTTTACTTAACTGCGGAAATACTATTAAGCATTGTTGTGTCACTCACTTGTACTGCAATTCTAATTTCACCACTCAAATGCCCAACACCTTAATTGTCCCTTGCAAACTTATACGAAATTGAATGGTTGTATCAGATGTATTGTAGATGTATTATAATTGCAAAAATGAAAGGCTTTGTATTCATCTCCTTTTTAACGATTATTTCTTCGGTTTGCTTCTGTCAAAAGCAACACCGGCGTTACGATTCTCTTATCACAACTTATAACCACCTATACAATCAACCTTTCCCCCAACTCGAACTTGAAGACACCAGTGGCGCTCTTATAAAAACTTCTTCGCTGCTTGGCAAAACTGTTTATGTCGACTTTTGGTTTACCACTTGTCCTCCCTGCATAAAAGAAATTCCTTACTCAAAAGCATTGCAGCAATATTTTGAAAAGGACTCGAATATTGTCTTTTTAAGTATTTGTATAGAAAATATAGATAGAAAATCAGAATGGAAAAAAATGATAACGGAACAGGGCATGGGTGGCGTTCATTTATTTTACGCTCGCAACCGTCCTCAGAAAGTAAATCTTTTGCGAAAGTATGAGATCGCATTTCCCACCTATCTGTTATTAAATAAAGAAACGAAAGTTATTGGGTACAGTGCACCAAGACCATCAGAAACAGGCTGGGTTCATTTTGCAATTGAGCAGGCTGCCAAAAACAATTCTTTGGCAAATTCCTTCAAACTTTCGGTTAAAAATCCGGCCGTAATAGCTGCTTATAAATAGCTTTAAAAAGTGCTTCTTATCAAGATGACACACCAGGAGCTTAAGTAACGCGACGGTTTCCGCAAATATATCTTGTACTTAATTGCATTTCTTATAAGCCTTATACAATGCTTGCTTGTGTATTGCTATAATTCTCCCTCACATTTTTTATATCAACGTGTTGTTGCTTACGTTTATAATTCTTATTCCATTCTTTTTATCTAACCCTTTAATTTCGCAAAAAATTTATACTATGGAATTACAGTCATTGATACAGGAAGCCTTTGGCAAGAGGGAGCTTTTAAAACAGCCACAATATGAACAGGCCGTAAGAGAAGTAATTGAAGAAGTCGACAAAGGTCGCTTAAGAGTTGCAGCGCCTGGCGAAAACGGATGGGTAGTAAATGAATGGGTAAAGCAGGCCATATTGATGTACTTCGGTATTCAACAAATGGAGACTTACACTTTACCTCCGTTTGAATTTTATGATAAGATGAAGTTGAAAAGCAATTATAAAGAATTGGGAGTGCGCGCTGTTCCGCCTGCTGTTGCCAGGTATGGCGCTTTTCTGGCAAAAAATGTTGTTTTAATGCCGAGCTACGTAAACATAGGTGCTTTTGTAGATGAAGGGACTATGGTAGACACATGGGCCACGGTTGGAAGTTGCGCACAGATAGGTAAAAACGTTCATTTAAGTGGTGGTGTAGGTATAGGCGGTGTTCTGGAGCCTTTACAGGCAAGCCCGGTAATTGTAGAAGATGGTTGTTTTCTTGGTAGCCGATCTATTGTTGTCGAAGGTGTAATGCTTGAAAAAGAAGTAGTGCTGGGCGCCAACGTAGTACTAACGCAATCGACCAAAATAATTGATGTGAGTGGAAATGAGCCCGTGGAATATAAGGGTCGGGTACCGGCCAGAAGCGTAGTTATACCCGGCACTTACACTAAAAAGTTTCCTGCCGGCGAATACAATGTGAGCTGTGCGTTGATAATAGGTAAACGCAAACCAAGTACAGACTTAAAAACCAGTTTGAATGATGCGCTAAGAGATTTTAATGTAGCGGTATAAAAGCAATTACAGAAACGCTACGAAAGATCGTTTTGTGTAATATAAGTAAATCAATTACAGCCGTTCTACCTTGGATGTAAACTTTTAAAGCCCTGGTAATACAACAAGTTTTACCAGGGCTTCACTATTATGGATGAGCCAAAACTAAATAACAAGATAACATTAGCAGGTTTTGTAATAACCCTTTTCGGATCTATCTTATTTTCTACCAAAGCCATCATTGTAAAAACTGCCTTTAATTCGATACATATTGATGCGCTTACCCTACTTACTTTACGAATGGTGTTTTCTCTCCCTTTTTATCTAATTGCAGCTTTCCTCACAAGCAATAAAAAAGGGAACGTTAGGATGAGTGGAAGGCAGTGGGTGTATGTAATACTACTCGGGTTGTTTGGTTATTATCTTTCAAGCCTTTTCGATTTTATCGGCCTTCAGTACATCTCTGCAGGACTCGAAAGGTTAATCCTCTTTTTATATCCAACTTTTGCAGTCTTAATCAATGTCTACTTTTTTAAGCAGAAGATGTCAGGTACACAAAAAGCAGCTCTTTTACTCACCTATGTTGGAATTGCTATTGCTTATTACGGAGAACTAAATATTGACACTAGCAATCCTCATTTTTATTTAGGCAGCTTTCTTGTGTTTGTTTGTGCGGTTACGTATTCCATCTACATTGCCGGCAGCGGAAAAATTATACCATACATTGGCTCTACAAAATTCACAGCATTTGCTATGCTGGCTGCTACCGCAGGTATTTTTACTCATTTCTTACTTATAGGAAATATTCAAACCTTGCATTCAGGAGCAGGTCTCTGGTATTACGGTTTATTACTTGCTATTGTTGCTACAGTAATTCCCTCATTCTTCCTGTCTAATGGAATAAAAAGAATTGGCGCAAATAACGTAGCTATCATTTCCGCCATTGGCCCTGTCTCAACAATAATACAGGCTCATTATTTTTTAGGAGAGAGGATTTTTACCGAACAAATTATAGGAACTATTCTCGTAATTGCCGGCGTTCTTTTGACAAGTTTAAAAACCGTTCCTAAAAGTAATACTGAGTAATTACGGTTTGAAGGAAATTAGAAGGAATTGTAAATGAAGAAAGAGAAGCAAAAAAAGCCAAAGGTTATTTCTTTTTCTTCTTATCTAACGGTCGCGGAGGCGTGGTCTTTTTATTTTCAGGGCAGCCTTCATTTTTTATAGTCCCGGCAACATCAATACACTTATCGTCATCATCAATTATTCCGTCGCTATCCTTATCGCCCACCGGGCAACCGTCATACCTTGCAACACCTGGAGCACTTGGGCACTTATCGTCTTCATCATTTATTTTATCACCATCGCTATCAGGAGCAACACACCCTTTATATTTTGCCAACCCGGCAGTAGTTGGACAATTGTCTACATCATCAGCAATACCATCATTATCTGAGTCGGGTATAGGACAGCCATCATATTGTATTACCCCCTTTTTATCGGGACATTTGTCTAACGAATCCATTATCCCATCGCCATCTCTATCTTTTTTTATAATTGTATCAGCAACCGGCAAAAGAACGTTACAGAGAGGACTTTGAATTTTAAATGAAAGAAACTGAGAATTTCGAAAACCAGGATCGGCAGAAGCTACCGAAAGGTTACGGGTAAATGCCAAACTTAAATCGGGCAGCGGAATTTTAAATTGCGCAAATAAGTTTAAATGCACAAAGATCGAAAACAGGAACAAGCTATACTTGAGGTTTCCTGTTTTCGATCTCATAAATAATGAAATAAAATAAAGTTTTGAAAAGTTAATCGTCTGAGGGTAAAATAGCGGCAATTTCTTCCACCTTAACCTTTACCATCCCATCAAAGCCACCCAATAATCTTGCTGCTGCTTGCGTAAGGTCTACTACCCTTCCCATTTTTGCCATCCGGGGATGCATCCTGTCATTAATCCGAACTATAACTGATCTAAGATTTTCCAGATTTGTTACTTTAACCCAGGTGTTAATTTTGAAGTTGTTACTTGCTGCTGTTAGATTTGTGTGCTTAAATACTTCACCAGTGGCAGTTCTTAATCCCTGGAACCTTTTTGCGTAAATTGTTGCCACCCCATTAAGCTGCTTTCCGTCTTTCTTAGAACCTTCCTGAGCAATTCCGAAGATCGGAATAAGCATCATCATGAATAAGAGTTTTTTCAAATTGTGCAGTTTTAGTAGTTTCAAAAATAAAATACCAGTATGCGAATACGGCACGAAAATAGGGTAAACTTTCTTTTCCCCATCTTTTTTATTGCTTTAGCTTCTTCACAGTGCGCCTGTTCGCAAGCTTTTAAGACCTCTCGCAGTGCTACATTACCGCCTGTCATTAATAACGTTGCAACTTATAAAAATAGTACTTCAATTGATTCTTCAAAAACATTAATATTGCTTCAACCTTTTATTCCTCAGCTGATTATTGACTTAAAATATGCTTCAAAAAATAATTTCACAAAGCAAATTCTATATGCTGATGCTGCCGCATACGCGCGTCGGACAGCAGCCGTAGCACTAAAAAAAATTAATGAAGAACTTAACAAAACCGGCTTGGGATTAAAGATTTACGACGCTTATCGCCCCTACCAGGTGACAAAAAAGATGTGGAAAGTTGTACACGACGAACGCTATACAGCTAACCCTGCAAAGGGAAGTGGACATAATCGCGGAGCAGCAGTAGACGTGACTTTAGTCCAACTTGCAACAGGAGAAGAGCTTGAAATGCCTACAGCTTTTGATGATTTTTCTATAAAAGCGCGTCACGACTACAACAACCTCCCCAAAAAAATATTACATAACAGGACGGTTCTGAAAACAACAATGGAAAAATTTGGCTTTGTATCATTAAGCACCGAATGGTGGCATTATTCGCTTCCTGGTGCTGCAGATCGATTTGAGTTATTAGATCTTAGTTTTAAACAATTACAAGAATTGGAGTAGGCGTTACCTTTTAATAGATTAAAAATGAATGATTACGAAGTAAAAGCTTTTAGAGAAGTTTCCATCTGGCATAGAGCAATGTTGCGAAGCCCCGGTTATTTTAACCGCCTTTCAAAAAAGGTACAGGATAGAATTAATAAAATAATTCCGGAAAAGGTTCATAGCGCAATTACGACAGCAATTAAACAAATGTTCAGGGTAGTTTTGTTTGGATCAGAATGGACCACTGCAAATGCCCGAACGGAAGGAAGCCTTGAAGTACGGGAAGCGGTGGTACTTGAAAAAATAAAATTTTACAAACATACCGCAGCAGCCGAGGGCGGAATAACCGGCGCAGGAGGCATATTATTAGGGCTTGCCGACTTTCCTTTGTTATTGGGAATTAAGATAAAACTACTTTTTGAGATTGCTTCTGTTTATGGATTTGACACCGGTGACTACCGGGAAAGGCTATACCTATTGCATATTTTCCAACTGGCGTTTTGCAGTGATCAAAGAAGAAAAGAAATTTACCAGAAAATTCGTGATTGGGAAAACATCAGCCAGCAATTACCTGAAGACATACACGAATTCGACTGGCGAACTTTTCAACAAGAATACCGCGACTATATTGACTTAGCAAAAATGGCCCAGTTAGTTCCGATAATCGGAGCACCTGTTGGCGCAATTGTAAACTATCGACTAATTACAAAATTAGGAAAAACAGCTATGAATGCTTATAGGCTTCGTTTGCAAAAACGCCTTAAGTAAGTTATTGCGCTGTCCGTATAACTCCTAACAAAAAGTCGCTCACCTATCTTTGTCTTCAATACACTACTTATGAACCTGGAATTTAATAAGAATGAAGAGGCACTGAAGATGTCGGTAAGTATTAAAAACGAACGGTACGAAAAAATAAAAGCAGGCGGCGGAACAAAATCGATCGAGAAACAACACGAAAAAAATAAATTAACCGCCCGGGAAAGAATTGCTTACCTAACCGACGAAGAAAAGCCATTCATCGAAATTGGATCGTTTGCAGGTTTTGAAATGTACGAAGATCAAGGCGGGTGCCCTGCAGGGGGAACAGTAGCAGGACTTGGATATATCAGCGGCCGACAATGTGTAATCATCGCAAACGATCAAACGGTTAAGGCAGGCGCGTGGTTTCCCATCACCGGTAAGAAAAATTTAAGAATGCAGGAAATTGCAATGGAAAACAATCTTCCTGTTATTTACCTGGTAGATAGTGCTGGTGTTTTTCTTCCTATGCAGGATGAAATCTTCCCCGATAAAGAGCACTTCGGAAGGATCTTCAGAAACAATGCGCGAATGAGTGCAATGGGCATCACACAAATTGCGGCGGTAATGGGTGCATGTGTTGCTGGCGGCGCTTACCTACCAATTATGAGCGACGAAACTTTAATGGTTGAAGGGAATGGCAGCATCTATCTCGCAGGTCCCTACCTGGTGAAAGCAGCAGTCGGCGAAGAAGTCGATGCAGAAATATTGGGCGGCGCTGCTACCCACAACGAAATAAGCGGAATCGCTGATTATAAATTTCCTAACGAGCAGGAATGTCTCGACCATATAAAAAAGATTATCAGCAAGCTGGCTGCTCCAAAAACAGCTGGATTTAACAGAACAGAACCAACTCTGCCTAAAAAAGATCCAAAAGAAATGTATGGCATGTTTCCACAAGGAAATGTGAAGCCATACAACATGGTTGAAATAATTGAGCGAATTGTTGACCGCAGCGAATTTGAACAATTTAAGGAGCATTATGGCAAAACAATAGTTTGTGGCTACGCAAGAATTGATGGCTGGGCAGTAGGTATTGTGGCCAACCAGCGACTGGTGATAAAGAATAAAAAAGGTGAACTACAAATGGGTGGAGTAATTTATAATGACAGTGCTGACAAAGCAGCAAGGTTTATTATGAATTGTAACCAGAAGAAAATTCCCCTTGTTTTCCTTCACGATGTAACCGGGTTTATGGTTGGCAGCAGAAGCGAGCACTCGGGTATCATTAAGGACGGAGCTAAGATGGTAAACGCCGTTGCTAACTCGGTCGTACCCAAAATTTCCATTGTTATTGGCAATAGTTACGGTGCAGGTAATTATGCCATGTGTGGCAAAGCCTATGATCCCCGGTTTATTTATGCATGGCCAACAGCCAGGATTGCTGTAATGGGGGGAGAACAAGCAGCGAAAACAATGTTACAAATACAAGTCGCAGGATTGAAAGCCAAAGGCCAGGAAGTTACACCAGAGGCCGAACAAGAGTTATTAAGCAAATTAAAAGGTCAATACGAGAAGCAAACCAGCGCATACTACGCCGCTGCGCGGTTATGGGTGGATGAAATTATAGACCCATTAGACACCCGAAAGCTAATTTCAGAAGGAATTGCGGCAGCAAACAATCAACCTCATATTGCTGAGTTTAACATGGGACTACTGCAGGTATAGTTAAAACGAAGTGCGAAGTTTTCACACTATCATACTCATCTGTTACCTGTCATCTGCCCCTTTTTCCTTCAACTGTCCACCGTCATCTTTTTTCGCGTCTCAACTATTTTTATTGTTCTTTTGCCGTTCAAAGTTACCCCATGTCCAACCCTTTTACGATCTACCAGGTTGATGCTTTCACAACAAAACTATTTGGTGGAAATCCTGCGGCAGTTTGTCCATTAGAAACCTGGTTACCAGATGAAGTAATGCAAAAGCTTGCAGCAGAAAACAATCTCAGCGAAACAGCTTTTTTCGTAAGAGAAAATGAAGGCTTTCATCTACGTTGGTTTACTCCTGAATACGAAATAGACCTTTGCGGTCATGCTACTCTTGCAACCGCTTTTGTGCTCTTTAATTATCTACATTTCGCAAAAGAGGTTATAAAGTTTCGAACCAAAAGTGGAATGCTTGAAGTAAGAAAAAAAGGTGAATTGATTGAACTAAACTTTCCGAGCAGAATGCCGCAGGCATGTGCAGTGCCCGAAGCTTTATTAAAAGGCGTCAACTTTCCGCCTCTTAAAGTATTAAAGTCAAGAGACTATTTTTTAGTGTATGAAGATGAAGCATTAATAAAGCAAATTGTTCCTGACTTTAGTTTTTTAAACCAGCTAGATACCATTGGAGTAATCGTGACGGCAGCTTCCGAAGAAGTGGACTTTGTTTCACGCTTTTTTGTTCCAAATTCTGTAATCGGCGAAGACCCGGTAACTGGTTCAGCACATTGCAATCTTATTCCCTACTGGGCAAAAGAATTAAATAAAACTGTGCTGACAGCAAAACAATTGTCGGCGCGTGAAGGCGAATTATTTTGTGAAGACAGGGGCGAACGGGTAACCATGGCGGGGAGCGCCGTTTTATATCTAAAAGGAGAATTCTACTTGTAACTATGTCAACAAACGAACACCAACTAATAATATACACTGATGGGTCAAGTCGTGGCAATCCGGGTCCGGGCGGTTATGGCGCAATTTTGCTGTGGGGTGATAAACGTAAAGAACTTTCGGCCGGTTATCGCAAAACGACCAACAACCGCATGGAGTTACTAGGTGTCATCTCTGCACTTGAAAGCCTCACGAAAAAAAATATTCCTTTAACCATTTACACAGATAGTCAATACATCGTAAAATCAGTGCAGCTTAAATGGCTCGATAAATGGATAAAGACAAACTTTGCCGGCGGCAAAAAAAACAAAGACTTGTGGACCCGTTTTTACAACATCGCTAAAGACTACCAGATTACCTTTCAGTGGGTAAAAGGCCACGCAGACAATCCATTAAACAATCGCTGCGATGTTCTTGCAACAACTGCTGCAGATGGCAGAAACCTCTTAGTCGATGAAGGGTATGAGCGAGAACTCGCAAACAGATAAAGGTGATCCGGCAATGGTCAATAGTACAAATGATAATATTTTTGTTACCCGCTTCCCAACCCTGTAGAAATCATTGTTGCTAATAAACATGAATATTTTTTTGTTACAGGCGGCCGGATTTCTATTAAACATCGTTGTGTCACTCCCTTGTACTGCAACCAAAAAATCGGCAGTTCATTTTTGTCTGGTTTCAAGCCCATTTAGGGTTTTCGTGCATCGCGCTCTTGTACTTTTATTTATTCTATTCAACGAGGTAAAACTCCCAATAAATATTCAAACTAACCATGAATACTACCTGTAGCTGGAGCGGTGGCAAAGACAGTTGTTTTGCGCTAATGCAGGCAATTAAACAAGGATATCAACCAAAAGCACTGTTGAACGTTTTAAATGAACATGGCAAAATATCCCGAAGCCACGGAATTCCTTCTGAAATCTTAAAAGCCCAGGCAGATAGAGCAAATTTGCCCATGTATCTGTTTCCAAGTAGCTGGCAAGACTATGAAACAAAGTTTGTAAACGCATTGAAATTAATCAAAGCACAGTTTGCATTGCAGTACGCAGTCTTTGGAGACATAGACTTACAAGCACATCGGGACTGGGAAGAAATGGTGTGTGCGAAAGCAGGCTTACAGGCAGTCTTGCCATTATGGAAACAAGACCGCCGAAAACTGGTAGATGAAATGCTTGCCAGCGGAATTGAAACCATGATTGTAAGTTGTAATGAAGTAATGGGAGAAAGGTTTTTAGGCCAAATAATTACCCCAACCTTAGTTGATGAACTGGAAGCATTAGGAGTAGATGCATGCGGAGAAAACGGAGAATATCACACCCTTGTTCTAAATTGTACACTCTTCAACAAACCTTTAAGTGTAACCGTTGAGGGAAAAACCTTGCATGAAAAATTTTGGTTCTGCAATTTGCAGCTTGCCCAATAACACCGTATTCGCCACCATTTAGCTACAAGATGACAGAAGTATTATTCCCTGGCTACTTAATATCAGGCGCAGGAAACAATACTCCTCCAAATAACAAATACGCCCACAACAATGTCCAGGCAATATTAAAGAGTTGCGCCAGGATAAAAGTAAGTGCAGGCCGCCCACCTTGAATTTTAACCAGGTCAGCGAATCTTGCTTCTAAACCAATCGCTACAAAAGCAAGTGCAAACCATACAGTACGCAGACTATTAAGCATACCAGCAACTTGTTTAGTAGTACCGGTAGGAACAAGAAATGAGAACAGTAACGAAGCAGCCAAAAAGCCTAGCACAAACTTTGGAAACCGCTCCCATACAATCGACACCCCTTTGCCTTCTGTAGAAATTTTTGCTGACGGGTCTTTCTTTAGTGTCCACCAGGCGGCAATAAAAATAGCGGCTACACCAATTAAGACATTCTGAGAAAATTTTACAATTACGCCCGCTTTAATTGCTAACGGGCCAACCAGCTGTGCCGCAGCGGTAACCGATGCCGTAGTATCTAACGTTCCTCCAAGCCACGCACCTGCTACAATATCTGACAAACCCAACGCACGAATAACATAAGGCATAAAAATGAGCATAGGAATAGCAACCAGCAACACCAATGAAGTAACGTACGAAAGTTTCTTTTTATCTCCATTGATTGCACCTGCTGCAACTATCGCCGCTGACACGCCGCAAATGGAAACAGCAGAAGCTAATATCACCCCAAACTCATCATCTACTTTCAGCAACCTTGATAACCACATCGAAAAGAACCATACTGTCGACACCACTACAACCGCCTGCAAAATTCCCGGTATTCCGGCTTGTACGATATCGGTAAATAAAATGCTCGTTCCTAATATCACCAATCCTGTTTTAATAAAAAACTCAGAACGGGCTGCTTCTTTTAACCATGCGGGAAGGGCGGTTAAATTGCCAATTAACAACCCTGAAAACAACGCAAAAACAACATATTCTATACCATAATAGTTCACTGTTTTATTGCCAGCGAGTATGAGCGAAACAATACCAAGCACAAATATTAAAGCGAAGCCCTTAACAAATTTTCCTGCATTACCTCCCGACAATGAAATTGCTATTGAGGAGATCGCCATAAAGACCAAACCAATCGCCGCTATCAACAGAAGGTTGTTGATGGCAAAAACTTTGGTTACCAGATCGTTCGTATCAGCCCATTGATAAACCGGAGTCGTAAATTTAAAACCAGGTGATGCTATCGCAAATCCCAGGATACCGGCAACAATAATTCCTCCTATTATTACCGCCCACCAATCTTCTGTGAGTGCCGACCAAAATGTTTTTGGTGTGCAATCGTTTACATCTTTTTCAACTCCATCGACAAACTCGTTTATTACAGGAGTGTTAGTAGGAACATTTGTTGACGGCATATGCAAGTTTATTTGTCTAAAGTAATTTGTTTTGCTTTAAAATCGTTCGTACCGGCACGATGTTAAAAATCGCTAAGAAAAATTATCTTAATCATTTGCATTCATGGCGGCCAACACCATTCTAATATCTCCGTATCCAATCTCTTCCGGTAAATTTTCTTTTAAAACCTTTAAACTATTCCGCCCAAATATTTCTGCAGATTTCTCTATCGCCATTCGTTTACTCCCTTCCACCAGGTCATCTATTTGAAGTTCGTGTCTGGCAATATAAAAGCTCAGATGAGTTTCAATGGTGATGGCAGACAGGTTTCTTTCTTCTGCAATCTCCGCAATCGTTTTACCTTTTTTATACATCTCAAAGGTGAGACGTTTGGTATCAGACGCACGTTCCGTACCAGGAGCTGTTTGCTTTCTCTCGCGCTTTGGCTGTCTTAAGTGGGTACGGGTTTGCAACTTATAAGCCATACAAAAGTCTTGTACCATCTCTAAAAATGCTTGTCCATATTTCTCTGCCTTAAAAGCGCCGAACCCCGAGATTTTCAATAATTCACTTGAAGTAATTGGAAGATAAGTTGCAAGATCAAGTAAAGTGCTGTCGCTAAAAATAATGTAAGAAGGCACGTTTTCCTCCCGCGCTATTTTGTTGCGCAACAGTTTCAGGTTTTCGAATAACTCTTTTTCGTAAGAATGCTGTTGGTGAATCTCGGGTTCGTGTGCAATTTCTATATTCACAGGAGCTGACAAATACACCTTTTCTTTTTGAAACAACACTGCTCTGCCTTTTTCAGTTAAGTGTAATACAGGATATTGCCCGTCTGATTGCACGAGATACTCATAGTCGAGCAGCTCCTTTGTATAATGCAACCACTCCTCCTTTGAAACATCTTTACCAATTCCGTAAACACTAAGTGCTTTATGATCGGCACGCATCTTTTCGTTGTTACTTCCTCTTAAAACATCTACAACGTATCTCATACCAAAACTTTCTTTCAATCGTACAACAGCACTTAAAATTTTTTGGGCAATAATGGTAGTATCCTTTAAAACTGGTTTATTTAAACATACATCGCAACTACCACAATAGTCGGCCGCCTCATCACCAAAATAATTAAGCAGGTACTTTCGTCTACATGTTTTTATCTCGCAGAACTTGCTCATCTTATCAAGCTTTTGAAGCATAATCTTTGTCTGGGCCTCATTTCCTTCCACTTCGGCAAAACGTTTTAGTTTCAATACGTCGCCCGCACCATAAAATAATACAGCCTCGCTATGTAATCCATCTCTTCCTGCCCGGCCGGTTTCCTGGTAATAGCCTTCTATATTCTTTGGCAGATCTACATGAACTACAAAACGCACATTACTTTTATTAATACCCATACCAAAAGCAATCGTTGCAACGATAATGTTTATATCATCTTTCAGAAACTTGTCCTGTCTTTCATCTCTTACTCCTTTGTCTAAACCTGCATGATAAGCCTGCGCGTTAAAGCCATCCGCTTGCAAATCTTCCGCAAGCTTTTCGGTCGAAGTCCTGCTTAAACAATAAATAATTCCGCTGTCTTGTTTATGCTGTTTCAGGTAACTGATCAGCGCTTCATAATAATTCTTTTTTGGTTTTACATAATACCAAATGTTGGGGCGGTTAAAACTGTTTTCAAAAACCCTTACATCATCAAACTGCAGCTTATCAATGATATCTTTTTGAGTAAGCGCATCGGCAGTAGCCGTAAGTGCAATGATTGGAGTAGAAGGAAACTTTTGCTTAAGCTGGCCCAGCACCAAATATTCCGGCCTGAAGTCGTGGCCCCATTGCGATATGCAATGCGCTTCATCAACCGCAAAAAGGGAAACATTTATTTGTTGTAAAAATTGCATAAACTGTGTCTCCTTTCCCATTAACCTTTCGGGCGCCAGGTACAACAATTTAAGCTGGTTGGATTGTAGCTTTTTAAAGATTGCATTTTGTTCGGCATTGCTTTGGGTACTGTTTAAAAAAGCTGCGCTAATACCGTTTACAACCAATGCATCTACCTGGTCTTTCATCAACGCAATTAACGGGCTTACAACAATGGTTGCTCCCGGCAAACACAAGGCGGGCACCTGGTAGCACAAACTTTTACCGCCACCCGTTGGCATCAGCACCATCGCGTCATTTCCTGCAAGCACATGCTCAACTATTTCCTGTTGATTGTGTCTAAAGGAATCGTAGCCGAACACCCTTTGTAAAATTGCCGTGGGATTAATTGAAGACATAATAGAAATAATTCATGTATTTTAAAATTAGCGCAAACAAGAGTTCTCAGGAAACTTTTTTGTGATCCGTCCTCAGTTATCCTATCATCATTAGGGGCGTCGCACTCTTGTACTTTTAAGAATTCTATTCATCCTTCCATTATTGCTAAAGCACCTTCCATTTAAAAAAAGAGTATGGCAAGTCGGCAGTATGAGTTTCAGCAAGCGATATGGGCTAATGCAAAAGATGTAAAAGAAACATTACTCGCTTTTGCTAAATTAAAAAACAGTTGGATGAACGTATTGCGACGCAACGATGTTTAACCGGAGATAAAATGACCGAAACAAAAAAATTGACGCCTTACATAACCATCAAACTACACCCTCTTATATCGCTGTTATCTCTTCTTCCAACTACTTCAAAACTGCCATCTTCAAATATTCTTCCAACGTCATCTGTAGCTATGAAACTGCAACTGTAAATGTTAGCAAGATCTATCACATTAATTAATCCTCGTCCCTTACCAGTTATTAATAGGGGGTCGTCTTCGTCTCTTACCAAAACTTTCATCCACGGAACCGTGTTAAAAATTCCTTCGCCAAAAGAATATCCCTGCGACAATAACTCTGTCATTCCATATTCAGAATGTACAGTTGGTACGCCTAACCGTTGCTGCAAAATAGCATGCACCTCTTCCCTCACCATTTCCTTTCGCCTTCCCTTCATACCACCCGTTTCCATTACCGTCGTATATTTTAGCTTTATCGGAAACTGATCGGCAAAGTCAAGCAGGGCAAAAGTGACGCCTATCAACAATGTCTTTTGCTTGCGGTCCTCCAGATCCTGTAACACGCTGGCCAACTTTTCAAACTCGTATAAATAAAAGCCGCTTTTGTTATGACCAGAAATCCTTATCAGCTCTTCGACCATCATAATTAAAGACGATCCTTTTCTTTCAAGAAAAGAGGGAAGCAAACCAATAATGCACCAGTCTTTGGGGTCGCCATAAAACTTTCGGAAACCTTCTGTAAAACTTTCTGTATATAACTTTGGTTCTTTTACAAAGTGCCTGCTGTTAGCTGTACGGGTAGTACCGCTGCTTTCAAAGACAAGCTCAGGTTCAATAGGTCCGGTAACCACTTTATGCGTTTTGAAAAAAGAAACCGGCAAAAAAGGAATATGAGCAAATTCGGTAACCTTTTTAATATCAATCCGGAGAGCATCAACCCAGTTTTTATAAACGATGTTTTGCTGATATTGAAATTGGAAAATATCGAGTGCATGTGCGCCAAAAGTGTCTTGCGACACTGACAAAATATTGTTAACAATGTCTTTCACTACTGCTTATGCATGAAGGGTTTTGACTAAATTTGGAATGTAAAAGAAAATCATGAGCACAAAGATATTGGTTACAATTTTTGCCTTAGGTATTTTGGCAGGGTGCGGAAAAGATAAATATGCTACTAAACCAACGTTGACATATAAAAAGGTAAATACTAAGTTTTTAAATAACAACGAGACTTTAACCTTTACTCTTGGCGTTAGCGACGCGGAAGGAGACCTTCAGGATAGTTTGTGGGTTCGGGAAATTGTAAAAGGATGTGCTACCGGAGGTTTTACTGCTAAATATAAAATGCCTGATTTTACAGCTACTAAAAATTTGCAGGGCGAAATACAGGTCTGTTATTCATATGGTTTAAATCTTGGTTGCCCTCCCCTAACTCACTCAAGCTGCGTAAGCAGAAATGATACAGCAACATTTGTATTTTGGATACAGGATAAAGAAAAAAATAAAAGCGACACGGTAGTAAGTGAACAGGTGGTGATCTCTAAATAACAGGAGTTGTTTAGCAAATTTATAAACGCTTTCTTTTACGGAAACATATACCTTGGCATTTGTGCCGTAGCGCTTTGTATTGAAACTAACCTGCTTAGCGGCATCTCTTTAAATGTTTTCCCTTTTTATTTTTTAATCTTCTTATGCACCATTGTTTATTATACGATGATTTATGCAAGAAGCGTAAGAGTAAAAAATTTTAATGAGCGTGCGGGGTGGTATTCAAAGTATTTGTCTCAAATAAAAACTGCGCTTAGAGTTGCTATCGTTTTAACCGTACCGTCCCTCATTTTTCTTTTAGCTGTTAACCTTCATCGTATACTTTCATTATCACTGGTTCAGCTTTTACTTATTTCTGCTTTTCCGATAGCTGCTGCGTGGTATACATTTACTCCTAAAGCTTTAAAGCTTATTAAAATAAGGCAAATTGGATGGATAAAACCTTTCATTGTTGGCTTAACCTGGGCTGGTTGGGTCACCATTTATCCAATTATAATCTGGCAGGTACAAAAGAATGAGTCTTTTGATGCTCCTTTTGTTCCGCTCCTGGTATTGTATATCCAAAATTTTCTATTTTTTTCCATCAACGCAATCATCTTCGATATTAAGGATTATAGAACCGATTCTTATTATCAACTTAAAACTTATCCTGTAATTTTTGGCGTAAAAAACACTATTCGCTTTATTGTTTTGCCCTTAACCCTGATAAACCTGGTAGCGTTTTTTATTTTTCAACGCCAGCAAAACTTCTCACATCTGCAAACCTCCATTCAACTGATTCCTTACGTTCTGCTGGTGATCATTATCTTGCGATACCGGGAGGGAAGGAGCGTTTTATATTATCTTGCGGCGGTTGATGGCTTGGTATTTTTAAAAGCTTTCTGCGGAATAACAAGTGTTTTATTAATAAAAAAGTAACAATGCCGAAATCAAAAAAAGAAAAGAAGAACGAGGAAACGATATTAAACGAGGCATCTCATTCATTTTTGCGGAATTATTTAAATAATCCATCGCCAGTTGGTTTTGAATCAGCCGGGCAAAGAATCTGGCTCGATTACCTGCAACCCTACATTGATGAAAAATTTGTAGACCCTTACGGAACAGCGGTAGGTATAATAAATCCAAACCAGCCATTTAAAGTTGTTATTGAAGCACACGCTGATGAAATAAGCTGGTTCGTTAATTATATCACAGATGCAGGTTTGATATATTTAAAGAGAAATGGCGGCGTTGATCACCAGATTGCTTTAAGCAAACGTGTTATTATACATGGCAAGAATGGAAATGTAAAAGCCGTTTTTGGATGGCCGGCTATTCATACACGCCTTTCTAATCCTGAACAAAAAGAACCACAACCCAAAGTTGAAAGCCTGTGGCTGGATTGTGGTGCGAGAAACAAGAAAGAGGTGGAGGATCTTGGAATTCATATAGGTGCAGTAGTTACATACGATGAGGGGTTTGAAGAACTTTCTTATGACCACTACATTTGCCGTGCTATGGACAACCGCGTTGGTGGTTTTATGATTGCCGAGGTTGCGCGTTTACTGAAAGAAAATAATGTACAGCTTCCCTACTCGTTATATGTGGTAAATGCTGTGCAGGAAGAAGTTGGTCTTCGTGGTGCGGAAATGATTGCGCGTCGTATAAAACCAAACATCGCTATTATTACAGACGTAACCCACGACACCACTACTCCCATGATAAATAAAATGATAGAGGGAGATTGTGCTTGTGGAAAAGGGCCCTCACTAGCTTATGGGCCCGCAGTGCATAATAAGCTTTTAACGCTTGTACAGGACGTTGCACAAAAATCTGAAATACCTGTGCAGTTAAGAGCAGTCAGCCGCAGTACAGGTACAGACACTGATAGCTTTGCTTATGCAAATGATGGCTGTCCGTCTGTGCTAATTTCTATTCCATTGCGCTACATGCATACTACAGTTGAGATGCTGCACAGAAGCGATATAGAAAATACGATTAAACTAATGTATCAGACTTTACTAACGCTTACTCCCGAAACAAATCTGAATTATTTTTAGGGGCCAAGCAAGTTGAGACAGATATGCCATACCGTAAAGGTGTGGCACATCTGTCTGCTAATTTTTTGCAAGTGGTGAATATAATTTTTGTAACTATGCGAAGAGTAACTTCTTCGCATTTTTTTATGTACTTAAGGCAATTACAAAAACATAGCCCATTACTAACAGCCCTCGTCATTATTTTCATATGCGCGCAGCTATTTGTCATACTAATCTGGGGCATCGTTATCACTCCTTTTTATAATTACGGAATGTTTAGTGAAGTAATTAAGGTAAAAAATGCCTACCAGATATTTGAAGTTGAGCTAAATGGCAAAAGGCTGCGGGGTAAAGACTTTTCACCGCAGAAATGGGATAAGATCCTATTGCCATTACAATTTTACGCGGGTATAAAGACTAGCAACCAATTATATAAATCGGACATAAAAAGGTTGCTTTACAAAATGCGCATTCCTGCAAACGATGCAAATTTTCTTCTTACCTGCAATTATCAACAATTTGAAAACTGGTATAAGGATTACCTGCAGGATGTGACAAACCAAAAAATAGAGGCCTTCGCTGTTAGCTATCGTAACTATCAATATCATTCAAATAAATTACAAACCTCTCCTACTGCAATTCCGCTTTCACAAATATGCCGCTAACCGAACGACATAGGAAACAGATTATTTATGCTTATTGCATTATATTTTACCTGTTGATGTTGTCGAAACTTTTAAATGGGCTCTTTCTTTTTCAAGTAAAGCCGTTTTTATTTAATAATCGATTTGACTTGTTTACGTGGATGATTATGAAAACCGGTCTTCATCAATGGTTGTTAAATAACCCTTATGGCTGGATTGTTTGTGATGTCTTTTTCTACTCGATGCCGTTGTTGTATTTGTTTGCTTATAAAACAAGCACACGGTTGGTGAGTGCTGCTGCAGTTGTAATGCTGGTTGTAAACTTCATCTACATTCAATGCTACACCTTGTACCCTACCAGTAGTGTTGAAGGCTTTATTGCCTGGTTACTTTTTCCATTTTTATTGATGTGCATTACACTGAAAAATTTCTATTTTATACTACATGCACTTCGTTACTTCTTCCTGTTCTTTATTACGTCAGCTGCTGTTTGGAAGTTTGTTCAGGGAGGCATTTTTAATATTGAACAAATGAGTGGCATTCTGTTATTTCAGCACAAAGAATATCTCGCTTCTTCGCCGGACTCGTGGTACACGTCATTCATTTACTGGCTTGTTAGTCGCCCTTACATTAGTTACTTCTTATACCTAACGGCAACCGTACTTGAGCTATCCTTTATAACAGGCTTTTTTACCAGGAAACGGGACTATTTTCTTGTTGGTGCATCTATTGTTTTTCTTTTGACGGATTCCTTTTTGATGAGAATACCTTATTGGGAAATAACTCCTTTTCTAATAACTCTTGTATTTTCAAAATATTCTTTTCCGTCTTCCGCCACATTTAAAGAGCGCAATAGATTAGTATAAGCAGTTGCAAAACCAAGAAAAAGCAAAATAGAATTGTTGCTGTCGAACGGATTGCGACGCAAGGATGATGCTATAGAAAACAAATGCCGGTATCAAAAAAAAACCTACCCTTACCTTCCTCCACCAGAACAATGCTTCTTTAAATAAGATGTAAATAGTTTAGATAAGTGTGCCCTTGTTCCCTCTCCTTCTGAAATACTGTGGGTGCGGTTAGGATAACTCATCATTTGAAAATTCTTACCGTGTTTCACCAGTTCATTTATTAAGATTTCTGTTCCCTGGTAATGCACGTTGTCGTCGCCGGTGCCATGAATAATCAGCAGGTTTCCCCGAAGGTTTTTTGCATGAGAAATGGGCGAACCGTTGATGTAGTCTTCCCTGTTTTCCTGCGGCAATCCCATATAACGTTCCTGGTAAATGTTGTCGTACAATAACTGGTTGGCAACGGGTGCAATTGAAATACCTGTTTTATAAATTTCAGGATATTGAAACAAAAGGTTTAAAGTAGTTGAGCCGCCGCCGCTCCATCCCCATACTGCAATGCGACTGGTATCAACAAAATTCCAGTTACTGATTTTTCTTGCTGCCATAGCCTGGTCGCGAATATTTACAATGCCTATTTTGCGGTAGATGGCTTTACGCCATGCAGCTCCTTTTGGAGCGGGAGTACCACGCCCGTCGAGACCGATTTGTATATAACCGTCAGCAGTCATATCACCTGAATAGAGAGAAGTGCCGGCACTTCCCTGCGCATCTTTCACGGTCATAGACGCAGGCTCGGAATACACCTGGAACAGCACCGGGTACTTTTTTGTACTGTCGAAGTTTTTCGGCTTTATCATCCAGCCGTCCATTGTAACATTATCTTCAGTAGTAACCTGGAACATTTCGACAGCAGGACGCGAAGCTGTGTTTCGAGGTTCTGATTTTCCGTTGACGACCAAAGTTGTATGATCAGGAAGGCCGACCCAATCCGCCACCCATTCGCCTGTTAGGTTAGAAAAATAATGATTAGCATAGGTGCCCGATGGCGAGATATTATAGGAATGCGTTCCCTTTTGAGCAACTGGCGATAGTAATTCTGCTTCTCCATCACCATTCAGTGTAACCTTATATAAATACTGTTGAGTAGCGTTAAAAGGCGAAGCCATTATATACGCAACGCCATTCTTTTCGTCAATGGCTTCAAGGCTAATCATATCATAATTGCCCTTTGTAATTTTTGTTTCTTTACCGTCGCGCCCCACGCGATACATGTGACGCCAGCCGTCTTTTTCCGAAATCCATAAAAACTCCTTTCCACCATTTATCCATTCCCAACCGGTCGGGTCGTCGCTCCACCGGGCTTTCACATCTATCCACGCTTTATCTTGTTCGCTATAAATGGCATTAGAAACACCGCTAGCTATATTACAAAGAAAGACTTTTGACTCATTTTGTTTCCTGTTCAACTGTTGCAAAACCAGTTGCGAACTGTTTGCCGCCCACTCCATCCTCGGAATATAATGTTGTACAGGATCGCCCGGCACCTTCATCCACGTAGTTTTTGCAGTTGAAACATTCACTACACCAATTCTTGCCGGGGAAGGATTTTGACCAACCTTAGGATATTCAACAGGATTGGTAAAAGAGTACAAAGAGTCAGTATTATTTATAAGTAAAAAATTTTTTATTTTAGTTGCATCAATTTGCCAGAAAGCAATATTCTTACTATCGGGGCTCCAACGAAATCCGTCCCTGCAATCAAACTCTTCTTCATATGCCCAATCAAAAGTTCCGTTTATTAACCTGGTTGTTCCGTCTTTAGTTAAAGGCCTTATCTTATTAGTCACCAGGTCTTCCACGTAAACATTGTGCCCGCTTATATATGCAGCCTTTGTACCATCGGGCGAAATTTTAGCAAACATTAATGAAGATGCAGGTCTTCCTTTACCTATCTGCGTCAAACGCTTATTATTCATATTCAAGACCCAATAATCACCCCTCGTATCTCTACGCCAAACCCTTTTAGTATTTGTAAAAATCAGCACCTTTTTCCCGTCTTCGCTAAAAGAAAAACTTCTTACACTTAAAGCCTTTGTTTGCCCTTTTGGAGTAAGCTGCCCAGCCTCCACAATTACTTTTTTCTTAAAAGAAGGAAGCTTGTGTTCAACAATCGTATTGCCTTCGATATTATGAAAGCTACTCCCATTCTTTGTCCATTGAATGTTTTGCCCCGACTGAGAAAAAACCGGAACCGATAAATAGAAAACGATAATTGCAAGAGAGAAGAATTTCATTACAGGTAACATTTTTTAAACTTATAAAACTGGCACTTTTAAATAACAATTATACTATTAATAATATAACAGCCGGTTAAATCTGCAAAAGGTTTTTTTGTAGCCGGCATTGTACTTTACTCAACATCGTTGTGTCACACCCTGCGGCAAATAGTTCTTTATTTAGCTTTTTAGCTTTGTCTCTTTTCTCTCCTTATCTACCAGAAGTATTTAACCACACAGACTTAGTACAGGTAAAAAAGACTTCAAAAACAATAAGTATAAAGCATAGAAAACGACCTATAAACAACAGTTCTTACATAAAGCACGTTAGCAGGTTTGGTGCCAGGTGAAGGCGCGGGCGTTCGTAAACAGGCGTAGCAGTTTCGGAAACAAGCGGGTCGAGTTCGGTTGCTAGAACAGCGCCCCGCGGCTTGGGCTTGCCCGGAGCTTATGCCTTTATTTGTCTAAATTCCCCCATACCGAAAAATAAATTTGGCAGTCTACGAACTATTCGTAGATTTACGAAAAGTTCGCAATTGGAAAAATTAACCCAGCAGGAAGAAGAGCTGATGCAGGTTATCTGGAATTTGCAGGAAGGAAACGTAAAAGCTTTTCTGGAGCAGATGCCCGACCCAAAACCTCCTTATACTACGCTTGCTTCTACAATCAAAAACCTTGAAAAGAAAGCATATGTTACCAGCCGCTTATTTGGTAATACTTACTTATATAAAGCCGTAGTACAAGCAGAAGAATATAAGCAACAGTTCATGCAGGGTTTTGTGCAGAACTATTTCAATAACTCGTATAAGGAAATGGTTAATTTTTTTGTATCGCAGAAAAAACTGAAGCCAAAAGAACTGGAAGAAATTATTGCACTTATTGAAGAAAATAATAAATAAACGAATATGCCAGTATATTTTGAATACGCACTGAAAGTTTCTATCAGTCTTGCAGTAGTTTTTCTCTTTTATACTTTGCTGCTAAAAAGGATGACTTATTATAAATGGAACCGCTACTTTCTGTTGATGTTTTCTCTGGTTTCTTTTATTGTTCCGTTTATTAACGTTAATGTATTTGTACAAGCCCAGGAAAAAAGCCCTGTTTCATTTGTTAATGAGTTTCCCTCTATTTATTCAGTTGAGGTAATAGCAGAAACAAACAACCCAGGTATGATTGTCTATTGGCAAATACTTTCGGCTGTATTTCTGCTCGTTTCTTTCGCACTTGTGATTCGTTTATTAATCCAGTTTTTTTCTATCCAAAAGATTAAATCAAAATCAACCCTTTTAAGCGTTGGCGAAGAAAATATTTTTCACTTTCCTCAACAAATAGTACCCTTTTCTTTTTTGAATGACATTTTTATAAATACAAACAACTACAACGACAAAGAATTACTAGACATACTAAACCATGAGCGTGTGCATGTGCAAGAGAAACATTCGGTAGACATGCTTGTATCAGAACTCGTCTGCATTCTTAACTGGTATAACCCGTTTGCCTGGATGCTAAAAAAAGCAGTAAGGGAAAACCTGGAATTCATTGCCGATGATAGAGTAGTTAGTAAAGGGATCGATAAAAAAGGCTACCAGTACCTGATGCTTAAAGTAACGGGAAACTTTCCTTCACCTATTGCCAGCAGTTTTAAACTTTCGTCTTTAAAAGCCCGGATGATAATGATGAACAGATCAAAGACCTCTCAACTGCACCTGCTAAAATTTGTGTTGCTGGTACCAATGATAGTTATACTGTTACTCGCTTTTAGAAACAGCAAAGAAGCCGGGTCTGAAGTAAAAAGAAAAAGCGAGACCACTGAAACTTATACCTTATATACACTTACTTATTCTATTCCTGATGAAAAGGTGAAAGCGATAGTTGTAAAAGAAAAGGGTAAATCTTTACTAAAGCCTGGAGAATTATTAAACCTAACATTGATCCATAATGAGAAAGACAGGCTGAAGAGCCTTTTAGAAAAGAACGGTTACCGTAACATTAGAAGTAACGCCATCAGGTTTATGATAGATAGTGCATCTGTCAATAATAGTTTTTCAATCGAGGTAAAAATAGATCTGGAACAAGGTGTTGCGGCTATAGGAAGAAAACGTTTTATTCCACTTAATAAGGCAGTGATTGAAGCGAACCTGCGTGGTCTATCGTGGTTACACGCAGGCCAGGTGAAACATAAAAGTGATGGGCAGTTTGAAAACGGCAGTTGCAGTTCGGCCTTTTCTTTAGATACCTAATCAACCGCTTCCCGGATCATTAAAGAACACGGGTTTTAGATACAGATATGTTCAACTCCGAACCTTGCTGCACGAGTACAAAAAGTACACGAGCGTGACACAACGATGTCTAATAGCATTCCTATTGCCCGATACCAAAATATACAATAGTATAACAGTCATCAGAGATAACCGCGACTTCGCCATGTTATAAATCTCCATCACATTTCTCGATTGCCACTTATTCTAGTCACCCTTTAAGCCTGGAGCAGGAAATCTATTGCCAAAAAAAATACCATAAATACAATGAATTATAATCGTGTCAATAACATTACGGGTTGGATAGTTTGCATGATTGCATGTGCTGTTTACCTTTTAACAACAGAGGCAGGCGGCAGCTTGTGGGACTGTGGGGAGTTTGTAAGTACAGCATACAAATTACAAGTGCCCCATCCACCGGGAGCACCGCTGTTTGTGTTGTTGGGACGCTTCTTCATTATCCTTTTTGGCGATGACCCAAACACTGCTGCCAGGGCGGTAAATGTGATGAGCGCGTTAATGAGCGGCTTTACCATCCTCTTCCTTTTTTGGACAATTACTCATTTTGCAAGAAAGATTATTCAGCCAGGCAAACAAGCATTAGATAAGACCGACCTGACAGCTGTTATGGCGGCAGGTGCTGT
This sequence comes from Segetibacter sp., assembly GCF_025963695.1. Taxonomy (GTDB): domain Bacteria; phylum Bacteroidota; class Bacteroidia; order Chitinophagales; family Chitinophagaceae; genus Segetibacter. The sequence goes on along the minus strand of NZ_JAOQAH010000091.1, from coordinate 9,321 downwards.
GGGTGCGTTAGCTTACACCTTCAGCGATTCGTTTTGGTTTTCGGCAGTTGAAGGCGAAGTGTATGCTTTAAGTTCAGTATTTACAGCCATTGTGTTTTGGGCAATATTTAAATGGGAACATGCTGTGGACAGCGAAACACAAACAGGTGTGAACGCAGACCGATGGATCATCTTCATCGCCTTTATGATAGGACTTTCAATTGGCGTGCACTTATTAAACCTGTTAACCATTCCTGCTATTGTACTGGTGTATTATTACAAGCGATATAAGGCAACGAAGAAAGGGGCCATGATCGCTTTCGCTATCGGGTGCATTGTTACAGGTATTGTTCAAAAAGCAGTTATCCAGTTTACGATTATTTGGGCAGGTTCGTTCGACGTCTTTTTCGTGAATTCATTAGGCTTACCATTTTTTAGCGGCTTTATTGCTTTTTTCGTTTTGCTGGCAATTTTAATTAAATACGGATTGGGGTGGGCAAATAAAAAAAATCAATCTTTCCTTCGTTTGGGGCTTTGGTCGTTTACGTTCATGCTGGTTGGTTACAGCACCTACATTACAACCATGGTCCGTAGCAACGCAGACCCTGCCGTTGATATGTTCAACGTAGATAATCCTTTAAGTTTACAGGGTTACTTAAGCCGCGAGCAATATGGCGACTTCCCCCTGGTGTATGGGCAAAAGTTTACGGCAGACCCAATAGATTATAAAGAAACTTCGACAAAATATATTAAGGCCAAAAACAAGTATGCCGAAAATGGAAAGGACGGGCATTATGTGTATGACGACAACCAGATGATGCTCTTTCCCAGGGTTTGGGACGCAAGCAACGACCAAAACCACCGCGATTATTATGCTCAGTTTTTAAACATTGGCAAGAACACCGACGGCACTTACGAAAGAGATCCTGATTTTGCAGACAACATTGCATTCTTTGTTAGCTACCAAACATACTGGATGTATTTCCGCTATTTTATGTGGAATTTTTCAGGAAGGCAAAATGATGTACAAGGGATGTTTCCCGGAAATGTACGAGATGGAAACTGGATAACCGGTATCTCTTTTATCGACAACATAATGTACGGCGACCAAAGCCTGATGGCTGATAGCAGTAAAAGCAATAAAGCTCATAACAAACTTTTCTTACTTCCTTTCTTGCTTGGTATTGCCGGTCTTGTTTATCAATGTAAAAAATCAGGAAAAGAATTTAATGTGGTGTTTATCCTGTTCCTCCTTACCGGCTTTGCCGTAGTTATTTATCTCAACCAGCCAGGCTTTCAGCCAAGGGAAAGAGACTACGCCTATGTTGGTTCATTTTACGCGTTTGCTATCTGGATCGGTTTGGGTGTTTTACCTGTTGCCGCCTGGCTTTCCAAAAAACTCAATCGCACTACTGCCACTAACCTTGCAACTGTTGTCTGCTTGCTTGCGGTGCCGGTGTTGATGGCTTCGCAGGAGTGGGACGACCATGACAGAAGTAAGAAGCAGCTGGCAAGAGATTCAGCTAAAGACTATCTCGAAAGTTGTGCGCCTAATGCTATCCTTTTTACTGGCGGAGACAACGACACCTACCCTTTGTGGTACGCCCAGGAAGTTGAAGGTATTCGCCCGGATATACGGGTAGTGATTAATCCATTGTCAGGAACTGATTGGTATATTAATCAAATGAGGTATAAAATTAACCAGAGCGATCCTGTTGATTTGATATGGTCGCCCGAACAGATACAAGGCCGTAAAAGAGACTATGTTCGTTACCGGTCAATACCCGGGGTAAGTGGCCAGCAGTATTTCGACTTATACGACCTTTTAAAAAACTATGTTGGCAGCGATGATCAAAGTAAGATGATGCCGGCAGGCAGCAATGAAATGATTAATACATTTCCGGTTTATAAAGTGTCTATACCAGTTGACGTAAACTTGGTAAAGCAAAACGGAACAGTTAATCCAAAAGACAGCGTGGTAAGTGAGGTACGGTTTGATATCCCTAAAGATATTTTAATGAAAAACGACCTGGCTGTTTTAAACGTGATTGCAGCTAACAAATGGAAGCGTCCTATATATTTCACTTCACAGTATGACGAGTTGGGGTTCGGCCGCTATTTAAGAAAGGATGGGCTTGCTTACCGGTTCGTTCCTGTTGAGGGAGACAACATTAATACCGATTGGATGGCAGATAAGTTGATGAATAAATTTACTGCCGGCAATGCAAATATTCGCGGTGTTTATTTTGACGAACCAAATCGCCGCCAACTGATTGGCATTAGAAGTGCCTATGCTGAACTCGCCTTCGATCTTGCAGCAAAAGGTCGTAAAGAAGAAGCCCGGAAATTTTTGCTAAAGGCTGACAAAATGATGCCTGAATACAACTTTCCTTACGGGCACATCAGCGCGGGAAATATGCACAATAGAAGTGCGATGGCTTTTTTGGAAGCTTGTTATCGTGCTGATGCAAAAAACCTTGTAAAAAAGGTTGAAAACTCAGTAAAAAATGATCTTACACAACAGGTACACTTTTATAATTCTTTAGATGGAAGTAAAGCAGAAGCAATGGCAATGGAAAAAAACATGGCAGAAAATTTATTAAACACAATGGAAAACATGAAGGAAATGTATGCGCCAGGGTTGAAAAAAGAAAATGGATTGCAACAAATGAATACCAGGTAAGTTTATCAACAAGAAGTTTAGCTGGTGCGACACCTACATCATAAGAATCAAAGGAGAGTCTGTTGAAGTGCCTAACTACTAATGCGCCACCTCGCTAATTCGCTATTGCACGGTTATTTTGCTGGTACGTACTGTTTTAAGTACAATTATTAATGGGCAGAGGAAATAAGCTGAATTGAAAAAAATGCGGTTGAAGTGAGTGACACAACAATGCTGAATAAATTTTCTACAGCTTGTAACAAACCTATTCTTGATAGTACTCGCGCTTTACACGCTGACTCACACTTGTCATAATCTCGTAGGGAATGGTGTCGCAGAGTTTGGCCACCTCCTCTACTGTAAGGTTCGTACCAAATATTTCAACTTCGTCTCCTTCCTCGACACCGGCAATATCCGTGATATCGATCATGGTCATGTCCATACATACACTACCCACTACAGGTGCAAGATTACCGTTGATGAATACACGTCCTACCCCATTACCCAACTTTCTGCTGAAGCCATCCGCGTAACCAATCCTGATGGTAGCAATCAGGCTGTCTCTGTTTACAAATCCCCGGCGGCTATAACCCACCGTTTCGCCTTTTTTAACTTTGCGAATTTGTGCAATGGTTGAACGCAGTGAAGCCACAGGCTGAAGGGATAATACCTTTTCGGCACTACTGTCTACGCCATATAGACCTATGCCTAACCTCACCATTTCGAACTGAAACTGGGGATATCGAAAGATGGCGGCAGAGTTTGAAATATGCCGGATAAAGGAATACCCGGTAGCAATTTTAATTTTATCACAAGTCTGTAAGAACAGCCCGACTTGGTGCGTGGTAAACGCATCGTGGGTTGCACTTTCACTTGCCGCGAGGTGACTAAAAACACTCTTAACTACCAGCCTCGGGTTTTCACTTAGAAAGTCTACAAGTTCATTTATGTCCTCCTCTTCAAACCCAAGGCGATGCATTCCTGTATCTATCTTAATATGAACATGAAATTGTTGAAAGCCCTCATTTTGTAAGTATTTATTAAAAGCTTTAAGAATTGCGAAGGAATACATCTCCGGCTCCAGATTATATGTGATGAGCGATTGAAATGTAATGTTTTCAGGATTCATTACCATTATCGGCAATTTTATACCTGCCTTTCGCAGTTCTACCCCTTCATCTGCATATGCGACTGCCAGGTAGTCCACCTTATGATACTGCAGTACGCTTGCCACTTCAGCACTACCACTACCATAACTAAATGCCTTTACCATGGCCATCACCTTTGTTGCCGGTTGTACATACCGCTGGTATTCCTTTAGGTTATGAGCCATGGCAGATAGGTTTACCTCGAGCACTGTCTGATGCACTTTTTGTTCAAATAACAGGTTTATTTGTTCAAACTCAAAAGCCCTTGCTCCTTTCAATAGTATTACTTCATCCCTAAACCGGATATTTAAAAATTGATGCGTAAATGTATCGACCGAATTATAAAAAAAAGATTGAGGAATAGCACTTCCAAAGAGCGATTGCAACGCTGCCAGCCGGGGCCCAATGCCAATAAATTTATGTACTCTATGCTGAATTAGCGCCTGCAACACTTTATGATATTGTTCCTCGGAGCTGGTAGTTTCGCCAAGGTCAGAAAGAATAACAGTGGTAGATTGGTTTCCGGCCTGCTGGTGCAGGAAATCGAGGGCCATTCTAAGACTGCTCAGGTCGTTGCTATAACTATCATTAATTATCGAACAGTTATTAATTCCCTTTTTTAATTGCAACCGCATCTCTACGGACTGCAGTTGGAGCATTCGCTTTGCAATAGTGTCGTCGGCAACTTTCAGGTATAATAATAGGGCCCAGCACGTAATAGAATTCTCTACAGATGCATTGTCTGTAAATGGAATCAAAATATTAACAGGGCTACCATTGTAACTACCTGTTATTAAACTTTGCTTCTCGCTCTTTTCAACATCAATAATCTGCAAGTCTGCGTCTCCGTTTCCCCATATAAAAAGGTCTTCTTTTTTCCTGGTTGAAATAGCCGCATTAATAATTGGATCCTGGTTGTTAGAAACGATTGTGTAAGCGCTTTTGAACAGCTTTAACTTTTCATGCACCTTTTGTTCTTTGCTGTCAAAGCCTGCACTGTGTGCAGCACCCACATTGGTAAGTATACCGATGGTTGGATGAATGACTTCTTCAAGCACATCCATTTCTCCGACCTCTGAAATACCGGCTTCAAAAATGGCAAGTGTATTTGATTCGCTCAATTGCCACACACTAAGCGGAACTCCTATTTGCGAGTTGTAACTTTTAGGACTTCTTACAATATTATAGTCGTCTTGCAATAACTGGTACAACCACTCCTTCACAATAGTTTTACCGTTGCTTCCGGTAATACCAATAACAGGTATTTGAAATTGTTTTCTATGAAACGCTGCCAGTTTCTGCAATGCCTGCAATGGACTATCAACAAATAAAAAGTTTGCTTCGGGGAAATTAGCAGGGTCAAAGTTTTTGGAAACTACAAAACTTTTTACACCCGATTTATACAATTCTTCAACAAAAGCTTCGCCCCTTCTTCGTGCGCTTGAGAGGGCAAAAAATAAGGTTGTTGCCGGAAATACCAAGCGACGGCTGTCAATAAGAAGGAACTCTATTACAGTTGAAGCGTCAGCAATTTTCGCATCTTCACTTATAACCTCAGATATATCTTTTATGGAATAAGGCAAGGTGGAGAACAATAATTAATTAAGTTATTACAAACTTTCGTGCTTGATAGCGCCGCTATTCTTGGTTTTATACATCGAGAAAACTATGGCAGAAACGAGACAAACTATAATTACTGCCAGTGAAATGTAAATAGAAATATGAATGTCGAAATATTCCATCAACATCTTTACCCCAATAAATACTAACACTACAGCTATACCTTGCTGCAGATAACTGAATTTGTCAACTGCCCCGCGCAACAAAAAGAAAAGACTACGAAGGCCTAAGATGGCAAAAATGTTTGACGAATAAATAACCATAATATCATCTGCAGTAAAAGGAACATCAGGACGCTCTCTTACCAGCGATACAACTGTAGGAATGCTGTCGAGCGCAAAAACAATATCAGTAGCAGCAAGCATAACCACTACCATACTTAGCATCGTAAAATATATTTTTCCTTTAGAACTGATTATAAAACGCCCTTTAGGTTCTGCATCCGTTAGCCGGAAAACCCTTCGCATAAACAGGTAGATCTTGCTGTTTTCCGGGTGATACTCTTCCTCTTCATTTTGAAAAAAAAGTTTAAAGCCGGTATAAATAAGGAAGGCTCCAAAAAAATACATGATCCAATGAAAACGATCTATCAGTTCGATGCCTACTGCGATAAATAAAATCCTGAAAATGATGGCCAGTAAGATCCCGATCAATAACGCGCGGCCTGCATCAGATTCCTTCACCTTGAAAAAAGAAAAAATAAGTATGAAAACAAAAATATTATCAATACTGAGACTCCACTCCATTAAGTAGGCGGTAATGTATTTAGTGGCTACAATGCTACTTTTGTCAACCCATAGAAACGCGAAAAAAGCAAGAGATAGAACAACCCAAAAACCGGTTTGCACCAGTGCCTTCTTAATTGTTATAGTCTTATTTTTTTTACTTAATAATCCTAAATCCAGTACTAATGCAGCGATTATAACAATTATAAAAATCGCATACGTCATTTTATTTTCCAACATCGACCTTAGTAATTAGAATGCAAAAATACAGGTAATTATGGCAAAGTAACCGGTCAATAAAGCGTTGCAGAAAATAGAGGTAAAAACGTGAAGGCTTTTTTGTAAGAGGATTTACACTGAAATTACAAGAAACACTAGCTAGCGAAACGCTTCTTTCTTTTAAGCTGATATAACCAACCAAAAAGCACCACAAGCAGAATTGGCAATACGATATTCACCATTTGCCACATGGTTTTTTGGGTAAGTATTTTCTGTTTGTCCAGCAAACGAAGGGTAAAATCTTTACTGCGACTTTCCAAAACACCGTTTGGGTTAACCAAATAGTCTACGGCATTCATCAAAAACTCTTTATTAGCGAAGGGATAATTTTCATACTGTTGTACTCCCATCGGCAAAGCTCCATCACTTTCTGTGACCACGTTGGTTACAATGTCGCCATCACTTACTACAATCTGTTTTCCTTCCTTGACAGCGGCAGGCAAAAAAGGTTTGGCCGTAAAGGTTGAAAGAGAGTCTCTTAACTCATTGGTAAGTCTGTTAGCAAACAATGAAGTAAATTTTCCTTCAAGTAAAACAGCGACAGGAATGTAGCTTCTTCTAAAAAGTCTCAAATCCTCCTCATTCTTAACCGACTGAAGACTAACTATTGCCGGGGTACTTAAAGAACGGCTATTAGTATCGCTGGCAAGTAATATTGTCTTTTTAATACCGGTAGCTTTTACTGTATCAATTGATCCGGGAAAAATACTGAGCACGTCATCTAAATTTTTGGCAACGGGATGTGTTGAAGGCGAACTCAACAGCGGATAATATGGAAAAGGCAGGCGTTGTATCTGCGGCTGGTTACCCACCTGCCCTACTACCAACGGCTGCTTTGCAGATTTTAAATCCTGCACCAGGTCACCGTTTATCCGAACTCCATATTTAAATAAAATATCATCAACATTCAGGTTTTTGTCAAAAGCTACAAAGTCAGACTGAGCCCTTAATAAACTATCCATTTCGGCATACAGCTTATCAACAAACCAAATCACATTTCCGCCCTGCATAATATATTGGTCAATTTTTAGCTTTTCTACTTCTGTAAAAGTTTCTGAAGGTTTTACAATCAGCAGTGCATTAATTGTATCAGCATCAAGCCTGCCCGATTTCACGTCAATAACTCCAAACCTGTAATTCTTACTCATTGTTACAAACAGGTCTTTAATCTTCCCGTTGGGAGGCAGGGGCTCACCGTTTCCAGCTGCATAAGCTACAATCGGAAACTCTTTTCTCGTTAACTTGTCTATAGCATCTGCAAATTTAAATTCCAGCAACGCCTCGCTATAGTTCAGTGTACTTTCTTCATCCATCCCACTTTTTCCGCTTGTTAAATCCACAGGTAGTTGCCGACCACCATACATTACCGTTGCCGCCGGAAAAATCAATCGCTCTGTTTTTTCTTCGCCCTCCTTGGCAGTTACCTGGTTATTAAAAGGTTTTATTCCCATTCTTACCAGGCTGTCGTACACCTCGTATCGCAATGTATCGGGCAAACCTTCTCCTGGTCTTATAAACCGATATTGCAAATTCCCCTTTGCATACTCTTTAAATTCACCCAGTAATTCGTCGCTTGCAACGCTTAGTTTTTTAAAGCCTGCGCTTAAGTCACCGGTTAGATATATGTCGATCATTACCGGCTCGTCCAATTCTTTCAATACCCGTTTGGTAGAATTGCTTAAAGAAAAGCGTTTTTCTTTGGTAAGATCAATTCTAAAATGCGATAGTGAAGCCAGGTAAATCACGGCAACAAAGAGCAATGAAAGCCATACCCACCACCATTTATTCTTCAATACTTTTTCAAACATTTTTATACTTTTTCCAATCTTTTTTTGGTTACCAGCCTAAGTTTTTCAATCAAGCATTGTTGTGTCACTCACTTGTACTTCCGGTTTTTTATTCACCAACCTCTCCCTCATTCCCGTTAAAAAGACGGCTTTCTGCAATACAAAAACTGTCTCTTATCAAACGCCGAATTTTAAAATCAAGGCTCCCGCTTTAAAGCCCCATCAAGGGGGTTTATAGGTGTTACCTACTCGCCAAATTTCTTTGGGTAATCAGTAAAAACAAAAAGATTACTGCCAGAAAATATACAACATCTCTTGTATCGATTACTCCCCTGCTAATACTTCTGTAATGAAAGTCTATACCTAACATACCAATGTAATAATCAGCTCCGTTGGCAAACACGGGAAGTTTGCTTACAGCAGCAAATCCACTATACAACAAAAAACAAACAAAGGCAGCCATGATAAAAGCCACAACAGTATTATTGGTAAAACTGCTGGTACAAATACCGACTGCGGTATAAACAGCTGCCAGCATTAACAAACCGATATAACTTCCAATCGCGCCACCAACATCAATTCCGCCTTTTGCGCTCAGTTGCTGAATGCTGATTGCATAAATAACAGTAGGAACCAGCGCCATTGCAACCACTAAAAGGCAGCCGAAATATTTTCCCCAAACAATTTTTGAAGGGCTGAGAGGCAATGTTTTTAAAATTTCGAAAGTGCCACTTTTGTATTCATCCGCAATGCTGCGCATAGTAATGGTAGGCACAAGAAAAAGCATGATATAAGGAGCTAGGCTAAAAAAGTTATCTAAGGTTGCATAACCAAAATCAAGAATGCTTGAGTCAGGAAAAACGAACAAGAATAAACCCATTAACAACAGGAAGAGAATAATGGCAATATAACCGGTCAGGCTGCTAAAAAACTGCCTCCACTCTTTCATGCAAATAATCCACATAAATTCAAAACTAAGAATAAGAAAAGTAATAGCAATGTTATAAGACGGAGATGAGAAGAAGTATGAAAAATTTATATGTTGATTAAATAAACACTAGTATAAGTGTGTGACACAACGATGTTGAATAAAGTACAAAGGCTGGTATAAAAAAAATTGC
>NZ_JAOQAH010000057.1 GCF_025963695.1 Segetibacter sp. | reverse complement strand
TTATTTTTTTCTCTGAACATTCTTTTAACCAATTAAAAAATTGCCGTTCTGCCCTGAAAGGAATGCTATTGACATAATTATTATCCATCCCCGGTACAAACACGTAATCTCCTTCCTTTAAAGTTGCTTCTTTATAATTGTCAACTTTATGGAATGCAAGTCCTGAGGTAGATACGGGTATGTCCTCGTAGGTGTAGAATTCAATAGCGGCATCGAAGCCATAAAACTTGGCTTCTGTAAAAACCTGTACTGGTCCTGCCATATCTAGAAGTTCTACTGTTGGAGGTATGATAAAAGCAAATCTTTTCATTGGATTAATAAATTTATATAAGGAACAAATGTTAGGGGTGGTTTTACTTACCTCCTCTTATCTCAAGCTTTCTACTTCCGATTTTGTAAACACCTTTTTAAATCCGAAATGATATATTTCGCTTTCATTGTTTTTGACAGGATATGCGTTAATGAAAACCCATCCTTCTTTACCCATAAAATTTAATGCATCGATAATAGTATTGAACTTTTTAAATCTTCCATCATAGGTTTTAAGCCTGGTATCTCTCCAAAAACTTTTCTCCTCCCCAAAGTCAATATCAATAGTAACCTTGTTGCTTAGAAGCCTGGGAGTGGCAATAACCTGGCAATACTGTTCAATTTGTGAAGTGTCCGCTTGAGCAAATGATGAATAGGACAAGAATAAAAAAAGCCCTATATAAATTGTTTGTTTCATTTTTATTGTTTGTAAGGATTTATAATAGTGTAAAAGTAAACTGTAGAAGAAGGTTTTAAAGGACAGTTAGATGTCAATTACTGACATTTGCTGCCACGCTGTCTAACTTCTATAAGCCCCTTTTGAGGTTAAACTAAAGTTGCCCATAGATTTGCTGATGAAGTGATTGCGACGCAACGATGATGGTATGTAAAGCGATGTCGGTATCGGCTAAAAACAAAATTTAGGCATCTTCTAAAATGATTTAATATTTATCCCTTTGCCATTGTTCTTCACTCTAAAAACTAAGAAAAAGTAAACACCTAAAAGGACGTCAACTATAACACAATATAGTGGGTAATAGTCGGGAATATTAGTCTTTACAATAGAGTCTTTATGATGTAATACGTCCCAAATGCCATGAAGGACTATTCCGTAAGCAATTAGAGAATTATTTTTTGAATATCCAATAACTGCGATCAAATAGAAAACTACTGCAACCAATATTTCCAGTAGAATCGAGCTTAGAGGATTGCCCTTTAGTGAAAAGCCAACGTAAATAAAGGCTATTGAACATAGAATAGTTGCAGCAACTAATTTAGCGGAAAAATGCTTTGATAGTAAAATCGTAAATAGTATTACGAACAATGCTGTTGCTATAGCTGAAAGTAGTTGTATCATCTTTATAATTTTGATGCTCTTTATAAACTTAATTACATTATCCGCTCGAAGATTTCGGTTCTGCCAAATAGAGATATACCTATGTATCCTCTTACTTTTAATCTTTTTCCGTTAAAACTCATTTTACAATCATAGGTTTTTCCGCTCTCGGGGTCGTAAATCTTACCATCCTCGTAGGTTTCATCTTTGTAGATGAAGTTTGTGAAAAGTTGAGTGCCTAAGAGATCCCTGTTCCTTAAAGAAGGATTAGGGTTTTTCAAATCTTTCCTCTTGGTTTCCGTCCAGATGGATTTACCGAAATACCTGTCACCCGTCTTATAGATTTCAATCTTTGCATCTTTTTTTGGCGACCAGTAGACCCCGATGATTTTGTCTGCAACAGTTGGATTTGATTTAGCAAATGAAAGTGTGAAAAGCAGGGTTAAAGCAAAAGAGAAACTGATAATCTTTTTCATTTTCGTATAGTTTTAGTGGTATGATATTTTAGTGAGGGTGAAATACACAAGGGATAAAAGAAAAACTTAATTGTAGTCAAGCATCAACTTTACGCAGTTCTTAAAATTCGTTCCATATAGCGATGCAATTCTTTGAAGACATTTTTCTATAAAATATTGCTTCGGTTCGGTGCTATATTTTATCATGCTTGCGTTGGTAAAAACATTTTGCGTGACATTTTCGAGCTGCAGATTTAAGACATGGAGTTCATTTACCTTGTCTTCCTTTGTATCTCCCGTTGGATAAAGAGTCAATCCGTACTTTGATGAAACGCTTTCTCCATCCGAGGAAAAGGAGTTTATGGACTTTGGGAAAGATCGCACGTAGGTATCTAATACACTAGCCAATTGAAATTCATTCAAACTATCGGTGAGTAAAACACCAATTCTGTAATTTTTGCTGAACAACATCTTCGTTGCTATTTTAATGATTGCGCCTTTACTTACAACCAGGCTTTGATGATCAACTTTTATATCAGCGTGAGGATAACGCACATCATGAAGAACACCTTGCATCGTTTGTTCTCCAAACAATCTTTTTATTACGGTAAGGCTTCCTTCAACAGCATTGGAAACTCCGGCCGTACTATACAAGTTGCCACTTTCTGTAACGCTTTTGTCTTTTACCCAATGTGCTTTAGGAAACTGCTTTTGAAGTATTTTATAGTCAGAAGCATGGGTAGTCAATGGCTTGCCGTCATAAAGGCCTGTAGCAGCTGCCGTTGCTGATCCATCACAAATGGACAATATAATATTTGAACCTGTGTAATGACTTTTTATCCAACCAACATTAGATGCTTTTGGAGGAGTCTTTAGATGAATAGTCAGATTAGGAATAACAATGACATCAGGAATGATATGTAGTGAATCTATCTCAGAAAAGGAGTAATGAGGAAGTATGAAAAGGCTATTTACTAATAGGATGGGAGCTTTTTTTTCTGATACTACAAATACGTTGGCTTTTTTAGTTGCATTAAATAAATAAAACGGAGCCATCAGGTCAAACATCTCTGTTCCATCATTGTCAGCAACGATAATGACTGTCTTTTTTGTGCTGTCGAATCTAGGCTCTGACCATGCTAAGTCATTGCTGCCTTTATAGATTTTTATTTTTTGTGAAAAGACTTGTGGAAGTGCAAAGTAGAGAACTAAGCTAAGGACCAGTAATGTTGTAACTGTGATTATAAGTGCTTTTTTTATCTTTTTCATAATAGTAGTTGTTTGATTATTATGATGTAAAGATGCAATGCCTGAAAACGTTTTTTAGGACGATACTGTGTCAGAAAAGGACACATATATTCCTGAAGTTAAGGACGGTTATTTTTATATTAATTAGATAAAAAATAGAGCCTGGAAAGTCAGGGTCTTGAACTAAGAGCCATTTTACCCCCAACAACGTAAGCCACCGTCTAATTCCTCATCCTTAATTCTTCGCTCTATTGCATAGGGTTTTTGAAACCTGTTTAATGCATATTCTGCCCTGGGCTTTATCATTTCCCAGTGCATCATTAAACTAACGTCTCGCATAGCCCGCCCCGCATGTGCATTGCGGCCCAATAACTGAAAGTACAAGTGAGTGACACAACGTTGTTGAATGATGAATTAATGCTTGCTACACAAAAATTAATGCACGTTGGGGGGTGCCATGCAATGAATAAGGGTTATGCCTGCCCTTTTATCAAAGTCCTCGTGAGCTGCATATCCATCTGTCTGCAAATAACCCTTGTAGTCTTTTAAAATATCATCCGGTCCTTCCCGTCCACGTCCTTTGCGATAATCAAACAGTACTAATTTGCCTTTACTGTTGTGATAAACCCAGTAATAGCCCTGGTGAGTAGTGCCTTTTTTGCTTTCATCCAGCACCTTAAGAGGTGTTTCATCTGCATGCAGGTAACCACAAGCCAATACAATCTTTTTATGGGCTTCGTATAATGCAGCTACATGAGTTAGTACTGCTTTTACCCAATCATTTATTCGTAGACTGAGCAATATTTACGCCTACTCTTGCAAAGCGTTGCATCTGGCGGTGAAGCGGAAGATGATCAACATACTTGTCTACTATCATCTGCGCAAGCAATCCTTCTGCGGCCATGCATTTTCCATTATACGCCTGGGAAGTGAGGGTGTGATAACAGTGC
>NZ_JAOQAH010000038.1 GCF_025963695.1 Segetibacter sp. | reverse complement strand
CTTCGGCCACTATTAATTCTTGTATCAACAAAACCAGAAGCATCAGAGATTTGAGCCTGAACTATCTGGTCGGACGTAATTTTGCGGTAAGCTGCTACATCAAGATTTACTCTGTTATTAAACATTTTTAATTCCAGACCAATTTCTGCCTCCGCTATACGCATAGGCCTTAAGTTAGCATTAGGTACGGTAGTTCCATTTGGGCCGCCGACCGGCTGCGGCGCCCCGGCAGGATTAGGAAGCAAATTGGAATTAATTCCATAAAACAACAGATTGGCATAAGGCGGCACGTCGGTATCGCTGCCTACTTCAGCATAACCAACTCTTAATTTTCCGAACGATAACCACGCTGGCTGAAAATGTTCAGAAAAAACATAACTGGCAGAAACAGAAGGATATGATATACTCCTGTTATTTTCTGATAAAGTAGAGAACCAATCGTTCCGTAGTGTTCCGTTTATATATAAGGTGCGATTGTAGGAAATTTCAGCGGATCCGTAAACGGAGTTGACCCCTCTTTCTGATAAATCGTACAAAGGATCTTTTGCCCTTCCATTTTGTACAGTGTACAATCCTCTGATAACAAAATCCTGAACCTGTACACTGTTCACATCAGATCTCCTGCGCATTTGATTTGCGCCAGTAGTAAGGTTAAAGCCCATTTTGCCAAAGCTGCGGCTTGCTGAAACTAACACATCAGCATTAAATTCTCTAAACCGACGAGACTCTTGGGTATAAAGCCCGTTTACGAAACCGGCGGGCGCCGGACCTCTTGAAGCATGGCCCGTAGGGAAATTATTATAATCCTGGTCGCGGGACCAAAAATCTTGTCCAATTCTGCCTTGAATAAAAACTCCTTGGATGATGTCATACTTTGCTGAAATGTTTCCAAAAATTCTATCCCTTCTTACATTTTGAAACTGTTCTGCCAAAACCCAGTAAGGGTTCGTGCGGTTCATAAATCTTGAGTATATATATTCATTGCCCTGGGCGTTGTATTTGTTTGCCTCCAATACTTCCAGGGGCATAGAATTAGCCAGGTTATATATTGAGGTGGGTATCGAATTGTCCTGATTAGCAATATTGGGAGGATTTTTATTGGTCTCACGTGAATAATTAGCATTTCCGGAGAAACTAAATTTGTCGGATAATTTATAGCTAAAACCAAGATTAATCGTCTTGCGGTTAAAACTATTGTTTGGAACAATCCCTTTACTATCCATATTACCAAGGGAAAGATGCAATCCTCCTTTTTCACTACCTGTTTCTAACGTAACTGTATTAGTAAGATTTTGACCGTGACGATAAAATTTATTAATCCTGTTGTATTGAGGTTCATAAGGCACAACAAGATTATTAAATAAGACCTGGGTCATTCCTGGCTTAAATTTCTCACCGAAAGACCACTGCCCCGACGTTGGATTAGGAGTAGTAGGACGCACGCCCCCTTCGCCCTGGCCATATTCATATTGGTAATCGGTAAAATCTAATGGTTTGTCATTCGTGTAGTTTACGTTATACGTAACACCAAGTCCTTTACCTGCGCCGCGGGTTTTCGTTGTAATCATGATTACCCCGTTTTGGGCCCTCGAGCCATAAAGTGCGGCAGCAGGTGCCCCCTTAAGGATAGTCATGCTTTCTATGTCATCCGGATTAATACTGGATAAACCATCTCCTCCGTCAGAAGTATTTCCACCTCCTCTGACACCGATTGAATTATCAGATCCTACATTACCCGGGTTTGTTCCAAAATTGGTATTATCTACAGGAATACCGTTAATTACAATTAAAGGGTTGTTTTGACCCGAAATGGAAGATTGACCGCGAATCCTAATTTTAGATGTACCAGCAGGTCCCGTTCCCAAGCCACTAATATTAACTCCAGCCACTTTCCCTTGTAGTGCATTCATCAGGTTTGGGGTACGATTAACGGTAAGTTCATCAGCCTTTACATTGGTGGCAGAGTAACCTATGCTTCGCGATTGCCTGGTTATGCCTAATGCTGTTACAACTACTTCGCCAATGTTAGTTTCCTTCTGTATCAACGAAACAGCTCCAACAGATTGACCGGTTACCCTTATTTCCTGTGCTTCGTAGTTTACGTATTCCACTAGCAAAACATCTCCCGTTACCGCATTAATTTGAAAATTTCCATTACCATCTGAAACTACAGACCGGTTTTTTCCCTTAACCGAGATGGTTGCACCTGCAAGGGGGGTATTATCTTTAGTAGAAGTAACTTTCCCTCTTACAGGTTCCTGCCTGAACTGGCTCTCGGCCATACCTAAAGTCTGATCTTTTTTTGATGTGGCTTCGAAGGCATTTCTATTGCTTTGACCGTTTTTAGCAGATTGATTGTTGAAGTGATCACCCGAGGTAATGCTGGTTTGTGCTTCACAAAAAGGATAACTACCGAAAATAACACACAGGCAGAAAAATCCTCGCAGGGAACGTTTCATGAAATTCATATGGCAAGTTTAGTTTTAGCTATACTGGTGAGACATCGTTATTAGTAAAACATTTTAAACTTCAATTAAAGAGTTTATAAAATGCTTGTTAATATTAGTCAAATAATAAATAGAGAAGAAAAATTTGTTCGGGTTTTTTATAAAGGCTGTCACCCGCACTTCTTTTTTGAATGCCTGAACCGTTGCGTGAATTTTAAATCCATTGATTGCCACCACAAAAAAAGCATAACCGGATAATGCGTAAATTTGCAGTGATGGAAACAATTAAAGATTTACGACTTGCCGTTTTAATAGACGCAGACAACGTTCCATATAGTAATATAAAAGAGATGTTGGAAGAAATTGCGAAATATGGTACACCAACTTTTAAAAGAATATATGCAGACTGGACGAAGCCAACAGTTTCGGGATGGAAAGGGGTACTGTTGGAAAGCGCGATAACACCCGTACAACAATACAGTTATACCTCTGGCAAAAATGCCACTGACTCAGCAATGATTATAGATGCGATGGACATTTTATATTCAGGCAGGGTTGATGGATTTTGTATTGTTTCAAGCGACAGCGACTTTACAAGATTGGCAATAAGATTGCGAGAAGCAGGTATGAAAGTGTTCGGAATTGGTGAAAAGAAAACACCTGTGCCTTTTATTTCAGCATGTGATAAATTTATTTATATAGAGATTTTAAAGGGGGATTCAGCTCCCATAAAAAAGTCGGAAAAACCAGAACCGAAAAAATCCAGATCAAGGAAAAAGCTTAAGGTAGAAGTACCTGAAGTAGTGCCAGTGAAAACCGAAATAGAACCAATTGAAAATGTTGATACAGACCTGGTAAAACTGATTGAAGACAGCATCAACGACCTTGCCGACGAGGAGGGCTGGACATTTTTAGGAGACCTTGGAAATCTTATCTTAAAAAGACAACCAGACTTTGATCCAAGAAATTATGGCTTTAAAAAACTTGTTCCTTTGATAAAAAACCTTAACCGATTTGAGATAGATGAAAGAAGCACTGGAAAAAATAATATTATACTTGTGTACGTAAGGAATAAAAAAGTGGGTTGATTTGGTTGCTTTCTCTTATTCCGGCGGCTTTTAAAAATTAGTTTTCGGTAAACCGATATCCTGTTCCATAAACCGTTTTTATATAATCTTCGCACCCCGCATCTATTAGTTTTTTTCTAAGATTTTTTATGTGGGTGTAAATAAAATCATAATTGCTTACCTGCTCATATTCGTCGCCCCAGATATGCTCCGCGATAGCAGCTTTCGTTAATACCCGCCTTTTATTTGCTATAAAATATTCCAGTAACTGGTATTCCTTTTCAGTTAATTCCACCGCTTTGTTATTTACAGTTACACGTTGCGCTTCAGGGTCTAATTTAATTTCCTCAAATTGTATAATCTTGCTACCACCAAAATTTCTGCGACGAAGTATTGCATTGATACGGGCATTCAATTCAGACAAATGAAAAGGTTTGGTGAGATAATCATCAGAGCCATATTCCAATCCTTTTAATTTATCTTCGAGGGCATTTTTTGCCGAAATAATAATGATTCCTGCCTTAGACTCTATTTCCTTCAATTCTTTTACAATATCTAAACCACTTCCATATGGCAGCCCAATATCAACGACCACACAGTCGTAATTGAAGGTTCTTACTTTCTCTATTCCTGCAGCAAAATCTCCCACAGTTTCACAAACATACCCCTGGTGCTCAAGATATTTTTGAATCGATTGTTGCAATGCAGTTTCATCCTCTATTATCAAAATTTTCATTGCTGTCAACTTTTAATCGAAATTATAAATACTGCATAAAAAACCCCGCCTGCTAACAGACGGGGCTAACTAAACCAAACCCAAACTCACCTATTGTCATTTTGTAAGTTGTAAGTAGTGAGTTAGAGCAACGCCTTCACTATTCACCTTTCAGTTCACTAACCGCTGCTCGAAAACTCACTTTTCACTTTTCACTTTTCACCGCTCACTACTCACTACTCACATTCACTATTCCTGTCCGTTTAGATCGTTTAATGCGTATTGATACTCTGTCTGTGGTTGTTGTGGATACACACCACTTATGATCGCACTGTTACCGGCATTTTTTAAAGCAGCCTTCAGTTCATCAATAGTATTAATTCTTGTATTATTTACTTTAGTGATGATAAATCCTGCCTTAATTCTTGTTTGCTCAGTCAGTATACCTTGTCCAAGCTCTTTTACTACAACACCATTTGAAAGGCGTAATTGTGCTGCTTTGCTTTTATC
>NZ_JAOQAH010000033.1 GCF_025963695.1 Segetibacter sp. | reverse complement strand
TACGGAAAAGGTCAAGGAAAGCAAGGTTGGTCATATTTTGAAAGTAGGCAGCTTCACAAGTATTTAAAGTATTTACGGCAAGTAGGCTGGCAGCCGTAAAAGGTTGGTAACGATAATTGTAGATTCTGGCGGAAACACACTACATTAGGTAGGCATTTGGAAACACCAATGAAAGGGGTTTCTTTGTATATGCTAAACACCACCTCATGCCCGACCCTTTACTTTCACCTTCTATAGATTTCGTCTATACCCCTGTTATCAATTTCGCAATGCAGCAAAACCACGTACCGGTGGTTCGCCAGTTGTTACTTAAAAACACCGCTGGCCAAGATCTTGAAAATGTAACGGTAGAAATAACTTCAGAACCCGATTTTGCTGTCGCATGGAACCATAAGATCGGGCTCCTGGTAAAAGATGAAAGCATAGAGGTCACTCCGGTTAATTTGAGGATATCATCAAAATATTTAGCCGGACTTACGGAAAGAGTTGCAGGTACATTTACGTTAAAAATTTCTTCAAATGAACGGGTGATTGCAGAGCAGGTATACGATGTAAGTATTCTTGCTTTTGATCAATGGAATGGAATAACAATACTGCCGGAAATGGTAGCGGCCTTCGTTACTCCAAACCATCCCCAAATAGTCAACGTTATTAAACGTGCTTCAATAATACTTGAAAAATGGACAGGCAGTCCATCCTTTGATTCTTATCAAACACAAAATCCAGATAGAGTAAGAAAACAAATGGCTGCGATATATGAAGCCATTGCTGAACTTGAAATAACTTATGTTACTGTTCCTGCAAGCTTTGAAGCCGCAGGCCAAAGAGTACGTCTTTGTGATGCCATCTTTTCGCATAAAATTGGTAATTGCCTTGATCTCTCATTATTGTATGCTGCTTGCCTTGAAGCAGTGGGAATAAATGCTTTGATTGTTATTATTAAAGGTCATGCTTTTGCCGGTGCCTGGCTTATTGACGATTCATTTGCAGATAGTGCTAATGATGATGTTTCATTAATTACCAAAAGAACGGCAGAAGGTATTTATGAGATTGCAGTTGTAGAAACAACTTGCATGAATGCAGGGCAAAAAGCATCATTCGACGATGCTGTAAGAGCCGCAAATCAACACCTGGTTAAGGTAGAAAATTTTTTACTTTTTGTAGATGTAAAGCGGGCAAGGTTTAGTGGTGTCCGGCCATTGCCACTAAGAATGCCAACGTTACATGGGTGGGAAATAGTTGAACCTGCTTCTGTTACAAGAGATACAGATGCTCCCGAAGAACTGGTGAGTGGGCCTAAATTAGTTGATGTAGATAAGTTGAAAGTTTCGAAGCAATCTATTTGGGAAAGAAAACTCTTAGACCTAAGCCTGAGAAATAACCTGCTTAACCTTCGCATCACTAAGACTACCATTCAACTTATTTCGGTTAATCTAAACAAGCTGGAAGATGCCCTTGCAAGTGGTATTGAGTTCCAGGTACTATCTAAGCCGGCTGATTGGGATAATCCGCTTCGCAGTTCAGGCCTTTATCAATCTTTAAATCAATCTGATCCTATATCAGATCTCATGAAGAACGAGTTTTTGCAAAAGCGACTAAGGGCTTATTTACCCGAAAACGAGCTTACAACAAGTATAACTAATCTCTATCGTTCTGCTCGTTTGTCGCTGGAAGAAAATGGTGCGAATACACTTTATATTGCTTTGGGTTTATTAAAGTGGTATGAAACAAACATTAGCGAACGTCCCCGGTATGCTCCCATCTTATTAATGCCTGTTGATATCATCAAAAAATCCGCTCAAAAGGGTTTTGTTATTCGAAGCAGAGAAGAAGACACCATGATGAATATTACGATGTTGGAGATGATGCGTCAGGATTTTGGTATCAACTTGGGCGGGTTTGAAACTTTGCCAAAAGACGAAAATGGGGTAGACGTAAGGGCAGTGTTTAGCATTATCAGGCAAGGTATTATGTCGCAAAGTCGATGGGATGTTGAAGAACAAGCCTTTCTGGGAACCTTTTCTTTCAGCAAGTTTATTATGTGGAACGACATACATAACAATGCAGATAAATTAAGTAAAAATAAAGTGGTGGCCAGTTTAATGTCGGGCAAAATGGAATGGGATGCCGGAGTTGAAGAACCGATTACACATTTAGACAAACAGTATCATCCTTCTGATATAGCCTTACCTATAAGTACAGATTCATCTCAATTGGAAGCAATAGCTGCATCCGTTAATAACAAAAGTTTTATCCTTCACGGACCGCCTGGAACTGGCAAGTCACAAACTATTACCAATATTATTGCGAATGCTTTGTATAACGGTAAAAAAGTTTTGTTTGTTGCCGAAAAAATGGCTGCATTAAATGTGGTGGAAAAAAGATTAAAAGCAATCGGGCTTGCACCCTTTTGCCTTGAATTGCATTCCAATAAAACAAAGAAATCGTCGGTACTTGAACAGTTAAAGAAGACTTCTGAAGTAACAAAGACAACGCCACCTGAAACATTTGCATTTGAAGCTGAACGATTACAAGCACTACGCAGCGAACTGAACGGTTATGTTGACGCTTTACATCATGTTTATGGTTTTGGCTTTTCTCTATATGATGCATTTACGGGCCATGCACAATTTGCAAATGCGAAAGGAAATATCTCTTTTCAACATGACATTATAGATACGCTTACAAAGCAACAGTTGACACAATGGAATGATCTTGCTGAAGAACTGCAAACAGCAGCGGCTATCATAGGACAACCGCATAATCATGCACTAAAGGAAATGTATATTAGTGATTATACCCCTTCCATAAAAAGTGAAGCACGTGAGGTAATACCAAAATACATCAAAGCTTTAGTCGAATTAAAATCTGCAAGCGTAGAGGTAATCCGCCTTTTGAAAGTAAATGAGCCCCCCACTTCAACGGACAAGCTGAATGTTCTGAAATTAATTGCAACCTTACTATTGCAGTTACCTGACACGTCATCTTCCATGATAGCCGCTGAGAATATGGAGCAAACGTTATCGCAGGTTATTGATGTAACTGTTCACGGTAAAAGAAGGGATACACTAAGAGATGGATTGACGAAAGGTTATCATAAGGCAATTCTTTCATTGGAGGCACAAAGATATTTAGCTGAATGGAATGCAGCGTCAACAAAGTGGTTTTTACCGAAGTGGTTAAAACAAAATTCAATAAAAAAAGCTGTCAATAAATTATCATTATCAGGAAGGGTTGACAACGATCACGTTATTCCGCTATTTGAGAATATAATAAACTACCAGGAAGAACAATCCCATCTGGATTTACAGGAAACATTCCTGGCGCCTCTACTTGGCTTTCTGTGGAAAGCAGGCAATTGTGATTGGACTAATCTTGTTACCATTTCGACTACTTTGTTGCAGATTAATCGACAGGCTATAATGCTATTGGGCAACGCTGTAGAATCCCGGAGATGGAGAATAGAATTTTCACACGAATGTGCAGAAGGAACAAAGTCGCTGTTGGAATACAATTCCCTTGTTTTAAATAAGTATATCGATGCGCATGGTTTTGTGTTGAAAATAGAAAACGACCTAAGTAAACTATTGGGAGTTGATTTGGCAAGCATTAAAGGAAGCGATACAAATAAAGTAGAAACAGCTAAGGTCACTGCCGAAAGATGGCTTGCAAATATCGAAGGCATTAAAGATTGGAGCAACTGGAATACGATTAAACAAAAGGCTATTGATACAGGGTTGTCTCCCATGGTTTCAGCCTTAGAAGAAGGGTATATACAAAGCAATGACGTAGTAAATAATTATAAGAAAGGTTTATATCGTTCTTGCGCTGAATATATTTTTACTAAAAATCAGCAACTTGCTTCCTTTAATGGAAAACAGTTTCAGGAAAAGATCAGGCGTTTTCGTGAAATAAGTGCGGCATTTGAAAAGCTTACTAAAGAAGAGCTGTATGCTAAGCTCGCCTCCAAAATTCCAAACTTCACACAAGAAGCATCTCAAAGTTCTGAAGTAGGAATTTTACAGCGGGCAATAAGAACAAATGGAAGAGGTAATTCAATCAGAAAGCTTTTTGATTCAATTCCCAACCTTTTACCGCGGATGAATCCTTGCATGTTGATGAGCCCTATATCTGTAGCACAATACTTTGATGCAGGCACGGCCAAATTTGATTTGGTTGTATTTGATGAGGCCTCTCAAATGCCCACATGTGATGCTGTAGGAGCCATAGCAAGAGCAAGTAATGTAGTGATCGTAGGTGATCCTAAACAAATGCCTCCCACTAACTTTTTCTCTTCTAATTATATAGATGAAGAGAACTTCGATAAAGAAGACCTCGAAAGTATTTTGGACGATTGCCTTGCGTTATCTATGCCTTCAAAACATTTGCTGTGGCATTATAGAAGCAAGCATGAAAGCCTGATTGCATTCAGCAATAGTAAATATTATGAAAACAAACTCCTCACATTTCCTTCTCCTGATGACATTTCTTCAAAAGTAAAATTTATACCTGTTGAGGGATATTATGATCGCGGCAAGTCAAAGCATAATAAGGCGGAGGCAAAAGCAATAGTGGATGAAATCGTGTTTCGTTTAACCGATCCTGTTTTATCTACACGAAGTATTGGCGTAGTAACATTCAGTTCAATTCAACAAATTTTGATTGATGATATGCTGAACGAAGTGCTGAAAACACGACCAGATCTGGAAGCATTGGTAATGCAAGCTGCCGAACCAATCTTTATTAAAAATTTAGAAAATGTGCAAGGCGATGAAAGAGATGTTATTTTATTCTCGGTAGGATATGGGCCCGATAAAGAAGGAAAAGTTAGCCTAAACTTTGGACCTATTAACAGAAATGGTGGATGGCGCAGATTGAACGTTGCAGTGTCAAGAGCCCGGTATGAAATGAAAGTGTTCTCTACACTCAAAGCTGATCAAATAGATGTTACAAGAACAGCATCAGAAGGTGTGGCAGGCTTAAAGTCTTTCCTTGAGTACGCCGAAAAAGGCAAAGAAGTTTTACATTATAGAAATGTAAACAAGCATCTAAATACTCCTGCTCTTGTTGAAACTATTGCCGAAGAAATAAGAAAGGGTGGTTACGAAGTGCATACTAACATCGGATGCTCAGGTTACCGAATGGACTTAGCTATAGTTGATACAGAAAACACCAAAGAATATATATTGGGAATATTGTGTGACGGACATAACTATAGTGCAGCTAAAACCGCAAGGGACCGGGAAATTGTACAGGTAGATGTATTAAAGTTACTCGGCTGGAACATTCATAAGATCTGGTCAACCGAATGGTGGGAAAATGCAGACAGGCAAATGCAAGGCGTTATTGCAGCTATTAAAGAAGCAGAAGAAAGAAAAAAAATGGTTCCCGTTCAATTAAAAGAACCAGAACCTTTTAAGCCTGTTGTGTCGCTTAAAGAAGAAGACCTTGTATTTAACAAGGCTGTTGTTCTAACGACTAATGAATTTGTAAAACAACCACATAATGACAAATTAAAAAGTTACACCGTAACTCGTTTAGCTTATGTCTCTTCAGCTTCATCCGATGAATTTTTACTTCCGATAAACCAACAAAAGATTTGCGATCAAATAGTAGAAGTTATAGAAACGGAAGCACCTATCAGCCGAAATCTTTTATGTAAACGTGTATTAGCTGCATGGGGAATATCAAGACTTGGAACAAGGTTGTCAACACATTTCAATATCTTATTACCCACACTTAATTTCCAAACCACCGGCGATAGAAGCAACTTATTCTTTTGGAGGCCGGGGCAAATACCTGGAGAATATACGGACTACAGAGTGCCAAAAACAGATGCTGAAAAAAGAGACGCAGAAGATATATGTCCTGAAGAAGTTGCTAATGCAATTAAGCAGGTAACAAAAGAGCAGATTAGTATTTCTAAAGATGAACTAATAAGAGAAACCGCAAAGATTTTTGGATTTGCAAGGATTGGAACTAACGTGGAGCAGGCGATGGTAAGAGGGATAGCTCATGCAATTAGTAGAAGCTATGTGAGTGAGGGGAATGGAAGAATTGTATTTAATGATTAGATTTTTAAAGTAATAATAAGCACTTGTTAATGACTAACAGATTGAACTAGATATGATAAAAATAATACACGCCGGGGGATAACAAAAAGCCGGAAACATTTTATGCTTCCGGCTTTTTCCAGCTTGTGGTAGCAGTTCTGCGATGTTGCTGGTTGTATAAAGATGCATTCGTTCTAATACATCTTTTAGCGGGTTGTATAAATTTATGTTGTGGTACTCCCATGTGGCAAAAAGGGAGTATATCATTGCTGCATCCTGACTCCTGCGAATAAATAGCTTTTTCGGCCAATTGCAACAAGACGAATGGGGTATCCCATTGTCCCTTCACACGTCTCTCATACACGAGTTCATGGTTGGATCTAAGTGAAGGACTTCACCTAGCCTTTTTCTGTTTTGTCTCCAGAGTGAAGTTGCACATTACTCACCTGATTTAATATTACTATCCGTTTTGCAAGCACGTTATATGTTTCAATAACCTTTAATAGTTTATTACATATTTTACGCACTAATCTTTTTTTACGTACACCTTGTTAAAGTAGTTTTCGCTGTCTCAAGCATTAAAGGGCTTGAAAAAAGAGGAAAGAATAACTAAGTTAGGAGTTGTTAAGGTAGAAATATTTCAATGCCGAAAAGAATGCTTTCATTATTGCCAAGTGCTGACCTTCAAGTTGTTATTATAAATTGTTGAATTAGAAAGTATAAATATTTTAAAAAAGAACGGAGAAATGGCGCTTTTTCAGGTTATTACTTTTACCAACCAATACTTAACGCACTAAATATTACTTGTAAAAGTTGAACTAAAAAAGAAACAGGTTATTTTATTTGATATTTCAGGACAGAGCAGGACAGTGTACTCAGCTAGAGTAGATACGTTTGGTCGTAAAAATTAAACGATTGCATATGAATGTAGAATTACTAAAAAAAATGTATAGCAAGTCTTTGTCTTCACAAAGGCTATTCGACCCTTTTAAATTACTTTTCCTGATTACCACCTTTTTTTTTACTACATCTAGTCTTTTTTCACAGAACGTCACGATGAAAGGCTTGGTCAAAGATGAGGCTGATTTGCCTCTTTCTGGCGTAAGTGTTGTGGTACAGGGAGGCTCCTCAGGAACCAGTACAAATGAGGCAGGAGAATTCAGTATTTCAGTACCTTCAAACGGTACACTTGTTTTTAGTAATGTAGGTTTTACGAAAAAAGAAGTACCCGTAAAAGGGGAAATGTTTTTGAATATTATAATGACCCCATCATCTGAATCGCTTGAGCAGGTAGTTGTGGTGGCTTATGGAAGACAGAAGAAAGCTACGTTAACCGGTGCTATTTCAACCATTAGCACCAAAGAGATTAAGCAAAGTCCGGCGGCAAACCTTGCTGTGACTTTGGCTGGTCGGCTTCCGGGGCTTTTTGCTCAACAAACATCAGGTGAGCCAGGTAGGGATGCAACGTTGTTATTTATGCGCGGCAGGGGTACGGTTAATGGATCCTCTCCACTAATACTGGTGGATGGTGTTGAAAGAGAGCTTACTGCCATTGATCCAAATGAAGTAGAGTCTGTATCAATATTAAAGGATGCATCTTCAACAGCCTTATTTGGGGTGAGAGGCGCAAATGGGGTAATCCTGGTTACCACGAAAAGAGGTACTGAAACTATTCCCACAATAGGAATGACTGTTGAAAGAGGTATTCAAGGTTTCACTCGTCGTCCAACAACAGTAAATTCTTTTGAATGGGCGCAATTAAAAAACCAGGCCTGGAAAAATGATTTTCCTAACCCTTCAACAAACAATGCTCCACCTTATTCAGCCTACGCTTTAGACCGTTATAGATTACAGGACCAACCGAATGTGTATCCAAATAATAACTGGGTAGATATGCTGTTGAAGCAATGGGTTCCGCAAACACGGTACAATTTGACGATAAATGGTAAAGGAGCTAATGTTGGCTATTTTGTAAATGTGGGTTATCTCGATCAAAGTGGTCAGTGGAATATAGATCCAAGCGTTACGGCCTATGATCCTTCACAATACATGAAGCGATACAATTTCAGATCAAATATTGATGCTACTTTAAATAAGGCAAAAAGTTTAAAAATGTTTTTAAATGTAGCCGGTAGCCTCGAAAAAGTGAATGGGCCATTTGTAGAGGCACGTTTTAATAACAGTACAGCAACAGGCGAAATTGTAAGCCGAATATTAAATAAATGGCCAACTATTCAACCTGGTCCTTTAACCCCAAATGGCCAGGTATTGGTGGGTGGAGGCAATTATGGAGAATCTCCATGGGGCGAAATGAATAGAACAGGTTATCGAAAGGAAAGCAGAAGTAATCTAACAGCAAGCTGGGGATTAAATCAGGATTTGAACTTCATAACTAAAGGGTTATCAGCGAGGGTTATGCTATCTTTTGATACCCGTACTATACATTTTCTAAATGCTTCACAACAATATCAGTATTGGGTACAAGTTATTGATCCAAACACCAGAACAGCGGATGGAAGAGATTCTGTTACTTATCAAAGAACCCGTACGGATTTCGATAACACTCCGCTTAGTACAAGTATTTCTGCCCAGTTTCAGTCATTTTATAATTCACAGTTTCAGATTAACTACAACCGCACCTTCAATGCAAAACATACATTTACAGGATTAGTACTCGCAACTCAACAAACATTGATTAAACCTAATGATGCATTACCGTTTAATGTAAGAGGTTTGGCAACGAGGGCTACTTACGCCTATGATAACAGGTATATTGCAGAATTTAACGCAGGCTATAATGGTTCTGAACAATTTGCAAAAGGTCGCCGTTACGGCTTCTTCCCATCCGTGTCTGCAGGTTGGAATATTCAAAACGAGGATTTCTTTGAAAAGCTTAAGACTTCCGTGAACCTTCTGAAATTAAGAGGATCTTATGGTTCAGTTGGTGGAGACCTTTTAGGCGACAGGAGGTTTTTGTACCTGGACGAAATTAAACGTGGAGGAGGCAGTTATTCCGCAACGTTAGGAAGAGGCGCAAACATACAGGAGTCTTTTTATGGCAATCCGAATGTACAATGGGAAGTAGCCAGGAAATTGAATGTAGGTTTAGAATTAGGCTTATTTAATAGCCTGACTTTTACCGCTGATTTTTTCAAGGAAAAGCGTGACAACGTACTTATATACAGAGGTTCCATCCCGATGATTATTGGTGTGCCTGCTTCATCACTTGCTCCTTCAAATATCGGCGTAATCGAAAACCAGGGTTATGAATTACAATTAGATTATCAGAAAAGGTTTAGGTCTGGGGTATCGATTTTAACGAAACTTAATTTCAACTATGCCAGTAATGTAATTGTGTTTAATGATGAAGTTCAATTGGCTTCAGACTATGCTTCTCGTTATAGAACTACCGGATATCAAATTGGTCAACAATTCGGTTACCGCTCTTTAGGGTTTTTTAATAGCCAGGAGGAAATTGACAAGTATGGTGTTAAATACCAGGGAAGAGTGCCAAGGCCGGGAGATTTGAAATTTGATGACCTGAATGGCGACAAAATTATTGATGCAAGAGATGCTATGCCAATTGGCGGATCTAGTGTTCCGAGATATACCTGGGGAGCTGCTGCTAACATTAATTATAAAAATATTGATGTTTCATTTTTATTTCAGGCTGCTTTCGACGTAAGCGGACTACTGGGACCATGGGAAATTGATGATTTTAGACAAAGGCATACACAAGCCTGGACGCCGGAAAGAGCAGCATCAGGATATGATATCCGTTACCCTGCGTTAACTCTTACACCAGCTTCGAGCCATGTAAACAGTACATACTTTAATGAGAACAAATCTTACGTAAGGCTTAAAAACCTGGAAATAGGTTATTCTTTTCCTACTTCATTAACGGGTAGATTAGGGATAAAGGGTGTTAGATTATATGTTAACGGGCTTAATTTGATTACATGGGATAAATTGGCTCAGAAGGATTGGGACCCGGAAATAAGCAACATCAACTCATATCCTGTTTACAAGGTCTTCAATGCCGGCTTCAACGTTAACTTTTAATTCCATTTACAATTATATTATGAAATATATTATTTTATCCGTCTTTGCAACCCTATTTATTTTATCGTCTTGTAAAAAAGACCCACTCGATATTACACCTGATGGAAGGATCACCCTTGCTGATGCATTTAGCACGCAGGAGTTAACAGAGGCCTATTTAAATACAACATACGAAAGCATGCGCAAGCATGCAGCGAATTACCACTATTATACATTTTTATCTGCTTTTGGTGATGACTCACACGAGAGTAATTATCCAACCCAGTCATTTATTGTTGCAAACTATATAGAAGGTAATATTAGTGCTGCAGCTAATCCATTTGATAACCAGGGAAGCACTACGCTGGCTTATAATGACACAAAATGGTATGAAAGAAATTGGGTCGGAATCAGAAGGGCTAATGTTTTCCTTGCCAATATAAATGAGAAAAATGTTACAGAAGCAGGTTATAGAGGTAGATTAATTGCAGAAGCGAAACTACTAAGAGCGCTGTTTTACTTAGATCTGTTAGAAAACTATGGTCCAATGCCAATAGTAACGACTGATCTTACTTTAAAACCGGATTTTTCTGATATTAAGAGAAGTACATTTGAAGAAGGTGCTAAGTTTATTGTAAAGGATTGTGACGATGCGATAGCAGAAGCCAACCTGCCATATAGAGTAACTTCTGAAGCTGAAAGGGGAAGAATGACCAAAGCAGTCGCTCATGCAATTAAATCGCAAATTCTTTTGTTTAATGCAAGTCCGCAATGGAACCCGTCCGGTGATGCTTCTAAATGGCAGACTGCCGCCGCCGCTTCAAAGCAGGCGCTAACTGCATTAACAACCAACGGCTTTCGACTTTTCCCTAACTATGAGAATTATTTTATCTCTAAGCCCGACCTGGGACAGAGCCCGAATGATAAAGAAACGCTATTTGAAATCAATGATTGGGGATACGCCGGACAAACGTATCGTAGGTTCGGAAACATTCTGTTCCTGATGCACATGATTCCTGATTTTGGTCCGGAAAAAGCCGGTAATTGTCCTTCGCAGGAGTTAGTAGATGCCTATGAAATGAAGAATGGAGAAATAGCTATTACTGGTTATAGCGATGAAGCTCATTTAAACCCTATTATAAATCCTGTGTCAGGGTACGACGATCAAAAGCCATATCTAAACCGTGATCCACGATTTTATGCGACTGTTTGGTACAACGGCGCTTACTATGGTAATATAAAAGGGGTTGAAACTTATATCGAAGCTTTTAAAGGTGGAAAGCATGGTATTTCGGGCATTAAACAAAGAACACCAACGGGATATTACATGAGAAAGTTTGTGGATCCTAAAGTTAGATCAGCAGCAGAGGGCACTGCCTCTTACAAAACTTTTAGGTTCGCCGAAATATATTTAAATTTTGCAGAAGCTGAAAACGAAGCGAATGGACCAACTTCAGAGGTGTACGACGCAGTAAATACTGTAAGAGCCAGGGCTCAAATGCCTGCTCTACCTGCTGGCTTAAGTAAAGATGCAATGCGTGAAAGACTAAGACGCGAAAGACGGGTTGAATTTGCACTTGAAGAAAACCGCTTTTACGACATGCGTCGCTGGTTGATATTGAAAAATGTTGGTAAAGTAACAACCGGTATGGAATGGGCAAAACAAAGCAACGGCACCTTGACAAACAAGCGAATTGTAACAATAAATAGAAAATCGTGGGAAGATAAATTCTTACTTTTTCCTATTCCATTAAGCGAAATTACTAAAGTGCCTTCTCTGACTCAGAATGCCGGTTGGTAAGCAAAATAGGTAATTCAATAATTGCTGAGAATGGCGATTTTTAATAGAAAAATGCTATTCTCAGCAAACTGAAAAAAGGTAAGCGCATCAGCGAAAATCTAAAAAGTTAGAATGAATCTTAAACAACTAAAAGCGGTACATCTTTTTATAACGGCTTCTTTACTTTTTATCAATAACAAATCATCGTTCGCACAAAAGTTTGTGCTGCCGGTTTTTCCCGACACGCAGGTAGAAGTAAATCAAAAACCCGAAATGTTTTACAGCCAGGTAAATTGGCTCAAACAAAGCAAAGACTCGTTGAACTTCCCCATGGTGTTACACGTAGGAGACATAGTTGATTATAACAATTTTGAGCATTGGGATAAAGCAAGCGAAGGGTTTGATATTCTCGATAGGAGTGGGCTTCCTTATGCTTTAGCATTGGGCAATCATGATACTTATGCTGTAGGCGAACATAGCGGAAGTGCTGCTCCGGGAGATGTAAATGCCAACCTTAGAATTACCACAAAGTTTAACGACTATTTTCCTGTAAGCAGGTTTACGCATCAGCGTGGCCGGTATGAAGAAGGCAAGAGTGACAACGCCTATTATACCTTTAGAGCTGGGGGTTTATATTGGATGGTAGTAAGTCTTGAATTCGAAGCAAGGCAGGGGCCGATTGACTGGGCAAACAAAGTGATTGCTGAACATCCAAGTTATAATGTCATTATCATTACCCATTTTCATCTCACGACAAAAGGAACGATCAATCAAACCAACGCCGGTTATGGTAATCTTACCAACCAGGCGATTTACGATCAATTAATAAAAGTGCAGCCAAACATACTCATGGTTTTAAGCGGCCACGTTGGCACATCTGCCTGGCGCATTGATGAAGGTGTAAAGGGTAATAAAATATACCAGGTATTGCAGGATTACCAGGGCCAGGATGCCGGTGGAGGATATCTCAGGTTGTTGGATATAGATTCAAAAGCCGGTACAATTGGGGCTAAAATGTATTCTCCCTATTATAAAATAACCAAAACAGATTCGTCTCAATTTTCATTTAACGATGTAACTTTTATTACCGGCAAAAATTAATACTATTGGTATAAGGTCAGCGGAAAAATCACCTTTTCTTATCAAACGACCGTAACCTTCTGCTAAGAATGTTTTTAAAACGGCGGTTATTTTTTTGCGGTAACCATCAGTTGTTTTACAATTTGGCAGCCGTTGCGTCGCACTCTTGTACTGTTCATTCTTTTTTCAACAACGCGGGTGCAGAAGGTTTAAAATGTCGTCAAATCATTGGTGAAAAGTTGCTTTAGGTAGATCAGTACAAGGGAGTGACACAACGATGAGGCCATGAAATGCCGAAGCTGGCAATAAAAAAAAACTGGTAACCGATCCAAAGAAAGAGACTTTTAAAGAGGAGTATCAACAATTTTAAAAATGAAAGAAATAGATCACAAAATGGCCAATTCAAATTCTTCAAGGAGGAATTTTTTGCGAAACGGTGGGTTAGTAGGAGCGGGGTTAATGTTTGCTCCCGGTTACATTTTTGGTGAGCAGGGTTTCGGGTTTGCACCTGCAGGAACGTTAGTAAAACCTGCGGTTACCGATAAACTATCCGCAGGTGATCGTGCGGCTATGAAAGATTATGTAGGTAAAAAACTGGATCTGTCTTACGAGAACCGGGTACTGGCGCAAAGCGTGGATGAATTGGTTGAACCTTTTAAGCATAGAACAGAAACACGAATGTGGCAAACCGAGTTTTGGGGAAAATGGTTTACCTCGGCAGTTTTAGCCTATCGTTATCGTCCTGAGCCAAAACTAAAAAAAGTGTTGGATTCAGCGGTTCAGGGATTGTTGTCGACTCAAACAGAAGATGGTTATATCGGAAATTATAAGAAAGAAAACCGGCTGGAGCAGTGGGATATCTGGGGTAGAAAATATTGCCTGCTTGGATTGCTTGACTACTACGACCTGACCAATGATAAGACAAGCTTACGTGCAGCCGTAAAATTAGCAGATCATTTAATAAAAGAAATTAATGATAAAGACGGCATCATTGTAAATAAAGGAAATTATCGTGGTATGGCTGCGTCGTCTGTGCTGGAGCCAATTGTGAGGTTATATAGCAGAACCGGCGATAAAAAATATTTGTCATTCGCAGAAACAATCGTAAAACAATGGGAAACTGAGGCTGGCCCAAAACTGATAAGCAAAGCCGCTGAAAATGTTGGCGAGCGGTTTCCGAAACCTAAGAGTTGGTATAGCTGGGAGCAAGGGCAAAAAGCGTATGAGATGATGTCTTGCTACGAAGGCCTCCTCGAACTATATCGCTTAACGGGAAAGGCGGACTTTAAAGAAGCTGTAGAGAAAACGTGGCAAAATATTAAGGACACCGAAATAAATATTGCAGGTTCAGGCGCATCAGAAGAAATGTGGTTTGGAGGCAAGAAGTTGCAAACCGGGCCTGTCGCCCATTTTCAGGAAACGTGTGTTACTGCTACCTGGATAAAATTGAACCATCAGTTATTGCGTCTCTCAGGCGCTGCTAAATACGCCGACGAAATTGAACGTTCGTATTATAATTCCCTTCTAGGCTCGTTAAGTGCAGATGCGGCTGGCTGGGCAAAATATACACCGTTAGCCGGGCAAAGACTACCGGGCAGCGGACAATGCGGCATGAGTTTAAATTGTTGTGATGCCAGTGGTCCACGAGGCCAGTTTACTTTGCCGCTTACCACGGTGATGTCAATGGATAATGGATTGTCTGTTAATTTTTATGTAGAAGGATCATATGAACTGAAGACGCCAAAAGGTAAAAAAGTAACCCTTATTCAAAATACAAACTACCCGGTTTCAGGAAGTATACATATTACTTTGGCTCTCGGCAGAAGTGAGGAAATGACACTTCGGCTAAGAATTCCGGAGTGGAGTAAGATGAGTAAGGTAACGGTGAATAATAAAGAAGTTTCGGACATAATGCCAGGTAAGTATCTCGAAATTAAAAGGGAATGGACATCGAATGATGTAGTTGCTCTTGAATTGGATATGCGGGGTCGTGTAGAACTGCAGGGTGGTGATCAAAAGTTTGCTGCTATCTCTCGGGGCCCTATTGTTTTGGCGCGTGATTCGCGTCTCAAAGGTCCTCACCTTAGCACTGTAAACAAGCCGGTTACAACAAAAGACGGATACGTTGACCTAAAACGCGTCACCCATGCAAACGACGACAATTTATGGATGACATACTCAGCTATGTTCATTCCGGAGTCTTATGCAGAAGCAGCAGCAAATCCCATTGAAATCACTTTGGTTGATTATGCTTCGGCAGGAAATGGAAAAGAAAAATCAACATTTGCTGTATGGCTTCCACAGCTATATAGTGGAAGAAATATTTAAATTATTAAAGAAAAATTTGATGACATATTTGAGAATTCAGTTAATCATCGGTTGTCTTGCTTTTGTTTTTGCGCCGAAAGTATATGCGCAGGCAACCCCGGAAATGAGAGTGATGACCTACAACATTCGCTATAAAAATACAATTGATAGTATTAATGGTTGGGAGTATCGGAAGGATAATGTGGCTTCATTGATGAAATATCACCAGGCTGA
The DNA here is from genome assembly GCF_025963695.1 of Segetibacter sp. Taxonomy (GTDB): domain Bacteria; phylum Bacteroidota; class Bacteroidia; order Chitinophagales; family Chitinophagaceae; genus Segetibacter. Next base: position 35,083 of record NZ_JAOQAH010000033.1, on the reverse strand, counting down.
TATAGTGGGTTTGCAAGAGGCGGTTGTAGACCAGATCGTTGATTTAAGGGAAAGAATGCCGCAATATAAATGGTATGGCGTTCCCCGGATATCAGGTAAGGGTGGAGAATATACAGCTATATTTTACAGATCAGATAAGTATCAGCTGCTCGATTCCGGTACGTTCTGGTTTTCAGAAACCCCTTACGTAAAAGAAAGTAAAAGTTGGGATGCGATGTATCCAAGAACGGCGTCGTGGTGCAAATTCAAGGATAAAAAATCAGGCGTGCAATTTTTCTTCTTTAATACCCATTTCGATCATATTGGAAACATTGCAAGGCAGAAAAGTTCTGAAATCTTAAACTACCAGATTGATTCAATTGCCAAAAAATCACCGGTAATTCTCACAGGCGATTTCAATTCCACACCATCATCTATTGCCTATAAGACAATAATTGATAACAAGAAATTACAGGATGCAATCCATATTAGTTCAACGCCACACTATGGCCCCGTTAATACTTCAAGTGGCTTTCGTGTCAGCTACCAGCCGCTAAGAGCAAAAATCGATTACATATTCGTCAATAAGAAAGTACAGGTTTTTCAACACGTAACCATAACCGATCAACAGGAGGGAAGGTATTATTCTGATCATTTGCCTGTATTAGCCGTAATAAAAATGACGCGGTAGTTTCCTCTTTATCTACACTAAAAATTGCTTGTTTTGAAATATAAAATCATCTCGTGTTTATCACTGACACATGTAATCGTTTTTCTTTTTTTAGCCGCTAACTACTCTTCTGCACAAACGACTGCTCCAAAAATAGGTGCGTATTATTTTGATGGTTGGAGTGGCAAATCGTTTCACATCACCGACGATCTGAAAACGAACTATCCTGACAGGGAACCCAAATGGGGATGGGTAACAAGCACTCCTAAAATTGTAAATGAGCAGGTAAAATTAGCAGCAGATGTTGGTCTTTCATTCTTTAGTTTTTGTTGGTATTACAGCAAGACAGAGAAGCTTTTACTCAACCAGGCCTTAGACTTTTACAAAGTGTCTAAAAATGTAAAAAAGCTTGAATATTGTTTGTTAGTAGCAAATCATGCAGGGCACGAAGTGGGACCCGAAGATTGGGATAATGCCAAAGAAATGTGGGTAAATGAATTTAAACACCCACAATATCTTAAAACCGGAGGAAAGCCACTATTGATTTTTTTCGAGCATGGGTCGCTGGTAAAAAGATTTGGTTCACCCGAAGCAGTTAAAGCTGCTTTTGAATCGTTAAGACAATATGCAGTTAGTCGTGGACTTCCCGGAGTAACAATCGCTATTTGCGAGGGGTCGCCTGCAGGAATCAAGATCGCTGAAGCTTGTGGAGCTGACCTGATTACAGGCTATAATTACCATAGTCTTGGTTTTGTAGGAAAAGAGCAGGCAATTCCTATAGAAAAAATGCAGGTTAGCGAACAAAAACATTGGGATGTACTGGGTAAGGCAACTTCGCTTAAATATATCCCGGTTTCGACGGTCGGATGGGATCCTCGTCCATGGTCTAATGCAAAAAACATGTATTCAGAAAAGCCCTATTTTACAGGCTTTAACGATGAGTCTGTAAAAAACTCGGTAACAGGATTAGTAGATTGGATGAAAAATAATCCAGGTGTACTTCCGCACGAAAAGATAGGATTGCTATATGCCTGGAATGAAAACGGGGAAGGTGCATGGTTAACACCTGGAAAAACAGGATTAAATCCTTCGTTAGGTGTTAAAAAGGCTTTGAAGAAAAAATAGTCTTTGGGATCATATATCGAAAGACGGCCGAAAATAAAAGAGAGCACATTATTGTAGTTTCTTAAGAAGATTTTGGTTGCCGGCAGTTGCATTTTTATTCAGCATTGTTGTGTCACTCACTTGTACAATTGTTTTTCTATTGGTCCGGATCAGATAGAAATTAGGTCTGCTTAAGAACTTTAAAGTGGTATCGGGATCAGCTTCAGAGCTAAGAAAATTCCTCTGTTGGTTTATTCTATTTCTCCAGCCAAATTTATATTTCCAAAGTATGATAATGATGTCGATAAAGCCAAGGGTAATGATAATTATGTTTCTTCAAATAACATTATTATTTGCTGTAAACAGTACCGTTTTAGGGGAACAAAGAGTTGACAGTAATGCCACTATTAAAAGGGTATTGATATTAGGAAATAGTATTACCCGCCATGCTCCTGCACCAAATATTGGATGGTATGGAGATTGGGGAATGGCAGCTAGTTCTAAAGACAAAGATTTCGTACACATTCTCCAGGCGAAGTTTAGACAGGTATCACCATCTGTAACGGTAGATTTTGAAAATATCGCCTCTTTTGAAAGAACTTTTTGGGAATATGATCTATCTAAATTTGATAGCCTCCTTGCATTACATCCTGATCTGATTATATTAAGAATTGGAGAAAATGTTAAGGCTGAATGGATTGAAAAACACAACTTCAAACTCTGCTACGAAGGTCTGATCGATTACTTTAGAAAGAAGGACAATAAAATTAAGGTTCTCTGTGTCTCGTCTTTTTGGAAAACAGATAAAATCGATCAAATAACTGAATCGGCAAGCAATAGCAGAAATTGCAGCTACCTCAAAATAAGTCAACTTTCAGATGACCCGGCTAACATGGCTTTGGGAAAATTCGAACATGAAGGTGTAGCCAAACATCCTTCGGATAAAGGAATGGCTGCTATAGCTGATTTAATATGGCAAAAGATAAGCTCGTTGCAGGAGTTGAAATGAGTTTGAAATTTCGGTGATCAAACATTTGATAAGAATGGGCCGGTACGTGCTAAGTAATTTTGAGCATTGTAACAGATAGCTATAAGACACTTTCATACTTAAAATGCTTACTGGTCTTCTACAAAGCGAATAGAATAAAGCAACAATAAAAGGAAAGCATCGGAACCAATCTTCAACCTTTGTCTTCTTCAATTTTATTATAAGCCGGGTTTACTATAACAGAAAATTTGTATTTATCGCCCCTGTAGTACGATTTTTCTACTTCAATTACCTGGTCGGGATTACATAATACAACACTGTCTAAAATAAAAACAGGTATTGCAGTACTGCCTTCAAAGTTATTTAACGTCGATTCAGGCGAAAAAATGTCCACACTTAAAGACTGCTTCAAGTCGCTAATTTTAAGCTTATAACTACTTTCATAAGTTTTGAAATAAGAAATTTCTGTTGAAAGGCGGTCTATTTTAGGACACAATGTCAAGGAGATAAACCTGGTTTCATCTTTCATTACTTCATCATCAGCATACCTCAACTGGTGAATTTTTAATACGGGTCCTTGTATTATATAATGTTTTCCGTTAATTTCTGCAGAAATCCCTTCTTTCAAAACAGTCTTTTCAAGAATGATGTTTTTTGGGGTAAAGCCTTCGGCGATCAGGTAATCGTTAAAGCCTCTTCGGGTTGCATCTATTGACCCAATTGTTCTTACCAGTTGATGTTGCGGAGTCTTGTTTAATACAAACGTTCCCTTGCCCTTAATCCTTCTTCCCCAGCCTTTCGTTTCTATTTCCAATAAAATCTTTCTTGCCGTAGTATTACTAATCTTATACTTTTTAATTAGTTCGTTCTCCGAAGGGATTTTATCGCCAGGTAACAATTCTCCTGCTTTGATTTTTTCAATTATATTTTCACTTAACGAGATAAATTTCGATTTCATTTTTAACGTATTCAACCTAGTGCTTATACTGATATTGTACGAACCTAATGCAAATATGGTTTTTTCTTTAAAAAATATTTATTTTTTTGCTTTTTCGACTTCTTTTCTTTACGTTTGATCTCTCTAACCTTAGTGCGTTAAGCTTTATGAATCGAAAATACATTCCTCTTGTTGTATTGGCTTTTTTATTTTCTGCAACAGCATTAAGTTTTTTAGACCGCCAGGTATTGTCAATGACAATAATTAAGATTCAACAGGAATTTAAAGTAACGGATTTTCAATACGGCATTGTTAATACAAGCTTTCTTATAAGCTATGCTTTGATGTTTACAATCGGCGGAAGGCTAATGGACAAGTTTGGTAGTAAAAAGGGGCTAGCGGTTTCTGTTGGCGTGTGGTCTATCGCAAATAGTCTTCATGGTATTATTAGTAACTTCTATCACCTGGTAATCTTTCGTTTTTTATTAGGCGCCGGAGAGGGTGGATGTTTTCCCGGAGCAGCTAAAGCCGTATTTGAATGGTTCAATGAAAAAAACAGGGGATTAGCTAACGGCATCGCTATCGGCGGTGCTGCGATTGGAGCCGTTATTGCCCCGCCCTTAACCATATTTATTTCTTCGAAGCTAGGTTGGCGATCGAGTTTTGTAATCCCTGGTTTAATTGGTATTGTCTGGGTCGTTGGATGGCTTTTGATACCATCTGCTAAGAAGCGGGTTCAAAACCAGAACAATGAAGCTCTTGTAGCAAAAAGCGCCATTCCTTTTTCAACCATTTTAAAAAATAAGCAAGCTCAAACCTTTATTCTTATCCGGTTTCTGCTCGATCCGGTGTTGTACTTCATAATGTTCTGGACGCCGAAGTATTTGAATGAGCAGAGGAACATCTCCTTCGAAAACATAGGAAGCTTGTTTTGGATTCCTTTCCTTGCCTTAGGGGTATCAAATATAGTCGGAGGTTTTTTCTCTGATAAACTTGTAAAAAAGGGTGTGTCAATCAACAGAGCCCGGAAAACAGTAATGGGCATAGCTGCTGCTCTTACGCTCGTTGCTCCAATGATTGCTTTTGTTTCCTCAGCACAGGTTGCAGTTGCTTTAATGGCCGTAATAATGTTTGCACACGGCTTTTGGATTACTAACTATATAACATCAATATCAGACATTTTCGGTGGTATAGGTACATCTACTGTAGTAGGTTTATCAGGTACTGCAGGTGCAATTTCCGGATTGATTATTAATCCTCTAATAGGTTTAGTTATACAAAGCTATTCTTATTCGCCTATTTGGATTGCTTGCGGTTTAATGTATCCTCTGGCTTTCGTGTTATTCATAGTCTTTATTCCCAAAATTCAATTAGTAAGGCTTCAAACAATGTAATGCTTGTTTTGCTATTGAAGTAAATCTCATTTATAAAAATGTTTAAACTAAAAATTTTATGATCAATCAAGTCAACAATATGCCTGCAGTTCACCTGGGCAGCGCAATTAAAAGGAGAAAAGAAACAGTAGCAAGAATAGGTGTTTTTGGAGTTGGATACTTCAAATATTGGGACCAGTTTCCCGGCTTACTGGATCAGTTGAAAGCTAAGCAGGAGGTGTTTATTGAGAAAGTATCAAAGAACGAGGTAGAAGTAATAGATTTTGGTTTAGTTGATAATGTGCAAAGCGCATACGACCTGGTTCCTCAACTAAAAGCCGCAGATCTTGACCTGATCTTTTGCGATATGCTCACTTATGCTACATCAAGTACTTTCGGCATTGTTGTTAAAAGCATAGAGACGCCTATTGTTCTTGTTGCTTTACAACCTGACCAGGCATTGGATTACGAGAATGCTTCAACATATCAACAGTTGTACAACGATGATATATGCGCGCTACCCGAATTTGCAGGAGTAGCGGTAAGAATGGGTAAGAAGGTGCCGGACATGATAGTAGGGACACTGCATAACGATGAGCAAGCTGAATTGGAAATTAATGAATATTGCGGGATAGCAAAGGTGTTACACGATTTAAGGACGGCAAGGATTGGTCACATCGGTCATCCTATTGAAGCAATGCTTGATATGCATTCCGACTCTACCATGATAACGGCGCATTTTGGTGCCCACATCATTCAGTGCGAAGCACACGAAATAGTAGCCCATTATGAAAGGGCAAATGAGGAAAATGTGCACGCTACCAGAAACAGGATACTCGATTTTTTTGATACGCCTGATCCTATTTCGGACCCAATTTCTGAAAAACTAAAAGACACAGACCTTACGACCTCAGCCAGGGTAACAGTAGCGCTTGAGCAATTTGTAGAGCATAAAAAATTAGACGGGTTAGCCTATTATTACGATGGAGAAGAAGGTAGTAATACACGATTAGTAATGTCTAATCTTATTGTAGGAAATTCATTATTAACAGGGGCTGGATTTCCTATGTGCGGAGAGTCTGATCTGAAGACATGCATAGCAATGTTGATAATGGATCGGCTAGGTATAGGGGGAAGTTTTGCCGAGTTTCACCCCGTAGACTTTAAGGAAGGTTTTGTATTGGTAGGACATGACGGACCTCATAATATCGCCATTGCAGAGGGCAGACCGGTATTGAGAAGTTTAAAGAAGTACCATGGAAAACCTGGTTTTGGCGCAGGGGTTGAATTTAAAATTAAAGAGGGTCCTATAACAATACTTAGTATCAGTTCTACCTACAACGGCAAATTTAAATTCGTAATTGCAGAGGGCGAATCAGTTGAAGGACCCATTCCGCCGACCGGTAATACAAACACCCGTGGATATTTTAAACCCGACGTACGCACATTTCTACACAGGTGGGTAAAGGAAGGTCCGACACACCACTTTGCTTTGGGCGTAGGTCATTATGCAGCCACCATAACCAAAATCGCTAATTACCTGAATATAGAATCCGTCACTATCTCTTAAAAAACAACTTGTATAATAAATTTAAAACGACTGCCTTATGAAAGAAAAATTCAACCACGGTTTCCCCTTAAAACTGGGCATCTTTATCGTGATTTTTGTTTTGAAATGTAACCTATTAATAGCGCAGCCTACCGGCACTATGTCCATATCGGGCACTGTTACTTCTACTGAAAATCCAAACGGAATTTCTGGTGTTTCAGTCGTGGCAAAGGGAACTAACAATGGTACCGTTTCTGACAACAGTGGCAATTATAGATTAAGGGTGCCGAATAAAGCTACCCTGGTTTTTAGCAGTACTGGCTTTCAGACCCGAGAAATTACAGTGGGAGACAATCCTGTAATTGATGTTCAAATGGAAGTTGCTTCGACATTATTGAATGAAGTAGTCGTCGTTGGATATGGTACTCAAAAGAAAAGAGACCTCACCGGTTCAATTGTAAACCTGACCGCTAAAGATCTTACCCTTTCTCCTTCGGCAAGTTTTGATCAGATGATGCAGGGAAAAGTGCCGGGGGCTCAAATCGTTCAAACGTCTGGTGCACCAGGAGGTAATGTGAATGTAATAATAAGAGGAATTAGTTCAATTACTGGCGGCAATTCACCATTGTATGTAATTGATGGTTTTGCAATAGGTACCGGTGGTGGCGGCGCTGACTTAACAAGTTTCAATTCATCGTCTTACTCCGCTTCAGGGATAGCGGGCAGTAGCGGCATAAACAGGATAAATCCTTTAAGTACCATTAATCCTGCGGACATAGAATCAATTCAAATATTGAAAGATGCTTCTGCAACTGCTATATATGGATCAAGGGGTGCTAATGGAGTAGTTATTATAACAACTAAAAGAGGTAAGCAAGGTGGTAAAGCAAATATAACCCTTGATGTATCTACAGGGTTACAGGAATTGGCCAGGAAGTTAGATTTACTTTCCCCAGGAGAGTATGCTGAGTTTGTTGCAAATGGCCGGGATAATGCATGGGTATTTGCAGGTGGCAATGCTAATGATCCAAATAACGTAAGAAGTACGGCAACACGGGTGAAGCCCGCTTTCCGCAATCCTGGTTCTATACCGAATGAGGGAACCGACTGGCAGGATGTTATATTTAGAAAGGCAATGGTACAAAACTACCAGTTAGCTGCAAGCGGCGGTTCAAGAGATGTAAAATATTATGTTTCCGGCAACTACTTCAACCAGGAGGGGATCATTATAGGTTCTGATTTTAAGAAGTTTGGATTACGTACTAATATAGATGCCCGTATTTCTGATAGAATAAAATTCGGTGGATCTTTTAATTCCTCTTATTCATACGGAAATTTTGCTCGTGCCGAAGGACATTTACAACACCGTGGATTGATTTCCACAGCCCTGGCCAGTGATCCTACGATTCCTCTCTACGACACAGACGGAAACTTTTATTCCGAATTTTCTCTTCCCGAAGGTATCCCTGTTGAACATCCCTTAATGATTGCCCGCGAATTTCTTGATAAAAGAAATGTAACCAACATCTTTACGAACAATTATATTGATTATGAAATTGCGAAAGGATTAGTTTTTAAAACTTCTTTTGGCGTCAACTATTCCAGTAGTGAAACCAGGTTATGGAAATCATCAAAGGTAGGAATAGCAACCAGTAGAACAGGGGTTGCTACTGCTGGTATATCAAAAGTACGATCGCTCAATTACCTTAACGAGAATACATTAAACTTCAGACGCACGATTAATAATCATGAGATAGATGCATTGGCTGGATTTACAGTTCAAAAAAATTCAGACGATGTGGTGCAGGCAGGTGCATCTGATTTTCCTACTGATGAGGTTGCCTTCTTAGCCGCCGGTAATGTTACATCCGGTACAAATTACATATCTGAGTGGTCAATGATGTCGTGGTTTGCCAGAATGAATTACGTTTTTGCAGGTAAATATCTTGTAACGGGTACAGTTCGCCAGGATGGAAGTTCAAGGTTTGGCGCTAATAATAAGTGGGGAACCTTTCCTTCTATATCATTAGGATATAGAATATCCGATGAAGCGTTTATGAAAAGTGTTAAGTTCATCAGCAACTTAAAGCTTAGAGCCAGTTATGGAATTGCAGGCAATAACCTGATCAGCAACTATGCAAGCCAGGGATTATTAGGAATAACAAGGAACATTAATAATGGACAGGTTATTTCGGGTATCACCCCTTCAAGTTTGTCTAATGCCAACCTAACGTGGGAGCAATCTGTTCAAACAAACTTTGGAGTAGATCTTTCATTATTGAACGACAGGATAAACTTTACTGCAGATATTTACCGGAGTCATAAAAAGAATTTATTACTAAATGTTTCTTTGCCTGCCGCTTCTGGTTTTAGTGGTTCTGTGCAAAATATCGGGGAATTGGAAAACAAGGGTGTTGAGTTTTCGGTAAATACTGAGACTATAAAGAGTAAAGCTTTTAACTGGACTACCAGTTTTAATATAAGTGCAAATAATAATAAAGTACTTGCTCTTAATGGAAATGCTGTAAGAATTACTAATTCTGATTACCAGGTAAGCCAGGTGGGTTTACCAATTTCAAGCTTTTACTTGCTTAATGCCATTGGTGTTTTTCAAACAGCAGAGGAGATTTCTAAAAGCCCTTTACAATCCCCAAGAGTTGTACCCGGCGACCTGAAATTTGAAGATGTAAATAATGATGGAAGGATTACAACAGCCGATAGAAAGATTGTTGGAAATCCATGGCCGGATTTTACATGGGGGTTTGATAACAAGTTCAATTATAAAGCATTCACATTAAGCGTTAGCATTAACGGCTCGCAGGGTAATGAAGTGTATTTTCAGGGAGGTGAAATAAATTTAAATGATGCCGGTGTTCAAAATCAATTAGGCATGATTGCAGATAGATGGAAATCGCCCTCTCAACCAGGTAATGGATTGTTGCCACGGGCAATCAGGAACGATTATGCATTTACATTAAGCTCCAGTTCGAGGTATATGTTTGATGGTTCGTTTGTTAAGATCAGGGACATCAATCTTTCATACCTTTTCTCACCAGGTGTATTGACCAAATTAAAAGTACAATCGCTATCAGTTTTTGCTGATATCACCAATGCTTACATTTTTACCAAATATCCCAGTTACGATCCCGAGGGTAGCATAGGCGGAGATAACCTGGCAAGGAGTGGTATTGATTATTTTGCATATCCTAATCCCCGCGTCTTCACTCTTGGAGCAAGATTGTCATTTTAATTATCTGTCGTTAAAAAATTAGTCATGAAAAAATATATTGTAATCATAATGTTGGCAATGGTTGCTTCAACTTCGTGTAAGAAGTACCTTGAATTAACACCACAATCACAAATCGCCACCGAGAACTTTTATCGTAACAGCAACGATTTTGAGAGTGCCCTTATTGGAATCTATGGAACGTTCCGTGGACTTTATAACTCAAGTAACATGGTATACTTAGGAGAATTGTCAACGGACAATACAGAGATCCAATGGTCTTCTCCTTCAATAAGCGAAATGCAGGTTGACCAGAATGCTGTTACTGCTACCAATGCTTACGTAAGTGCTGCCTGGGGTACTTGTTTGGCAACTATCGCAAGATGTAATGTGATTCTCAACAGGATTGATCTAATCGCTTTTGATGCTAACACTAAAAACAGGATTAAGGGCGAAACAAAGTTCTTAAGAGCCTATAGCTACTTCCATTTGGTAAGGTTATTTGGAAGAGTGCCGATAACCGACCAGGAGTTTAAAAGTCCTGAACAAATATTGTCAGCCGATCTTTCATTGCAGCCAAAAGAGAAAGTGTACGAGGTTATATTAAAAGATCTTACTGATGCAGAAACTTTGTTGCCTGTTACGGTTAATTCTGATAAATCAAGAGCGTCTATTGGTACTATTAAAACATTACTTGCAAAAGTATATTTAACCCAATTAAATTATGATAAAGCTGCTGAGAAGCTAAAAGAAGTAGTAGATGCCAGGCAGTATTCTTTAGTCAATAATTATAAAAGTTTATTCACTACTCCAAATAATAATCTCGCAGAGTCAATACTGGAAATTCAATATTTGTCCGGCAGAACTATGGGTAATAATTATTCTTATGTATTTACTCCCGCTATTACAAGTATGGCTATTTTTCAAAACAACCAACAAGGGGCAGGAAGAATAGTTCCTACATTGGATTTGATGAATGCATACCAGCCAAACGATAATAGAAAAGCCGCTTCTGTAAACGATTCCGTTCTATTAATAAATGGTACAAAAGCCTATAACCGGTATGGTTTAAAGTTTGTTGATTTTAGGGCCGTTGATGTTACAGATGGTAGCGTAACTTTTACTGTTCTGCGCTATGCAGACGTATTACTGATGTATGCTGAAGCGCTAAACGAACAAGGTAAGACAGGCGAAGCATTTCAATATATGAACGCTGTCAGAAACAGGGCTGGTATAACTACAAACCTATCCGGACTTAGTAAAGAAGCCCTGCGGCTGGAAATTGAAAAAGAAAGAAGAGTAGAGTTTTTGTACGAGGGGCATCGTTGGTTTGACCTGGTACGTACAGGAAGGGTACGTGCAGTTTTAAATGCACATTACCAAAGGCAAAATCAGAATTTTTCTGTTGAAGAACATGAGCTTGTATTTCCTATTCCACAGGGGGAGCTTGATTTAAACCCTAAAGTAACTCAAAACCCGGGTTATTAATTGGGGCAACAAGCTTAGGTGCTAAAACGCTTTTTTTGTTGCTGGAAAGGGATAGTAAAGCTGAATAGAAAGTCTATAAGTTGAAGTGAGTGACACAACGATGTTGACTGTTGTTACTTAGCTGGTAAGCAAAAAAATATTCTTATTTAGCTATAACTATTCAGGCGCCGGTTCTATATCAATGTCTTTTATTAAAGCATCTTTTTGTTACCAGCCTTTGTTTTTCAATTGTACATCGTTGTGTCACTCACTTGTACAAACCATTTTCTATTCAGCAAAAAGCGCGGTAAGGCAATAGTGTTCGTGAACTCTTTATTGTTATTTTAAAAGGAAATAAGCATAACCAATGAAAAAATTTTTAGTTGTTTTCTTCTTAGTGCAAATGGCTGTATGGAAGACTACGTCAGCCCAAATAAATGATGTAGCAGTTAAAGGAAAGAACTTTTATAATATCTCCCTTGAATCATCTTTAAAGCCTTTTAAAAAGAATGATAAGGAATACATAAGGAAGGTTGCGGCTGAAATGTTTTTGCAATGGCAATCGTTGCTGAGGCATACCGATACCGTGTCTATTATGCTTTGGACGGCTGATGGTTCTGAGATACTTGATTATAGTGGAAGCCTTAACCAACCATTAGAATGGGCAAAGTATATGGGCAACCCAAATACAAACCATGAAGTAGGCTCAGGTCCCAAAGAACTATCGCTACATGAAAGGGCGTATGAATACCTGGAGAACCCTCCAAAGTTTACTTATGAAGATTTGAAATTTATCGTTCAAACGCTCAAAGAAACTGGAAGTAAGATGACAGGCAAGGTAATAAGGGTAGGTGCAACTTTCGACCCGGGGCCAGAGTTTGCAAAGTCGGATTTTAAGTATAAAAGACACAGGGAAATTTTAGGGGGCAATGCAATGGGAGAGAAGTCTTTTGTAAGTTGTTATTCTGTTTTAAATGCTGATACTCATAAATATGCCGGGTATCCGACAGGCATCCCTGCTAATACGCATTTTGGAACTTTTTTTGGCAGACAGAGCGAGCATTTCTTAAAAGACCTTGGATATGATTATATATGGTTTAGCAATGGTTTTGGATTTGGTGTAGAAGGGTGGAACTCAACAGGAGCCATTTTTACCGGTACAGATTTCATTAAGAATAAAATGTCTGAAACGCGCTTACTCATCGCTGATTTCTGGAAGTTATATCGTAAAGAATGTCCTTCATATGAAATACAAACAAGGGGCACTAACCTTTCAGCAGGTATTGACCTTGCAAGAGATGGAGTTGATTTAAAAAACATTTACGGAGGCAACTTTAATATACTGCCGCCTCCTAATTCTCCGTGGGCTGCGTTAGATGGAGACTTTGGATTGGAAATGGTAGGTTACATGTCTCGTATTTCAGAGATCCCCGACAACCGGTATTTGTTCAGGTATTATACACACGATCCATGGTGGGTAAACAGCCCCTGGTTAGACCGGTACGGAAGTGAACCGCATGATATCTATCTTCCTATGTCGGTGTCAAGAATAAATGACCGTGGTGAAATAACTCCGCCGACACACCTGAACTTTTTAACGATTGATAATACTTATGGCGATATGCCAGCCCAAGTGCCTGATGAAGTAATACCTCATATTTTAAAGGCTCGCTATAATCTTCCAACACAGCCGGGTCCACTTGTTTGGGTGTATCCTTTCGACGAATATCATAACTGGGCGTATACTCAGCAGGAACGTTTACCCGAAATCTATTACGGCGATTGGTTGATCAGGCAAGCCATTAACAACGGCTTTCCTTTAAACACCATTACATCTACAAAGTCGTTTCAAACGTCGCTTAATAATAAGCCGGGTTTATACAATGAGTCTATCCTGTTGTGCATTGTTCCTGATGCAGGTTCAGCGTTCGAAAAGCAATTGATCAACTTTGTTCAGAATGGAGGAAAGTTAATTGTATATGGTCCTGCTGATCATATAGGTGCCGGCTTTGCATCGTTATTAAACCTGCAAAACGTTGAACCACTTGAAGGAGAATTTCAACTGAATTCTACCTTTTCAAACGATATTTTAGAAAAGAAATACCCTGCAAGAATTTTTCATCGTTCACTCTTTTCTGGCGGAGGTGTTAGAACAAAAGTGAAAGAACAAGCAGATAAGTCGACCAAGATTTTATCAACCATGTTACAGAACACCAAGGCAAGAGATGTAGTATGGGTAAGAACCAAACCTGAATGGAAAGGTGGTAAGGTTGGTTATGTGCGGGGTACTAATTCAAGCAGGTTTACAGGAGGTAAATTATTAGCGCCGGACGATCCTGAGAAATGGTTTGCCGGTGGAATGTACCTGCGTTATATTTTAAAAGAGTTTGGTATTGAATATAATATTGATAAACAGGATCCTTCTGTTAAGAACCCGGTACTTACTGTTAGCAGAAGTAATAACGCGTTTTACTTTTCCGGTTATGTTCCCAATACGACGGTTAAGCAACGGTTTAAGTTTCCACAGGGAGCGCCTATATTAAATGGTTTTCAAACAAAATTTGAAAAAGGTTTTTCAACCTATTCATTACCTACTGCCTGGAACAGGGAGTGCAGGATCTTTATCGAGCAGAATGATGGTATCGTTTCTTGTAAGGATATTTATTCGGGGGATAAAGATATCAGGAGAAGACTTGAAATTGATGGTTTAAATAATGCCACTGTAAGGATCTATCCCGAAGACAACATAACTGCCGAACAGTTAAAGGTGTATTTAAACAGTACCTATCCCTGGAAAACCGGTAGTATTTCGTTTAAAGCGGGCGATAAGAAATATGGTAACCATTATGTAATTGAGAAGGTTACGGGCAGAGTGTCTGTAGCCTGGTAATTTTTATTTCTAACGATTACACAGCCTGTTCATGAAAAAGATTTCATTCTTTGCTTCATTGGTCATTGTCTGTTTTTTGTTTTCCTGGAAAACGGGGAAACCTATAAATAATTCAACTACCTATGACTCTTTAAAAAGAGGTTTTATAGATCCTCCTTCTAAAGCCCGACCTAAAGTGTATTGGTGGTGGCTGAACGGCTATGTAGATAAGGGCAGGATACTAGAGGAATTGACTGCAATGAAAAATGCTGGAATTGCAGGTATGGATATTTTCGAAATAGGCGTACCCAAAGGGGATACAATGATACCGGCCGGTCCTGCTTTTATGGGTGATGAGTCTTTGGAAACAATAAGGTATGCAATACAAGAGGCAGGTAAGTTAAAATTAGAGGTTGGATTAAATATGGCCAGTAGCTGGAATGCCGGTGGAAGTTGGACTCTTCCGGTGCATGCGGCCAAGTCGTTGTACTTTTCAACGGTAAAAGTAAAGGGGCCGGCAAAAGAGAAAATTAATTTACCGTTCCCCAAAATTTTTAAGGGTGATGATAAAGGCAATAATTTAATTCCTACAAATGCAAATGGAAAGCCCGCCTACTACGAGGAAGTAGCTGTGTTGGCTATTCCGGCAGGTATTAAGAACAATACGCTTGACACCGGTAAGATTATTAATCTTTCAAGGTATTTTAATTCAAATACTGAAATAGTAGATTATAAGCTTCCGGATGGAGAATGGGAGATCTATAGATATGTTAGCTCCAACTCCGGGGAACAGTTAAAGCTCCCCAGTCCAAATTCAAAAGGGCCGATCATTGATCACTTTGATTCATCTGCTACCCGTGCCCATTTTCTGCATATCATTAATAGGTTAAAAAGTGTATTAGGTAACTTCAATAACACTGCCCTTAAAAGCCTGTACCTGGCAAGCTATGAAGCAACGGGAACTGTCTGGACTTCTACCTTACCTGTTGAATTCCGAAAGAACCATGGCTATGATGTTCATAAACTGATCCCTGCAATGTTTAACAAGGAGTTGTTTGATACAGAAACAACAGACAGGTTTCAGGCTGATCTGAAAAAAACGTTGTCTGAGTTAATGATTAATAATTTTTACAGAAAGGCTAAGCAAGTATCGAACAGTTTTGGGCTGAAGATTAATTCAGAAGCTGGCGGACCCGGCCAACCACTGCATAATGTTCCTGCCGAGCCGCTAAAAGCACTCGGTTCATTAGATATACCGAGAGGTGAATTTTGGAACAAGCATCATATTTATAATAAAGACAGTGTGGATGTTTTGCAGGTTGTAAAAGAAGTGGCTGCTGCCTCTCATATTTACAATCGGGGTATTGTTGAAGAAGAATCATTTACGAGTTTCGAACATTGGCAGGAAGGACCGTTTGAATTAAAGCCTTTAGCAGATAGGGCGTTTTGCGAGGGGATGAACAAAGTAGTTGTTCACGGTTTTAGCCATAATCCTAAAGGTGCCGGCTTCCCGGGGTTCGTTTATCATGCCGGAACCCACTTCAATGATAAAAGAGTTTGGTGGACTAAAGTGAGACCGTTTAATGATTACCTGGCAAGAGTATCATACGTTTTGCAGGAAACGAAATTTGTAGCAGACGTAGTTTATTACTACGGAGATAAGGTACCTAATTCTGTAACAGCTAAAAACACGTCTTTTAAAGTTGGTACTGGCTACGATTATGAAGTAATTAATACCGATGTCTTGTTGCACCAACTGTTAGTAAAAGACGGATTATTGGTTTTGCCAAACGGCGCGAAGTTTAGGATACTGTCACTAGCAGGAATGGATGAAGTGAACCCGCAGGTGTTAAAAAAAATACAGAAGCTTGCAGCAGCAGGAGCAATTATTACCGGAACGAAACCTGCGAAGGCAGTGGGCTTGATCCATCAATTAAAAGGGGATGAAGCAGTTAAAAATACTGCCAATCAGTTGTGGACTAACACCCGCAGTACTTTTAAGAAAGAGTTGATTGGTAAAGGCAAAGTATTTACCAATTTGTCACCTTTGAAAATTCTTCAAGGTCTCGGTGTAGTGCCAGATTTGGATTATAGTGGAAGTGATAAGCCGGTTATTGATTACATACATACAACCAAAGGCGACGTTGATGTTTATTACATTAGAAATACCACCGGTAAACCTATCTCGAGGTTATGCGCTTTCAGGCAACAAAACAAAGTACCCGAAATATGGGATCCTGTAACTGGGGAAGTAGTAGCAATAAACATTTACGACGCTGGCAAACAACAAACTAAAATTCCGATTTCATTACCTGCTTACGGATCTTATTTTATTGTATTTAAAAATGGACGACCTGTACCTCATTATATTTCTTTAAGTCTAAACGAAAGTGATCCTCCTTTTATAAAATATACCAAGAACGGAATTCAGCTACTGGGAGATGGGGTATACCGCCTGGGGGAAGCAAAAAAAATACAAAACAAGGTTAAAATAGCATCGATTGAAGGCGCATGGAAAGTAGGTTTCACAAAGGGGTGGGGTGCACCTGATTCTGCAACTTTTCCTACACTAATGTCATGGACCGAATCGGGGGACAAAGGGATAAAATATTACGCCGGCACTGCTACTT
The DNA here is from genome assembly GCF_025963695.1 of Segetibacter sp. Classification (GTDB taxonomy): domain Bacteria; phylum Bacteroidota; class Bacteroidia; order Chitinophagales; family Chitinophagaceae; genus Segetibacter. The sequence continues at coordinate 18,291 of NZ_JAOQAH010000033.1, read as the reverse complement.
ATCAAAAAACTTTCAGCTATTATAATAATCCAACCGTTCATAAAGGGGATCAATTATATCTCGATCTCGGTAACATTTCTAAAGTTGCAGAAGTTTGGTTGAATGGAGAACGGTTAGGCATTACCTGGGCACAACCCTATAACTTTAATGTAACCGGCCTGGTAAGGAATGGAGAAAACGAATTGAAAGTTGAAGTAGCAAATGTTTGGTCGAACAGGTTAACGGGGGATGCCATTACCGGCGAAAAATTTACGAATACCAATATTGCCATTAGTTCAAGAGGAGTGAAGTGGGCTGTTAGTCCATTAGTAGTATCAGGATTGTTGGGACCTGTAACAATTCAATTAATAAAGACGGTTAAATAATTTATCTAGAACTTATAACTATCCTTATGAAACAGTTATTTCTTTTGAACCTGCTCGTGCTATTTATGAACGCTACATCAACTGCGCAAAGCAATAAGATTGCAGATACTACTGAATATCTGTCTTCCATCAAACATGAATTAACTGTTCAATGGCCAAAAAACCGAACTATTAACTTAGTGTTTCATGGTCACTCTGTTCCTGCAGGGTATTGGCACAACCACGAAGTTCATACATTGGAGTCTTATCCTTATTTGTTATTTAAGAAGATAAAAGAACAATACCCTTATGCTGTTGTAAATATGATTGTTACAGCTATCGGCGGAGAAAATTCTGACAAAGGGCAAGCGAGATTTGACGATGTTTTGGCGGTAAAGCCCGATGTTTTGTTTATTGACTACGCTTTAAATGATCGCGGTATTGGCTTAGCGAAGGCAAAAGAATCATGGGAAAAAATGATACATGAAGCGATAGATAGAAAAATAAAGGTCATCCTTCTGACTCCCTCACCTGATCAGAGGGCCGATATGCTCGCGAAAGGAAACGAGCTTGAAGCGCACGCTGGCCAGGTTAGAGAATTAGCTATGAAATACCATATTGGACTTACTGATTCATTTTCTCTGTTCCAAAAAATAAAAAAGGAAGAAGGAGATATATCTGGTTACATGTCTCATATTAACCATCCAAATAAAAAAGGGCATCAATTAATAGCAGATGCTTTGTTTAGCTGGTTCCGTAATTAATTTCTTTTTATAAAACGTACTAGGATCTAATGTAGAAGGAGAATTAGCAAACTTGAAAAATGGAAATGAAGTCATATTTACACGCTGTGCTGAGCAAAGAAGAAGTTGATGTTTGCGAGAAAGAGGTTGAAAAAAGTGGGTGGAAGAATTTTTAATGCAGTGGATTGGAAATAGATATTATGGGTATGCTTTTTTCGGACCGCATTGGCACAAAACCATTTGTTGCATCCGGTTTTATCCCATGATTAGCAGCAAGACTTGATTATCATTTTGCAACTTGCTTAAATTGTCGCGCAAGGTTTGAAGGGCTTCAAGTGTCTACTTTGCTGTTTCTTCATCTCCTTCCTACGAAAAGTTTTGAAGGTGGTATGACCCAAAAAGTTGCCTAAAGATTTACCTGTACAAGAGAGTGACACAACGATGTAGCCATAAAAAACTAAAGCTGGTCCCCAAAAACGGGTGCGACAATTTCGAATGCACCCGCTACTACAGCCGTTGTCGCCGTTTATTTTTCAAACATTAATTTTGCCTGATAAGTTTTGCCTTCTATTATAATCCTTACCAGGTAAATCCCGTTGGCTGCTGATGCAGGTATATTGACAGACTGGTTCAGCACACCGGCATTCATATGGGCCTTTTGCGTGTATATGATTTTGCCGGCCACATCCTGCAATTGTATTTGTGCCATTGCATTTAGTTGTCCTTCCACTTGCAGGTCTATTGTAAATCTACCCTTTGTTGGGTTCGGCGCAACAACAAACACCTCGTTCCTGTTTACCTGCAATGTTTTTACAGCGCTGTATACAATGCTGCCATCTTTTTCCAGCAGCTTTAACCGGTAGTATTGCAGGCCCGTTTGCAGGGATTGGTCTATAGCCTGGTAGTTGGTGGTGCCAGCTTTGCCTGCCACTGTTCCCAGGGGGGTAAAGCGATTGCCATCATAACTTTTCTCCACCACGAAGCTGTTTACCTGGTGCCCGACAATCACCTGCCAGTTGATGATTCCACTATTGCCAGCTTTTACAACTCCAAATAATAACAGGTCTTTAATGGACAAAGGGGTGTTTCCATTATTGCCGGCAAAGAACCCGCCAAAGCCCGTAGTAGCAAAGCTGGCTTTCCAATAGCGGTTTACATCGTCCCAAACCAGCGTAATGGCCGGCACTGTAATAAGTACACCTGGCTGCGCGTAGGTACCGGGCAAACCGGTACCATCGCGGCTAATGCCGCTGTATTGGTAAATGGCAAAATGCTGCTTGCCGGCTTCATCATCCGGTGCTGTTGGCAGACCGCCATTGAAGGGAGATGCGTTCAATTCATCAAAGTCGGCCTGGGTATAATACAGGGTAATGACGCCTGTGGCGTTGCCCGCATTATTTTGAGGAGTTATCTCGTAATGACGTTTTAGGTAAGGACGTCCGTTTAGCGATGGCATGGTGGGCTCTAACCATACTTTACCGGTTACCGCCCCGCTCACCGCCAATGCGCCGCCTGTTGGCTGCAGCGAAGCTATTAATTCGCAATCCTTTTCAAAAATGGTACTTGCTCCAACAACCACGTTTTTAGAAACCGTGCGATTTGCTGATGCAATCACCATGCTGCCGGTTGACTGTTGTAGTTCAAAAATCCCCAGATTGATTGTATCTGATACGGAACATCCAAATTCGTTCGTGGCTGTTAATACATATTTTCCTGGTTTGCTTACATCTAAAGTATCTGCGGTACTGCCGTCAGACCATTTGTATTTATCCGTGTTGGCGATACCAATTGACACCGCATCAATTGATTTTTGTGCAGGCACATCTACTGAATTTATTGCAATGCGAATAGTTGACACTGCATAAGCTGTTAATGGGAATGTGATCCTGTTGATGAGTGGTTTGCTATACAATTCCGCCGTTCCACTATACACAACTTCAAAGCCATTGGTTGCAGGATTTTTTACATACACTGTATCGATGGTTCCACTGTTGAGGGTTTCGTAAATATCAATGAAATTGATCGGCTGCGGGTTATCGAATGTGAGCTCAATAAATTCCGGACGTAATTGATCGTCTTTAGTAGACCAGGCCGTAGCATAATCACCATAATTGGGGTAAGTATTTGGTGCGCCTAAAACTTGTCGGTTCACATTTTGTGTGAGTTCGGAACTGAAACTATTTACGCCGGTTGCATATTTTGTATAAGCTTGATTTGCGTTGTGCAATACAAGGCCTTTTCCCTGGCATATATCGGCCGCCCTATTCATGGCGTTAATTTTTGCCATTGGAAAATTTGCAATAGTCAAATCTAAATGAACAATTGAATCACAACCATTTTTACTTATTCCATACCAAACGGGCGCTTTTGTAGAAGCAGTATAAGTGGAATCGTGCCAGCGATAGGTCCCACACACCGTTACCGTATCCGTACGTTCAACAGTATTAGTAATAGTCAGCTGTAACGTAACCACAGAGTCACAGCCTGATGCATTTACAGTATGCCAGGTAGCATTGGTTACAGATTTTGTATAGGTGTTACCATGCCAAATAAAATAATTACAAGCAACGGCCGTTTCAGTGGAAGCAGATGGTGTACCAATGTTGAGGTTCAACGTTACAACAGAATCACAACCAGCTGCATTCTGTGTGGTCCATTTGGCTGTACTGTTTGAACTGGTGTAGGTTACTCCATGCCAGGTATAAGGGCCACAAGCCTTTACAACTTCTGTAAATGTACTGGGTGTTGACGCCACTGCTTTTCCGGATACTGCAGCGCTGCATCCATTCACATCCGTAACCATTACATTGTAAAGTGTGCCTGGATTAACTGCAGTAATCACAGGTGATGTCAAACCACCTGTCCAGGTGTATGATTGGTAGACCATGGGTGCAGTTGAGATGCTGTGCTTGGCATTGCCAACAATCGTTGCTGTAGTTGCACCATTGGCAGTATTCACCGGCAACTCGCTATCCCCTTCATCAAATTTATAGTAGGCCACCAAGCCGTTACTGCCAGGCTTCACAGATAAATTCATGTTGCCCGAGAGCCCAACTTGCGATAAAGCCACATTCCACACCCTGATCTCATCTACTGCGCCAACCATAGGCTTTGATAAACTTTGATTATTGCCTATCATGAAATTGTTCAACTTTCCGGCAACAGGTACTATTGCGACACCGCTGGCGCTGGAAACGCCATCAATATAGATAGATATAGTTTTGTTGTTGTACACAAAAGCCACATGATGCCAGCTTTTAGCGGTTAAGGTTGTAGTCGTACTAATGGTACTTGTACTAACCCCATTGCCTACTGCAAAACTTACGGTGCCATTTGCATTGAGCCCGGCATCAAATGGAAGAGGCGTGCTGCCGATGGTTTGGCTGATGATACTTTGCGGGGTACCAATGCTTGAGAAATTCACCCAGCCTTCCAGCGTAAATCCAGTTGATGGGGCAACCCCCATGGCGTCTGCTACAACCCGGCTGTTTCCATCTAACAGCAATTGCTTTCCGGATGCCCGTGAGGTAATTTGGAGCGGATTACCCGAACAATTGGCTTCCCCATTGGCAGACACGATTCCTGATGCAGGCAATGGGTTGATGCGAAGGTCTAACGTTACCAATGAATCACAACCTGCTGCATTTACCCCAACCCATGTTGCTGTATTGTTAGAGCTAATATAGTTGGTGCCATGCCAGGTATAACTACCGCAGGCACTAATCTTTTCTGTAAAAGAAGTCGGCACACTTACCACGACCGTCTTTGATACGGTAGCCTGGCATCCATTGGCATTTGTTACCTTAAGTGTATAAGTACTGGTAGTATTCGGCTGTACGGTTATGGAAGCCGTTGTTTCACCGTTTGGCAACCATACATAGGAGGTGAAGCCAGCGGCAGATAGCGTTGCCGTACTTCCTATGCAAATTTTATTTGCCCCGGTAATTACCGGCGCTGGAAGCGAATTCAGCGTAAGGTGGAGGGTTACAATAGAGTCGCATCCAAATTGATTCTGCCCTTTCCAGGTAGGCGTACTGGTAGAGGCCGTGTAGGTGGTACCATGCCAATTATAGGAACTGGCGCATACACGGATTGTTTCTATGGTATTGCTTGCAAGAGGGGACACCATCAAGCTACCGGATCCTGCAGTTCCTTTATAGTCTGTTACCGTTAAAGTATAAAGGGTGTTGCTTGCCTGATTGACTACAATAGATTTTGTAGTAGCACTGCCGGGCATCCATTTATAGGAGGTGAAATTGATAGGTGCCTTTGATGGAGATACGCTAGTGGCAGGTTTTATGAACCTGGCATCCCGGTGCGATGAGGAAATATCGGCGGCAATATCACTCAAATCTCCATCAAACCTATAATACAAATGCAATCCAGAACTCATGGGAGCTACCGAAGTATTTAGGGTTGCCTGAATGGCAGTTGCATTTCTTACTGTATTCCAAACCCGTAATTCATCCATCTCCCCGTCAAACCCAAATTGACCACCTAATCCACCAAGGAAAAAGTCTGGATAAAGATTACTGTTAGTACCTGGATCATAACCTATAGCAGCAAAATTCGAATTAGGTGTTTGGAGCGCACCTTCTAACTGCCCATTGATAAAAACATGTAGTGCAGAATCATAATAAGAGGCTGCCAAATGTGTCCATACATTCGGTAATATAGTACTGTTAGAGATAAGTTTATAAGGCGCTAATACCGGATTTGACTGCGTAAATTCATACACAAATTTTCCATTTTGAATAGACAATCCAATAAAAGTACCGATAGACTGATTCGTTCCTCTGGTGAAGAAATATTGTGTTCCACTAACGGAAGTTGGCTTTACCCAAACTTCGTAAGCTGAGCTGGGATTAATTCCGTAACCACCACTCGGTTTAATGTAGGGATTGGTATAAAAAAAAGGAATACCAATGCCATACCTCAAATTTGTAATAGTAGCCCTATTGGTTCCGTCAAAACTAATGGCATTTTTAGCTGCATTATTTGCGGAAAGGGTAATTCCACCCCCCGCACAATTGCCTGTTACTGTAATGCCGGGCTCTGGAGGCCCTTCATACACTAAATGTAAATGGTACAACGTATCATTTGCCCCTGTTTTGTTCGTAGCAAAATAATTAGCGGTATCAGTTGGCGCATTAAACGACCTGCCTCTCCATAAAAAAGGAAATCTTGTCGTTACAAAGTTCTCTGGAATATTTGTAATGGTCTTGTTGGTTATTACCATATTAAAGTTGCTGACGCCATAATGGTTGGCCGCTACAATAGAATATCCTGTGGATCTATTGTCTGCATAAATATTGCCATTTATAATTTGATTTGCCCTGGGTGTACCCACAATGGCACCGGTACTATCCAGGCGTATTCTTTGGTCAAAACTGTTGAAGTCTATTTTGGGACCATTGTAAGGCAATTCTTTCCCGCCATAATTATCCATAAATGGAAGGGAACCAACGCCGTAAACATGCGCATTGTAAAGTATACCGCTTAAATTTTTAACGATAGCTACTTGCCCGCTGTCAGCGCTAATTATCTGGTCATCGTTTTGGGTAAACCAACGGCCGGTAACTGCATTCACATTTTCCGATGTATCTACTCTCAGGAGTTGACCGAATGCCATAAGATACAAATTATCATTACTAAGATCTATCGCCATACGGGATACCCAGGGTAAAAACGCATCTGGTCCATTTCCCGCTTTGAAATAATTATAAGCTGAAGACCGTTGCCCAATACTTGACGTTTGTCCGTTGGGCCTAATTTTCACAATATTGCTACCCGAATTAGGAAGTATATAAATGTTTCCTTTTGTATCCGTCTTCATGTCTAATTCACCCCCGTTAAAATAAGGGGTGTAGTCCATATCCATTTTCAGAAACTGATTGGTCGAAAAGTTGAACTTTGTAATTCTTCGCTGACTTTGAACAATTACATTATTATTAGCATCAACTGACAAAGCATTTGGAGCATACATATCTGCAAACGCAATATTTGGGTCTGTACCTAATACCCGTGGCGATGTGTTTATTGTGCTGACTAACCCATCAGGTGTAATTTTTCTAAGTCTACCATCCATGTAAGTAGCTACAAATAGATTTCCATTAGAATCAAAACCCAACCCTCTTGGTAGTCCAAATTGCGCTGTCGCTTTCGGGCCATCAACTGATCCGCCACCTCCAGTTCCTGCAAAAACAGTCCAACCCCTTGATTTACTTAAAATAAAAATTTGATTGCTGTTATCTGCTGTGGCGTAATAATTTCCATCGGGGCCTTTTACGATATGACGTATATAGCCATTGATTGCCAATGGAGAAAATTTAACCAGGGTATCCCTTTCTGCTATTTTTGTGGCGGGTACGGGTGTGCCGGTATTGGTCATAGCAATAGGCACTTCAATTCTTTTTTCCCAATACAAAATAGTATCCTTTACAGCATAAGTAATATTAGGAAGCAGATTCGATATCCTGACTGTCATTGAAAGTATACTGTCACATCCTACACTGTTTTGCAAAACAATGGATTGGGTACCTGGAACTGTAAAAATTTTCCCTCTCCAAGTATAGGGCAATTGTAACGGATTGATGTCTACAAACAGGTTATTGGTAGAGATTGCTTTGATGGTCAGGTTAAGATAAATAGTGCTGTCACAACCAACGGCATTGGGGTACATCTTGGTATATACACCTGTCTTATCATAAGTTACTCCTTTCCAAACATAGCTTTCACACGCTGTAGCGGTGGTGGTAGGGCCTGTAGAACCTTTTCTTATAATAAGATGCAGCGTAACAACACTATCACAACCTCCCTTATTTTTTAAATAACGGGTATGGGTTGTGCTGCTGCGGTAGGTGCTATCATTCCATACATAATGGTCGCATGTATCTAGTGTAAGGGATGTAGCCACCGGATTACAAACAGCAAGTACCATTTTGATACTATCTGCGCCTGCTTTATTATAACCATGAATGGTATAAGTAACAGGTTGTAGCAGGGTATCTGTAGGCGTACCACTGATAATACCCGTGGCGTGATCAAACAGAAGGCCTTTGACCAATGAAGGCCGAATGGTATAGTTGACGGCATTTATTTGCCTGATGGCCGCATTAGCCTTATCGGCCACATATACCTGGCCGTGTGAGTCTGTTGTAATGCCGATGGGCGAATTAAATTTAGCTTGCGGGCCGGCGCCATCCAGGTAGCCGGCAGTAGTACCTGCCAGTGTACTCACCATTCCTGCCGTATCTATCTTTCTGATTTTTGATGAGCCATTGTCTACCACATATTTATTGCCCTGGTTATCTGCTGCAATATCACCAGGCGCATTAAAACCAGCATTGCTAGTTATGCCATCCACCGAAGTAGCAGCACCATTACCTGCAAAGCTTGTAACATCGCCTGTAGCTGTAATTTTTCTTATTCTGTTATTCAGCAGATCTGCCACATATACATTGCCCGCTTTATCTACACTTAACCCCGATGGCGTATTAAATTTTGCTGCTGTTCCATTGCCATTAGCATATCCCGCCGTTGGGCCACCCGCCAGTGTGGAAACAGTTCCGGTGCCGCTTATTTTTCTAATGCGATGATAGCGGCCTTCGCTAAAATATACATTGCCGGCACTATCTATTGCAATGCCACCGGGCGAACTGGCAGTTGCCAATACAGTAACAATACCTGCACTATCTTTCTTTACAATACGATTGCTGAGCCGGTCTGCAGCATACATATTTCCTGCCTTATCTATTGCCAGCAATGCCTGGGTAGTACCAAAACCATCAACTGTAGATACAATGCCTCTGCGATTGATTTTATAAATTACCCCATGCAGCTCGTCGCTCACATAGCTATTATACTGTGCATCCAATGCAATGGAAACAGGCGACAAATAATTGGTTTTGATAAGCGTGGAAACATTGCCAATAACTGATGGAATGGGGCCTCCTGTATTTTGTGGAGCAATGGGCACAATGGGTTTATTTGCCAGCAAAACCGTGGGCGATTGATATAACACTTTTGGCCCCACCACTACATTAACCGTTACAGCACTATCGCAGCCTGCAGCATTTACCAGGTAAATGGTTTTATCGCCCTCTTTTGTTATGTTAATTCCGTTCCAGGTGAGGGGCAATTCGGACTGATTTACAAATAAGCGGGTAATAGTAGCAGATGGGTTTCTAATGGACAGTATTAGGGTAGCGGTGCTATCAAACCCATACTGGTTTACAAACCTAGAGGTTAGAGTAGTTGCCTTGTCATATACAACCCCATTCCAGGTGTAAGGTCCACAATTGTTGATAGTAGTGGTAGATGCCGAAGGTACCCCTACTGACAGTTTAAAAGTGGAAGGTTTTGCACCATCCTGCGATAGTGTGACGGTATAAGTTTGCAAGGGACTTAGTTGTGTAGGCGTTCCGCTAATAACCCCGGTAATGCGATTTAACTGCAACCCATTTGGTAGGGCTGGTGAAATATTGTATCCATCAGAAGAATTATACCCCGGATAATTGCCTTCTATCTGCGGGCTTACGGCCTGCATCGGCTTATTGATTTCTAAAATATTGATAGCAGGATAATAAATATTGTAGAGTACCCGTAGCACCAATGTAGCCGTACTATCGCACCCTTCTGCATTGGTAAGCCTGGCAGATTTGGTGCCAGCAGTTGTAAATGTTACACCGTTCCAGGTATATGGCAGTTGATTGGGTAATATTTCAACATTGATTACCGAAGCAGTGAACTTCTGACGGAATCTAAAAATGATGGCGCTATCACAACCTACGGTATTCATAACATGAACGACGTAATCGCCGGACTCCGTATACACCTGCCCCTGGTAGGTGTAGGGCCCGCAGTTTGCCACAGCTATTACAGATGAAGTGGCTTGTTTAACCGTGAGGATTAATGTAGCTGCACTATCTGCGCCATATATGTTGATCAGATGAGCCGTTTGTGTACCCGCCTGCAAAAAGGTTAGCCCATTCCAGGTATAAGGAAGCTCAGTTGAACAGATGGTTGCATTGCTGGAAGAGGTGCTGGGTTTGTTGACAGCCATCTTTATACCGGACTGGGCAGAGCCAACCTTATTGCTGCCTGTAATAACATACAATTGCGTTAAGGGGTTTTGTATTTCAATATTATAATCTTCAAATTCACCGTAGTCTAACCAATTACTGTGAAATATTTGCTCTGGAAGTAGAGCCTGTATATTATTTAGAAATGGATAAAATGATAATGCTTGCTCTGTCGTTCTACGTATGCTATATGGCTTACCATTAGCATCATAAAAAACGTAGGAGGCAGGTGCCGTGGCACCTTCTACGCAATAGATGCGCATTTTAGTTACACCTGATGTTGCCGTAACTGGAATGTTTAAATTAAAAACTTCGGCATGGGCATCTCTTTGCGGGGCTGCAGAAATATATACCCGCTCACCCGAATCCTCAAAATCTCCATCCCTGTTATAATCGATATACACGGCATAGGAGTTCATAAAATTCAACAACCCCATATTTGTATGTAAGCTATATGTATTCTGCGAGGAGAGGGTGTTGGACAACCGGACAGAATAGTGGGTATTGGAAAACATTTTGATAGCACCCAATCCACTAAAATCGGTATAGGCACCTTTTGTTCCGGTGCCTAGGCCGCCACTGCCCTGCAAGCTTTGAAACGCAGTGTTGTTTTCAAAAATGGCTTTCTGATTACTATCCGATATTTTAACCTGGGTAAGATCCGCACCTTTATCTGCTTTAAGTGACCAGGGGGCAGGATATTGGTTCGCCGTTTTTGGCCCTATTGCCGGCAGAAGCTGGCTGGTAGCATAGGCAAGCGGCGTGCCGCTAATCTCTCCCGTTTGAGCATTTAAGGCAAGACCAGCAGGAAGTGCAGGGCTAATGGAAAATGTGTCAATTTTTGAACCTGCTGTGGTAGGTACAATGGGGTTTATTTGTTGTCCAAGGCTAAAAATGTAGGGTTCGCTGTTATAATTAAATTCGGGCTTCAGCAATAAGTTCAGCTTTACCAAACTATCGCACCCATCCAAACTTTGAAGGGTCGCAGTGGCGGTTCCCGCACCTTTCAATACTTGTCCATTCCAGGTAAAAGGTAGTTGGTTGAGTGAGATGGTTCTATTATCTATAATCGTATCTGGTACCTCTGGACAATCCACCACTTCAAACGTAATAACTCCACTGGGAACTATACCTAATAAACTGTTAGCTACCACATGATTGGTTACCGAAATGGTGTAGGTGGTAGGTTCCCATGGCACTATAGGTATTCCAAAGAAAGATCCATTGTTTTTGTTCATTGAAATGCCGAGCGGTAATACAGGAAGCCCAGCCACATTTGCTTTTGGGTCACCAAAAGCAGCGGTAATCCTAAAAATTGTTTCGGAGGTATTTACATACTTAATATAATTCTCGTCACTTACATACAAACCCAATCCGGAAGGGTCAATCGCAATACCAGTTGGATTGTCAAATTTTGCCTCATCAGGATCCATATTCAACTTGGCCAGAATGTAATAGAAATTATTGGCAAAACCCTTTGGATCAGCAATCGGGTTTGCGGAGCCGGCGTTTCCGGCAAGTGTAGAAACCGCTCTGTCATCATTTATTTCCCGAATTAAATTGTTCTTAGCATCAACAACATAAAGTGTTTTAGTAATTTCATTGTATGCCAGCGCAGTGGGACCATTAAACTTTGCATCCTCCCAATCCTTATCATCAACATTACCTGCCTTGCCTTCTTTATTACCCGCATAGGTAGTTACTTCACCATCATCGTCAATTTTTCTGATCACATTGTTGCCGGCATCTCCCACATATATATTGCCATCTTCGTCTACGCAAATACCACCGGGCTTATTAAACCGGGCATCTTCGCCATCCCCATCATTCACAAATCCGGGCGTACCAAACTTTCCTGCAATAGTTTTCCAGCTCTTCGACTTGCCATTATTATCAAATTCAGCTTTTACAATTACATGATTTCTTGGATCAGCAATGTATAAATTACCATCATGGTCTACTGTCAGGGCACCCCAAACACCGTACGGCAACGGCCTTATTAACACCCATTTTCCATCAGCATTTTTCCTGGCTAAACTTACCACCGATGGCGCCAGCGGATTTCGCAAACTGGCATAAATAATCTTTTCATTATTTGGGTCCACTGCAAAATAAGCGACCTCTGTTTCCTCATTATTGATCATATTCTCCCCTGAATATAGTTTGGCTGGACTTTGATTAAACTTAGTATTGGAAGTGGAATTATATATCGGTAGTCTTTCGGGGGTTGAATTAAAGGAGAAAATGCCGCTGCGTGCATTACGAAAATCGAAATCGACACCTGGGAAGATAGTACTGGAGCTGGTAAAAATCGTTCCGGATTTTGAAACGGCCACACCTTTTGCCCCGCTTCTAAAATATAAGCTATCGGTTTTTTGGCGAAAGTATCTTGCATACTTATCAGTCATCCCTGCAACGCCTTTAACGAGTCCTTTTATTTCAGGAGAACCTCCACCCAAAAAATTGGGAGCTGCAATGCCGGGAACCTGGTCTATATTAAAGCCGGGTATAGCATTAACGGCCGAGGTGGGTGGAAATGGAATAGGTTTGTATCGGTGTAACGGCTTCCCGGCTATCAGTGGGCAAGTATTACATGCTGCCTGTGAAATACTGGCGTAATTGTTTATGAGATATTTTATAATGGGTCGCGAATCCGCTGGCTGTGCCTTTAAGCTTGATATGCTTACAAAAATAAGGACGGTAAAAACCAACCTAAACTTCAATTTTCTCTTGCAGCTGTTTTTCATTTCCGGGTAATTTATAGGAGTGGGCTATTGCTTAAACAATTTGGATCTAACTAAAAAAAACAATTAACGCATACGAGTCGATTTAAAGCGCAGGCAGAAATCGCTCGATAAAATCGACCGGATACGAATAATGGTTACAATATTTTCGGAGTTAAAAACCGAATTGCAACGTAATTCTAGAGTTAAAAAACCAAGCAGAAGAATATATGGGATGAAGCAGGCAAAATATGTGATAAACAGCCTTTTACAAGCGCAGGGATACGAACATTCATTAAAAAAACAAACCGTACTGCTTTCTGGTTTAGACCATTTCGAAAGTTATTTTGACCTAAACTGAGTTACTACTATGTAACATCGTTGTGTCACTCACTTGTACTTTTTGTTCTTTATTTAGCCACGAAACACCGTTGAGTTTGGTACCCTTTCTATTTGCAAAAAGTATTGAACCAAATCAGGTATGCAGCTTTGCAAGCAATTCTTTTTTTGAGGCAGGAGTAATCTTAAACGTAAAGGATAAAAGTTCAATACTGTCGAATGCTATTTTTTTCACGTATCTATGATTGACTATAATACCTCTTCTGATTTGAGTGAAATGTTGAGATGGAAGTATCTTTTGCATTTCGGTTAAGGTCGAGCGGGTAATAACCGTCCTTTCGTTTTCAATATGAATTTTAAGGTAGTTGGTTTCGCTTTCGATGAAAGTAATTTTACTCCATTCAACCGAAACAAAATCATGTCCATTTTTAAAAAGAATGGTGAGGCTTTGATTGATTTCCGGCTGCTTGTTATCCTTAAAATTATTTATGGCAATTTCAATAGAAGTGTACAAATCTTCTTTGTTAAAAGGCTTTACCAGGTAGGCATTGGGCTTTGCTATCTTAGCCCTTTGTATGGTTTCTTTGTCGCTGTTGGCGGTAAGAAAGATGATGGGCAGCGAACAATTTTCTCTTGCATACATAGCCACATCTATACCATCCTTTTGTCCACCCAGGTTAATATCGAGCAATAATAAATCCGGCTGCGCAGTATCAATCATCTCTATCGCTTCCTTATAATTTGCGGCGGGTTCTATTACTTTATATTGTAAGGCCAGTAAAGTGCTAACGATAGATTTAGCTATTATCATTTCGTCCTCTACCACACCAATTTTATACTGCACTCCTCACAGGTTTGTGCATGGTGGCATATTGTACAAAAGGTATAAGAGTGCGACGCAACGAGGTGGAATAGTAGCAATGCAGTTTGGCTCCAATAATTTCCATGTTCAAATTTATGCGACAGTAAGTATTGTTTTATTATCCAGATGTATTTTATTTTTCCATGGTTATCAGTTCCTTCTTACAATCGGGGCATTGGTAATGCATAATAGTTGTGCTTCTGCCCATTAATAAACGGACCAGGCGGTCTTTTAAACTGATTTCTGCCGGCTTCATTTCTGCTTTACACACACTGCACCTTACAACCCCATCATCTGCGTCAAAAGTCTTCATCATCTCTATATTTATTAGTGGCATAATTCAAATAAAAAGAATTTTACCAGTATAAATAACTATTTGGGATGAAACAACCATAATCAGGGATTAACAGGCTATTTTATTTTTCAGGCATTTTTTCGTGTTAAACTATCCTTGAAAGATATAGTAAACTCGCCACCTTCCTTATATTGATAACTGGCTTTCCCATGTAATTGTTTGGCCAGGCCCCTGATCAATTCCATGCCAAGCGTATGAGCATTACTAAAACGCAATTCCTCAGAAAGACCGGGGCCACTATCATGAAATATTAAATTATACTCCCCTTTACTTATTTCCTGCATGGAAACAGTGACTTTAATATTGGAGGTATTTTTGAATGCATGTTTATACGTATTAGAGAACAGCTCATTTAGAATTAAGCCTAGCGGCACTGCAGTATCAATATCAATGCAGGTATTTACAATATGGGTTTCCAAAAGAATTTCGCGATGTAGTTCTTTATAAAAATCGTCGAGCTGTTTGCCCAGGTTAATCACAAACTCATCGAACCGGATGCCATCGAGTTGACCATGTTGGTATAAATTCTGGTGAATTAATGCAATGCTGCCAATCCTTGATTGACTTTCAAGGATAGATAACTTCATGGTATCATCAGTAATCTTGTCATTTTGAAGATTCAATAAACTGATAATAACCTGGAGGTTATTTTTAACCCGGTGATGCACTTCCTTTATTAATAGATCTTTATCATGCAGGGCCCTTGATAAACTATTCGTTCTGGTTTGTACCAATGACTCCAGCCTTATTTTACTTCGTAATAGCTTATTTGTTTTCGAGGTGATATACCACCGGGTAAGGGCAGCTAACGCAATGATGCATAAAATAATAAACCAGGGCTTAAAATAATACGGCTTCAATACAACAATGGCAATTTCAATCTCAACCGGGTTCCACTGGCCATTGGCCAGCCGGGCTTGTATTCTTAAATTAAATTCACCGTAAGACAGGCTATTAATATTAAGCGTGTTACCCTCCCCCAATTTCCATTTGCCTGGTAAACCCTGAATATTATACTGATACACCTGCGGCCGCTCCTGGAAATCCAACAATGAAAATTCAACAGTTAATAATCCTTCGCCGGGATGAATGACTATTTTATTATTACTTCTATACTCATTTATGCAGGGCTCAAAATCATTTTTAGCAGCCGAATATTTATTGATCATGGTTACCTCGAAAGGAACAGAGTCTATTATAACACTCTTTAAAACTTCCACAGGGTAGAAGGCTGTTAATCCATTGATAGTACCAAAATACATTCTGCCATCCGGACCTTTAAAAGAAGACGCCCGATCAAACTCATTATTGATAATACCATCAGCTTTGCTGAAACTATAAACCTGTCTATTTTTTTTATTAAAACTAAACAGGCCATTGTATGTGCTAACCCATAAGTTATTATTATCATCTTCTTCTATCCTGCATAAAATATTAGAAGGCAACCCGGCTTGCAAGCTAAAGTTTTCCAATGCGCCTTTTTTATCTGCCGCAGCCCAGTTCCAGCGATATAGGCCGTTTCCTTTGGATGCGATCCAGCAAATACCCTCCTTGTCCTCGTACATGTCATAAATATCATCAATGGGCAACTTATGATCAGCACCTAATGCACCTGGACCATAATAGTCAACAATCGTGTTGTTCTTTATTTGAAACAATCCATTTTGGGCAACGACAATTAAGCCATGTTTCCGGGTTTGCACAAACCGATATACAATGGAGGTTAATGGGAAACTGTAATGGGATGCTTTTAGTTGTTCAGACTTACGAGTACTGTCGTTGTATAAAAAAATGCCCACGTTTGTGCCAACATAAATAGTATGAGGTGAGGCCGGGTGCAGCGCCCATATTTCTCCGCCAAAGGTCTTAGCCTCTCCCTCAAACGCTAGCTTTTCCAAATCAAGTACAAGTAGTACAGACCCTCCAACATAAAATTTTTCCGACGTTTTTAGCAGCGAGTAAACGAAGCAGTCTTTAATCGTTACAGTTTCAACCTTATTATTTTTTTGAATTAAAAACTTATTTCCCATGCAGGCATAAATTCTTTTATCCGATTTGTCATTTTCGTTTTTAAAATCAGCTTCCGTATATATATTCCTTACCTGCTTATTAAAAGGTTTTGTAGGCTGGTTGCTGTTAAAATAATTATCGAATAAATTTTTCTTGCACCTGATTTCAAAAACACCAAAATTGGAGCAAAGCCAGTTGTTTCCATATTGATCAAAGTAGTTTCCCGAGAAAACAAGTGTTGGTAGATTTGATAGTTCTTCTTTCGAATAAATCTCAATTCTTTTATTTTCCAGGTATAAGGCAATGCTGTTTTCCTGGTATTTTAAATTACTGTTTTCATTTGTTTTCCAATTCAACAGTGGTTTTAAAACGGCAAAGTTACTTGTGCTTTTTGCAGTGCTAATAGTATAAGTTCTTAAATCCATGAGGTTTGCCTGGGCAAGAAAAGTCACCATATCAACCGAAACAATCACCAGCCGGTTGGAGTCATCCAACGACAATTGTATTATCTTATCTCCTGATAAACCGTTTTTTTCCTTTGAATAGTTGGTGAAATTTTTACCATTATACCTGCTCAATCCCTTTTCTGTTCCAAACCACATAAAGCCGTCCTTATCCTGGATAGCGCAAGTCACTGAATTAGCAGGCAAACCGTTTTCTACTGTCAGTATCCTTTTGGTAATAATATAGTCGCTGTTACGATCTACAAATGGCCTTTGCCCAAAGTTTATTTTGCAAAAAAGTAAAAGGGGTGCTAATAAGAAGAAGCTATGTAATTTATAAAGCAAGAATAGAAGTGAGAGGGTGAAGCTAAATTAAAAAAGTTAACAATTATTACGTGAGTTTTTATGCGTCCGCAATTATCGCTGATATATTTCGCTTCCATAAATCAACTCCAGGTTCTTAGTTGTAGCCGGAACAATTTGTAATGTTAAAGGCAGAACATCTGCCGGACAATGCAGAAATATTGCGAAAAGTTGAGACAGGAATAGATGCACTACAAAATCAGGTAAACAAAATATCTTTTCTTGAAAAAGAGGTGCGGGAGTTATCTCAAAGACTGGAAGCAACCTCTATCTTATTGAAACAACCGATGAAACAAGAAAACTTTTCAGCGGCGGCATGTACAAAATTAGTTGGATAACTGGAGGCGGCCTCTGTGATATTGCTATCTACGGACAGGAAAGTAACCCTACTACTTTTTGACTTGAAAAAATGAACCTTGCCATTCGTGGTATTGATACAACATCAGAATTGGGTGATACCTTTTTTACACGATCGCCACAAAGACTTGAAAGCTGATTTTATTATGGCTAAACCCCCTTTTAATATCAGTGATTGAAGTGGCGAGCAATTGCGGGAAGATATTCGCCGGAAATATGGCGCCCCGCCTGTCAGATGGAGAACATATCATAGATACAGACACAGAGCCAGAAATGGAGCGATGCTCAAGAGCATGTTGCACAAAGAAAACCTGCTTGACATTATCCGTCATTTTATTGTTTTTGAAAAAGGGAAGGATAAAACCATCAAAAAGATAGCAGGCTATTATCAATACTAAATGAAACGTTTGAGCCAGCAGTTATAGTTAGCACAAAAAGAACAAACAACACAGTAGAAATAGTAGTAAAAGACAATGGAAATGGGATCCCTCAAAAAGTTGTAGATAAGATCTTTCAGCCATTCTTTACATTTAAGCCAACAGGGCATGGAATAGGGTCTGGTTTCAGTTTAAGCTACGATATTATTAAAGCACATAATTGAGAAATAAAGGTTGGAAGTAAAGACGGTGACGAGTCTTTATCGTATAACTTTAGATCATCTACTAACCA
>NZ_JAOQAH010000078.1 GCF_025963695.1 Segetibacter sp. | reverse complement strand
ATGCTTGCAAAGGAAGATTTTAACAACGATAAAAAAGATGCGGGTGAATTGGGCAGCGGACATACAGTTACAGCTTTGTATGAAATCATTCCCGCCGGCGTAAAAAGTAGTGTGCTTGATTCTGTTGACCAGTTGCGATACCAGAAGCCTGTGAAACAAAAAGTTGAAACAGCTTTCAATGGAGAATTGATAAATATTAAACTTCGATATAAGCAGCCAGATGGAGAGGTTAGCAAACTTTTACAGCATCCTGTAATAGATCATAATACAGCTATATCAGAGGCTTCAGACAATTTACGTTTTGCAGCGGCTGTTGCTCAATTTGGGATGTTGCTTCGTAACTCTGCCTATAAAGCAAACAGCACTTTTGCAAAAGTTGTACAACTTGCCAGCGAAGCTTTAGAAAGCGATACGGAAGGATACCGCAAAGAGTTTTTAGAGTTGGTTAAGAAAGCTCAGAAGTTAACTAAAGATGTAGCGTCGAATAAGGAGTAGTTTTTGACTTTAAAGGGAGTAAAGAAAAATCGGATTGATCCGATTACTTTCTTAGCTCCCTTTAGGGCGGGGGGCAAAAGCAGGATGAAACTGTTGCAATGTGCTTCTAAGAAAATCACGATCAAGATGAGTATAGATTTCTGTGGTTGTAATACTTTCATGTCCCAGCATCTCCTGCACCGCTCTAAGGTCGGCACCACCTTCAACCAGGTGCGTCGCGAAAGAATGTCGAAACGTGTGGGGTGAGATAACTTTAGTAATGCCGGCCTTTTTAACCAGGTCTTTAATGATATAAAAGATCATTATCCGTGAAAGCTGCCCACCTCGTTTGTTGACAAACAAGATGTCTTCACATCCTTTTTTGATTGGCACATGAACACGGATATTGTCTTTGTATAGTTTAATGTATTTGATAGCATCAGTACCAATCGGAACCAGTCTCTCTTTATTACCTTTTCCAATAACCCTTATAAAACCAACATCCAGATAAAGACAGCTTATTTGCAGGTTTACAATTTCGCTTACACGAAGTCCGCAACTATACATTGTTTCAAGAATTGCTTTGTTTCGCCCGCCTTCAGGTTTGCTTTGATCAATTTGGCCAATGATTTTTTCAATCTCGTCGAAGCTTAAGACATCAGGTAAACTTCTTTTTAGTTTGGGAGCTTCCAATAGTGCTGTCGGATCGACCGTTACGATGTCTTCCATTAAGCAATATTTGTAAAAGCCTTTTATGCCCGAGATGGTTCTGGCTTGTGTTGACGCAGTCATTCCCAGTTCGCCAACCCATTGCAGAAATTTTTGTAATAGTTTTAAATCTATTTCCGCCGGAGATTTTTTTTCTTCTGTTGCTATTAAAAAAGCTGTCAGTTTATCAACATCCCTCAAATAGGCTTCAACTGAGTTGTCACTCAATGATCTCTCCAGTTGTAAATAAGCTTTAAATCCTTTTTTGTATGAGTCCCACATGTTTTTGCACCTGTAAGTGTAGTTGAACGTGCAAAGTAAGGTTTTAGAGAAAATGGGTAGTATTTAGATTAAAGCCTTAAAAAATCTCCTCTGGTAGCTAAAACGTTTTTCCGGTACTTATCCGCTCACTTTACACGATTGTAATTTGATCTGTCCATTCACAAACGATAGTGCCAATATTCAAACCATTTCAACCCACACGGTTATAACAATAAGGAAAGAGCCGTTCGAGCGTACGGGTACGTAAAGTTGAAAAAAGGTGTAAAAAAATAAGAGCCACGTAGAAACGCGGCCCTTAATCGCAATCATGTATTCTGGATTACTTGTCGTTGCTAAAGTAGCATTTCGTTGAATTTACTTGCCGGCTTAATCGGCAAACCAGCAATTTGTTATAGACAAACAGGCTAGTTTGTGCGACGAATAGTTTCTGAAGAAATCTGTAGACTAAAAGACTATTAAAAGTTCAAGTACCGTTTAATCTTTGAGTTTAGCTGTATTTGCAAGAAAAAGTAATTGTAAGTATTATCAATACCCTGTTGTTTGCAGTTTCTGCCACTACACAACAACAGGCATTAGTTCTGTTAGGGGAGGTGCTCCTATAATTACCAAAGTCTAATGCCTTCTAAAAAATCCATGTGAATATTGGTTACCAAATAACGAAGTGACTTTTTCTTCTTTACCAGCTAAAAATTCATCACAAGCTAGTTTTACGCCTGGGTTAGCATCAAAGCCTTTGTCAGTTAGAGAACTATCATGGTAGTCCATAAGGACACATACCGATCCCTTACTCATTCTTGGATATATACTACTTAAACAATGCGTAACAATCTCCTTATGCTGTAAAGGGTCTCCTCCAAATCCGCAATCTATATGAGCAAATGCAATACTTTCTGGTAGTTCTTTTGGCAGAGTGCTGTTGAAGTAACCTGGATATATTTCAGGTAGTCTCAAATCTGCTTTTCTAAAATTATCTTGCAACGCTTCAACTACACTGCCTTCTATTGTAAATTTTGACGAAAAGCTATCGTATAAATGCAGTTTCTTGTTTGCCTGCATTATTTCAATAGTCTTTTGAAAAAGCATAGCGCATTGCCCGGTGAAGCACCCTAATTCAACAACGTCTCCCTTTATATCACTTACTATCACGTTCTCCAACAAATGAAAGAAGTTTATACGTTGCTCTATCGTGGTCATATCCTTTATAGGATTTGGTATGGGCTGCAATACATAGTTGAATTTTAAACGCTTTAGTACTCTGTTAATATTTTGAACTATAGGAGCTGGCTCCTTAACATTAAAAGGTTTTTGATTTATAAAAAAGTTGTTCATTTAAATAAGCGAGTGTTTTTTTAGGTATGCCATCAATTGCTGAGTTAGCTTTTTTAATGTAGTAGGTTGGCTAATTACTGATGAAATAACAGTGTTTAAGGTTGTACTCACCGTAAAGATTTTCATAATTGGTAGTGAGAACAAGACGAAGAATAAAGTGATCGTCAATGCGTAAAGATGAAAGTGTAATTGATATCTTTCATTTCATCTTCTTCACTTGCACCTATTCTTAATAGAAAAGAGTTACACAAAAGCTACTTTAAATCTTTTTCGTATTAAAAATATTCACGCTAATACACCACTCCACACATCTTCTGTTGTAGTTTAAAACATTTTTGACTTAAAGCATCTTTTTTTGCTAAGTACCGTCTTAAGTATATATACTATTTTTTTAGTAAATTTACGGATAGCTTACATTGTTGTAGAGTTTCTAGTTTAGTGCTTCTCTATCTGCTATCTTATATCCTTTTATTCTACATATGAAGCCTGGGTTAGTACCCTTTGTAGTAAATCTATCCATCATTCTAAAGAATTAAAATACATGCGTTATTAATAACCTTAATAGCCGCATCTGTTATGTCTTTTAGATTTTCTTATTGTAAATTCTTAACTACTGCATGTGCGAAAAAAAATTTTAAGCATTTCGGGGCATAGGCATATGAACTATCTTTTGAAAACCACGTTTTCAAATAATTATAGTGTAATACCTGCAAACAATATTTCGGATGGCATTACTAAACTTAAAACAACAAAAAACATTGATCTTTTTATTATAGACGCAGACTTTGAAACCCAGGAAAGTATAGACTTTATGAAGTTCGTAAGCAACAGCTCCCTTTATTCGAAACCCGTTATTGTACTTCTAAGCGACCAAAAAATAGTCGACAGGTTCGGCAACGAAATTACTCCTCACTACTTTGTTAAACCATTTGATCCGGTTAAATTAATAACTGCTGCTAATGAAATTTTACGACAGGTATTAACGATGCAGAGTAAATAGGTGTATTAACCATTTCAGTTGAAAACGCAAGGTATTTATTTATGAATATAGAAAGTGAACTAATAACCAGAGAAGACTTTAAAAGACGATGGTATCGAATATCGGTACTTAATAGATCTGAAGATAAATTTCCTATCATTTTAATTGGAAAGTCCAAGACCCCCTCTTCGTATAATTATATTGGTAATCCCCATGTAGTAGCAGATTATTCTGAAGCAAAGCATCAAGTTTTTTCCATTGCCAGTCAGTCTTACAAAATAATTGTTATCGACATTGCATTAGTAGTTAACCAGCTCGAAAAATTCTCTTCTATTGCCAAAGAGAAAACCAATACAATTATCATTTACAATGCTAAGAAACTTACTAGAAACGAAGCTAAATTTTTAAAGGCTTTTAACCTGGTAGATGAAGTAATAGACCTGGAACTAGAAAGCCTTGATTTTGTAGTTAAAAATGCCATAGAAGCAAAAAGTAAAAACTACTATTACGGGCTTATCTACAAAACAAAAGAACTGCATGTAAAAGGAAAAACAAAGGCAAGAGATCTTTCCTTCTTCTTAAAGAAGGTGTTTGATATTTTCATTGCTGCTGTACTCGTTTTACTATTACTGCCGCTGTTCATTTTAATTTCCATTGCAATCTGGTATGACTCAAAAGGACCAGTGTTCTATAGCTCTTTAAGAGCTGGTCAGGGTTATAGAATTTTTAAGTTCTATAAATTTAGAACAATGGTAAAAGATGCAGATAAAAAGATTAGCGAGTTAGCTCATTTAAACCAGTATGATTTAAGCAAAGAAGGGCCGTCTTTTTTTAAACTTAGTGACGACCCCCGCATAACAGGTGTAGGTAGTTTTCTTCGCAACACTAGCCTTGACGAACTTCCCCAGCTTCTCAATATCTTACTGGGTGATATGTCTTTAGTTGGCAACCGCCCATTACCCTTATATGAAGCAGCGACGTTAACCACTAATGAATTTGTAGAAAGGTTTACAGCACCAGCCGGTATGACCGGTTTTTGGCAGATTAAAAAAAGAGGGAAAGCTGAAATGTCTGTTAAAGACAGAGTAGACCTGGATATTATCTACGCAAGAAAAGCAAGTCCAATTTTTGACCTGTATATTATGGCTAATACACCTGCAGCTTTATTTCAGAAAAGTGACGCGTAGGCGTTATACCCAATGGCGTAGGAGAAGAAAGATTTATTAAAAAATATGAGAGCTTTATACATACCTGCTGAAATTAAAAGCATATGGGAAGATGTGCCGATAACAGCCAGAATTGAATTAATAAGAAAGCGTTATCAAGATTTAAAAAAAAGAAAATTTCACGAAGTTTCTATTATAATACCCGCTTTCAATGAGGAAAAAAACATCCTTAAAACTTTACATTCTTTAGCCTTCAATAGAACTGAGAAATCGGTAGAAATTATAGTAGTAAACAATAACTCTTCTGATAGAACCGAGGACCTGGTCAGGTCGACAGGTATCAAATGCATATTAGAAAAGAAGCAAGGAATAACAGCGGCAAGAAATGCAGGCTTAAAAGTAGCAACAGGAAAATATATTTTAAACGCTGACGCTGATACTATTTATTCATCAAATTGGATCGACGCTATGGTTACTCCTCTGGAGAATGACTCGACCATTTCGCTAACCTACGGTGGCTTCTCTTTTATTCCTACTGGTGGCACTTCCCGTTTTACTTATTTTCTTTACGAATATGCTACAAGCCTGGTAAAGCATTACCACAAGCACTTAAAAGAGGAAGCTGTTAATGTTTATGGATTTAATTCCTGTTTCAGAAGGGATAACGGCTTGTTGGTAGAAGGATTCGACCACCCTGCAGGAAGTAACGAGGATGGGTGGCTTGCGTTGAAATTAAGAGACAAAGGCTTTGGAAAATTGAAAAGTATTAGTGCTGCTAACACCTTGGTCTGGACGACTGACAGACGGATACAACTGGAAGGGGGTTTTTTGACAGGAGTTAGTAAGCGAGTTAAAAAGATTTTGTTTCCTCGGCGATTTAGTGAGGTTCGAACGGACTTATAACTTATTTTCTCCGGGCTTTGTCCCAGGCTGCGCTTTGTTTGTTTGATGCAAACTTTACAATACCTGCTAACACAGCATAATTCATCATGCAAAAATAGAAAGGAATGAAAAGCACCTTTACCTTAATCTCCTTCCTTTCGAATAACCATCCAAAAAAAGCTGCAGTATATATAAGCAACTGAGCTAAATACATAAGTTTATAAACGTAGGCTGGCGAGTAGAAAAGAATAACAAAGTTTAGAATAAATGCTATTATCATACATAATGGAGTAATCGTCCATCTTAATACGCGATGACTAATGTATTGAAATGATAACACAGGAAATTTGAAAGGATTTAATAAAGTGCGCAAACGAAGTATAGACTGAATTCCGCCAGCTGCAATGCGTACTTTTCTTTTTAACTCTTCTAAAGTATTTGCTGAAGAAGACTCAAGAGCAAAGGCGTCAGGTTCATAAACAATACGATAACCTTTGGCCGCTATTAACAGCGAGATCATAAAATCATCTAAGATTGTATCGGCAGGAACAGGCTCATAGAGTCTTGTACGAATGCTAAAAAGTTCTCCAGCGGCACCTACGACCGAAAAGAGTTGCGAGTCTAACTTCTTTAGAGCCGATTCGTATTTCCAGTAAAACCCCTCGCCGGCAGTAGCGTCAGAAACATCCGTTATTTCAACGCGCTTTTCGCCTGATACAGCGCCAACTCTTTCATCTTTATAGTGACGTGCGATATTTATTAGTGCTTCCTTATTGAGAAAAGTATTTGCATCGGTAAATATGGCAACCTCTGTTGTTACTTCCTTCATTGCCCGATGTACTGCATTTATTTTACCACTTCTCTCTGGCGAATGCATCAGTTTTATCCTATCGTATTTTGCTACTTCATTGGGAGTTCCATCAGTAGAGCCATCGGTGATAAAAAGATATTTAATTTTATCTGCAGGATAATTTAACGTAAGCGTATTTTTTATCTTTTTATCAATGATATGTTCTTCATTATAGGCTGCAATAATTAAAGTAACCGAAGGGAGATTTTTGAGGTTATTATTTACCGGCCTTTCCCCTTTTATAGCCTGTCTGATCTTTACAAGTAAATAAAGTAAAATGCCATAGCCGACATAAGTATAAAAAATGATAAACACACAGATCCAAAAAATAGCTATCATAAAAATTAGCGCTGAACGAAACAAAGAATAATTCTAAGCTTTAACGCACAACCTATTTCTGTTATTTCACGACGACGGAAAATATAAACGCTTACTATTTACCTTGTTTGTAAAATTCCAGCTAATAGCTCTGAACAAGATGGAGATAAAACGAAATTGTTTGTGTTTTATATAATTAACAATATTCCTGGTAGAAACTACGGTTAGAAAGTAAATCATAAATCCAAAATAGGTAAAACCCTGAGCATGTATACGAATGAAAAGGATCCGGTTTCTATTCATATAATACTCTTTTAAAGCAGAGTGTTTGCCCACGGTAAGAGATTCCTTATGTAGTATAATTGCATTTGTGTTAATCCAAATTTCAAACCCTATTTGTTTAATTCTTTCGCACCAATCCAGTTCTTCATAATACAAAAAAAAGTTTTCTGCCATTAAACCTGCTTTCTCAATTGCTGTTCGCCTGATCATCATGGCGGCTCCGTGAGCATATGCTGTTTTACCTATGCAATTATTGTATTGACCAATATTTTTTTCACCAATACCAATGGTTTCATTTCTTCCGGTTAAATAATTCATTTTCGTAAAACCGGCATACTGAATGATATCGGGCTTATCGAAAAATAAAATAGCAGGCGATACAACACCAACATGTGCATTTTCATCAAGGGTATTGGCAAGAATCCCAACTAAATTTTCTGTAACCTCAGTATCATTGTTAACGAAGAACAGGTAATCGCCCGTGGCGGCGGTTATGCCAAGATTATTTCCCCCTGCAAAACCGAGATTAGTTTCGGATCTTATAAACCTGACCGCAGGATATTTTTCTATCCATGCGGGAACGCCGTTTACTTTGCTGCCATTGTCTACAACAATAATTTCTATATCAGAAAACCCGTTTTTTTCAAAAATTGATTGTAGTAGTTCTTCTGTAACTACAGGGTTATTGTAATTAACTGTTATTATAGAAACGAATGACATAAGACAAAAACTTTTCGTTCAATTCTCATTGTGTAGGAGCTACAATTTTAAAGGATGCCTGAGGCGGTTATTGCCTTCAATATGTTCTTTTATGTTGAATAATTAACTACAACTGTCAAGCGCTTTTTGCAAAACGCTGGCAAAAACTTTATCATTAGGAGGGAATAGCATGGTTTTATGATCCCCCGGAACTTCATGAACTAGTACACCCTGCAATGCATACTTTTTCCATCCTAGAAATTTAAAATCATCTACAAAATAGACTCTCTCTTTTGCCTTAAAAAGATCAATCTTCCCATCGAAAGGTTGTAGCCGGTAATTGTAATAGGCCATATTGTTTTGCTGGCTGATACGATGCAACTCCAATAAATACCCCTCGGGTTTTTGTTGTTTTAAAAGTCCTATCGAAGTGGAAAGTGATATTACTTTGTTTTTTAAAAAGTTAGCCTGGTAATCGATTGTACTGCCAGGGTGTTTTAGTAGCCGAGATGTTATCCATGCACCTTTTTTAAACTGCCTTACTACTTTGTTGCAGGCCTTATTAAAAGTAGTTGTTTTTGAAAAGTGTTCTTCAGCGTTTGTATCAAACATTGCCAGCAACTTTACTTCTTTCCCCAACAACCTCAGTTGCCTTGCCATTTCAATTGCCACATAGCCCCCGAACGAATAGCCGGCGATAGCATATGGGCCGGTAGGATTGTGTTTAACAACCTCGGTAATATAATGGCTAGCTATTTCTTCCATATTATTCAAAGGCTTGTCTACCCCGTTCAGACCCTTGGCCTGCAAGCCATAAACTGGTTGCTCCTCGTCCATATGTAAAGCGAAGCTGCTGAAATTCATAATGTTTGAACCACTGCCATGAATAATATAAATAGGCATTTTGCTTCCTGTTGATTTGATAGGAACCAGTGACTTCCAAATAGTCTCTTTATTATCTGCGTTTAGTAAAGTTGCAAACCCTTTAATGGTTGGATACTTAAACAAGCTTGATAAAGGCAGCTTTATGCCTGTCTCCTTTTCAATACGAACCATAACTTCTACTGCAATCATGGAATGTCCGCCTAGCAAAAAAAAGTTGTCGTTAATTCCAATGTTTTGTTCGCCCAGAAATTGCTTCCAAACATTACTTACCAATTTTTCAGCTTCGCTATACTCTGATTCATCTTTGTTTGCTGTTTGTCGGTGTACTTTCGGAATTGCCTTATAATCAATTTTGCCATTAGGCAAAAGCGGTAATTGTGAAAGGCCAATAAAATCGTCAGGAATCATGTAAGCAGGCAATTCCAATTTCAATTGTTGTTTTAGTTTTGCAACTATTTTTGAAAAGTTATTCTTGGCTGAAGTGTTTTTAAACACCACATAAGCCACGAGGGTTTGATGTAACCTTTCATCCTGCTGGGCCATTACGAGGGCTTCGTTAAAAAGGCCATACTTTATAATAACTTTTTCAATTTCTCCCGGCTCTATTCGAAAGCCCCGTAGTTTTATTTGCCTGTCTATCCGGCCCAGGCATTGTATTTCTCCGTTGATTAAAAATTTGCCGAGGTCGCCTGTTTTATACATTTTTCCTTCAGCTATTCCAAAAGGATTTTTAATGAATTTTTCTTCTGTTAATTCCGGCAAGTTTATATATCCACCCGCAACCCCATCGCCTGAAATATATATTTCTCCCGTAGCACCATGCGGTACAGCATTCAGCTTTTCATCTAAAATGTATACCTGTGTATTGTTGATGGGGGAACCAATAGAAATAATTTCATCGCCGGGAAGGATCTGCTTGCCTGTAGAATAAACGGTAGTTTCGGTTGGGCCGTACATGTTATATAAAGAACCACATCTTGTCAATAATTTATCTGCTAAATCTTTAGACATTGGCTCGCCACCGCAAAGAATTTTTATTGGCAAAGGTTGTTCCCAGCCTGCTGCAAGCATCATTTTATAGGTGGCTGGCGTTGCCTGCATGACAGTTATTTGTTGATCTTTTACAACTTGTAAAATTTCGCGGCCGTTTCGTGCCACGTTTGCATCTGCTAACACGATAGTTGCACCCACTAATAAAGGCAAAAACAATTCAACATACGCTATATCAAAAGAAATAGTGGTTACTGCAAGTAACACATCCCTTTGGGTTATTCCAGGCATTTTTAAAAGGCTGCACAGCATATTTACTAAATTCCTGTGTTTGATGAGCACTCCCTTGGGCCTGCCGGTAGACCCCGATGTATAAAGAACGTAAGCAAGGGCATTACCGCAAACTTTTGTCGCCGGATCGCCTTTTGAGAAAGAAGCTAATTCAGGTAAAACGTCTTCGATAAACACTTCAGGCGAGTTATATTTTCCCTTATGCCTTTTGTTGACTATAATACAACGGGCAGAGGTATCATCTAACATATATTGGATCCTATCAGTGGGATACAGCACATCTAAAGGAACAAAAGCAGCACCGGTTTTCATTACAGCAAGCAATGTAATAAGCATTTCGGGAGACCTTTCCAGAGCCACCCCAACTATGTCTCCTGCCTTTATTCCTTCACTGATGAGATAGTTAGCAAATTGGTTCGATTTTCTGTTTAACTCCTTATAACTTATTTTTCTGTCTGCGAAAACCAGTGCAGTTTTAATTGGAAACTTTTCAGCCGTCTCACTAATTAGCCTTGAGACAGATTTGTCGCGGGGATAAAAAACCGTTGCAGCATCTCGCTGATTACGTTTGACACTTAAATCTATTTTATTGTCAAGAGAAATGTCTTCGATTGCAATTGATGGATTGTCAATTACTGATTTCAAAATATTTTTAAAACCTTCCATCATATTGTTGATCGTTTGAGCTTGAAATAAATAGGTATTAAATGACCATTCGAAAACGAGCGACTCTTCAGAGCCGGTTATATTTAAGAAGATTTCAAAAGTTTCAAATGCTCTGGGATTGCTTATGAGTTTGTGTTGTAGCCCATAAAAACTTACTCCGTCATTCATGCCCATATCTACATTAAACACTACCGGCACCATTGCAACCCGCGACGCATCGCGCAATAGATTTAATTTCTTAAGCAGGCTTCCAAAAGTGAATTGTTGATGATCAAAAGCATCGAGAATGTCTTTTCTGCGCAGCTTTAAATAATCTTTAAAGCTACTCTTACTGTTTACCCGGCTTTTAAGAGGAAGAAGGTTTACACAATGACCCACCAAATTGTATTGTCCTGTTGCTGCCTGGTCAGCTGATGGCAGACCAAGCACAAGCGAGTCGTGACCCGTTACGAGATGTAGAAATACTTCGAAACCAGCAATTAAAGTAGTAACAAAGCTGCAGTCACTTTTATTAGCCAGTTGCTTAAGCGATAGTGTTAGCGTTGCATCAAACTTAAAATCTAAACGTTGACTTGCATAGGTGCGAATTGCCGGACGAGGAAAATCTGTAGTAAGACTTACTGTAGGAATGTCTTCTTTATATTGCTTAAGCCAATATTCTTCTATTGCTTTATACTTTTCCGTTTTGTAAAATAAAAGCTTCTCATTTGCGTATGCATTAAAAGACACAGCAGACTGTAACTCGACTTGAATATTCTGCATATACCCGGAATATAATTTGCCTAGCTCCTGAATAATCAGACTTAACGACCAGCCATCGCAGATAATATGATGTGCTGTTAGTGTAAGAACATGTTTCTCACCTGATAACTTCAATAATTTAGCTTTAAACAACGGCCCATTAAACAGATCAAAAACATATAGAACTTCTTGTCTTGCTTCGTTTGCTATTAATTGTTCCTGCTGTTCAAGTTCAAGATTTGATAAATCTTCGTAAGGCAGTTCTTTATACTGATTTTCAGAAATGAAGATATGGTTACCATCAGCACTAAAGGCTGAGCGTAGTAATTCGTGTCTTTCTTTTAATTCGTGTAATGCTCTTTCTAATTTCTCTTTTTGTAACTCACCAGTAAAGTTCAAGGAAATGGACTCGTTAAAAGCTCTGCTTGCATCATCTCCACCTAACACGCATGAAACCCATATTTCTTTCTGCGGTTCTGTAACCGGTGCAACTGCTAAGATCTGTAATCCGGCAAATGGATCAAAATCAATAGTTGTGTATTCTAATGAAGATGTACTTGTAACCATACTTTAATGTGTCTTTATCTGAAGGTACTTTCCCGGTTCTTCAGGGTGAGCAATGAACCAGCCGGGGTTGCCGTCTTTATCCCGCCCTAGCTTAGCACCAGGAACTGGAAGGGTATTAAAAGAATTGCATCCATTTTTTCTAACGGTTTTATGATTACTGGCCTTCAATTCTTTATAAAAGCCCGCCGCTATCATTTCGTCAGCACTTTTTACAAATGCGTCAATAATAAATTCTACATCATCCATTGTATGTGCTTCTGTCATAAAACAAGGAAAGCTATCCCAGATATGAACGCCTTTTTCACGCATTAGCGTAAACATTAGCTCAGAATGCAGTACATCTTCTTTGAATTTAGTTTTCCATAAAGAACCAAAATGGGCAATATAGATGGGCATTTGCCTGCTCTCAAGTTCAGCATTTATTTTTTCAGCAAGATGCTCTGCTTTGTAGCTTATCCTATTTTGAAGCTCGGGTCCTTTTGCCTTCATGTACTCCAAAGAGGCTTTAGCAGTGGCCAAAGCCAGTGGATGCCGAACAAAGGTTCCGGCAAAATAGGTTACACCTATTTCGGGGATGGAGTTGTCGTTATAATCCCAATAGCCTCCGTCGAGTGCATCCATAAATTGCTTTCTGCCAGCGATAACGCCAATCGGCAATCCTCCGCCAATTACTTTACCGTAAGTGCCTATATCGGCTTTTATACCAAATAGAGCCTGCGCTCCTCCCGGGTGCATTCTAAAACCTGTTATCACTTCGTCGAAAATCAAAACAGTGTTTGAATGCAGTGTTATTTCTCGTACCTGTTTTAAAAAACTTACCGGCCTGAATTCAGGCCTCCTGCTTTGCACAGGTTCAACTAAAACGGCGGCCAGTTCATGTGCACGTTCCCTGATTATTTGTATACTTTCATCGGTGCCATAATCCAGAATAAGCATGTTTTGAACAGCTTCGGGCATTATTCCCGGCGCAGCCGGAAATGATTTTAATTTTTTTGTTCCTCTAATTAGTACTTCGTCATTTATACCATGGTAAGAACCTGTAAAAGCCACTACCAACGATCTACCCGTTACTGTACGGGCAATTCGCAAAGCACCTAAAACAGCCTCAGAGCCAGTGTTACAAAAAGCGGCTCTGTCGAAATTAGTAAACGCACAAATCAGTTTACTTACTTCACCTGCAAGCTCGTGTTGTGGCCCTAATTCAAAGCCTTTTTCTACCTGGTCGTAAATCGCTTTTTTCAGGAAGTCTGGCTGATAGCCGAATAAGTTGGAGCCAAAACCATTCAACGCATCTACATATTCGTTTCCATCTACATCCCACAACCTGCTACCTTTTGACTTTTCGACAACAATAGGGTAAACAACTTCTTTGGTTAACGGAGAAAACCCCGATACCACACGAGGATCTGCCATGTGTGCGCGGTTCTGCTGTGTAAAAGTCTTACTGCCTTTTGTTTTTTGATTATACCTTATGACTAATTGCTGTAAAAATTTTTCCTGAGTAG
This sequence comes from Segetibacter sp., assembly GCF_025963695.1. Lineage (GTDB taxonomy): Bacteria > Bacteroidota > Bacteroidia > Chitinophagales > Chitinophagaceae > Segetibacter. Next base: position 40,358 of record NZ_JAOQAH010000078.1, on the reverse strand, counting down.
TTGTAAAATCAGTTTTTTTACGCTCGATTTGCGGAGTTGCTCCAAAAGGTTTTTTTATTTCCATCAACTCCTCATGTGTTAAGCCAGATGCATCGTACGAAGAGCCATTTTTCGAAAAACCAGCTGGATGAGTTGTTGAATTATTTGCTGAAAAAATATTTGGATCGCCCCGTAAAATTTCGACCTGTTTTGTTAGTGCCTGCAACTGTTGCGTAATAGCGTCTAAAGTGATATGATTGCCGCCTCTGGCAGAAAGAGAACTATTAATTGAAGGTTCAATTGTAGTCTGAACGGGTGGCGAATGGGTGTCACGTGAAAGAGTCTTATCAATATATTCAGCTAGCAGATCTACCGTATTACTCTCCTCCTGTAATTGGCGGAAGGTAACGGGAATGCCAAATTCTTTTCTTAATGTTAAGGCAAGTTGGGTCAGTAATAAAGAGTCGAGGCCCGCTTCTAAAAAACTTATTACTGTGTTATCATCGGCCATTTCAATGCCCGATGCATCTTCAATGATAAGTTTTATCTTTTCAATTATACTTGCCTTTCTCACGGGTAATTCAGGTAACATAGTTTTAGGGAGCGTATCATCTCTGAAAGTTTCAATTGCTAATTGCTTAGATGTTGAAGGCGTAATAGGAGGATCGATCCAACAGTATTTTTTATTGAAGGCATAAGTTGGAAGCAATAATTTTCTTCGCTCTTCATTTGAGTAAAACAGTGTCCAGTTCGGCTGTAAGCCATATAGCCACAGCCTTCCCAAAGCCTTTAATAACAAGTAATACTCGGAGCCTTTATTCCCGAGACTTGCCACTACACTTATCTTTCTTCCCGCTGCCTGCTTACGGGCAAGCGTAGTTGTAACATTACCAGGACCTACTTCAAGAAAAATTGGATTGTCTTCTAATAATATATTTTTTAATGCATCTCCAAAACATACTGTTTTCCTAACATGGTTCGCCCAATAGCCTGGATCTGTAGCTTGTGCGTCGGTAAGCCAGGTACCTGTAACCGTAGACATGATGGGTTTCAAAGGACGAGATAAACTTAACCCTTCAACCACTTTTTGTAATTCTTCAATGACAGGATCCATCATTGAAGAATGAAAAGCGTGACTTGTTAAAAGCACTTTGTTTGGTATTTCCGAGGTAGTTAAAAAATCAGAAAAATGTAGAATGGCTGTTTCAGTACCAGCTACCACAATCAAATGGTCACTATTTATCGCAGCTATTGATAGACTTTCGGGAAGTATTTTTTTCAAACTTTCAACGTCAATTCTTATTGATAGCATCTTTCCCATTGGAAGCTCGCTTACCATTTTGCTTCTTAATGCTATAAATTTTATAGCATCCTTTAAGCTGAAAACGCCGGCGAGGTGAGCGGCAGCCACTTCGCCAATACTATGACCACAAAGTATTGTTGGCTCGATGCCCCAGCTCATCCATAATTTAGCTAAAGCATATTCTGTAATAAATATTGCCGGTTGTGTATAGAAGGTATTATTGATTTTAGTCTCATTTTCCTTACATATATCTTCTGTAAAAATGATGCGGCGTATATCAGTTCCGAGATAAGGCTGTAGTAACTCGGCACACTCATCAATTGATTGCCTGTACACCCATTCGTTTTGATATAACTCGCGGCCCATATTTACATACTGCGATCCCTGGCCGGGAAACATGAAGACAACTTCTGAAGGCTTTTCAGTAACAACATTGGCTTCTGCTGAACCAACACTCTTTTGTAAAATCTCTATTTCTCTTTCACCAGTTGAGACTATGGCAAAATAGCGATGGTTAAAATCAGGGCGCGTAGCGTGAAGCGTATAAGCTACATCTGCAAGGTTTAGGTGTTCGTTGTGCTGTAAGTATTCTAAAAGTTTTTTAGCGTAACCTTGTCCGCTTTGTGGAGATTTTGCAGACCACGTAATCAATTGCATCGGCCTTGACGCACCAGAAAAGACTTTTTTATTTTCGTATTCTTCCGCGATAACGTGCACGTTGGTACCACCGACACCAAATGAACTTATACCTGCTCTTCTTTTTCCATTAGCAGTCCATTCTTCAAGTTGATTATTTACATAAAAAGGGCTATTTACAAAATCTATCTCAGGGTTCGCTTTTTTATAAAATAGAGTAGGAGGTATTTGTTTGTAAAATAATGATAAGGTTGTTTTGATGAGACTCGCAATGCCCGAAGCAGCTGTTAGGTGGCCCATATTGCTTTTAACAGAGCCAATAGCACAAAACTGATTTGACTGCTGCTCCCCAAAAGCCATGTGTAAGCCTTCAATTTCTATCGGGTCTCCAATGCCAGTAGCAGTGCCATGTGCTTCAATAAACGAAATGTCTGAGGGTTGTAAGCCTGCGTCTCTTATCGCCATTGTTATGGCCCTTGCCTGGCCCTCAGCACTAGGAGCTGTAAAACTGCTTTTTGCCGAACCATCGTTGTTTACACCTACACCTTTTATTACTGAATAAATAGTATCACCGTCACGCTTTGCATGCGCAAGGCTTTTTAAAAGGACTACACCCGCACCGTCACTAAACACCGTTCCTGATGCATCCTTATCAAAAGGCCTGCAATGACCGTCTTTACTTAATATACCACCTTCCTCGTAAAGGTGTCCACTTTTAACAGGCGAAGTAATTGAGGCGCCACCTGCAATTGCAATAAAGCAATGTCCCTTTCTGATAGCATCTACCGCCTGTGCAACAGCAAGCAATGAAGTAGAACAGGCTGAGTAAACACTGACGGCAGGGCCTTTTAAATTTAATTCGTACGCCGTTCTTGACGCTATGTAATCTTTTTCGTTTAACGTCATTACATTAAACGCACCTACTTTATCAACCGCTTCGGGGTTAGACGAGACGTTGTTTATATAATAAGAATTGTTTCCAGATCCGGCATACACCCCCGTTGTTCCATTATGCTTTTCGGGCAGATGTCCCGCCTGTTCTAATACCTCCCATGCTATCTCCAGGAAGACTCGCTGTTGCGGATCCATCAGAGCAGCAGCTTTGGGATTAAGTCCAAAAAAAGCAGCATCAAATTCTTCTATCTTATCAATAATCCCTCTTGCTTTTACATAACTGCTATCTGCTTTTATTGCAGGATCAATATGGGCCGATAACTCCTCGTCGGTAAAAAAAGTCGTTGTTTCTTTTCCTTCTTTTAATACCTCCCAAAACTCTGTAATAGTATTAATGCCTGGTAAACGAACACCCATACCTATTACTGCTATATCATCATCTGTATTTTCCTGTGTTTGTTTTGTGGCAAACTCAACCTTTTTTGTCTTCGTTCCCCGATCCAGAAAATCGGCAATTGCTGCAGCGGTGGCGAGCTGGTAAAGTTTTGTAACAGGTAGTTTGTAGCCAAACTTTTCAAGTAGAATAGTTGCTGATTTAAGAGCGAGTAAAGAGTTTCCGCCAAGCTCGAAAAAATTATCGTTAACACCGAGTCCATTGATGCCGAGCACTTCAGACCACACAGCAACCAGACGTTTTTCAGTATCAGTCTTAGGAGCTTTATACAGAACAGCAAGATTAGGACGAGTAATGGCAGGCCGGGGTAAGGCTTTCCTATCAATTTTGCCACTGGTAGTTTTTGGCAACTCCTGCAGCCAGACAAAGGCCGACGGCATCATGTAATCAGGCAGCTGCCCGGCCAGGTGTTCTTTTATTTCCGTCGTATTATTTAGACCATCAGCAGAGACCAGGTAAGCTACTAAACGTTTCTGGCTATCTTCCCCTTCATCTGCAATAACTACTGCTTGTTTAATATTGGTGAATTGATTAAGTAATACTTCAATCTCGCCTAACTCTATTCTTACCCCGCGTATTTTAACCTGGTCATCTTTTCGTCCGAGGTACTCAATGTTGCCATCTTCTAAAATGCGGGCCAGATCACCAGTTCGGTATGCTCTTTCACTTTCACCATTGGCCCTGCTAACTTGTATAAACCTGGTAGCTGTTAACTCAGGTTTATTTAAATAGCCAATTGCCAGACTGGCTCCGCTTATACACAGTTCTCCTATATCGCCGCCAGGAAGCTCATGGCAGTCATCATCTAGGATTAATATTTCTGTGCGGTCAATTGCCTTGCCTATTGGGGGGAGTTTGGGCCAGGTGGATGCTGCTCCTGTTAATTTGTATTCAGTTACTACATGGCACTCAGTTGGACCGTATTGATTAATTAAACAACAATTGGGTATTTGATTAAAAAAGCGTTCAACTGCCGGTGTAATTTTAAGTTGTTCGCCTGCAGTGATTACCTCTTGTAAGCAACGGGGAAAAAGACCGGCCACTGTTGCGGCTTCGGTTAAATATTGTAATGCAACAAACGGCAAAAAAATTCTGCTTATTTTTTCCTTTTCAATGAATTGTAATAAAGCTTCCGGTTCAATTCTCAGCTCATTTTCTATCAATACGAGCGTGCCGCCTGTTGTAAGCGTTGCGAATATTTCCTGGAAAGAAACATCAAAACTTAATGGTGCGAATTGAAGCGTTTTTGTGTTAGCGCCTACATAAGAACTTTTAGCTTGCCATTTTAAGAGATTTACAAGAGCTTTATGACCCATGCAAACACCTTTCGGCTTGCCCGTCGATCCTGAAGTATATAAAACATAAGCTGTTGAGCTTTGCACGGTCTTTTGTTCCGAGCCACCCTTTGAGTATCGCTCATTAACCACTATTGCATTAACGTTCAGTGATTCAAACAGACCGATCTCCTTGCTCTCCGCAACACAAAATTTTAAATCTGCATCTTGTATGATATGAGAAAGCCTTTGCCGGGGATAATCAATGTCAAGTGGCAAATAAGCCTTGCCTGCTTTCAATACAGCAATTACAGCAATTATAGTTTGTATACTTCGTGATGCGCTAACGCCAATTATTTCAACTTCGGGTGCGGTGGATAATATTAAAAAACTTAAATTTTCTGCCTGTTCATTTAGTTGCTTATAAGTAATCATTTGATCGCCAAAAACTATAGCAGCATTGTCAGCGTATTTTTGCGCTGCTAATTCAAAAACTGCATGAACCAATTCTTTATTAAGAATGCTATGGTTAAAACTTGACATCAACTATTGGATATTTACTAAGGTTTATACTGCTTGAATATTTAAACCCATTTGAAAAACTCGTATAGAAACCGATCATCTGCAACTGTTATTTTAAAACCGCTCATTTTTTTGAAAAAGCCTCCACCGGCAATACAGCCACTTTACTTTGGCCCTCAAGAACACTCCAAAAAGTTTCTACCCGATTTTGCCAGGTATTTCGTGCAGCCTCGTTAATTCTTTCCACTCTTTTTTGCATTGTATTTTCCTTTATAGCCAGATCAATAAAGTATAAGAATTCTTCATTGGTCTTTGCCACATACGCCACGTTTTCGAAATCTCGTATGTCCTCAGAAAATGCTGTTGATACTACAGGCTTGCCTGCTGCGAGGTATTCATTAATTTTTAAAGGATAAATACTTTTTGTTAATTGATTGTATTCAAAAGGAATGATTGCAACATCGGCATATTGTAAGTAAGCTGGTAGATCATTAATGTGCTTAGCGCCGGTAAATACAACATTGGCGTGGTTGCATAGGCCCGTGTCAATGTAATCTGTTGTAAAGAAAGGCCCGACTAATACAAGCGTCTTATCGTGATGAATAATGGCAATCTCTTTTAAGAGATTGTAATTAATTCTCGTACCAATAACGCCTGTATAACAGATTATTTTTCCTGTTGCGTTTTTTAATTCTTCAGGTCTTGATAAAATGACACTTGCAGCCCTTTTAAAAATTGAGATATCTGCAGCATTGGGTAAATAAAAAACGCGATTAGAGAATAATTTATTCCGCCTTACTAATTCTTTAGAAGTGGCGAAAGTAAAATCAGCCCTGGCAATTGCTTCCTTTTCAAGTCGTACCCCATGCCTTGAAATGTATTCCTCCTGGCTTATGTCGTCTACTGTCAGATAAATATTTTGGGTTGGTTTTATATCATTCGGGAAGCTTTTGAAAAAGAAAGGGTCGAAGATGTTTATAAAAACATACCGGTTAATGCTATACTTTTTTACAACCGTCCGCAGGGCTAAGTGTAATATTTTGTCATTTTTTTCAGATAAAAAATTATAAAGCCTTCCTTCCTTCAACCAATTTACAGGAATAGTAAGCATTGGTGTTACCGCTACAAAGCCCGTAGGAAAATTTTTAATATGCCTGCAGTTTTTTTTAGCAAACAGCAAGGCCCAAATTCTTGACTTAAGCCCGGTTCTGTTTTTTCTGCATAAGAGATCTTTAACAGAAAAAGGATGGTCTATATAAAAGACCCTGTTAGACTTTGAAAATTCCTTTGCAAGACTCAGAGCCGAGGACGAGAGATTGTCATCCCAACGGGATGATGAAAGCATTATGATATCGTGATCTCTATACATAGGCTATACTTGCTTCATATCGTTTATAACGTTACCCATGAAGCTGGAATCAAATCTTTAGTGTTCCAATCAGGCTTATTTTTATACCAGCTTTTCGGAGAAATCACCATTTTGTTTTTATGGTTATTTAACCATGCTCCCCACCAGCTGAAAGAACTGTTGGCAATAATATGATGCTTGCAAAGGCTCATTAGTTGCAATTCTGTTACATCACTGTCTTCGCCCTCAATTTCAACGAATACATAGTGGTCATTTGAACTAAAGTGTTTCTTTACCCATTCTTTATCATCACTAAAAACAAAAAAAGTGGGGTTTTCGATTTTGCTTTTTAAGTGTTCAACTGCCTTATCGTAATAATCGAGACCGATAAAGCCGAAGCTTTTACTAAACTGCGGGTGACTAACGTAGTCGCCTCGCCTAACATGTATTGACACTGCATTTACTGCTTTATTAATCTCGTGTTTATAATGTTCGGCTTTCGTATTTGCAATACTTTTAAAGGTTAATTCACTTCTTATTGCTTCTGTACTGCCGGCAAAGTATTTTTCCGATTGCCAGAAGCCTTCCAGGGTTATACAAACTGAACTGCACCGCACAATCTCCGCATCATAATGAAAATGCTTTTCTTTCAGCAATGAAAAAAAAGGTTTAAAAGTTCTATTGGGAAATAATTTAGTTGCTTTAGAAAAATAGACAAGTGGGGAGGTGTTCAATACTTTATAATCAATATTGAAATGATGCAATTTAAAATTGCGTGCGGTATCGGTTTCGTAAGCCGAGTGATAATAACTTAAGTCAAAAAATAAAGGCGTGTTGCGATTTAAAGAAAGACTTTTTGCAACGGCATATTGAAAAAGCTGATTTCCTAATCCACTGGTAATTTTTGTAATGATCATTCTATACTTATTTGTAAGAATTAGCTACCTGCTCCTCTCTTATTAATATAATTCTTCCAAATATTTTAATACTTCCTCGCGATTTTTTGCATGCAGTATTGTGGCGCCGGACAGCGCAGGAAAAATTGTTTTATACTCATTGAAATGATGCTCCATCCCACCGGAAGGATTTGATAGAATTATATTTTTTCCACCAAAATAACTTGCTAAGGCCGCCGTACCACCATGCATGGATATGAACCGGTCGCAGTTAGCATAAACCATCAACTGCAAATGATTGAAGCTGTTGACTGTTGATTGGTAAGTGGTAAAAAGATCGTTCATAAGTAAAACCTCCGGATGCGTTTGCCGCAGCCAGGCGTGTTCATTAAGATCGAGTACTTCGCTGTTATCAGAGACGATTTGGGTTGATAAAGGCCTATTGTAAATGACCTGGTACCTGGACTTATACTTCGATACTATTTTATCAAGAAGTTCTATATCAAGATAATTGAGTGGAGGATTGCCCCACTCAACATTATATTTATTGGCGATAATCAGTATTGGTTTAGCGTAAACAAACTGATTATTTTTATAAAATTTTTTAAGCGGAACTCTTGCCCACTTTTTATAACTAAACGAGTTGCTGTGTGTCATGTTTGGTACACTGTAATAGTCGTAACCCGCCTCCCAAATACGTTCTGCATATCTTTCTTCATGATTTTCGCTGAAAAAATAAAACGCCTTTGTATGCTTACATGACACTGTTTTCTTAAGTGTTCCGTTTAGATGGTGCCAGTAGGCAAAAGGTAAAACATATCGCAACTCCTGGTCAAACTCTCCCTGGTAATCAGTTTCTTTATACTGTTTTCTTACTAAGTAATCTTTGACTATAAATTGAAGCTGATTAAGTCTGCAGAAATAATTATCTCTTATAAAATATCTTAGATCGTTGCGCATCCCTGGATATTTTATTAGTACAAAAGCATATAAAGATTTTAAGATTAGCCGTTGCATTATTCTTTGTTCTGGGTTTTGTAATCTGTTTTTCAAGTTTTTATTAAATCGCTTTTTTTAGTGCTTTAATTTCAGAAAACGAGATTTTATATATTAACGTTAATACTCCGTAAATTATTCCTCCAAGACAAACTTGAGTTATGGTGTTTACGATACCGGCATACCCTATAAACAATTTATAGGCATAAATTATCGCTACCATTAACAAACAGAAAAAGATGGGTTTCAAAAGATTTTTAAGGAAGGTGTTAATAAAGGCACCGATAAGATGTTGGACGATACAGAAATTAAGCACAAGGTTTATGAAAGTAGCAAGAAGGAAAGCCATCGCAATTCCTGTTACTCCCCAATATTTAGAAAAAACATACAGCAGTGGAAGCTTTACGGCAAGGGTAGCAAGATTTAAATAAAACAGCAGCTTTGGTTTTCCTCTCGTAAAAGCAAGGGTGTACAACGGATGACTCAGGCAGCTAAAAAAACTTATAAATACAAATATCTTTATCAACTCTATTGTTTGCCCCCATCCTGGTCCGTAAAATAATGGAACTACACTATCCGCGGTAATAAACAAGCCGGCCAATAGCGGCAGATTGATATACGATAAGAAGTCAAGTATTTTGAGATAGGAATTTTTAAGACCAGAAAGATTATCCTTCATTTTGGCCAATAACGGGTAAGTGACTTGTAAAACAATCGGATTTAATTTAGTAATTGGAAATACCGCGAGTTGAATTGCGATGGTATAATAACCAAGCATTTTAACACCTAAAACGCCGCCAATAATAATGTTGTCTGCATTTGATTGAATAAAGCCAATAAAGCCATCCGCTACATTGTAAACCCCAAATTGCAGATGCTCTTTTATTGAACGGATGTTGAAATAGATCTTAGGCACAAAATACTTTCTACCAATTATTATCTGCAATACAGTTCTTACCAGTTGCATACACAATTGTCCGTAAATAAGAGAAAGCGCTTCAAAGCCTGAATAAGCAAGTTTTATCGTAACTGTAGTACCAATAACAGCGCCTGCTATCTCAATAATAGCAACGGACTTAAACTGCAATTCTTTTTCCAATAAAAAATAATAAATCTGGCCAAAGTAAACAATAAGAAAATACGTTGAGGAAAGCTTAATAACCGAACCGAGTTTAGCTTCTTTATAATAAGCAATAATCAGCGGAGCACTAAAATAAATGGCAATAAAAATGACGACACCAAGAATGAGATTTAGAAAGTAAAGTGTCGACAGAACTTTGCGGTCCTGCTCCTGTTTGTAGATAATAGAATTAGAGAAGCCAAGATTGGTAAAAATATTAAAGAAAGCTATTATTAAGGTACTGATACTAACTACACCAAAAGCAGACGGGGACAAAAGCCTGGCAAGAATGGCAACCTGCATAAACTGAAACACAGTTGCTACCACAGTTGAAATTGTTATCCACTTACCTCCGTTTATTGCTTTGTTTTTATTACTCATAATTCATGCTACCCGCAATACTCAAATTGTTTATTCAATCAGCTTTTAGGTGTTTGGTAATTGCCAGGCATCTTTTGCGATGCAGTCTTCTCTTTGTCAATTCGGTATGTTACTGTTATTAATGCCGCAACTAAATAGAAGTAAATGTTTGTTGGAAACTGTACAAGCGCTTCCTGTGGAAAATTGCCTATGTTGAGTGCAAAAACAATCAAGGTCATGGCAAGACAATAACTTTTTAGTGCAGGATCTTTTATACGATAAAAGTTATTAACGCCTGTCTTAAGAATGGTAAATATTAAAAGGCAAAAGAGAAAAAGGCCTATCCACCCCATTTCTACGGCTACCCTTACGTACCCGCTATCAGGTGGAAAACTAGCGAGGTAAGATTTAGGCGCAAACTTTACTCCCCACACACCGGTTGAGCCCAGTCCTCCTCCCATTGGATGTGACAAAATGTATGGTTGAATTTTTTTCTGATTTTCTTTCCTCAAATTATATGACGCATCATTAGAAGGTTTAAATGCAGATTGAAAACGATATAAAGAAACATTTCCTGTAGGAACAAAAACGAGGCATACAAAGAAGACGGCCCCAAACACCGTTGCCACCATTATAATTTTAGAGAATTTTAAAATTGCAAATAAAAGCAGTGATGCTGGTATAAGTACGTAAGCGCCTCGTGTACCAGAAAAGACCATTGCGTACAGAAAGAGACCGGCTAAAACCAAGAGTGCTGCTTTCTTCCAAAGCTTTAGCGGCCCGGTTATAAGAGCAATACATAGCAAGCTGCTTGCTGCCATGTTATAAGAAAATGTAACAGGATCAGAAAAAATGGAAAACTTGCGCCAGACACCATCAATAAACAATAAAGAGGCGACAAGAGGGTCTGAATAAAGGTACTCTTCTTCAACAGCAGAAAATCCTATAAATTCTTGTTTGAGCGCGTATAAAGCAGCAATAACAGATAGTGCAATCCAGAGTTTTAAAATAACTTTTATAAAAGAAACGGTACGAATATTATAGAGGAAAATAAAATAGAGAAACATAACCAGCCCAACCGAACGCACCGTGTATACCCATGCTAAAGTTGATTCCGATGATGGATTTAAGACTTGAAGAAAGTTATAGCAAATCCATATAAGGATAAGAATGGAGGTAGGCCCTTTAACCATCTTCCAGTTCTTCTCTCTTTTAACCCGAATAAAAAAACCAAGAATAAATAAAGCCTCTAAACCATCAACAGCAGTGCCTAGCGGAACGTCTTTTACATATTTTAAAATGAACATGAGAAAGTACGCCAGCACCAGCAAAAATATAATGCCGAAGCTTGGATAAGTAACAATTGCGTATATAAAAGGTAAACCTATCACTGCAGCTATAAATAATACCCCGCCAATTACGCCCAAATAGGCAACCGCTGAAGAAGCAATGGCTGCAGCTGCGATAAACAATAAAAAAGCGATTGCCTTATTGTTTTTTAAACCTGCTATAAACCGTCTTTCCCGCGGGAAAGTCTTAGCAGTAACTGGTTGGTTTCGGCCGTTATTTAATATAATTTCAACTTCTTTCATTAAAAGAAAAGTATCTTAAAGAAGAAAATAAAAACACTAATAAACACCACCAAAAGTGCCACTGGTCTTGTGAGGCCTTCTACCCACACATCTTGTTCTTCAGGCGATTTTTTGTTTTTATTATTCGGTAAAATCATGATTTAATTTTTTGTTGAAATTCCCCTTCGATTTGTCTACGTGTAATCGTGTCGCGTTGCAACAGAAATCTTATTCGCTTTCGAGGATTTACATAAAGACAGCAGCTGGAGAAACATAAATTTTGGAATGCCTGTGAGTGCACTATAAATTCTTTTATCAGTTTTTGTTTTTACCAGGGCAATTAAAAATCCTGCTACAAACAATAAAATAGCGACTACCCAAAGTACTACCGCTAAGGGGGAAATGAATATGTTTACACCGAGACAAACGAGTGCTAATAAAAGGAAAATAAAGAGAGGTGGCCGCAGCAGAATTAAGCCGAATAAGAATTGATTTACAGACTGGCTTTTTACTCCTTTTGCAACCAAACTGAAGCCATAAGAAAAGTATTTAAACCAGGTATTAATCCATCGTGCCCGTTGCTTAACCAGTTGGTCTGCCCGCGCGGTTTTTTCGTCGTACACGTGTGCATTTTCTGCAAATGCTATTCGTTCGCCGCGTTTCACAATTTCATATTGCAACACTTTATCAAAGCCTGCGCCTGTTATATCTAAATGTTCTAAACAGTGCTTGTAAAGCTCGGTTGTAAAGGCCATGCCCGAGCCGGCAAGCGTGGCTGAAGAGCCTACTCCAAATAACAATTTGCCGTCATAAAAATGATAGTACACATCTCTTGCTGCATCCAGGCAGGCGTAAGTTGTGTTTAAGTTTTTGGCTTCCCTTACCCCCTGCACAGCCAGATACCCCCTTTCGAAGAACTTATTCAGCTCTTGTAAATACCCGGGGCCTACCAGGTTATCACTGTCTATTATCGTGAGCCTTTCATGCTTTCTTACAAATCTGTGTATTGCGTAAAAATGAGATCTCGTATTGCTTCCTAAAGTAGTTTCAGGGCATAAAAGAACAACTTTAGGATCATCGAAAACCAAATCAGAAATATCGCAATTGTCAGCCACTACGTAAATTAAATAGTTGCTATAATTGATATTTAAAATTGAATGAACAGACTGTTGCAGCAAATGTGTCTGCTCATATGCAGTTACAATAATGGCATAATCTGCTTCACGAGGGCGCTTTGGTAAAGCTTCTTTTTTTTTTGTGAAAAAGAAAATTACGTAAAGCAGTAAGGGTATTGCCAGGTTATATCCTATTGCAACTTGCAGTATTAACCAAACCACTTCGATCACTCTCACACAATTGCTGTTTTAACTTTCTTACGCTTTACCGTCCCACTTTTACTATTTACAACTTTATTAAGCACCCATCCGGTAAGCTTGCCATTTAAACTGGTTAAATAATCTATTTCCCCGTTATTGCTATGGCTAATAGTTCTTGTTGCCTCAAAAACAGGCACCACCTTGTCAGCAAACATGATCCATTCTTTGGCTTTATTTAGTTTGTTTAATGAAGGGGTTTCAATGAGAATTACATCAAATAAGCTGTTAAGTGTATTTATTTTATCTGCTACAGTTTTCTGGTTGGTCAGCTCAAGCAAAGAAAGATCACTACCCTTATTTCCCATTATTGTCAAATTATTTTCGCTATCAAAAACACAAGTACTAACATCATCAGAAAGTAAGTAGTCTTCAATATAAAATGTTGGTTTTACAGTTTCTGTTATTTCAGGTTGATCGAAATTGCCATCAATAAGCAAAACTTTTTTATTTATTATAGTATATGCATACGCAAGATTTAAAGCAAAAAATGTTTTGCCTTCATCTGCTTGCAGGCTTGTAATAGCTATTACTTTCTTGTTGCCTAGATTACTATCCAACTCAAACCTCAAACTACTAAGCAAGCTTTTAAAATATTGGAGATCGCTTGTTTCGTTCGCATTCTTCCAGAGATCTTTTAAATTAATCTTGTTGTTTTTAAGTTGGTTTAAAAATCCTAAGACTGGTTGCTTGGTTCTATTCGCAAGCTCGTAACTGTCGTTTATAGAATTATCAAGAAAATATAGAACGAACAGTACGGTGAGGCAAAAGATGAAGCTAATAATACCCGCTAAAATGACCAGCAACATTTTTTTAGATGGCTTTGGTGTACCAGGCAATGCTTCTTCAACTTGTTTTAGCCTTACTGTAAAACTTGCATCCATACGGGCCTGCTCATATTTTTTAGATAACTCCGTATACTCTGTTGTAGCTAAGTCTATCTCATCTTGCGTGCGTTTTATAGTTGCCTGGTAGGGTACAAGCGAGTACAGCCGGCTGTTTAGCCTCTTCAACTCGCTGCCAAGTGAAGACGTACTATTTTTTGCAAGTTCAAGAGAAACTTCGAGGTTAAGCTTTTGAGATACCAGGTCTTGCTTCGATGAAGCAGGGTTGTAGCTATAATTGTCATTTACTTTATTAATTTGGTACGAAAGCACGGACTGCAATGAGTCTACCTTTGCTTTATACTTAGAGTCGAAACCACTTTTAATAAATTCGTTATTAACAGTAGTTAAACGACTCTTGGTAACGAGAATGTCCTGGTTTAAATTAGCTACACTACTTTCGAAAAACTTTCTGTCGTTGGGATTAAACCTGTTATCAATATTTTTCAACGCACCCCTATAAGAACTTATGTTTTTTTCTGCATCCTGCTTCTTTGTTTCAAAGTCGGCAATTTGTGCAATTAAAGTGCTTGCCTGGTTATTTACATCCAGAATGCCGTTCCTTACTTTATAGTCCCGTAGGTACGCCGTTTTTTGCTGGAGTAGGGCCTGCTTATGTTGGAGAAGACTGTCTAAAAACTCAACAGATTTACGGTTGTTATCACTTACGGTTGCGGTATAGTAAGCAATTGTTTCTTTGCAAAGTGTATTAAGAACAAAAGCGGAAAGACGCTGCTCTTCAGCTTCATAATTTAAATCAATAAAGTCACTGTTGTTAACCCTTAAAATAGTTAAGTCTGCAAGCAACGACTCATTGTCGTACCTGGCAGACGACAGTAACTGGTATAGTTTGTATTCCTGCGGATTGTCTAGAGAAAGTCCTTCACGACTGTTGTATTTCTTAGTGAGAATTTCAATAGCGAGTTTTTTTTCCCTTACGCTCAGGGCGCTCCAAAAGCCACGTAAAGTTCGAAATGGTATATCTGTAGAAAGATCGTGTAAAGCCAGTTTGTACGAGACCTGGTTTAAAACCTTTTTCAAACTCATTGTCTGGATAATATTACCAAACTCCTGGTTTACCTGCACTTCAGGAACGTTTTTTCCATTCATTAAGGCGGTAGATCCGTCGATAATGCCTGTAGCAATACGGGCCCGGGAGGTGTAAGCATCAGGCGAGTTTCTGACAAGAAAGTGAGTAATAACAACCGCGATTATTGGAACAACAACAAGTGCTATTTTATGCCTTAAAAGAACTTTTAAAAAATTTTCTATTGCCATTGTTTTACCGATTCTAGCGTGTTTCCAATTAATTCCTCCAGCCTTGCCTTTGCGATAAATACTTCTGCTTCGGCTGCTACCTTGGCTTGATTCTGATTGGTAAATGCGATTAAAGCGGCAGAATAATTGCCGAAGGTTTCCTCACCTTTTTGAAACTTGTTGCGTACTGCTACTAAAATGCTTTGCACATCAATCTCGGCCTGCGCCACTAGCTTAAGCGTAGACAATGATTGTATATACCTGAAATAACGTTCTTTCACTGTCGCCTCAAGTAAATACGTATACTCATCTTTTTGCAGCCATGAAATCTCCAATTCTTTTTTTGCTATTCTAACCTGCGAGGGTTTTTGAAGCAAGTTGCCAATGTTAATACCTACGCCCACCTGGTAACCATTAAGTAAAGAGGGATTTATTAAAGTAGTAGTATTCTTAGGGCTGTATAAGTAAGACAGGTTTAAAACATCAAGTAGTGAAGCTTTTGATCTTTTTACATTCAGTTCAGCTATGTTTATCTGTGCTTCAAATACCTTCATTCGGGCGTAATATCCTTTTGAAATTCGAATCAGCGTGTCTAGGTAGGGATAGGAGATTTCCTTTAACATAGTTTCCTGTGCTTCAACTTTTGTAAAGACGGAAAAGAATAGAATGAAAATGATTAAGATTAAACGATACATACTTCGATTTCAATAAATAGTAATTCTCTAAAATTTGAATGCTAGTATGATGACAATAAGGCGAAATATGATGCAGCCGTTTTCAAAAGATTTTGCCGGGCAAACTGCAACTATTTGTACCTGCTTGTAATCAATAGATTGCTATAACGGTTTTAAGCTTCTTTTATTTCGTATCGAAACCGTGTACATTAATAACACAGCGGAACAATGAATATTGATTTTTTAAAAAGTAATAAGAGCCTTAAAAAGATTGTTCACCGGCTTTTAATAGCGAAAAACGAAGCAAGGCCAAGGCTATGGGTAAGCTGGTTTGTTAACCCCTTTTTTCATACACATAAAAGAGGCGCTATAATAAGAAGAAGGGTAAGGTTGGATGTAGTGCCCTTTAATCATTTTGAAATTGGCAAAGCCTCTGTAATTGAAGATTTTTCGACAATTAATAATGGGGTAGGCGATGTGGTAATAGGGGATAATACTTTAATTGGATTAGGCAATGTAATTATAGGGCCGGTACAAATAGGCAGCAATATTATTTTGGCTCAGAATGTTGTGATTAGTGGATTGAATCATCAGTACCAGGACGTCGTCTTGCCCATCCGGTGCCAGGGCATAACGACAAGAAAAATAATTATAGAGGATGATTGCTGGATTGGTGCAAACAGCGTTATAACGGCAGGCGTAATTATTGGCAAACATTCAGTGATCGCTGCAGGATCTGTAGTTACCAAAAATATTCCTTCTTATTGTGTGGCAGCAGGAAATCCGGCTAAAGTAATTAAACAACACAACTTTGAAACAAACGAATGGAGTAGTGCCATCCCTCTAAAGCCATTTACTCTTTAATCGTTATTCAGACAGCAATATATCACTCTATGTCTACTATAAACTACTCTTTTCCAGATGTTACATTACTTATAACTCATTATAACAGGAGTAGTTCTTTAGAGCGTTTATTATTTGCTTTTAAGGAACAGCAGTGCAAATTTGGAGATATTGTAGTGTCGGACGACGGCAGTTTGCCAGAACACCTGGATGCCGTTAAGAAATTAGAAAAACAATATCTTTTCCAGCTTATTACCACACCGGAAAATAAGGGATTGGGAAATAATATTAATAAAGGGCAAGATGCGGTTAAAACACTTTATACCCTCTATGTGCAAGAAGACTTTGTACCTACGTCTGCCTTCGCCACACATTTTGAAGACGCCATAAATATAATGAGTACGGACAGCAGGTGGGATATGATTAGGTTTTATGCATATTTGCCTTACCCGTATTTAAAGCCTTTTAACAGAGGATTTTCAGAAATGGTATATAACCGGTGGGGATTAAAAACAATGAAATTGCACTATTATAGCGATCATCCTCATTTAAGAAAAAGCAACTTTTTTGCGAAGTTCGGGCGTTATTCCGAGACCTTAAATTCGAGGAAAACAGAGTATGCAAAGTGTGTTTCCTTTATTCAAAAAAAAGGAAAAGGATTATTTTTTGATGAGTTTAAAAGCTTGTTTATCCAGCAAAACTCGTCAACTGAACCAAGCACCTGGAAGGAGAAACCGTGGAGAACAAGTAGCAACCCGATCATAATATTGATAAGAAATATTTATAGGCAGGTAAAATATAATTATGATGTAAACTTTAAAAAGTTACCAGGCTAATTCTTCTTATACTCTTTCAACTGAACAACATACGTTTTCTTTCCTTTTTTTTCCTTGTAAGAAAGGATCTTTCCCAGTTTAATATATCTTATTAGTAGTGCACTAGAGGCGGCACTGGGCTTTTTACTATCAAGGGTTATAGTCTTTTTGACATTGCTTTTTTCAGTCGCAGATAATAAAGCAGGCGTGCTGATTAGTTCGGCTTCTTTTTCTTTAAAAGCTACCGAAGCAATGATTTCAGATTGTTTCAGTTTTATATTTTCTGCCTTTAGATAAATATGCTCTGTTCCTTTAAAGTAGTAAATTTTGCCAGTTACGCAAGCATCTTTGTATTGTAAGCTGTCGACCGATAGGTAGGGCAGAGTTCCGTCTTCTGTAGCTATCACTACATCCAGGTGTTGTGTTACGTTTCCCAGGTTCACTAAAATAGGCTTATCCTTTACATTATACAGGTGCTTGACACTTATAATTGTACCACATACCGACACTATCTCCCCAATATGTTTGTTTGCCTCCTTCAACTCGGTGCGGGTTTGTGCCAAAGTTGAAAAAGAACTTGCAATAGCAACAGGAAGAAGTACACTTATTATTCTTATATGCAGAAATCCCATGGTAATTATCATTGCTTTAATAAGGAAAAACATTTAAAATAACCCATAGCCTTAAACGACTGAGATTAGTTATAATTGTGTGAAGGATAGAAGGACCATTAAGTTGCATCTTCTAAAACTTTGTGTTCTTTATCACAGATCGGTAGAAAATGGAATAAGTAAGTGCAATGTTAGTATGAGTTTTTAAAATGCGAATACCAGAAACGCCGGGTTTAATTACTGAATCAGTTTAAGGATCAGCGAAATTTGTAAAAGCGGTGAGAGAACAACTGCGACCGTTTCGGTAAGAAGGGGAAAGACAACGAAAAGAATAGATAGGCGGTGCTCATCGGTTGCTATCCATTTTTTGTAATGTTTTGACCATATGGCAAAAACTGTAATGGCATTCTTTTTATATATATTCTTTTTATAATTTTTAGTTCATCCAATAATCTAAAAAGACTTATGAGAAGGGTTACATTACTAAACAGCAATAACGACTGTGTCTCTCCTGATAGAACAACATTTATCAACCAATTAGTACTTCTGCTTCAGAACAATCAATTCTACTTACTATTACTATTGGGGTTTCTAATGACTGGTTGTTCAACCTCAAGACTTAGTTCAGGCGCACAACGAAAAACTGCAGGTAAAACATTTGTGATAGTTGGTGCTTCAAGTGGCTTTGGTCGCGGTGTGGCAGAAAAGCTGGGAGAATATAAAGCCAACGTAGTGTTAGCTGCGCGACGAACAGACTTACTGGAAGAAGTAGCTGCTAAGGTTAGGGCTAATGGAGGAACAGCGCTGGTGGTTACTATGGATATAAGTAAGCCTGAAGACGTTCAACGATTAAGAGATTCTGCGCTTAAGCAGTTTGCAGATATTGATGTATGGATAAACATGGCAGGTGTTGGAGCAATTGGGCGTTTTTGGGAAATCCCAATCGAAGAACAGGCACGAATGGTCGATGTCAACCTGAAAGGTTTTATTTATGGCAGTCACGCCGCCATAAACCAGTTTAGGAAACAGGGTTATGGCGTACTTATAAATATGGGTTCTATTGAAAGTGAAAATCCATTGGCTTACCATGCATCGTATGCTGCTACCAAAGGTGGCGTGTTAAATTTAGGCGAAGCCATTAACCAGGAACTAAGATTGAACGGATACAAAAGCATAAAGGTGGTAACTGTTGAACCGTGGGCTTTCGATACCCCCTTCTGGCGCCATGCTGCAAATTATAGTGGCGGCACTCCACGCATGGCCGCAATGGACAATCCTGATAAAGTAGTGAATGCAGTTATCTGGTCATCACTGCATCCACGAAAGGAACTAGCCGTTGCCACAAAGGCGAAGCTTACAAGGTTCTTCCATCACTTGTTCCCACATACAACAGAAAGAATGTCGGCCAACATTGTTCATAGGTATCAAATAAAAACGGCACCACCAATGCAATCAACTTCAGGTGCAGTATTTACACCAATGGAAAGCGGCAGGGGTGTTGATGATGGCGTACGCGCAAGAATGAAGGAAGAAAAAAAGCAACGTAAAATGCAAAACAAACAATAGTATTTCTGATTTTTTTTAGTTTACCAGCAGTTGTTTTTCAAGCTGTCTCCGGTTGTGTCACTCCCTGTACTTGCATATTTTTATTCGCCTTTTCACCATTCGTCCATTATTCTAATTATTGTTTTTTCCAGACATTCATTGCATTGGTTCGGATAAAGAAATTCTACTGATCAAAAGTTGACAGTCCAAATATTTTGATGCAAGCAGTTATTACTGAACTGTAGTTGAAGAACCAGCGCTTTACAAAGGCAACCATTTCAGAGATGGTTGTGAGCTGGTAGAAATTTCAAACTTAATACCCCCGACTTCCTGTTGCTTTGGTATGAACGAAGGGCAAGAATTATTCATCTTTTGCCCAATATGAGAAAAGCCCACCTATTTTGTTTATCCTTACTACCGATCTGCAATTACCGATAGGAAAATGTTTTTAGAGACTGGCAACACGAAACTGGCTTTAAAGAACTTGCTTTTTTGAACAGTTCTTTCCAAATCCACAAGAAAGTGCTAAGGCAGAAGAAGGACCAGTTATAAACCAGAAATTATATTTATGGCAGAAGCTACAATCCCCGGAGTACTTATCAATGAAATGGCAGCGCTTCCACCTTTTATTACCTCGGTTGAAACTGCCATTCCCGCCTTCGTTGGCTACACGCAGAAGGCTGAAAATAGAAAGCCCGGCGATTTATTGTTTAAACCCCTTCTTATAAAATCACTGCCAGAATATCAGCAGTACTTCGGCCTTACTATACCTGAAACAACTATCCAGGTAATTATAGATGCAACCCGGCCAGGCCAGGTAGACGCAAAAGGTAAAGTGGTTAAGCCGTCCAAATTTTTGATGTATTATTCCCTTCAAATGTTCTTCGCGAATGGGGGTGGAGCTTGCTACATAATATCGGTTGGAAGTGTTAAAACGAGAGGTGGAATATCACTGGTGAGTTTGACAAAGGGTTTGAACAAAATAGCCAAAGTAACTGGGGTAACACTTGTAGTTTTTCCGGATTCCTTAAACATTGCTTCGGCCGGAGACTACTACATGTTACATAAAAAAGCGATGGAGCAGGCTGCTGAATCAAAGGATAGATTTGTAGTGATGGACGTATGGGTGAAACCAGACGATGTTACTTTTGATCCCATTAAAACATTTCGCGACTTCGATTTCGGCGAAAGTAACATAAGAAAATACGCTGCCATTTACTACCCCGGAATATTTACTACTATTCAATATCATTATGACCCCGAAGGAAGCAGCGTAAAAATAATTGGTAAAGGTGATCGTACTCTTAACGGCAGTTTGCTTCAATTAAAAAGCAAAAGCCCATCCCATTTCGTAGTTGCAACAAATGCAATAAGCGGCATACATATGCCGCTACCTGCGTCGTGTGCCATTGTTGGAAAGTATGCAGAAATCGATCATTCGAGAGGTGTATGGAGCCCTCCTGCTAACGTTGGGATATCTTTGGCTGTTAATCCTGAAATCAATCTAAGCATTCGGGAACAGGAGGACCTTAACGTGGACCCAATTGGAGGGAAGTCGGTAAATGTTATTCGTAGTCTTCCTGGCCGTGGTAATGCTATTATTTGGGGTGCGCGAACCATGGCGGGTAACGATACAGAATGGCGATATATTTCTGTTCAAAGATTTTTTAGCATGGTCGAAAAATCACTTGAAAGTGCAACGGCTCAGGTTGTTTTTCTGCCGAATGACGCCAATACATGGCAGAGAATTAGATCAATGATAGAAGATTATCTTACACAACTTTGGAAGGCTGGCGCTTTAACGGGCGTTAAAACGCAGGAAGCTTTTTATCTTAAAGTGGGACTGAATCAAACGATGACAGCAAGCGATTTACTTGAAGGCCGAATGATAGTTGAAATAGGATTAGCGGCTCTCCGTCCTGGTGAATTTATACTCCTTAGATTTTTGTATATGATGATTGCTCCCTCGTAGTACTTAGCCTCATTTATACGAGGGGTCAACCGCACTTCGCGCTGCAAGATTGGTACTTTCTTACCATATCAAAAACATGATCAAGTGTAACGATATTTTGTTGGCGACGTACTTGCGTTAATGGTTCTGGAGCTGCGACTACCGGTAGTAATATTGTTAGAAAGAAGAATTTCTTTTTGTACCCGGCCATTTGATCTCCATTAAACATCAGTTGAGCCGCATGCTTATGTGCTTGGCCCAGCTTTTATTTAGCCTGCGAAGCGTACCAGGGTTCATACCTGAAGATGGCTGCAATTCCTGGCGAGGTAACATGGCATACTTTTTTTACCGGTAGCGCTTTCACCAATCTTATTCGTTCAACTTACCCCTGTTAAAATTCTGAATTAAAGCCTTCACTAATTGGATGAATGGTAATGCAATATTTTTTTATGAAAAACAAGTACCCCTTTCTGCTATTTAGCTTTATAATTTTGATTGCATCGTGTTCTCCTGATGTTGTTACTGTAGAGGTAATTAGAAATCCTTCAGTTAGTTTTGATTACAACACTTCACCGTGGAAAAGCAGTTCTTACTCGTTTACCGCCCCGGCAAGAGTGGTAGTGTACCCCGGAGATACTACCCAGCCCGGTAAGTTTTATAACAGACTTACTATGCAGGCATTTGGAAAAGATGCTGCCAACAACGATCTGCAACTCATTGTTTCATTCGATGCTGTTGACGCAAACGTGCTTGTTGGCGCTTACACACCTGATCACAATACCCAACGAGGACTTGCAAATGTGCAGCTATACAATTTAAGCAATAGCAACAATTTAATGGCTTACCAGTTATGTGCCGATCCTGGATTATCTGTCTTAACTATCAAACGGCAAAGCCAGGCAGAGCGACTGGTGTCCGGTAGCTTCCGGTTTACATTATGCAATGTAAGAGATACCACTCAAAAGATAATTCTCGCTAATGGAATGATTACTGATATCAGATATTAACCTATTTACCCAGTCACAACAACTTATAATGAAAAGAATTTTTACCCTGGTTCTCATTTTTATTGTTTTCCTGCTAAGTTTTGCAGCACGTACCTATGCACAAACTCCTGACACCAGCCGCCCCACAGTTCCCTCGCCACCTGCGAATGCTGCATTCGATGTAATCATTAAAAAGAACGGTGATATAGTATACGGTTTAGTTAAAGAAGTAAACCTCGAGTTTATAATTTATCAGCGTACTGATATACCAGATGGACCTTTCTATACCATACGTCGCGGTGAGGTTTATGCTATCAGCTATCGTAACCAGGTAAAGGATATATTAGCTCCTATCAACATCCCGCCAGGTACTCCAATAGTTGACCCCCGACTGGTGCCTGACTACAACGACTACGACTATAAACTAACACGCGACCGGCTGTTTAGAAATGGAGTAATGCGCGTAGGTCTCGGATTTTTAAGAAGTTATTCCAAGGTAAAAGATGCAAGTCAATATGCTACTTCCGGGTCTTTCCCAACGGTTAGCATAGCTTATGACGCCCGGTACAACAGCACTTTAAGAGTAGGTATTCTGGCAGCTATAGGATCGCACAAGTTCAATACTGATAGGCTCAGTTTGTACGACAGTACTCAAAGCAGCATAAAAATAAAGGAAAACATCTTTAATATTTACCTCTATGGCAGGTACGAGGTGGTCGCTGGTTCGCGTAGTGCACTCCGGCCCTATATTACATTTGGCATCGGTTTAAACTCTGCACACATTACGTCCGAGTCAACCGTTAGCTTTCTTAACAATTCCGATCAGCTGTTACTTATTAAGTCCGGAACCAGGGCGGCAGGCATTGGTTTTATGGGAAGGGCGGGAGCAGACTACTACTTCAATAACCAGGTAAGTGTATTCGCAGATGCAGGCTTTGGTGCCTCTGTTTTGAATGTCGGTGTATCGTTTAAAGTTAATTGATAATAAAAAAAGCGAAAAATATGAAAAAGTACATGGTACTAGTTGTGGTAATGTGCGCTGGTGTGGTATCAGTAAAAGCACAGGATTATGATGGTAGTGTTTTGGCAGTTGGGCTCGGTGCTTCAGCTAATTATTACTATGGGCCCGGTGACCAGAATATTGGCAGTTTTACAAACGATCGTTTAAACTGGTCGGCCAATGGAATGTTAGGATTTGTTATAGGCCACGATAATGCGGGGCGTCGTTCTATTCTTGGCGGTTTTGGTAACCTCGGTTTCAACAAAGCAGGTACAGTAAGCCAGATGTTAAGAGATCAGGGATACATAACCACCGCTACAAGCCAGGACAATACCAATAATGCTTTTCAAATTGAGGGCGGATTGTTGATTTTAGATGTATTAAGGGTTAGTACAGGTATTGGTCAGCAAAACTTTACCAGCCAAAACTTACTATCCGGAACCAATATTAAACTAAATGAAAGGTCTCTTAAATACAATTCCTCAACAGTAGGTTTAAACTTTAAGCTCAGCCTCATTTCCATATCGGTTAACTGCAACTTCCTCTACGGCAAGGATTTTAATAGAACAGTGCTAAATCCTTATGCTGGTCTTATGCTGCACCTGTAAGCCTTTTTAACCGAAAAGCGTTAAGATCTGTTTTGGATAGCTGAACTGAAGCTGCAGCGAACATTGTTGTACAAGAGTGCGACGCAACGATGCTGCCTGAAGCTCTGATGTCGGTAACCCTACAGGCTCTCTTTTAAAAGGACTTGAAACGAGGGGGTGAAACCTCATAAGGAGAGAGAATTGCGTTATGTGTATTAAAGGTCAATTGTCTATACAAAGAGGCTATCTAAAAAAGGGCACTCTTGTTTTTTGCCTGCTAAATGATCAAGCTATTAAGATGCTAAGGGGTACCGCGCCCTGTGGTAGATCTGCAAAAGATGAATAAGCAATAACTGTGATTTTGCATTGAATTAATGGCTGAAACAGGCAGAGCCCTTTATAGTTGAGGTTATCTTGCTATTACTCTGCTACGTTTTCTCTTAGCGCATTCCCACAACTCTGTACTTTCCCTGTTGTTTTCTGTAATAAACGTTTTGGGGCGATACATATGTTTTCTTTCCATCTATTTTAATTTCTCTTGAGTTTTCCGGGATCTAATTTACCCGGTCGCCGATCTTTAAATTACTGTATAATTCATTGGTAGTTGCATTGTTTCTCGCTGCTTCCACCTGTTGCTTTTCGTATTCTCTATCTGCTTCCTGTTGCGCTCTTGCCCTTTTGTCTTCCAGGGCTTTTTTATCACGCCTCGCCTGTTCTATCTGCTGCGCATTCTGTTTGCGGATATTATTCAGTTCCTGTGCTGCCTGCCTGTTTTCTTTGATCTGTCTTTTCCTCTCAGCCTCTATCTCTCTTACGCTCCGTTTTTTAACATCATTTAGTTCCTCTTGTGCCAGTGTGGTTTGGCGGTTCTGTCTTTCCCTTCGCGATTCTATCTCTTTTAGACTACGTTTTCTCGTATCCTTCAGTTCCTCTTTTGCCCGCTCGCTTTGCTGCATTTGTCTTTTCCTTTCCGCGTCCATCACTTTCTTTTCATTTGCCAGTCTCTGCTGTGCCGCTTCCCTCAGGTGCTCGTTTTCCGCCTTAAGGGCCTGCTGCTCCTTCGCCGATAGGAGTAGTGCTTTGTCCACTTGTCTTGTATCGGAATACTCAGGACTCTCGCCTTCGTAACTATTATCTACATATACCCCTTTGGCAGCTTGTTTCTTATCTGACCTATACGTTGCGTTACCCCTGCTGTTGCGGTCAGTAACATAAACGACCCTGTCATCGTTGTCATAGCTGCCTCTGGTATTGTAACGGTTCACCTCGTACCGGCCCGAACCAGTGTTTCTATTGCTCCGGTTGCGGGTATTATCGGCCCTGTAATAGTTTCCATCAATTTCGTAAAACCAGTCGCCATTTATTTTTACAGTGCGGCTGCCGTATGGTAGCGGGTTATAGTTATTATATCCCTGACCTTCGTTTAGCTGCTGGTCGCGCCAATTGTTCCCGTAACGGTTTGAGCCATTATAGTAGTTGTACATGCCGTGGCCAGGCGTGGTGCCTGCAGGTAAAATATTTATAATGATACTGGCAGGTGGGTAGGTAGAAGGATAGAAACCTTGAAAAGGTTGAATGAAAAAGCCAGCAGCATTAATAGCCGGGTTACCTCCATAATAAACAGACGGACTGTTTGCAACGCGATTTCGGTAATGTTTGGAATAGTTGGGCTTATAGTACCGGGAAGCATTGCCCGAATAATTCGCCGTACGGTTACTGCCGTAAAATCCCCTGAACTCCTGTGCCTCTACACTTACTGTGCCTATAGTAACAATTAAGAAGGAGAGAACGTATAAAGGCGCTTTGAATAGCTTTTTCATATAGTGAAAGTCTTTTTAGAAATTGCCGCCGGCTGCACTAATGTGTTATCAGATTAAGCCAGCAGGTAATTCTGTTAGATTACCTGTTGCTATTGTTTTTGTATTCAAAACAATGGCCACGTTCAGACCCCGGCCCTCTGACATTGCGAGTCTTTATGCAAACACTGTGGAGAGCCGGGGCTCCGCGTGTATGTATTTTAAGGTGAGGTACATTTGCAACGTCGCCGAAAGCTTTCGGGGTTAAAGGTGCTTTTTAACTTTTGTTGCTGTTGCGGTTTTACGAGGTTCTTATGTACTTAGCAGAAGTGCTACTATAAGACTATTGTTGCGTCGCACATTTGTACTGTTGTAATGCAACTGCGCAGTACGCAGTATCGCTATCATTTAAGATTTAAGTCACTTTTTGAGACTACAGCCGGCCTGGAGTGCTCCTATCATAAAACACAAATTTAAAGTGTATTTGCCGTCTTAATAAACGTTCGATACCTGCCATTTTGCGCTTCATTCTTTATAGAAGGGGTGCCGGCGTTAAGACTTTCATTTCAGTTAAAAAAGATAGAAATAGGGCTGTTCCAAAACTCTCTTCGTAGTTCTTACCTTTAATTATGCGAATTTTATGGCTATACCTACAACCGCACCGAACACTTGTTTTCTTTTCGCTACTACTTGCCGGCGTCGCTCAGTTGCTCAGTCTTATTGACCCTATTATCTTCGGAAGAATTATCGATAATTATGCAAGTAATCCCCAACACCTTCCACAAAATGAACTTGTAAGGGGTGTGTTATTATGGTTAGGAATCGCTGTAGCTGTAGCAACAGTTGCCAGGATTGCGAAAGCGTTCCAGGAGTATACAACACGCCTTGCTGTTGCAAAATTCGGAATGCAAATTTTTAATGATGGTCTTCGTCAAACACTACGTTTATCGTTCCAGGAATTTGAGGAAAACAGAAGTGGGGAAACACTTTCCATTTTACAAAAAGTGAAGACTGATACTGAGAAATTTGTAAATTCTTTTATCACCATTGTATTTTCTTCTGTAGTGGGCATCGGCTTTTTAGTCTGGTACAGCATTACTAAAAACTGGCTCTTAATTCCCGTATTTGTTATTGGCATTCTTGTGCTTGGTTCGCTTACAGGGTTGCTATCTAAAAAGATTAAAACTGTTCAAAGGTCCATAAACAGAGAGACTAATAAAATGTCGGGCGTTATTACAGAAAGCCTAAGGAATATCGAACTTGTAAAAAGTCTTGGACTTACCTTTCCTGAAATACGACGGCTTCGACTGCAAACCCAAAAAATCTTCGATCTTGAAATGGTGAAGGTGAAAAAAGTAAGAACACTGTCCTTTCTGCAGGGAACAGTCTTAAACCTGCTGCGTCAATCCATACTGTTTATTTTGCTCTGGCTCATCTTTCGCGACGTACTTACTACCGGCGAACTCATCAGTATGCAATTCATTTCTACCACCATTTTTGTTCCGTTACAAGATCTTGGTAATATCATCTTGCAGTACCGCGAAGTGGAAGCTTCTATCAATAGCTTTGATTTGCTGATGAAAAAGCCAATTGAGCAACGACCCGAGAAACCGGTTGAAATAGGGGATCTCGATAACCTCCATTTTAAAAATGTTGTTTTTCGTCACAAAACAGCCGGCTATAACGCTATTGATGATATTTCATTTGGTGTAAAAACCGGTGAGACCATTGCCTTTGTCGGTCCTTCCGGTTCAGGAAAATCGACACTGGTAAAACTCCTGGTAGGGTTATACAGACCTGTAAGCGGGGCAATATATTTCAATAACCAGTTATCTACAGACATCCGGTATAATCAACTGCGCAGACAAATTGGCTTTGTAACGCAAGACACGCAATTATTTGCAGGAACTATAAAAGACAACCTGCTTTTTGTGAAACCAGACGCAACAGATGAGGAAATTGTGAACGCATTGGAGAAAGCTTCAGCCACTCAAATGCTTAGTCGTTCATCGGGGGGTATAAACACTTTGCTGGGTGAAAGTGGAATGAAATTGTCCGGCGGAGAAAAGCAACGCCTTTCTATTGCAAGGGCACTATTACGCAATCCAAGGTTATTGATTTTTGACGAGGCAACTTCTGCTCTTGACTCTCTTACCGAAGAAGATATCACCAATACCATTCGCAGTATTTCTGCCTCGCGCCGGCAAATAACTATTTTAATTGCCCACCGGCTTTCTACCATTATGCATGCTGATGTTATTTATGTGTTGGAGAAAGGCAAAGTTTCAGAGATTGGCAGCCACGAAGAATTGTTGCAAAATAAAGGTTTATACTACGCTTTGTGGCGTCAACAGATCGGGGAAAGAAGGCAGCCGGTATTTGAACCACATAACGACGATGAGGGAGCCCTTGAGTAAAATGGACCAATGTTATTTTAATGAATAAATATTTTTCAACAATCCTTGAAAGAGATTATAAATTTCGATCCGGCATTTACTTTACTTTCTAAAGCTATCGTTCCGCCTAAACTGGTAATGTGATTATATACTAAATAAAGTCCTATCCCCTTGCTATCAGAATGTTCATGAAACTTTTGATGCAATCCAAAAACCTTCTCTTTTACGTTTTCCATATCAAAACCTACACAATTATCCTCTATAGTCAACTGACTGATCCCATTTACTTTTTTTGAAACAATGGTAATAACAGGTGAACAATCTGTTTTGGCATATTTAATAGCATTAGTAAGTAAATTAAGGAAGATGCTATGCAGGTAAGCTTTATTAAACTTTACTTTAGCCAGTTCTGAAAAGTTTACTTTAACTATAGTTTTCGAAGTTTTAATTAAGGAACTGATGGATTCAAGCACTATATCCAGCACATCTTTTAAATCAAGTTCCTCAACGGGTACATTTATGCTTTCTTTTTCACTTAAAATATCTACATAACCATTTAGGGTATGCTTTAAACTTTCACTTGCAGCCTTTAGAATATGTATTAATTCAAGCGATTCTTCGTCTGTAATTTTCGAAATATCTAATAGGTCGAAAATGGAAAGTAGATTGTTTACAGGCGCTCTAAGATCATGTGAGGTAGTGTACGTTAATTTCTTAAGCTCTTTATTAACCCTGGTCATATTTGCCAGAAGCATATTACGATCTTCTTCAAGTTTTTTTTTATGCGTTATATTTTTAGCGATTGCAAAAACCATTTTGTCGCTGTCTATATTCATCGAGGTCCACGCAAGCCACACCGTTTCACCCGACTTTGTTACGTAGCGATTTTCAAAATGGAAAAGTGCATTGCCCTTAATAAGCTCAGAACGAACTTTACCCGTTATTCCTTTATCATCGTTATGAACAAAATCGTTAATGGGTCTCGACATTAGTTCTTCATTTGTATAACCCAATAGTTTCGAAACAGCAGGATTTATTTGTTTAAAATATCCATCAAATCCTGCAATGCATAACAAGTCGGCCGATAGTTCAAAAAAAAGTTCGAAGGGGTTGCGTTTAGTAATTGAAATAAGATTGTGGGCGTTGTTCATTCGTAGTGTAAAGGTAAATTGTATTGTTCGCACTCCTGTATTATTACGGATACAGGCACCTAAATGTAAAATAATTGTGTTGCTACATTAAACATTTGTCTTGCTTTTGGCTATAGTCCTTAAAATCCCACTCCTATACTTATCATGTAAGTCAAACAAACCCTTATTCGCTTTGTGTCGTTTACCAAAGGTTGGGGTGGGGTAAAGTGTACAACTTGGTTTAATGACTACCCTTTTTGTACCGGGCTTCGGAACTTCTGCTATACTTCGTTGCGTCGCACACTTTTACTCTTGTTGCTTGCTTCAGCAGCTATGCCGTCGTGTTTTGGTCTACAAACAGGCGTTGAAGGAGTCGCCAGCGGCACAGAAATTTCCGGGAAATATTAAAGTATGCGCCAATGTATCTTCTTTTAAAATAAATTCATTGATGGGTTTTCTGATAGCTTCAACAGTGTTGTCGGGATGAAAAATTAATCCTGCACCCCAAGGAATTTCGTAAGCTCTTTTTATCGTATCTGAAATTTTTAAGAGTGATTCTACTTTTACAACTTCATCTTTATCCTGATGCACCAGTACAATAAAGGGTAAAAATTTAAATGCCTCTGTTGCTTTCATTCTTTCATCGGTAGCTTTAAACGACTGCCATCCTAATTGAATAGCCCCTGCAGAAACGCCAATTAAAATACAACCTTCAGCGTATTTTCTTTGTAAAATTCCATCTATCCCATTTTCCTTCATGATGTTCAACCCAAGTTCAGTATCTCCTCCAGCCAGGAGAATAAGATCGGCCTTGTCTAAAAATTCACGGTCATCTTTATCAAAAGACGAACTGATCTTTTTGCAATTTCTAAGTCCGAGGTTTTGCATGGCTGCAGCGAAAAGTTCGTAAAATACGGGTTCATCATTATTTGAAGCGCCGATATAAGCACATGAAGGATCGGGATTTGTTATATTATTAACCGCTGATTGCAGGTAATACTCCTGCCTGTCATTTTTAATGAAAAGGAGCTGACTGTCTGCGAATAAAAATAGGGGCTTTGTTTGCATTGAATATTTATAATATAGTTTGTATTCGACGAGTTGGGTAAATGTAGAAGCCTATACAAGCCCGCATGTAAAGCTACCTTTTGGGCACTGGTTAAGAACAGAACAAGAGTCAACATTGTTCGGGTAAGGCATAATCAAAGATTTTATATGAACGTACTGTAACAACTAAGGTTGTACGTAACCCACAGCCTGCTTTTAAAATGGGCGTTAACATCGTGCAACCGTGTAGCTGCAAGGAACACTACAGGAGGCACAAACAATTGCCTTTCTCCCAGGTAACGGGGGCTAAACCAATGAGCCTAAGTTCACCAGCAGCTTTGTAGAAGCAGTGATACACTGCACGCGAAATCTTTCTTACAGCTGTCCTCGTATACGCTTATGCACGTTTACATCAATTACCTGTTTTCGAAATATTGCTTATACATTTGATGAAACTACTATAATATAAACGGTTATGAAATGAGTTTTAAGCCCTATGATTGCTATTTTCCTGACGCAGTAGCAGAGGTTAAAGGATTTGCAATTTTTATGTTGGATACTAATGGTATAATCCAAACCTGGAATAATGGATGTGAATTAATGAAAGGTTATACAGCTGAAGAAGCTGTAGGGCAAAGCTTTGATATTCTTTTTCCTGAGTTTTTGAAAGAACAGAATTTGCACGTGTATGAAAGACAACTGGCAAAAGAAAAAGGCAGATATGAAATTGAAAACTGGCGGAGAAAAAAGAACGGAGAATTATTCTGGGCATCTGTAGCCTTAACCCGGGTTCTTGATGAAGCGGGAAATCATATAGGATTTATAAAAATTACGCAGGACCAAACTGACAGGAAAAAATATCTTGAACAGTTAAATATTAATGTTGAAGAGACCAGGGATATTAATATAAAACTCGATAGCATCAATAGTGAATTACTTAGAGCAAATTCGAGTCTTGAAGAGTTTGCATATGCTTCATCTCACGACTTACAAGCCCCACTAAGAAAGATAAGTATTTTTGTAAGTCGATTAAAGGGCGAGCTATGGCAACAGCTAAATGAGCAGCAGCGGGAACTATTTAATCGCATAACAAGATCATCAGATCGCATGTCAGCACTAATGAACGACCTGCTCATCTATTCATATGTTAGTAAGGGTGCAGGAGCAACATTTGAAATTGATTTAAACCTGGAAATAAAAGATGTATTAGAAGATCTTGAGCTTGACATATTAGAAAAAGGAGCAAAGTTTAGCGTTGAAAGTCTGCCAAAAGTTATTGGAGATAAGCGGCAGTTTCAGCAGTTATTTCAGAACTTAATTAGTAATTCAATAAAGTATACAAAGCCCGATGTAGCTCCCATGATAGAAATTTCATCATCCGCGGTAACCGGTTATGAAGCAAAGGAAAGTCTGCCGATTGAAGTGGCTGACAGGCACTATCATCTTATTCAGCTAAAAGATAACGGCATCGGGTTTAACCAGGAATATGCAGAAGACATCTTTAAGGTATTTACCAGGTTACAAGGCGCTAATTATTCAGGTACCGGCATAGGTCTTAGTATTGTTCGAAAAGTTGCCGAAAATCATCATGGCTTTGTTTGGGCGGAAAGTAAACCTGGAGAAGGAACTGTCTTTAAAATTCTCCTCCCCGTAGTAGAATAAGCTATTGCCTATTCTGCAGATGTAGTTGATGGGTGTACGGTGCCCTTAGGTCGTCCTACTGGTGTCTCCTTTATACTCTGTGTCTGGCTCACCGACCCCGGTATTCTTTGAGTGCAGCCCATGCTAATATTCCTGACCTGACTCTTCATAATGCACAGGCAAGAAATCGTCTAATTTCTTCTTCACACAAAACCTCGCACTGCTTTGCTCACCATCCTCCCAATGTTCCACTAACTTCCATTTGCCACGAAGACAATATAAGATGGCGGGAATTATTTTAATTGCTTTCAAATTGCAGCAGACCCTCATTCGGCTCACACAGCAGAAGATGCAAAGGAGTATGGGGCTTTCAACAACAACTTCTATAAAAATTTGGAAAGCAGAAAGACCATTGTTATTTTGAGACTAAGCAGGAGCATTTTTTAATCTTATTGAGGCGTGGCAAATATGGAAAGAGATTAAATAAAATAGCTATGTAAGCAGGTGAAGATTTTATCATAACTAATTTAAGCGAATAAAATATAGCCCCTGTTTTTACTTTAATTGAGTAAGTTCTAATATTTTCGGATTTTCCGCAGAGCCATAAGTGGCATCTACCAAAAAAGTTAATGTAGGCTGAGATTCGTGCATGTAGGATGTCTTATTGCTGTAATACTTGAACGTTATCTTGTTTGCCTCTTCAGATAAGCCTTGTATTAAAACAAAGTAAAGGTGTTGGTTATTAACCTTTACTATTACCCCCAGCCCACGACATTCACCTTTTACAAAGGCTGCGAGTTCATCATTTTCCATTGCAGCGCCAGTTAACCCTACAGGTAATGTAACGACTGCTGTCATTGTAGCAGGGTATTTACCAGAATCATCTGCTTTCCATTTTGGTGCGGCAAATTTAGTTGCTACTTCTTCCGGAATATCCACCGACTTTTTTACGCAACCCAACGTTAACAACACCAGGAAGATACAAAGCGCCCACTTAATCTTTTTCATATTAAAGCTACTTTAAGAATGGTTTACAGCAAAAGATTGTAAAACCTTGTTGCTGTAAACCAAATTTTACATTCCAACTATTGTTTTATTACTTTATAAACATGTTTAATGCCATCAACTGATATATGGATAAAGTACAATCCTTTGTTGGAAAGAGTACCATCAGCGTTTCTGCCGTTCCAGGTAGTTTTGTAACTCGTTCCAAAAACTTTCTGGCTAGGACTGACTAATATAATTCGCCCAGCTACATCAACTACAGACCATTCTATTTCGTGGTTACCTGTTACTGTTAAATTCCGTAAATCGATACTAATGTTTGTAGTGCTATTAAAAGGATTTGGATATACCGTTATTGCGCCAGCCCCTTTTACAAAATTTAATTCCAAAGGGTTAGCCAACGTGCCAATAATGGTGTTAGTGCTGTAACTAACAATGTTACTGGACTGTGCTATAATGCTTCCGCCTCTATCTATCATAAACACAATTGATTGTTTTGATTCTCCACCTATGTTAAAGAAATAGGTGTACCTGTTTATTGCGGGATTAAGAATAGGCTTCGCTTTTCCACGCACTTCTCCGTTTACATAAGCTATTATACTGTCCCCATTTTTAAAGTCAAAGTCAGGGGACACTACTGCTGCAATGGTCATGTTGTCGGAACTACTGTAGTTTCCGGCTACTGGCCGCTGCTCATGATTTAGAATAATGGCTCCTGGTATAATTCTTCCGCCTGAAAGGCTTCCGTTGATAGCAGGATAGTAAAAAGCGGTATCAGTCGCTCTTTTTCTGTACAGCATATAACCTTTGCCCGGCTCAAGAATACTCAGGCTTCCTACCCAGCCACTTTGTTTACCATACATAGCAAAGCCTGTTTGCGATTTAATTACGTCTTGATCCATAGGCACATACCCGGCCAACGCTTCTTTCAAAGTTGCGTTTACCTGCGGCAGGTAGCTGATGTAGTTCCAGCGTGCACCTTTAAGCGGGATGGGCGTGGTGGCAACATTTACCGGAGTGCCATTCAAGGTTAAAGATTGCGCATAAGTAGCTTTCAATTTAAAAAGCGAAAGGTTGTCCAGGCTCTTTAGACTTCCTACCCATTTATCGTTATTATAGATGCTAAAGCCCATCAGGTCATGCTTAATTAAATCGTCATTGGTGAACCTGCCGTTTTGCAGCGTTGTAGTTACCGATGTATTAGCAGGGATCAGCAGGTTAAACGATATCCAATTCCAGTTTTCATTCACAACCATATCCTGGTACAACGATGCGCTGCCGTCGAATACAACAGGGATGGTCGGCGTACCAACTATGCCGTTGTTCCAAAAATTAATAATCCGCGACGGAGTGGCCTTGATTGTTTTTCCGGTGCTTGCCTGCCATATCCTAAACTCTACGTTTGTGCTGCTAACGTCATTACTGTAGATGGTTAGAAAAGTATACCAAAGGTCGTTGGAAGGATTGTAGGTATTGTTGGCTACTCCCACACATATTCCATCAGTAAAGGCGGCCAGCATATCTTCTTTATTTACAGAGTACATGTTGTTGAGGCGTATTTTTCCGTACACGCCCATGTTGTACTGGTAGTCGGATGCCTTCACAATCCAGTCCGGCTTCTTGCCTTTTACTGTTAGAGTCAGTTTTAATGCTTCGGTTTCATTATTGTCGTTGCGCATAAATATGATCTCTTCGTAGCTGCCAATGTTCAATCCTTCGTTAATGGTAAACTCTATTTTAAGGTCGCCCAGAGGTTCAACGGTACCCGTTACCCTTGAAGCTTTTAACCACGAAGGCAGGTTGGTGAGCATAAAACGTTGTGCCGTTCCACCGCTATTTACAAGGTGGCTTTCAAATTTCATTGGTGTATTTACGTCCTTCACCAGGTTAATCTCCCGATCGCTCCATTTCAATTGGTTCTTATCTATGTAAGCTGTCCATGTAACCGGTGATAATATTTTGTTGCCGTTCAGGTCGCGTACATTCTTCGATTTAAACGTGATCACGGTTTTGTCGATGGCCTGTGGTGGCTCCTGCACATTTATGATGAGTGCATCATTGTTCACTACAAAGTCGAACTTCAGGTTAGCCGCCGGACCGGTATCTTTCATTGGTGCAGCTTCGTCGCTTGCTACCGCAGCAGGGGCAATTGCATCGGGCACAAATGTGTTGGCTACTTCCTGCACCTTGGCATCTTTTAACGAGAAATATAAACCGGGCACGCCCTGGAATAACTCGTAATTATCAAAAGGATAGTAGGCCATCAGCCCGAGCTCGTTACCCATTAACCGCACGTTGTTGTTTCTTGATACAAGGGTTTGGTTCAGGTAAGTATTCCATAACCTGAACTCGTCAATATACCCTTTGAAGTACCGGTCGTATTTGGGAACCGCCGGCGCATCGTTGCTGTACCATGTTCTTGCACCGAGGATGGTGGTAGCTGCCGTAATTCCACCAAGGTTGCTGGCGTCAAAAAACTGGTTCAACACCCCGTCAACAAGCAATTGTGCACTACCTGATGTGCGGTTAACCGCGATGGCTACATGGTGCCAGTTATTATCCAGGTAGTTGCCGGTAGCCTGTGCTTTAAAGGCATTATTCCAATAGGTAAGCAGTCCCCCTTCAAAGCCTATGCTAAAGAGGTTAAGCGATCCATCGTATTCGTCGCCGTCTCCCTTACCATTACTTGCCAGTGTTGTATTGGCTTGTGCGGCATCGCCCTTAAACCACATCTCCATTGTATAATCCATAGCCGCCAGTACAGGGGCAAACGAGGTGTTGAGTTTTACATAGTTGTTGCCAATCAGGCTAATGCCTTTGCCTGCAGGTGTACTCCACAATCCATCTAACGCAGCATGCGAACCATGGGCTTTGTCAAACACCACCTGGCCCTTTCCTTCACTCATGGGATAATAGGCAATCAGTCCATTTTCTGCACCCGACAATATGCTCAAACTATTCACCTGTAATTTGATGGAGTTGAGGGTATCGCTCCAAATTCTTGCCTCATGCATTTTGCCCGAGAAATAACTGTTGAGCTTGCTTATACTGCGGCCATACTCAATGTGGCCAATCCCGGTATAAGGGCTTACCGGTGCCGCATGTATCACTTCTACAAAATTGTAGAAGGCAGATACGGTTCGGCTCTTATCGTTATACACCATGGCCACATGCGCCCATTCGCCGGGGTTGTAAACGTATGAAGCCGGACTTTTGATGATGGTTGCACCTATTGTGATCTGTATTTTGTTGTCTGTTGTTAATGCCAATTCCATCGACTCTATTGGGTCGCCCTGACTAAACAGTGTTTGATTAGCTTGCCCGGTTGGAAGCACCCACATTTCTGATGTTATGTTCTTGCCCGTAAAGCTTTTCTCAAACTCTGTCGCCAGGTAATTCTTAATTCCATCAAGCCGTACACTCACCGTATGGTCACCTTTTACCCCGTTGCGTATACCTGTTACCTGAAAATCGCTGTTGGTAAGCAAGCCTGCAGCAATGGTCTCATTAAAGTTTAGCCGCACATCTTCATTAGTATTCAGCACACCGTCTCCAGGTTGTGGGGTACCAAACAGGCGCGGGTTATAGGTATCTTTTATACCACTGATGAGGTTCGACTCGGTAGTAACATAGTCGCTACCCACTTTACAAAAACTCACGGCCTGTATCTCGTAGTTCTGGTCGTTAAATGAGCCATCATCCAGTACAAAATTGTAATTGATAGCCGACGCATTGGAAATGAGTTGCTTCTCTCCCTGGGCTGTACTCAGCTTTGCCGGGTCAGCATAAAAACTCATTACCGTTATCCAGGTACTGGACGACGATGGCTTGAATTGCAAACCGATATGATCAAATAAACTATTAGTTACATCAAAGTTGTCAATCACTAGGGGTAAAAAGCGCCGTGCCTGCCCGTTTACCGGCGACTCTGTATTAAGCACCCATTTGTCCTTGGGTGATTTGATGCTGACATCGGAACAGGAAGGGATAAAGTGCGCAGA
Source organism: Segetibacter sp. (assembly GCF_025963695.1). GTDB lineage: Bacteria > Bacteroidota > Bacteroidia > Chitinophagales > Chitinophagaceae > Segetibacter. The sequence goes on along the minus strand of NZ_JAOQAH010000078.1, from coordinate 3,463 downwards.
GATGAGTACTGTATCTGCAATATTTTCCTGGTAACCGATAGGATTGTATTGGCAGGATGATGTAAGCAAGATTTGAATATTGTCGTAATCCATTGCATCGGACTTCGTAAGCGTAAGCACTTTGGTTATGCTTTCACCATAGGGTAGGAGCACTACACGGCCCGCGCCTCCAATATTGGTTCCATCTACGGCGATAGTTGCTCCCTTTACTGCGTTATTATCAGTATACTTTATTAAGAACGCTGCCGGAAGTTTAGCCTCAGATTCATTGCGCAGAGTAATCTTGTAGGTGGCTTTGCGGCTTGATGGAACATTATTTGCCACGGGGTTATCAACTGTTATAACGGGAACTTCTATTCTTTGGGTAGGCTGGTCGATAACCGTACCAGGCTGGTAATATTTGGAGATAGTAGCACCTACATAAGGACAGGCACTTACCCCTCCTTTGGTATGAAACACGAGGCTGTTATCGGGGGCTTTACTTAGGTCAACGCTAAAATAATCGTTTGTGCTGCTTGATGCAAGATTGAAGCCGGATGTTGTAATGTTTGTACTGTTATTGTTAACCCCTCCTTTGATTGACGTGCCGATAGTCTGCTTGTATTTAAATATTAGTCCACTTCCCTGGAAAATTGCTGTCACATTATCGCTTACGCTGCCAGAAATAACAAAATGAAAGGTGTTGTCACTACTTTGTTTCATACTTGTCAACGCCGTATAGGTTATAGGGCTTGCCGAATGAAAAGAATAGTTTTGAACAAGGGAAGCTTCTATTTTTGCCTTTTCGTTATCAGCCATCCTCTTGTGCCAGTTTGATATATATTGATTTAGAATCATTATCGTGTCGGTGCGATACTTAGAAGAGGTTGGGAAAAATATCTGGTAACTTTTGCCATTATCAAACGGGTCGCTTTTTGCAATTTGTCCAAAGGCAATGGTATCGGTGTTTGATTTGCCAAAGTTGCCATGGCCATTTGGAAGTTTAGAAACATATATCGCCTTTTGTTCAATGTTTGCCTTCGCTTGGGCATCGGCGAGTGAAGTACCAACGGGTAAGAGCGCACTGTTCCTGATCTCAATGAGGTTCGGGATCAAGACCTTCTCTAAATGCTGCTGCGGAAAGGCGAACAGGGTACCGAATATCTCGCCAATATTGATGCCGCTCCTTCTAATGACAACATAAGTACTGGTAGGTGAAGGTTGAAAGAGTACAAGGTCAGTAGCCAGCACCTCAATTCTCTTTGCAATTGTAATGTTGTTGCTTTTACCATAGGCTATGTTAGTAGAGTATCCCACATACACGTCAGCCTCCGGGCCAACAAACGATGGCTCGGCACTGGTTTGAAAGCGTGTGGTAAGGGTAGAGGTTGATTCTCTTACGTTGGTACTGGTAATATGTTCTTCGTGATGTAAACCTAAAGTAAGGCTCGTAGTTGCTTTTACGGTAGTAATTACTCCCGCCCCAATTCCTGTCCAGGTTACAACCTCCGCTCCAAGTTTTTTTGTAAGGTCAACATCACCAACCTGGTCGAAGGAACCGCCGTAAGTAGTGGTATTGGTCAGGGTTGATCCTTTGTCGACATAGGAAAAACTTTTAGACCCCGGAGGATCACGGAGTACCATAAGTACTTTGTCAGGTCCGGCTGTTACAAAGTCGGTACCTGTAAGTTTTCCTCCCATAACAAAAGCCCTTAACTGAGGCTCGCTGTACCAGTTCCAACTAACGTTCACTGCTTCTCCAAAGCGAATATTTACTCCTAAGTCTTTTATACCACCAGTTGAAAGGCCCGGGTCTCCCGCAGTAAATTGATACTCGGCCATGCCCTTGTTGTCAAGTGTAAAAGTATCAGCCGTAGCAGCACCGTTGCGAATGCTGTTTAAAACCGAAACGAAACCGTCGCTGGTTGCCACGTTATCCATCACATTTTTGCCACCAATTTGCTTAATAAGCGGTATACCGTTTATTACACTCTCATAATAGGGGTATTGTTCAAAGGCCTTCAATCCAAATTTGTACAGTTGATTTTGCACAAAAACAGGGTTCCCAAAGTTGTACTGTGCTTTAGCAGCTTTAGTCGTATCAACTACCACAATATTGTCGTTTACACCCAAAAGCGAAGCGGTTTCGAAATGGAGGTTGCCGAAATAAGGTAAAGGCTCGTTGTTGTCATTCTTCTGTACCATTTCCACTGAAGGGGTAACACGTTTTATAAACTTATAAGCAGCGTTAAAAGTGAGGCTGTCAAAATAGGTTTTGGTAACGTAGGTATTCCGGATAGTCAAAGCGGAGTCTGTATAGCGGCGCACCGAACCCTCAGCTGAGAATTTATCAATGAAATCGAGCTGTACGGTTTTACCTTCCAGTATATCGCCCCAACCGGTAACATTTACATCAGAGGCAATAAATTTGACTGGTATAAGATCAGCCACAAATTCACCCGTTATAGGATCTGGCGTTATAACAATACTATTGGTATTATAAGTAACACGCGTTTTATGGATCTTGGATGAGTCTGCTATGCTGGAAGGCAACAAATGGTTAACTGTTATGGTTTGGGCTCCAGGCTCAAGATTTAATGCATACTTAGTGTCGTTCAGCAAAGTCATTCTTATGCTGATATCTTTGCCGAGGTTGTTTACCGATACGGAATGGCCAAGGGGTAAGTTGTTTTGGATTGCTCCGCCTGCAACCCTGCCAATAAACCTGATGGTAGTGATGTCAGTAAGGCTTAAACCACTTTCACTATTCTGGTAATTCCGATTGTTTCCATCCCGGTCAGTAATTTTACCATCATTCTCGAATAAATGGTTGGCTTTAACTGTTTTTACCTCATGTACACCTACCGGAACAGATATATCGAAAAGTCCGTTCTCATCGGTTTCTATGATAATACCATTACTCCTCTGTGCGTATTGCCCGTCAATTTTAAACTGAACCCCTGGCACGGGTACAGTAGTGTTTTTATAATAAACATAGCCTGAAACCGGGAACGAGGATTTGTCTTTAAAATCAACCGAAAACTGAGTGGAGGAGGGCGAGAGTAGCCGGTTTACCGATATGGGATCAAACTTGTGCGTACCCTTTAACGGAACAATGGTGTAGGTGGTGCCATTGCCAAGATAGGGTATGCCAGCAATAAAATAATTGCCTGAAAGATCAGTATAGGATTTAAAAGAAAGTTGGTCGGCGGTGGGGGTGGTGTTTGACCTGGAAACAGCAGCGCTGTTCATTTTGCCATCGTTGCGGTTGTAGTCCTCGCCATGAAACGAAAGATCATAGAACTGGTTGGCGATTGTTTCATCAAAACGCCAGTAGGCTGCAAGGCCGTTTTCGTCGCCGGTAAACAATCGTGTTTGATTCTTAGTTGCCTCTTCAATACTTAAGGCCACATTGTACACCCGTATTTCGTCGATAAAGCCTTTGAACAATTGGGTGGGAAGCCCTCTTCCGATGTATACCACC
>NZ_JAOQAH010000063.1 GCF_025963695.1 Segetibacter sp. | reverse complement strand
GTGTTATTTTACGCAAATAACAAAGGTACCTTCCAGGATATAACGGCTTCAAGCAATCTTGGTAATAAGAAGGGCTGGTGGACCAGTATCGTTCCGGGCGACTTTGACAATGATGGCGATGTAGATTTTGTGGTTGGTAACCTTGGTCTGAATTCATTCTTTAAAGCTTCCGAAAAATATCCTGTCAGCATCTATGCAAAAGATTTTGATAACAATCGGAATTTCGATGCAATACCGACGATTTATCTACCAACCTCACAAGAAGATCCAACAAAAAGGGAATATCCGGCCCATGTTCGTGACGATATGACCAAGCAGTTGATTTCTTTTAGGTCAAAGTTTCAGAATTATAAGAAATACGCCAATGCTACTTTTGACAAAATGTTTACCGAAGAAGAGCTGAAAGGCGCGTTAAAGCTGCAGGCCAATTACTTTAACAATAGCTATATCAGGAACGATGGCAATGGCAAATTTACCTTGTCTTCATTGCCGTTAGAAACCCAATATTCCTGCCTCAACGGTATGTTGTCTGAAGATTTTGACGGAGACGGAAACCTTGACCTTTTGGCTACCGGAAATGATTATGGAACGGAAGTGTCTGTCGGAAGGTATGACGCATGTAACGGGCTGTTTTTGAAAGGAGATGGCAAAGGCGGCTTTCGGTCGCTGAAGATTTTGGAAAGTGGTTGGTTTGTGCCCGGTAATGCCAAAGCCCTTGTTAAGTTGCGGAGAAACGATGGACAGTGTTTGCTCGTAGCTAGTCACAACAGGGGTAGCCTGAAGACGTTTGAGCTGAAAAAAACGGTTGGATATATCTCAATCAATCCAAACGAAACAAGTGCAATTGTTACCTATAAGGATGGGCGGAAACAAAAGCGCGAGATTAGTTATGGTACATCGCTGTTATCGCAGTCTGGCCGGTTCGTTAATACCGAAAGCAATATGAGAACGGTGGAAATTAGGGATTACAGAGGCAATGTTCGTACTGTAAACTTATAATGACGGAGGACGTTACGAAACATTTTTTAAATACATTATCAGAGTTAAAATTTAGCTCGCCCATTTGGAAAGATGTAGTAGAAGTGAGTGACACAACAAAAGATGCACAAAGGTTTCTGCTGGTAACAAAAGCGAGTATAACCACTTGTTCTAAAATTATATTTTGAGCTAACGAGGAACAACAATTTTGCTTTAGTTGCGTCGCACTCTTGTACTATTTGATCATCAGGGATCAACAACCAGTTACAATAGCAGAGAAATTTACTAATCCACCTTTTTTGCCTTTAATTGTTTTACACTTAGAAATAACAAGAAGTACTTATCATAAAAAGTTGATGCATTTTATAAAACGGACTTATTTAGTTGTAGCTACCACTTTTTTACTGGTTTCTTTTGTAATTACTTTCTGCATTGGTTGTAACAATGTTCCGCGCAATAATAGCCACCCGGGCATTTCAAACAGTGATATAAGAAAAGGCCAGGCATTGGCTAAAGTCTATTGCCAGTCGTGCCATCTTTTGCCAGATCCTTCCATGCTTGATTCTAAAAGCTGGGAAAAAGGTGTTTTGCCTGCAATGGGTCCTCGTCTCGGCATTTTTTCGTGGAACGGAAAATCTTACCCTTTTGCTCGCTATGACATGAGTTTAGGGGAAGACTTTTATCCAAAACAACCGGTTTTGAAGCCGGGCGAGTGGCAAAGCATCGTCAATTATTTTATAGCTACAGCGCCTGATACCCTGCATCATACAAACCCTGGTCAGCAAGCTATTAAAACAGGCCTCTCGTTATTTACAGTTGAATCTCCTGCCAATGCCACTTCGAACCCGGCAACTTCTTTAGTTAAGATAATTGGGCAAACTTCACCAGAAGTAGTTATAAGCGATGCAACTAAACAGGCGCTTTACAGGTTTGATGGTAATTTAAAGCTGGTCGACTCAATTAAGAATCGAGGACCTATTGTAGATGTTGACATAAGCGGAAGCCGTTGGCTGACTTGTGATATAGGAATACTTAACCCAAATAATGGTAAGTATGGAAGCGGCCGAAACATTTCTTTATTACCAGATAATAAGCTGAAGCAAGACTCGACTGTTTTATTTGACGGCTTGCAGCGACCAGTTCAGATCACCGCGGCCGATTTAAATAAAGATGGAAAAGAGGATTATTTGGTCTGCGAGTTCGGTTTTCAAACTGGTGCATTGTCATGGATGGAAAACAGGGGTAGCGGTAAATATGAACGGCATATTTTGCGGCCTTTACCTGGTGCTGTGAAAGCGTATATAAATGATTATAACCATGACGGCCTGCCAGACTTGTGGGTATTGTTTTCGCAGGGCGAAGAAGGGGTTTTTTTATACACTAATAAAGGGCAGGGCAGGTTTGACGAAAAGAAGGTACTGGCTTTTCCTGCAGTCCATGGCTCATCGTATTTCGAAATGGTAGATTACAATAAAGATGGCAGTTTGGATATTGTATACACTTGTGGCGACAACGCCGATTATTCTACTATTTTAAAGCCTTATCACGGAGTATATATTTTTGTAAACGACGGAAAAAATAGCTTTAAACAAACGTTCTTTTTTCACATAAACGGTTGCTTTAAAGCAATTGCCCGCGATTATGACAACGATAATGATCTTGACATAGCCGCCATTTCTTTTTTTGCTGATTATAGCACCAAACCAGAGGAAGGGTTCGTATACCTCGAGAATACAGGAGACAACACTTTTAGCCCGTTTACTTTAGCCGAAACCCAGCAGGGAAGGTGGCTAACGATGGATGCAGGTGACATAGACGGCGATGGAAAAACAGATCTTGTTTTGGGTAACTTTTCTATCGGACCTGCTATGACGAAGTCGAAGCATGACTGGAGAAAAGCCCCCCCTTTTTTGATATTGAAGAATACGGGCAAAAGAAAGCCGGGAGCCCGTCCTCAATAATCTTTTTTTAATTATGGGTTAACAAATAATTCTCATCGTATTTACTACGTTGCGATATATTGTGTGTCGAGAACAAGCGATACTCTTCGGTTGCAAAGTGTTGACTGTATAACAGGCGTTAATTATGAAACAAATATTTCTAACGATTTTTTTAAGCATCCTGCTTTTTAGCGGCGCGTACTCCCAGGTCGATAATTCCAAACCCGGTTCTGCTATTCCAGCTTTTAAAATACTTAAGACAAATGGCAGTTATTTTACCAGTAATGATATCAGGAAAAATAGTCCGTTTGTACTTATTTATTTTGCTCCCGATTGCGACCATTGTATTAAGCTGATGGATCAGCTGTTTAAAAAAATTCACGATTTCGACAAGGCGACCTTAGTAATGGTAACCTTTAAAGCACCCACTGATGTTGCCTGGTTTGAAAGAAAATACCAGACAGCTCAATTTAAAAATATAACTGTAGGTACAGAGGGAACAAGCTATGTTTTACGTAACCATTATAGATTAGATAAAACGCCTTTTGTAGCTGTTTATGATAAAAAAGGAAAGCTGGCGTTTTCCTATAAAAACGAACCTTCGGCAAATGAAATATTAGCGCGGTTCAAAAAAGTATAAGGAGTTAGTGAAACTATTATCTGGGTTGGGGGAATACATTACATATGAGAACAAGATTATTATGGTTGGTTATCGTTATAGCGCCGTTTAGTTGCAACCAGAAGCAGCAGCAAAAAGCTGATCCAAAGTTGTTGACTGACCGCAATTTGTTGCACAACCATATGCACCAGTTGACAGAGGTAATTATTCACGACATGTTTTCACCGCCTGTTTCAAGCAGGATTTATAGTTACTCCTCCCTTGCAGCTTACGAGGCGATCAGGTTTGATAAAGAAGGCTATCCTTCTCTGGTTAAAGACCTGCACGGCTTTCCTCAAATGCCTGTTCCGGAAAAAAATAAAAATTATAACTACCTGCTCGCTGCTACCAAAGCATTCTTTACAGTCGCAGAAAAAATAACGTTTTCTGCAGATACTTTAGATAATTATCAAAAAAGGGTTTTGGGTGATTTTCAGTCATTACTGGATGAAGAAACCTATGAGCGGTCTATAGCTTTTGGCTCTTCTGTAGGACAGACCATTTTTGAAAGAACTAAAACAGACAACTATAAAGAAACACGGGGCATGCCGAAATTTTTAGGCAGTGAAGAAGAGGGAAAATGGCGGCCAACACCATCAGACTATTTTGATGCTTTAGAACCAAATTGGGGTAAAATTATGCCTCTGGCTCTTGACTCTGCAGCACAAATTAAATGTCCTGCTCCCCCCACTTACTCCCTGGATAAAGAGAGTCTTTTTTATACAACAGTAAATGAGGTGTATCACATAGGTACGCACTTAACAGAAGAGCAAAGAGAAATAGCAAAATACTGGGATGACAATCCCTTTGTACTTGAGCATTCTGGTCACCTGATGTTTGGCAATAAAAAAATTACTCCTGTTGGACATTGGATAGGAATAACCGGAATAGCTTGTAAAATGAAAAATCTGGATCCGGTAGAGTCGGCTAAAATTTATGCGCTTACTTCTATAGGTATGTTTGATGTAGTTATTAGTTGTTGGAGAGAAAAATTCATTCGTAATGTTATTCGCCCCGTAACTGTTATCAACGACGCAATTGATAATAACTGGATCCCCTTACTGCAAACGCCTCCTTTTCCTGAGCACAGTAGCGGTCATAGCGGTATCTCTGCTTCTGCTGCAACAATTCTCACCAGGCGTTTCGGTGAAAACTTTGCTTTTGAGGACACCAGTGATTTGGCTTATATCGGAATGCGTCGTCGTTTTAAGTCTTTTATTTCGGCCGCACAAGAGGCGTCTTTGAGCCGGGTATATGGCGGTATACACTATCGTACAGGTGTTGATGCCGGTGCCGAGCAGGGAAAGGATGTGGCAAAGTATGTAATCGACAAATTTTTGCCAAATTCAACAAAACCAGCGAAGGACATAGCAGCAGAAGCTAAAAGAAATTCGACTGCTAATTAAAAGAAAAGAAGAATTAGCATTAATACCTGGGGCAACGCTTTTTTGCCCTGTTGGCTTCTTACTCTTGTAGGAGTTCTATTTCCACCAGCAGGAAAAGCACCTGCCACACATCAGCGGCATGCCTACAGCTCTGATCAATACAAATACTCCACTTCCGATAAACTTTACTAATTTAAAGTACGGTAGCTATTATAAGTCTGATTTGTACATGAAACGTTTAAGTTTTTTTACCTTTTTTGCCTGTTCTTTTGCGCATGTAAATGCCCAGCTCTGTACCGGCAGCCTGGGTGAGCCTGTGGTAAATATTACTTTTGGCTCCGGATCTGACCCTGGCCCGGAACTTCCCCGCGGTCAGACTTCTTACACTTACTCGACCAGCCAATGCCCCTCGCAGGGAGCATATAGTATCGTAAACCTAACCTTTGAATGTTATGATAATAGCTGGCAGGCGATTACAACCGACAATACACCCAACGATTCCCTTGGTTATTATATGCTTGTCAATTCTGAGTCTATCAAAGCAACGCTGTATGTTTTTAGCGTGACAGATTTGTGTCCTAACACCACCTACGAATTTTCGACCTGGGTTAAAAATGCGCTCCGCCCAACAGCTTGCGACGAAAATGCAGTAGAACCAGATTTAAAACTAACGATAGAAACATTAGCAGGTAATATTCTTGCAACGTATAGTACCGGTAATATTCAGAAAGCAAATGACGCACAATGGAACCAATATGGGGTGCTTTTTAAAACACCTTCAACGGAAACAGAACTTGTTTTTAGGATTAGTAATAATAGTATTGCGGGCTGTGGAAATGTACTGGCGCTCGACGATATTACCGTAAAGCCATGTGGGTCAAAAATAAATGCGGTAGTTGCGTCAACCGGATCGAAAACGGTGGAAGTGTGCGAAGGTGCTAATACTTCTTTTCTCCTTTCTGCTAATTTTGGCCCGGAGTTAAGTAATTCAGTTTTTCATTGGCAGGTGAAAGAAAATGCGGACGACTGGAAAGATATTGTTGGCGCAACTAGCAAAGATTATTTGACAAAACGAAGTCCTTCTGGCTACTACCTTTATAGAGTTGTCGTTTCCCAGCCGGGTTCTCTATATTCTCCTAAGTGCCGGATTTTCTCCAATCATATATCGGTAAACATCCAGCCGCCTCCTTTTATCCAACTCACTAACTATGTGTATGGTTGTGTTGGCGGAAAAATTACAATGATAGCCTCTGGCGGGCTTAAGTACAACTGGACTGGTCCCAACGGTTTTACATCCACTCTACAAAGGCCTGAAATGATAGATGTACAGTATTCTGATTCGGGATTGTACAAAGTAACAGGCATAACTGATGTAGGTTGCCAGAACTCAGACTCTACTCTGTTGAAAGTTTATCCCAACGTAACAGCGACAGCTGGTCACGGAACTTTTATCTGCGAAGGTGCTACGACCACTCTTACAGCCGGCGGCGGTATCAGCTATCGTTGGCAGCCATCAAAGGGATTGTCTAACGATACCATTGCAACTCCTGCCGCAAGCCCTCAAGAAAAAACACTGTATGTGGTTGAGGTAAGAAATCAATATGGCTGTTCAGACACTGCAACGGTAGAAATAAACGTTTGGAAAAAACCTGTGGCAGATGCAGGGCCCGACCTGAAAACACGAGTGGGATTACCAGTTGCTTTAAGTGGTATTGCAAAAGGTTCGGATGTGACGTGGTTTTGGACACCTTCTAATAACCTTTCTTCTACCCTGTTGCTGAACCCTGTTACCACCACTCCTCAGACTTTTACTTACACCTTTCATGTTACTTCGTCTCACGGCTGCGGCGCTAGCGCCGACAATGTAGTGGTAAGCGTATTTGATAAAATACTTATTCCAAATGCCTTTTCGCCAAATGGCGATGGGGTAAACGATACGTGGCATATAGATCCACTTGGGTTATTTACTGAAGCTTCGACAGAAGTATTTAACAGGTATGGTGTAGTAGTATACCGAAGAAAGGGATTTTCAACGGCCTGGAATGGCACAAGTAACGGTATGGCTTTACCACCGGGGACATATTTTTATATCATCGACTTAAAAATACCAAAAGAGCCTAAACTTACGGGGTCTGTTACTATATTAAGATAGCTTGAAGCGGATCAAAGAATTGTTGCAGGAAATAATTAAACGTAAAATGTACAAATGAATTCACGAAGACAATTTATCAAAGCATCAGGGACTTTATCAGCAAGTGTGCTTCTTAATAATGTGACTAATCCGGAAAGCGCAAATCTTGAATTTTTTTCTTCAAAGGTTCCTTTGTATGGTCATCTTTGGGTGTACGCAAGCAGGTATCCGCCAAATTGGGATTGCACTCCTATACTGGACGAAGTGTTTAGCGATTTGAAATATGCCGGTTTACAGGGAGTGGAACTGATGGAGATTATTCTTCGTAATGAGGGATCTGTTACCCGGTTGAAGGAGTTGGTACAGAAGCATTCTCTTCCTGTTGTAGGCACTTCTTATAATGCGGATATGTGGGTGAAAAGTAAACACAGTGAAATTTTAGAAGATATTGAACTTGTATTAGAGCGATTACACGGAGTTGGTGGAACGATGCTCGGCATTACAGTAGGGGATGCAAAACACAAAAAGACAGAAGAGGAATTGGATGCCCAGGGAGAAATATTGAAAAAAATAATAGTTGTTTGTAAAAAAAACAGCGTACAGGCAAATCTTCATAATCACACTTTCGAGGTAGTAGATAATCTTCACGACCTTAAAGGAACCATTGCAAGAGTGCCGGAGCTGCCATTAGGCCCCGACTTGAATTGGTTGGTAAGAGGAGGTGTTGACCCGGTACAGTTTATAAAAACATATGGCCATAAGATGGTCTTCATGCATATTCGTGACCAGGACGCAAGTGGAAAATGGACAGAAGCGGTTGGTGAAGGGGTAATGGATTTCCCTGCAATTGCTAAGGCTTTAACGAACATACATTACAAGGGAAAGGCGGCGATAGAACTGGCTTTTGACAAACCGGCCATTAACCCTGTGAGAGAAGACTGGAAAAAAAGCAGGCAATACGTGAAGGGCGTGTTTGGGTGGTAAAATGGCTTCAACGGGCCAGCCTTGTTTGCTGCCGTCTCACAAATCATAACCTATATATTTATCCTACCATTTTAATTGTTGTCAACATGTAGTCTGCCCTGCTGCCTATTGATAAAAAAGTACAAGTGAGTGACACAACGATGTGAAATCGGAGCAATAAAGCCGGACTAAAAACAATCTTTACTTTTAGAATTTATCTTTCGAAACAAATAAAACAAACCCGTAATAATGGGATTTACTGACTCTTCGACGGCAAATATCAACTCAAAGGGGGTACAACAAAATACCTTCGATGCTATTGTTATTGGTTCAGGAATGTCTGGCGGATGGGCTGCAAAAGAGCTTTGTGAAAAGGGATTAAAGACATTAGTGCTCGAGCGCGGACGTAACATAGAGCATATAAAAGATTATCCTACAGCTACGCTTAATCCCTGGGAATTAGAACATAGAGATACGCTGACCGCCCAGATGGTTAAGGAGAATCCTATAGTTAGCAAGTGCTATGCTTTTACCGAGGCAACCCAACAATTTTTTGTAAAAGACAATGAGCATCCGTATGAACAGGTAAAACCTTTTGACTGGATCAGAGGTTACCAGGTTGGTGGCAAGTCTTTAATGTGGGCAAGATGGACGCAGCGTTGGAGCGATTTGGATTTTGAAGCTAATGCAAAACAAGGTATTGCCATAGATTGGCCGATAAGGTATAAAGACATTGCGCCGTGGTATTCATATGTAGAAAAATTTGTTGGAATTTCTGGTAACAGCGACGGTATACCGCATTTACCCGACGGCGAGTTTCAGCCGCCAATGGAAATGAATTGTATTGAAAAGCACTTGAAAGGTGTAGTTGAGTCCTCTTATGAAAACCGGCATGTAATCATCTCGAGAACGGCCAACCTGACGAAGGGTTTGAACGGGCGCGGACCATGTCAGTATAGAGATAAGTGCGCAAGAGGATGTCCTTTTGCCGGATATTTTAGTAGTGTGTCCGCATCGCTGCCAGCAGCAAGGGCGACTGGTAATCTTACGCTTCGTCCTTTCTCGGTGGTACATTCCATTATCTACGATGCCGAAAAAGGCAAAGCGACAGGCGTTAGGGTAATTGACGCTAATACAAAGAAGATGACGGAGTATTATGCAAAAGTTATTTTTCTAAATGCAGGTACAATAAATACTGCTTTAATATTATTGAACTCAAAGTCGCCTCAATTTGCTGGTGGCTTGGGAAATACAAATGATGTTCTTGGTCGCAATTTGATGGATCATAATTACCGTGCTCATATCCAGGGATTTTATGACGGTTTCCAGGACAAGTATTATTATGGCAGGAGGCCGGCGGGCATATATATTCCACGGTTTAGGAATATTGGCCAAGATGTTCAGAAAGATTTTATAAGAGGATTTGCATTTGCATCTTCAGGATCGAGAAGTAATAGCAATGTTACAGATGCAACCATCGGTGCTGCTTTTAAGGAACAGCTGACAGAGGCAGGACCTTGGAGTATGTGGATGACTGGAATGGGTGAATGCCTGCCTTATCATGAAAATAAAGTAACCTTAAACGAGCATAAAAAAGATGCATGGGGGATGCCTACTGTAGTGGTTGATTGCGAATTTAAGCAGAACGAATTAGCGATGCTAAAAGATATTATGGAAAGTGGCTCCGAAATGCTTGAAAAAGCTGGCTTCAAAAATATCAAGGCTTCTGATTCTGTTTACCCACCTGGTTTAGGTATTCATGAAATGGGAACAGCACGGATGGGCAGGGATTCGAAAACATCTATCTTAAATGGTAACAATCAAATCTGGGATGTAAAAAATGTGTTTGTTACAGATGGTGCATGCATGACATCAAATGCCTGTCAAAACCCTTCACTTACATATATGGCGCTTACTGCGCGTGCTGCAAATTTCGCAGTAGAAGAACTAAAGAAAGGAAATATTTAGGGAAATGAAGCGCGTATGGTTGTGAACATTTGTTTGTGGTTTATTGCCTGTTTGCAAAATTGGTTGGCACAGGATTAGATTACATATCAGAAACAAACGTTATGAATGATAAAGAACCAGATCCAAATCTCCAGTCTCCGCAGGAAGCGAATACAACAAAACATATAAACTTTTTGGAAACAGAAGAAGCTGGCGATACAAGTACAAGTGGAGGAACAGATAACAATGATAGTCCTACAAAAAAGGCGTGGGAGGAATTAAGGAATGACAATAAGAAGCAGCAAAACGCTCAAGAGTAGCGTTTGGGTAAGAGCATAAGCAAAAAAATAACGCCCTTTTCGAGGACGTTATTTTTTACTCTATTAGATTATCTAAAAGAACTATTCAGCTTCTGCTACTACTTCTTTTACTTCTGGTATCATGCGCTTCATCATACCTTCAATACCCGCTTTTAGGGTAATCATACTGGATGGGCAACCGCTGCAACTTCCCTGAAGCATCAGGTTAACAACACCATCGTCGTAGCTTTTAAACTGTATCGCTCCACCGTCCATTTCTACAGCAGGCTTCACGTAGTTTTCCAAAAGCTCCTTTATACGTTTTACGACATCGTCGTCGTCTGCACTAATATTGTTGGTAGCATCAGACTTCTGCAAAACAATCTCATCCTCATTTATTACAGCACCGCCGTTTTCGAGGTAGTCTTTTAAAAACTGTTTGATTGTTGGAATAACATCTTGCCAGTCTTCAGTCTCTGCTGTTTTCGTAAGCGTTACAAAGTTGCTCGCTATAAAAACGCTCTTTATAAAAGGAAAGCTAAATAACTCTTTTGCCAAAGGAGAAGGGCCTGCGAGACTTTCATCAGCAAAATCAATGCTCTTTCCTGGATATAAAAGTTTGTTTGCAACAAACTTCATAGTCTCAGGATTAGGAGTCATTTCTGTATATATACTTATTACGGGATTACCAGTCTTAATCATGTCTTTAAAATTTATTCGCACCCAAAGGTAAGAAACACTATGGAGATTAAAAGGAATAGGGCGGTCCTGTCTGCAACAGAAATCTTAAAATTTCTTAATTCGAAAGCTTTTGTAATCACTTGTATGGAGAACAGGCCTGATGTTAATTGAACTTGGAATATAGCGGGGGTTACTTTTGGAGTAATTCAATAGGTGGTTATATAAGATATTGCTACTTTAGCTTTTAGGCTTTACAAGTACTTTTTTTGAATTGGATAATTTAAACAAACTAAAAATCTATGCAACGAATTGCTATGCTTGGCTCTGGTTTTATTGGACGTTTTTATGCCGACTCTTTACAAGGATATCGCAATAAGGATAAGATTGTAAGTATTTTTTCCCGACGCGAAGAGTCTGTAAAAAAGTTTGCAGCCGATTATAAAGTGGCACATACCACAACCAATATGGAGGAAGCTATTGCTCATCCAGATGTTGATATTGTTTGTATCTCTCTTCCTAACAACCTGCATGAAGAAGCGGTAATGTTATGTTGTAAGCATAAAAAAGCAGTCATGACAACAAAGCCACTGGGGCGAAATGCTGCAGAAGCCAAACGCATGCTGGAAGCAGTCGAAAGCGCAGGAATATTCAACGGCTACCTCGAAGACCTTGTATATACACCGAAGTTTTTAAAGGCCTATGAAAGTGTAAAAAACGGGGCACTTGGCAGAATACTTTGGGCAAAGTCGAGAGAGACTCATCCTGGCCCGCATAGCGACTGGTTTTGGGACATTGAACAAGCCGGTGGCGGTTGCATACTTGATTTAGGTTGTCATTGTGTGGAAATTACCAGGACTTATATTGGAAAAGATATTAAGCCTGTAGAAGTAATGTGCTGGGCTGACACACAGGTAAAACCAATAGATGCGGAAGATCATTCTATCGCTTTGATAAAATACGAAAATGGCGCAATTGCACAGTTTGAAGTAAGCTGGACCTTCCGCGGAGGACTTGATCTTCGTGATGAAGTGATGGGTACCGAAGGAACCATTTGGTCGAACAATTTTATGCGTACGGGTCTTGAAATGTTCACAACAGGTAAAGGTGCCGATTATGTTTCGGAGAAGGCCGAAAGCAATACGGGCTGGTTGTTCCCCGTGGGGGATGAGTTGAACGAACTTGGATATAACCACATGTTTATGGACATGTTCAACTCCCTGGAACAAGGCAATCAACCAAAAGAAAGTTTTTATGATGGATATATCGTAAATGCTATTTTGGATGCCTGCTACAAGTCTGCAAAAAGTAAACTTTGGGAGCCGGTTCAGCTAGATATTTGGAGAGGGAAAGAAGGGGTTTCTAAAGACAGTCATCTGATAGAATACGATGCGGACCATTACCTGGTTAAAGAAGAAATGACTCATTATGGTTTAAAGAAATTAATTCTAAAAAACAAGCAAACAGGTAAAATTTTCGAAAAGGAAGAAAAGTAGCCGGTTCAATAAAACGGGGCGGCTGTATTAATACTAAAAAACAGCTCCTACAATCGATTAAACGATTCTCTCTCTCTCTCCAATAGGGATCCAAATAAAAGAGGCTGTCTCATTAGTTTTGAGACAGCCTCTTACTTTATATTAATCTTACTATTTGGCAGAAGCTGTTGAAGCCTTAATCGTTACCAAAGTAGGATCGTATAATTTGCTATGAATTGCCTTTAATTTTTCAGGCGGCATTTTAATTACCTTCCTGTCGTAAGTCATTAAACCATTTACTTCTACTTCTACGTCTGTTGTTTGGGTATACACTGCGGCAGACAATCCTCTCTTAATTAACCTTGGCAATCGGTCTATAAACGTTGCATACCTGGCATAAAGCTCGTCCTGGCTTTTAAAATTCTGGTATCCCCAGTTGTTTTTATCCTGCCAGGTATGTCCGTCCAGCGGCAATCCTAGTCCACCAAATTCACCTAAAACAAGCGCTTGTTTTGAGCCAAATAACTCTACGCTGGGCATTGCCGGCGAGGGATAATTGTGCAAATCCATAATTTGCGCTTTAGCGAAAAAGTTTCCACCACTTGCGCCATTGACCAACCTGCTCGGATCTTTTTTCGTCGTCCATTCGCTTATCTCCTCCGTTTTAAATTGTCCCCAAGCTTCATTAAAAGGCGTCCAGATTACTATACAAGGAAAATTATGGAAGGCGTCCATTATGGCTATCCATTCTTTTCGGTAAATCGCTTCTGATGCTTCTGTACGTTCCATGTCCTCACCCACACCTTCTATGCCGGGCCTTGACTCCCATTTTGCACCAAGGTCGCCGCTTGGCATATCCTGCCACACTAGCATTCCCATTTGGTCGCAGTAAGTGTACCATCTTGCCGGCTCTGTTTTTACATGCTTGCGAATCATATTAAAGCCAAACTCTTTGGTCTTTACTATGTCAAATTTCAAAGCAGCATCTGTAGGTGCTGTATACAGTCCATCGGGCCACCAACCCTGGTCAAGTGGACCGTATTGAAATACAAACTGGTTATTTAGTAAAATCCTTTTTACCCCATTTACATCGGTTCCTACAGAAATTTTGCGCATGGCAAAATAGCTCTGTATTTCATCAATTACTTTGTTATTTCTAAGCAGGGAAACTTTTAAATCGTACAAATGCGGTGTTTCCGGCGACCACAATTTTGCGTTTTTAACCTCCAAAACAGCTTCTGAACCTCCGGCCAGTACCTGCTCCGCTACTTTCTGTGTTCCATCCCAGGCAGATATTCGTACTTTGTCGGTAGGCAAAAGCTTACTTAATTGAGTTGAAACCGAAAGGGTTTGTTTGTCAATGTCAGGTGTTTGTTTGGTGGAAACAATATACGTTTTAGGCACGGGTTCTAACCATACCGTTTGCCAAATTCCTGTAACTGCCGTATACCAGATACTGTTAGGGCGTTTTACTTGTTTGCCTCGTGGTTGAGGTCCATCATCTGTTGGATCCCACACTCTAACAACGAGTTCCTGGGTTGAACCTTTTTTAAGGTATGGGCTGATATCTATTGAAAAAGGATCATAGCCTCCCTGGTGGCTTCCGGCCAGCTTTCCATTTATAAATACATCACACAACCAGTCTACTGCCCCAAAATGAAGGAGCACATTTTGTTTATTATATTTTGAAGGAATAGCGATTTGTCTTTTGTACCATAAGACACTATCCTTTCCTACAGTTTTGCCTACTCCGGACAGTGCGGACTCGACTGCAAAGGGAACAAGAATTTTTCCATCGTAAGTGGTGGGAGCGGTTTCCTGTTGCTGTTTTGGAACAATAGAATAGTCCCATAAACCATTCAAATTTATCCAGTTGCTTCGAACCATTTGAGGCCTTGGGTATTCCGGTAGCGGCTTCGCCGGATTAACACTGTCTACCCATACAGTCGGTATTTTATTTTTTCCTACCTGCCAGTTTAAATCCTGGGCAGAAACGATGGAAATCTGAGTGAATAATAATAGAACGGCAAGCAATAATTTTCTGTTCATCTATTTATTTTTAAAAGTGAGTGGTAATTACATCAAATCATTCATTTCGAAGTCTTCTTTCTAAATTCGTTTACGGTGCAATTTGGATAACAAAATTATCGACAAAAATGTAAAGTAGTGATTGGGTAAAGTGAATAAGATAGTTCTTTCTATAAAAAGCAAAAGACATAAAGGAATAAAGTGTAACTACTTTTTTCCTTTATGTCTTTTGCTTTCTTATCTCAACCTAAAGAGGAAGCTCCCCTTTTTTCTAAGCCTTGTATTATCCTCCAAATTGTACAGACATAATTTGTGCCTGCAGAGGCTCTTTGGAAGCCGCCTTAGAAACAAAGTAAACAGTATGAGTCTTGCCACCCGCAACAGCTTTAATTGGTATACGAATAGTAGCAGATTGCTGACCCGCCTTGGGAGTAAGACCACCCTCGCCTAGCAATGGGCCAGTAGGACTATCGAGCCTTGCCTCAAATTGCAAAAGAACTTCAGGCGCTTTTCGCCAACCTGTAGCAATGGTTGCATTTGTAACACCAGTAAGGTCAATGTTGTCAAGAGCAAACCAGCCGCCCCCCTGGGGTATCATCATTATATTCGTGCTGTTGTAGTTTATTGAGGTAAAACCCTGCATTTTCTCCGATCCTTTAAAAGTAATGTTATTACTTTTTAAAGCGATCGTAGTCTGCCCGGTCAAAGCCTTTATGTTATTGCCACCCTTGTCTGTGTAACTAGCAGACAACAGCATGGTAGCAAGTGGTTTAGAAGGCGCTGGAGTAATTGTTCCTACAGCGGGCAAAGATTTTGCCGCTGCGGATTTATTTGCAAGCGAAAGTATCCAACTTACAATCTGATTTGCATCCGATGCCGGAAGTTGAGGATGGGCCGGCATTGAAACCTCTCCCCATACACCCGCGCCCCCTTTGATGATTTTCTGGGTCAGGTAATTCGTTGCGTTACGAGTCTTCTGGTATTTCTCCGAAACTGCCATGTATGCAGGGCCTATAGATTTTTCATTTTCCTTGTGGCAGCCTTTACAATCAAGAGAAAGCATTAAATTTTTGCCGCTAATAGTCGCTGCACCTTGCTGGTGACCCATCGTTGATGCTGCCTTGTCGTAACCCTCCACATATTCAACAGACACAAACAAATTTGCAGGGTCAATTTTTACCGGAAGATTATTATCTGTTACAGTAACTGCATATTTGATAGGCCGACCAGGTATATAAAACGATTTATTTGCGCCTATCAATTTAATTGATACTTTGGGTTCATCATTTCCTGCATACACTCCAAAGTCGTCACTTCTTGTTGTAGCACCTTGCGCGTCCTTTACATAAACCCTTAATTTATAATCACCCGCCTCTTTATAAATATAGTCTGTTGTAGGGGTCGTGGTCGTCTTCGTAGTTCCATTACCAAAGTCCCATGTATAAGACAGTTTTTCTTTTTCAGGGTCTCTTGCAACCACCGTTGCCTTAATTAGGAGAGGTAATTTACCTGACGTTTTGTTTACGTTAAGCTTAGTGATTCTCGGAGCAATATTGCCGGCATTATAATCAATACGAGATAAAGCAGCGTCCTCATTTTTAGCAAACCAACCTGAGCCATATTCCAATAAATACAATCTTCCATCCGGGCCAACTTCCATATCGATACAATTACGCAACTTCGTATGCTCCATAAATGGTTCCATTTTATCAAAGTCTCCATTTGGTAACATCGTTACGGCTTTCATCCACCCGCGTATCCAATCGTACATAATCAGCTTGCCATTATAGTATTCTGGCAAACGCGTTCCCGCAGGAAACATGTCAGTGTAATAAACTGGTCCGGCCATTGCGTTTCTACCTCCGCTGCCTAGTTGTGGAAACTCTGCCGACACACCATAAGGATACCAGATAAATGCAGGAGAGACAGGTGGAAGGTCTCTTAAACCTGTATTGTTTCTTGAATTGTTGACAGGATGAGCCGGATCGAATGCAGCACCGCTTTTACCTGTTGCATAATCATACTCACGATAAGCATAATTATTTCCTACGAACAGTGGCCAGCCAAAGAAACCAGCCTTGCGCGCCTGGTTTAATTCGTCATATCCACGGGGACCTCTTGTAGCAAAACTATCGTTGTTTGCATCCGGACCTACTTCACCCCAATACAAGTTGCTGTTTTTCTGATCTACAGAAATACGATAGGGGTTCCGGTTTCCCATTACATAAATTTCAGGTCTTGTTTTCTCTGTTCCCTTAGGAAACAAGTTGCCTTCAGGAATTTCATAAGTACCATCGTCTTTAACTCTGATACGCATAATTTTACCACGTAAGTCATTAGTGTTACCTGAAGACCTTCTTGCATCATACTGCATTTTACCCGGAAGGTCATTCAGGGGTCCGAAGCCGCTATTTACATATTGAGCTTTAGGTTCATTAAAAGGCGTAGAATTATCCCCTTGCGATAAGTATAATAAACCATCGGGTCCAAATGCAATGGAACCACCTGTATGACAACAGATCTCGCGTTGTGATTTAACTTCCAAAATGGTTTTTTCGCTGGCGTAATCAAGGGTATCATTCTTAAATGTAAATCTTGACAAACGGTTAACCGAAGAATCAATAGGGCTGTAATAAATGTAAATCCA
The DNA here is from genome assembly GCF_025963695.1 of Segetibacter sp. Classification (GTDB taxonomy): domain Bacteria; phylum Bacteroidota; class Bacteroidia; order Chitinophagales; family Chitinophagaceae; genus Segetibacter. The sequence goes on along the minus strand of NZ_JAOQAH010000063.1, from coordinate 57,693 downwards.
ATTGTTCTTGGCAAAATTTGGATCCTTATTAAGCCCAAGCACGCCCTCTTCCGCATTCACGCCTGGTATGTTCGTTTTCCAGTAAACATTCAAAAATCCAACTTGTTTTACATTTTTTGTATTGTTGTCATACATCATAATCTCACCTCTCCGTTGGGCGATCAGGATGTTGAAATTTGGAAGGATAGTCATTTCTGTCGGCTCAAAGAAAACACCTTCTGCAAGCGTAGTCTTTGCAAACCTGTCTTCTTCCGGCGCATATTGCGACGTTGCTTTTGAGTAAGACAAACTCACGTTGTCTCCAATTGCATACTGAAGGCCTCCAAGCAAATGCTTTAGGTATAATGGATCTGTGTAAGACTCTTCAGTGTGGCCAAGCGCAGTGTAAAAAGCGCGTCCTCCGTCAAAATCATGGTACCAGGCCATTGGGTGGGTGCCCATTTTTTTACCACCATTATAAGTGCTCTCATCCAAAGTCATCAGCACTTTTGTATCTGGCGCTAACTTTTTAAAGCTGTAAAACTCATCAGTCCGTTTCCACTGCGTTGGCAGGTGTTTAGTAGAAATGTGACTTTGATCCACCACATTAAACACACCTTCCTGCACATTACGGGCCGTATCAAATATACCGGGATGGTCATAAAAAAAACCACCTACAAGGCGGCCGTACCATCCCCAGTCATACTCCGTGTCCGTTGCAGAATGTACCCCCACATATCCTCCACCTGCCTGGATATATCTTTCAAAAGCAACTTGCTGCCGGCTGTTTAAAACATCACCGGTAGTACTCATGAAAACGATTGTAGCGTAATTTTTTAAATTTTCCTCCTCGAATTTTGACCCATCCGTAGTTGTATCTACATCAAAATTATTTTCTGTACCCAGCTTTTTAATGGCGGCAATTCCATTAGGTATCGAGCTATGGTGCCATCCCATTGTTTTACTAAAAACCAATACTCTTGGCTTATTCGCCCTCTTACCAAATGAAATCAAAATCATTGTAATAACTAAAAAAGGTATAATTAAAGAATACCTTAACCTTGAGAATACACCAGAAGCTTGTCTTAATCTTTTCATTGCAAAACAGCGTTTTTTTAAATATAGAAGGAAAAAAACTAAAGTTAAGAGAACTTATGATGCGACTTTTAAATTTTCAAATAATTGTTATATCGTGCTGCTTTTTATGGCGACTTTCCCCTATTTGTCTGTTTTCTTTATGTTTTATACCAGCTAAGGTTCGCTATTTTACATCCTTGCGTCGCATTTCTTTCATCTTAACATCGTTGGGCAACTTCAGTTTCTATTACCAATACGCGTAAAAAAACGGACCGTTTCCATTTCAGCTGTCGACGACAAGCCCAGGGGAAGACCATCTCAAAAAATTTTTCTTGGGGCAACGTTTTAGGCCAGTTTGGTGAGTATGAAGGCGGATAGAAAACCTAAAACAGTGATAAGGCCAGCATAGTTATGTACTTCTTCAAACGCTTCAGGTATCATTGTATCAGCCAGCATCGAAAGTATTGCACCTGCAGCTACTGCAGTTGTAGCTGCAATAACTTCCTTGCCAAACCCGTCGAAAAGTACGTAGCCACAAGCTGCTGCTATACCTGATACGATCGCTATTGCAGACCAGAGCATGAAAACATATTGAGAAGATCGCCCGGCCTTTTTCATTCCGGATGCACTTGATAAACCTTCGGGAACATTGGAAAGGAAGATGGCCACTACTGCAACCATACTTACGGCCCCACCGCCTATCATGCTAACACCAATTACAATTGATTCCGGTATCCCGTCAAGTAAGGCGCCTAATGCAATGGCATTCCCGCTTCCTTCCTTTTCGCTTTCAGTTTTCTGCTGATTACCTGACCTCTTCCTATGTTTAGCACCTTTCTTTGATATGAGAATATTAGCTATTGTGTAAATCAATGAGCCCCCCACAAATCCTATAGATGTAGAGTCGAACCCACCACTTTTATAAGCTTCATCCATTAAATCAAAAGACAAGGCAGATATAAGGACTCCACTGCCAAAAGCCATAATCGCTGCAATGAGTCTTTGAGGAATTTGTAAGAAATAGCCGAAGCCTGCACCAATTACTAAAGCTGATCCTGAAAGCAGTCCCCACAATCCGGCTTTTAGCCACATTGGTAGCATATAAGGGTTTTATAGAAATGCTTCAAAAAACCATTCCAATAGAAACTATGGAAGCTTTAAATTGAAGATCGTGGGCCGATGAAATTATAAGCAATGATTCTCTGTATTTGGAATTGAAACACTTGTTCCAGTCATTAGCTAGGGCCATTATATAATGTAAAAAATAATTAGGAGCATGTTACACGCAATCGTAACAATTAAAAGGCTAATGGCTTGGGTTTTGAATACCTCAAAGCAAAGTATTTACTATGCCTGAAGGCCCTTCGATTGTGATATTAAAGGAATTGGTTCAACCTTTTAAAGGCAAAAAAATTATATCGGTTGAAGGTAATAGTAAGCAAGATATTCAAAGACTTGCCGGCCAGAAAGTAATAGATTTTACAAGCTGGGGTAAACATTTTTTGATCTGTTTTAAAGGCTTTGCAGTCCGCATACATTTTATGCTTTTTGGTTCTTATCGTATAAATGAACAAAAAGAAAGTAAGGCCAGGTTATCGCTTCAATTTAAAAAGGGTGAAATTAACTTCTACGCCTGCTCGGTTCAATTTGTGGAAGATGACATCGACTTGGTGTACAATTGGACCAGCGATGTAATGAATGATAATTGGGATGCGACGGCGGCAAAGCAAAAGTTGATTGAGCAACCTTCTATGCTGGCTTGTGACGCGTTGCTTGATCAACAAATTTTTTCGGGGGTTGGTAATATTATTAAGAACGAAGTGCTGTTTAGGATTCGGGTCCATCCGGAAAGTGAAGTAGGTAGGTTGCCGATACAACAAATGGAAGAATTAATATCCGAAGCAAGAAATTATAGCTTCGATTTTTTAGAATGGAAGAAGAATTACGTTTTGAAAAAGCATTGGCTTGCTTATACAAAAAAAACCTGCCCTCGCTGTAATATTCCACTCATCAAAAAATTAGCTGGCAAAACAAAACGACGAACGTTTTTCTGTACCAACTGTCAGGAACTTTATAAATAACTCAACAGAATCTCTATTAAAAATTGAATGAAAAGTTGGTACAAAATTTTCTATTGGTTGCTTATACACTAAAAATTGCTAATATGATAATGGGAGTCTTATTTGCCGTGGTGGTGATAATAATAGTTATCGTTTACGTTGCCAAAAATGTGAAAAAGAAAGACCAGGGAAATAGACCCGGTGCTTGAGGCAGGCTGTCTTGTTTTTTTATTCTTTGCTGGAATAGTAACAAACTAACACATCGAAACATAAATAACATATTACCATGAAACCGGGTGATGAATGGATCTATCACTCATCGTCACCCTGTTATTATTATCTCAGCCCCGGTATCTTAGTAAGATTATTACTGTTTACTCTTACTACTATCTCCACCGGCTTTATAGCTTCTGTTAGTTCCCTCAGTTGCAGAATTTACATTTTGTTTTGAAGTAGACGGGCTTGAAGATGTGTCACTCATATTTGCGCTTGCCTGGCCCTGGGGATCGTCATTCGAGTTATTTAGGTTCGTTTCGTTACCAGACTGATTAAAGGTTGTTGAGTCAGCATCGCCGGTCGCCCTGTCTTCAGGGTTTGCACAAGAAGTCACATACATTAAAAAGGCCATCACGATTAGCTTTTTCATAAAGTCTGTTTACAGGATTATAATAATTCTTAGATCTTTAAAAACTGCAATAGTTCTGCCATCCCTGGTTTACAAGCTTTATATAATACTGCTTTGATTACTTTTCTCTACAGACAACTAAATCGTGCCTATTCATCTTATTAATTAGCGGTAATTACGCCTATAGTAAAGTTTTTTAAAAATGAGACAGATGACGAAGCAAGCAATGTGGTACAAGGGAGTGACACAACAATGGTTAATATTGAACCAATGCTTGTTTAATAAAACCAAAAATATTAGTTCTATTACTAAAATAATTAGTGTTAATAACTTAATTACTATACCTTTACCTATTCAATAATTTTGACAAAAATATAGCTGCATGAGTAATTCGGATAAGTTGAAGGCCCTGAAGCTGACAATGGACAAGATTGATAAAGATTATGGGAAGGGTAGTGTAATGATGATGAATGAGAGGCCTAACGAGCCTCATGAAGTGATTTCTACAGGATCAATAGGACTGGATGTAGCACTCGGAATCGGCGGTTTACCTAAAGGAAGAATAGTAGAGATATACGGGCCAGAGAGCAGCGGTAAAACAACTATAGCTATTCATGTAATTGCAGAGGCTCAAAAGAAGGGTGGAATGTGCGCGATAATAGATGCGGAACACGCTTTTGACAGTGCTTATGCGCAAAAACTAGGTGTTGATGTAGATAATCTTTTAATCTCGCAACCTGATTATGGAGAACAGGCTTTGGAGATTGCTGATCGTTTAATTTTATCAGGTGCACTTGATGTAGTGGTAATTGACTCCGTTGCAGCATTGGTGCCAAAGAGTGAATTGGAAGGTGAAATGGGAGATAGTAAAATGGGGCTGCATGCCCGATTAATGAGCCAGGCTTTAAGAAAATTAACAGGTACTATTAATAAAACAAACACAATTTGTATTTTCATCAACCAGTTGCGTGAAAAGATTGGGGTAATGTTCGGCAATCCTGAAACTACAACCGGTGGTAATGCTTTAAAGTTTTATGCATCTGTTCGTTTAGACATCCGTCGAAGCGCTCAATTGAAGGATGGAGATGAGGCAATTGGTAACCATGTGAAAGTGAAAGTCGTTAAGAACAAAGTTGCGCCTCCCTTTCGTTCTGCTGAGTTTGACATCATCTTTGGAGAAGGCATCAGCAAAATGGGCGAAATAATAGACATGGGTGTAGAGCTTGGTATTATACAAAAAAGCGGAAGCTGGTTTAGTTATGATGGTAATAAACTTGGACAAGGCCGCGACACAGTAAAACAATTGATAACAGACAATCCTGAACTGGCTACCGAACTGGAAGCTAAAATAAGGGCTAAAATAGCTGAAGCACAAGTGGTTGCATAAACCTTGTACTTCTTGGCGATTAATAAGGTATATAAGCCGTCTCTTTATAGGGATGGCTTTTTTTGGCTGTTAACTTAATTCTGCTATGACAGCAGCAAACAACTCACTCAACTTTTTGTCCGCTTTTCCTGCAACAGCAATTATTTCCCTTATATCAACCGGCTTCAAATTATCAGGGTCGCATTCATCAGTAATTACAGATACACATGCACATGGAAGCTGAAGCTGGTTGGCAACAATTACTTCGGGTACCGTACTCATGCCCACCAGGTCAGCGCCTATAGATCGTATGTAACGATATTCTGCCCGCGTTTCCAGGTTAGGCCCAACTACAGAGGCATAAGTCCCTTCGTGTATAAATAAATTTTTCTCCCGTGCTTTTTGTAGTATTAAGTTATTTAAGTTCTTATTGTATGGCTGGCTCATATCCGGAAATCTATTGCCGAACTCGGGCAAATTCAATCCCCTTAATGGGTTCTCTGGTTGCAGGTTAATGTGATCGTCTAGCAAAACCAGGTGGCCTTTTTTAAAATTAGTATTAATTCCGCCCGCGGCATTACTTAGTAATAAATGTTTAACTCCAATTGCCTTCATCACCCTTATTGGAAAAGTGATTTGTTGCATCGAATAACCTTCATAGTAGTGAAACCTTCCCTGCATCGCCACAACTGCTACCCCGTTAATTTTTCCATATACCAGGTTGCCTTTATGAAACTCGACTGTTGACAAAGGGAAATTTGGAATGGCTTCATAAGCAAGGCTTTCCTTAATTTCAATGTGGTTCACCAGTTCAGACAACCCTGTTCCCAACACAATTCCAACAACCGGCTCTTTAAAACCACTTTCAATCAAAAAAGTTGCTGTTTCTTTTATCTGCTGCAGGTACTCGATCATCAGGTTTTATTTTTTGGATGGCAAACTAAACAAAATATTTTCCGGTATGTTTATACTCACTACTAAACATCTAAAAAAAGCGATAGTTTCATCCAAATACACAATTATGGCAAATTCGTATTACGACGCTACAGACCTTTCGAAATTTGGAAATATTACCGAATACCAGAAAACGATGGGTGATAAATTTTTCGGATGGTATGGTGAGGTTTTTAAAGACAGTGCGTTGACTGCTAAAGAAAAATCTCTAATTGCACTGGCGGTAGCACATGCAGTTCAATGTCCGTATTGTATAGATGCGTACAGTAGCGACGCTTATGAAAAAGGCTATAGTCAAGAGCAAATGATGGAAGCGGTACATGTAGCTGCAGCCATTCGCGGAGGCGCTTCATTGGTTCATGGTGTACAAATGATGAATAAGGTAAAGGAGATTGCGATGTGATTTAAAATAACGGCAAAGAAGAGTTGGTGGCCAACATTTGTTCATTGTTATTTCTGCCGTTGCGTCGCACCTTTGTACTTTTAGAGTACTATTGATCAATTAAACAATCCGGCTAAAGAAACGGTCCTCACAGACACACCGTATTTCATTTCTTTGTGCACCTTATTTCCTTCGTGTCTTAGCGGTTCGGTAAAAATATTCGAATGGAAAACGCACTAATCATATTTGTTCGCAACACAGAAAAAGGGAAAGTGAAAAGTCGTCTTGCCAAAGACCTTGGCGATGATAAAACCCTTGACATTTATAAGTTCCTCTTACGGCATACAAGAGACGTAGCCATTTCGTGTAATTGCAGTCACTTTGTTTTTTATTCATCGTATGTACACATTAACGATATTTTCGATGATGACCTTTTTACAAAATTTGTACAGGAAGGTGAAAACCTTGGGGAGAGAATGATAAATGCTTTTAAAAAGGTATTTGATTTAGGCTGTAAAAAAGTTTGTATTATCGGAAGCGATTGTTACGAGCTGCAAACCGAAATTTTAGTTGAAGCTTTTAAAAAACTGCAGATAGATGATGTAGTAATCGGACCTGCATCAGATGGAGGATATTATTTGTTGGGAGTAAAACAGCTGAATGAAGATTTACTGGCTCAGAAACAATGGGGAACATCAAGCGTGTTAGATGATACAATGGCTTCAATTAAGGAAGCCGGATTATCATATGCAGAACTTGCAGTTTTAAATGATATTGATACGATAGACGACTTGCTTCAAACAAACATCTTAACTTGGTTGAAAGAGGACACCTCCGGCCAATAATCTTTCTAAAGAAACGAATATTAAATGCTGCATATTCGAAAAATAATTTCTGACACCAACGAACTAAATATTGTAAGGGAATTATTCAAAGAGTACTCAAAAAGCCTCAATGAAAATTTATGCTTTCAAAGCTTTGATGAGGAATTAGAGAATCCTTTAAAAAAATACGGTGAGCCTAAAGGCTGCTTGCTGTTAGCGTACTTACATAACGAACCTGTTGGTTGTATTGCACTTCAACCTTTACCCGAAGAAGGAGTTTGTGAAATGAAACGTTTATACGTTCGTGATCAAATTCGGCGCCAGGGAGTGGGAGACGAATTGGTAAAAGGTGTTCTAAACGAGGCCGCAAAAAAAGGTTACAGAAAAATGGTTCTTGACACACTAGAAAGATTGCAGCCAGCTTTGAAACTATATACCAAATATGGGTTTGTAAATACTTCAGCTTACTATGAAAATCCTCTAGCTGGTGCGATATATATGGAGAAGGAGTTGTAATTCTGCTAACTTACTATCACAACTTTCAGCTTCCCTTGTCAATGTGCTCATGCTATATTTTGCTTACACATTCCTCTATTACTCTCGCAAAATTCTCATGTTCAAGTTGATGAATTTTTTCTGCTAAGGTTTCAGCAGTATCATTGGGTTCAATGTTACATTTCGCCTGGAAGATGATATCACCATTATCATAATGTTCATCAACATAATGAATAGTGATGCCGCTTTCAGTTTCACCGGCAGCAATAATAGCGTCATGCACTTTTGATCCATACATCCCTTTACCGCCATACTTTGGTAATAATGCCGGGTGGATATTAATGATTTTGTTTCTAAAATTTTGAATAAGCGTTTCGGGTATCTTCCAAAGGAAACCCGCGAGTACTATAAAGTTAATTGATGAATGTTGCAATTCTTGCAAATAACTATCGCCATTGAAAAAACGCTCTTTCTCAATTATCAAAACAGGGATTTGGGAATCTGCTGCAATTTGAATAACGCCTGCACCCTGTCTGTTACAAACAATCAGGTTAATTGATGCCTCTTTACTACCACGAAAATATTCAATAATCTTTTTCGCATTGCTTCCTGCACCTGACGCAAATATGGCTATTTGCAATAGGGAACGATTCTTTTGTTCGTGTAAAATATCTGTCGACATTATGTAAATATCACCCAATTTTTCGAGCAAGAAAAAGAGCTTAAAATCTTTAATAATTAGAACCGATTTTGCTTACAATTCAATGACAATCAAAATTTATTTTTTTTAGAAATCCTTTGAAACCCGCATGAACACTAGAAAAAATTTTTTTTACTATGTTGATAATATGTGAAGATCGTAACCTATTTTTGCACCCGTTCCCGGAGATTTTTCCACATCAAAGCACAACTTTTTGTGTATATGATTCAGCTTAGACGAGCAGTAAAAGCATTAGTAAGTTTAGTATTTATCATTTCTTGTTTATTTAGTAATAAAATTTTTGCGCAAGCCAATGGCCAGGCTTTATTTTCTGCAAATTGTGCAGCTTGTCATGCCCCTTATAAGGAGTTGACCGGCCCTGCTTTAGCGGGAGTGGAAGAGCGTTGGGGAGACAAAAAAAGGTTGTATGCCTGGATACGAAATAACCAAGCTCTTTTAAAGACAGGGGATAAGTATGCTAATGAGTTGTATTTAAAATACAACAAAACCCCGATGAACTTGTTTCCAAACCTTACAGATCCTGAAATTGATGCAATCCTTGCATATATAAAGTCTGTTCCTGATCCGAAAGCTGCTGCCCCTACAACGGATGGCCAAGGTGCAACTGCAACATCAGGAGAGGATAATTCTTTGTTATATGGTATTCTTACACTTGTACTCGCGGTAGTAGTTTTAATCTTGTTACAGGTTAATAGCAACCTGAAAAAACTATCAGATGAGAAAGAGGGACAGCCCGCTTTAGAGCCCGTACCTTTTTGGAGAAATAAAGTTTATATAGCAGTTATCGCAATTCTATTGTTCTGTGTTGGAGGTTACTTAACAGTAAAAGGTGCGATAGGGTTAGGGCGTACAAAGAACTACCAGCCTAGCCAGCCTATATACTATTCTCATAAAGTACACGCGGGTACTAACCAGATTAGTTGTTTGTATTGCCATGGTGGAGCCCAGGATAGTAAGCATGCTAATATCCCTTCTGTAAATATTTGTATGAATTGCCACATGGCTATTAATGAATACACGGGTAAGGATAAGATTTATAAAGAGGATGGAACAGAGGTCGACGGTACCGCTGAAATAAAAAAATTGTATGAATACGCCGGCTTTGATCCTAGTGTTTCCAAGGTTTGGGATCCTAATAAAGCAAAGCCAGTTGAATGGAACAAGGTTCACAGCCTGCCTGATCATGTTTATTTTAACCACTCCCAACACGTTAAAGCGGGCAAGGTTCAGTGCCAGACTTGCCATGGTGAAGTTCAAGAAATGGGTGTTGCATATCAAGCTGCTGAATTAAGTATGGGATGGTGTATCAATTGTCACCGTACTACCCAGGTACAGTTTAAAGACAACGGTTTTTATAGCATCTATCAGAAGTTTCATGACGATTTGAAGAACGGTAAGATTGATAGCACAAAAGGAATTACCGTAGAAAAAATTGGTGGAACGGAGTGTCAGAAATGTCATTATTGATTTGTCTGAAAAAGTTAGAATAATAGAATTAAGTTTAAAATAACAATAGAAAGGCTGCTGGTGACAACTGTCACTGTCAACGTCAACTAGTATATTATGGAGCAAAAAAGGTATTGGCAAAGTTTTGGAGAGCTAAATAAGTCTAACGCTTATCAATCCACTGCTAACGACGAGTTCCAGGAAGATTTGCCCTTGGTCGAAGAGGATAAAGGTGTGCTGGATGCAAGAACTCCACGGAGAGATTTTCTAAAATTTCTAGGATTTAGTACAGCTGCGGCAGCTGTTGCTGCCAGCTGTGAGATGCCGGTAAAAAAGGCAATTCCGTTTGTAAATAAGCCTGAGGATGTAATACCAGGTGTAGCTAATTTTTATGCTACAACATTTGTTCAGGACGGAGAGGTGATTCCGGCAATAGCTAAGGTTAGAGATGGCCGTCCTATAAAAATTGAAGGTAATGATCTGTCTCCTGTTACTCTTGGCGGTACATCTCCAAGAATGCAGGCTTCAGTTCTTGACTTATACGATACAAGTAGACTTAGAGTACCCTTTGCAAATGGCAAGGAAGTAAGCACGTTTGATGCGTTTGATAAAATGGTGGCAGCAGATATTGCTGGCTTGGGTGGCCGTCCGCTGGTATTGCTTACGAGCTCTATTACTTCACCTACTACAAGGCTTGTTATTTCGCAGTTTTTGGCAAAATTTCCTGGAAGCCGCCACGTTATGTACGATGCCGTTAGTTACTCAGGCATGTTACTGGCGAATGAAGCTACTTATGGCAGAAGGGCAATACCTTCTTATAATTTAGCGGCTGCTAAAGTTATCGTTGGTATAAATGCTGATTTCCTTTCTTCATGGGTTAGTCCGGTTGAATTTAATAAGCAGTATAGTCTTGGAAGAAAGTTAAATAAAAAGAAGCCGGAGATGAGTCGTCATATCCAGTTTGAAAGTTTAATGAGTATGACCGGGGCTAATGCTGATGAAAGATATCATCACAAGCCTTCTGATTCAGGTGCAATTGCCACCGCATTATATGTGGCTTTAGGTGGCGCTGCAACTGCACCTTCACTAGATCCTAAGCTTCAGCAGGCTATTCAAAAAACTGCTTCAGCATTAGCAAAAAGCAGGGGCGCGGCTGTTGTATTGGCAGGAAGCAATGATCCGAGTGTGCAAATTGTTGTTAATGGAATAAATGAATTAATTGGCGCAAACGGTACGACGATTAACTGGTCTTCTACCTACAACACTCACCAGGCTGTTGATGCAGATATTAATACATTGGTAAATGACATGAATGCCGGAGCAATAGGCGGATTAATCATTTATGAGGCAAATCCCGTTTATAATTATTTTAATAGTGACCGATTTGCTCAGGGTTTGAAGAAGGTTAAGTTTTCAGTCTCGTTTAACTCGAAGCTGGATGAGACTTCTCAATTGTGCAAATACGTTATTCCTGATCATCATTACCTTGAAAGTTGGGGTGATGCAGAGCTTCGTACAGGTAATATTTCACTGATTCAGCCTACGATAAATCCTCTATTTAAAACCCGTCAATGGCAGGATAGCTTGCTGAAGTGGAGCGGCGCGCCCACCGACTATCTTGGTTTTTACAGACAGTACTGGATAGCCCGCCTTGGAAGTGAAGCGAATTGGGATAAAGCGTTACAAGAAGGTGTTATCAACGCTGGTACAAGCATAAACACGGTCCTTACCAATATAACTTCTAATTCTCCTGATACTGCACGCAATGTTGGTGTGCCCGGTCTTGAAACAATTGCTGCGAACAGAGGTGGTGCAGCGGCGTTTAACGGAGGGGCTGTAGGAGGTGCAATAAATGCGATTGGCTCAGCGAAAAAAGGTGGAAATACAGAGCTGGTTCTATATCAGAAGGTTACTTTAGGGACGGGTCAGCAGGGCAACAATCCCTGGTTACATGAAGCACCTGATCCTATAACTAAAGCTACATGGGATAATTATGCTGTTATTTCCCCGGCAATGGCAAAAAGTTTGTTTAAAATAGATTTGGAGGACAATGGCCAGACCGACGACTACGAAGTACATCCTGAAAAGGAAGTAATGAGAGTTAGTGTAAATGGAAAAACCCTTGAACTTCCAATTATAATAGTTCCGGGTACCAATCCCAATACTGTTGGTATTGCTTTGGGTTATGGTCGTGGCACAGATGCTGCCACAACAGATGACGACGCGGATAAAAGGAAAGCATTAATTGAAAGTGCTTATACAAATATTGGTAAGGCCGGTGGGGCTGTTGGTAAAAATGCTTTTCCCTTCGTAACATTTAACGGGGTAACGAGAGATTATTTCATTCCTGCTGTGGAAGTTTCTAATGCAGGCTACCAGTATAAAGTAGCGCAAAGCCAAACTCACCAAAGTTATGAGGGCCGTACTGAAGTTATTTTAGAAACAACTTTAGCAACCCTAAGGAAGGAGCCGGAGATGTTTAGTGAGCGAAGAGAGGAGCTGCATAAAGATTACGCCCCTAAAGAAGGACAGAATTTCGAAAGAGATGCTACACTTTATCCTTTATTTCCTAAGCCCGGAATAAAGTGGGGCATGAGCATTGATTTGAATAGTTGTACAGGCTGCCAGGCATGCGTGGTAGCGTGTATGGCTGAGAATAATGTAGCTGTGGTTGGTAAGGAAGAGGTGGCAAGATATCACGATATGGCGTGGTTGAGAATTGACCGCTATTTTAGTGGAAGCCTCGACAATCCAAGTGTGGTATTTCAGCCGATGCTTTGCCAGCACTGTGACAATGCTCCTTGCGAGAACGTTTGCCCAGTGGCAGCCACTATGCATAGCAGTGAAGGAATTAACATGATGGCTTACAACCGTTGTATTGGCACGAGGTATTGTGCAAATAACTGTCCTTATAAAGTTCGTCGTTTTAACTGGTCTGATTATATGGGAGCTGATAGTTTTCCTGATAACCAGAAAGGAATTATTACGGAAGCTTCGGCTATGATGAATGATGATTTGACAAGGATGGTGTTGAACCCGGATGTTACGGTTCGAAGCCGGGGTGTGATGGAAAAATGCTCATTTTGTGTACAACGTTGCCAGGATGGTAAGCTAAAAGCTAAAAAGGAAAGCCGTCCTTTGAAATCAGGGGAGAATGGGGAGTTTGATGTGAAAAGTGCCTGTCAGCAAGCTTGTCCTACAGATGCCATTGTTTTTGGTAATGTAAATGATAAAAAAAGCGCGGTTTATCAGCATCGCGCTGATAACCATGATCGTTTGTTTTATTCTCTTGAGATGATACATACACTGCCTAATGTCAGCTACCTGGCCAAGGTTAGAAATAGTGATGCAATTGTTCATTTAGGTGAAGAGGAAGCGCAGGAGACAATAGGAGGTCAGGAAGGAAAGAAAGAGGAAAAGATGGAAGGCGTTCATTAGAGATCTGACAGTACAAGAGTGCGACGCAACAGATGTCGAATAGAGACAAGAAAGTTTGGACAATAAGAATCAATAAAATTATTTAAGATCAGCCATAGCTGGTTCTAAACCAAATCAGATGCATTTAAAGTACGAATCGCAAATTAGGGAACCTCTGGTAGACGGTAACAAAGACTATCACCAGATTACGGAAGACATTATTCGTCCTATTGAGGCAAAGCCGTCAAAATTGTGGTATATAGGATTTTCTATTTCTGTTGCTCTTTTGCTATTTGGGGTTTATAGTGTTTACAGGGATGTTACTTATGGTATTGGCCAGTGGAATTTAAATAAGACGGTTGGTTGGGGTTGGGATATTACCAACTTTGTGTGGTGGGTTGGTATTGGCCATGCGGGAACATTGATCTCCGCTATACTTCTATTATTCAGGCAAGGTTGGAGAACGGGTGTAAACAGGGCCGCTGAAGCGATGACGATTTTCGCTGTAATATGTGCGGGTCAGTTTCCTATATTTCACATGGGTCGTGTTTGGTTAGCATTCTTCATTTTTCCCTATGGAAATACACGGGGTCCGGTTTGGGTGAACTTTGACTCTCCTCTTCTGTGGGACGTGTTTGCGATATCTACTTATTTTACTGTATCGCTGTTGTTCTGGTATTCTGGTTTGTTACCTGATCTTGCAACTGTAAGGGACAGGGCTAAAACTAAGTTTCGGAAGTTGACTTACGGAATTTTAGCTTTTGGCTGGACAGGGAGTACTAAACATTGGCAAAGACATGAGGCACTGTCATTAGTACTTGCAGGTTTGAGCACGCCGCTTGTACTCTCAGTACATACCATTGTATCATTTGACTTTGCCACATCGGTAATACCGGGCTGGCATACGACTATCTTCCCTCCTTACTTTGTAGCGGGTGCAATTTTCTCGGGATTTGCCATGGTGCAAACTTTGCTGATTGTTGTGCGGAAAGTGTTGAATCTACAGGAATATATCACTCTTGGTCATATTGAAGCGATGAATAAAGTAATCGTTTTGACGGGTTCTATTGTGGGCTGTGCTTATTTAACCGAATTATTTATGGCCTGGTATAGCCAGAATGAATATGAAGCTTACGCATTCTTCTATAGCCGCGCAAATATTTTTAGTCCATACGGTTGGAGTTACTGGGGAATGATGTTTTGTAATGTTGTTTCACCACAGGTTTTTTGGTTCAAGAAGTTGCGGAGAAATGTTGTGTTCACGTTCTTTATGAGTGTTATTGTTAACATTGGAATGTGGTTCGAGAGGTTTGTAATCATTGTTACTTCTTTGTACCGCGATTACCTTCCAAGTAGCTGGAGCTATTATTACAGCCCAACGATATGGGAAATCGGCTTCTATTTAGGTACTTTCGGCTTATTCTTTACCTGTTTCTTTCTTTTCGCAAAATACTTTCCTACAATTGCTGTTGCTGAAATCAAATATGTTTTGAAGACTTCGGGCGAGAATTATAAGGAGAAGATGGATAAAGTAGAGGATCAAAAGGTGGAGGAGTTTGCGCACGATTATGCACATTAGAAGTAGTGGCGTGGTGCTACCTGGAAGTTATATTACATTTTAAGAAAGCTAACAGCTAAAAGCTAAAAAGTATGGCACTAAAAAGATATGTTGTTGGATGTTTTGATGACGAGGAAGTTTTATTTCCGGCGGTGAAAAAGGTAAGAAACGCTGGCTATAAAATTCAGGACGTGTACACTCCTTTTCCGGTTCATGGTTTAGATCATGCTTTAGGGATGAGAGAAACCAGTCTTCATACTGCCGGATTTATTTACGGTATTTTAGGAACTACTACCGCCCTTGCTGGAATGGGTTGGGTGTTTACGAAAGACTGGCCAATGAATATTGGCGGAAAGCCAAATTTTCCTTTGCCTGCATTTATTCCAATTGTTTTTGAATTAACGGTGTTATTTGCTGCGGTAGGTATGGTTATGACTTTTTGTTACCTATGCCAGTTAGCACCATTTGTACGTAAACACCATTTTCATCCCAGGGCTACAGATGATCTTTTTGTGATGGCAATAGAATGTACTGACAGAACAAATGTGGAAGATCTAAAAGGTTTTTTGCAAAGTGCAGGGGCTAAAGAGGTGAGTTACCAGGTCGCTGAGTCGGGTTGGTGGTTTGGAAGGTACGATGTGGAGCCAAAATTATACAGGGAAGAAAATCCGGTAATTGGATAACGGAATAATAAGAACAAACAAAAGATGAAGAAATTAGCAATTATATCTGTCTTTACCCTTACAGGAGTTTTGGTTATGAGTTGCGGGGATAACAGCAAGCCCGGACTTGATTATATGCCGGACATGAAACAAAGTCGTGCTTATGAGACTTATGACGATCATTCGAACTTATCTTCAAAAGGGGTAACTTTTAATAATAGGCCTGTGTCAGGTACGGTTAGTAGGGGTGAAGAACTTCCCTATCACTTAAACAATGATAGTACTGGTTATGCACAAAGTGCCGGCTATGCCAATCCGTTACCGAGGTTGAACGATACGGAAATGGTGGAGGCGGAGAGATTGTACCTAATCAATTGTGCTATTTGCCATGGAACGACACTTAACGGTAATGGCCCATTGTACAATGATGGAAAAGGCCCTTACGCTGCTAAACCCGCTATGCTGGTTGGAGATGCAAAGTACGAAGCGCTAAGTGAGGGAACACTTTATCACGTGATGACTTACGGGAAAAACCTGATGGGAAGTTATGCGTCACAGTTAAATAGGAAACAGCGCTGGATGGTGGCACAATATATAAAATCGAAGCAAGGCTCCGCTGAGTCTTCAGATGCTGCTGCTGGCACTGACAGTACTGCTAGCGCCGCAGTCGCAGGATCAACGATGACAACAGCACAATAATAACCAGACGAAACAAACTGCAATCAAAATAAATTAAGATGGCATCTATTAGCGAGCAATTTGAAGTATCGGGGAAAATGAAAACCTGGTCAATGGGATTGATGGGTGTGGGTATTCTTGCCTTTATTATTGGTTTTATTACCAAGGGACTAAGTAGTGATGAACATCAGCAAGCAATTTTCTGGGGTACTTTGTTATACAACAGCATCTTCTTTTTACTTATTTGTAATGCCAGTATGTTCTTTATATGCGTTACAACGCTCGCTCATGGAGGGTGGCAAGTGACTTTTAGAAGAGTTCCAGAGGCAATTTCTGCGGTTGTACCTATTTTCGGCCTGATAGCTATTTTTATTCTTTTCTTTATTGTATTTGGTTTAAATCATGGCGATCATAATTTAATCTATCATTGGCGTATTCCTGGAGATGATCAAATTATTCTTAAGAAGACAGGGTTCTTAAATCCTCCTTTTTTCGTGATCTGGACACTGTTGTCAATAGGGCTGTGGAGTTACCTGGGAATGAGAATGAGGAAACTATCTGAGGAAAGTGACCAGGCGGAAATGAATCAGGAACAGGGAAATAAATGGATTCACCGAAATACTGTTATAGGGTCCCTATTTTTAGTTTGGTTTGGATTAACTGTTGGTTCAACCACGCCATGGCTTTGGTTAATGAGCATCGACACTCACTGGTATAGCACAATGTACAGCTGGTACACTTTTGCAAGTTCTTTTGTAGCGGGAATGGCTTTAATAGCGTTATTTATTATTTATCTGAAGAACAGGGGATATTTGGAATATACGAACGACGAACACCTGCACGACATTGGTAAGTTTATGTTTGCTTTTTCCATTTTTTGGACATATTTATGGTTTAGTCAGTATATGCTGATATGGTACTCCAACCAGCCTGAGGAAACGACTTACTTTCAACCTCGTACTAAGGATGGGGTTTGGAAAGGAGTTTATTATCTAAATCTTGTGATTAATTTCCTTTGTCCGTTGCTAATTTTGATGACCAAAAATTCAAAGAGAAATTATACTGTGGTGGCTTTTATGGCAGTTTTAATCATTTTCGGCCACTGGATGGATTTTAATCAAATGGTTATGGCAAGCGTTTCCAGAGACCACGTCACCTTCGGATGGCTTGACTTCGGGATAGCTGCACTTTTTGTAGGCATGATGATTTTCTTTGTAGGAAAAGCCCTGTCGAGAGTACCTTTGATCCCGAAAAATCACCCGTTCCTCAAGGAGAGTATAATTCATCACACTTAACGACCGAGAAGACTTATTTATAGAAAGAAAAATATTAGAAGCAGCTATGTCAACATTTTTTATAATCGCCGTGCTCGTTTTATTGTTTGTAGTTATCTTCCAGATAGCTAAAGCAAGTGAGTATGTGGCTATACTTAAAGGGGAAGAGAAGGCAAGAAAACACGACAATAAGATCAATGGATTTTTAATGATCGCTTTCTTAGTACTCGGGTTAATAGGAGTTTATTATTGCCATGAAATTTTAAAAGGCAGAGTTCTTTCGGAAAGCGCATCAATAGAGGGGGAGAAGGTAGATGAGATGCTGAATATAACCCTTGCAGTAACCGGAATAGTATTCATCATCACGCAAGTACTTTTATTTTGGTTTGCTTATAAATACCAGGAAAGTGAAAAAAGAAAAGTTTTCTTTTTTCCACATAATAATACCATGGAAGTTGTTTGGACTGTGGTTCCAGCTATTGTTCTTTCTATACTGGTTGTTATTGGCTTGCGTAACTGGTTTATTTTTACTGGTGATGCACCTAAAGAGTCTTTAATAGTAGAAGTAACGGGAAGGCAGTTTGGTTGGATTTTCAGGTATCCGGGTAAGGATAATCAGTTTGGTAAAAGGTATTTCAGGAATATTGATCCTTCAAACAACAACCTTGGTCTCGTTTGGGCCGACAATAAGGAGCTGAATCAGAAGGCTGACCCTGCTACTTTTGATGATATTGTCAACGATAACACAATGTATGTTATAAAGGGCAGGCCTGTTAAACTTATCATTGGTTCCAGGGATGTTATTCACGATGTTGGCTTAGTTCACTTTCGTTTAAAAATGGATGCAGTTCCCGGTATACCAACTACTTTATGGTTTACTCCAAAGTATACAACTGCCGAGATGAAGACGAAAACCGGTAATTCAAATTTCCAGTACGAGATAAGTTGTAACCAGATGTGCGGAAATGGACATTATTCAATGAAAGGAATTATAGAGGTGCTGGAAGAAGACGAGTACTACGCGTGGATTGCAAAACAAAAACCATACTATTATGGTGCTTTTCCGGAGAAAGACCCGTCCGCGGCGCCACCAACTCCAGGAGGAGTCCCGTCGTCATCCCCTGACAGTGCTGCAAGCATAACTACCGCATCAGTAATCCAAGCGGGCGGAGGCCAAAATAATAAATTGAAATAAGGGAAGGAAATAATATTGTACCTGAAAGGGTGATTGAAAAAAATAAATGGTATGAGTAACGAACAGATACATGCAGCTCCGGCACAGGGCGCATCACACGGTAGTCATGATCACGGTCATGCGGAGGGAGGTCATCACCACCACGAAACATTTATAACAAAATACATTTTCAGCCAGGATCATAAAATGATCGCCAAGCAGTTTCTTGTTACTGGTATGGCGTGGGCGGTGCTAGGTGGGTTAATGTCGGTTCTTTTCCGTATTCAACTTGCTTATCCTGACCAAAATTTTCCGATACTAGAAACTTTACTCGGCCATTGGGCTAAAGGGGGGAAAATTACAGCTGAGTCCTATTATGCGTTAGTAACTATTCATGGAACCGTGATGGTGTTTTTCGTATTAACTGCGGGATTGAGTGGTACTTTTTCGAACTTCCTCATACCCTTGCAAGTGGGTGCACGAGACATGGCTTCGCCATTTATGAACATGCTGAGCTATTGGTTCTTCTTTACCTCGGCAATAATTATGTTGTCTTCTTTATTTGTAGAAACAGGTCCTTTCAGTGGCGGTTGGACAGCTTATCCGCCGTTAAGTGCACTCGGTTCTACGTCTCCAGGATCTAAAACCGGTATGGATCTTTGGTTGATAAGTATGGCTTTGTTTGTGGTCTCCCAATTATTGGGGGGCTTGAATTACATCGCTACGGTTTTGAACATGCGAACCAAGGGAATGAGCATGACGAGACTTCCGCTAACAATTTGGGCGTTTTTCTTTACCGCGGTATTAGGGGTACTGTCATTCCCTGTTTTATTGTCGGGATTTATTCTGCTGATATTTGACCGTAATTTCGGGACTAGCTTTTATCTCAGTGATATTTTTGTTAACGGAATAGGGGCGCTTCCAAATGAAGGGGGAAGCCCGATCCTATACCAACACTTATTTTGGTTTCTTGGTCATCCGGAGGTTTATATAATCATTCTTCCAGGTATGGGTATTGTATCAGAGGTGATGAGTACCAATTCGCGTAAGCCTATATTTGGTTATATGGCAATGATTGGGTCGTTGTTTGCTATTGCGATTTTATCTTTTCTTGTATGGGCGCACCATATGTTTGTGTCGGGTTTGAATCCTTTCCTTGGATCATTTTTTGTCTTGTTGACACTACTAATTGCGGTCCCTTCGGCGATAAAGGTTTTCAATTGGTTAACTACTTTATGGAGGGGAAATATTCGCTTCACACCAGGAATGCTGTATTCAATAGGCTTTGTGAGTATGTTTATTTCAGGAGGATTAACAGGTATTTGGTTAGGTAACTCGGCCTTAGATATTCACTTACATGATACCTACTTTATCATTGCGCACTTTCACTTAGTTATGGGCGTTGCAGGTATATTTGGAATGTACGCGGGGATTTATCACTGGTACCCGAAAATGTTCGGTCGTTATATGAATAATACCCTGGCTTACATTCACTTTTGGGTTACGTTTGCCGGTGCTTATCTTATTTTCTGGCCTATGCACTACGAAGGTTTGGCAGGGATGCCTCGCCGTTACTACGATTATACAAACTGGGAGAGCTTTAAGATGTTTGAAGGTTTAAATGTGTTTATAAGCATTGTTGCAATTATCGTATTTGCTGTTCAGTTATTGTTCTTGTTCAATTTCTTTTATTCTATGTACAAGGGAAGGAAAGTTACCTCGCAAAACCCGTGGGGGTCAACTACTTTAGAATGGACTACACCTATTAATCCAGGACACGGTAATTGGCCTGGTGAAATTCCTGAGGTACATCGTTGGGCATACGATTACGGTAAGGATGGTAAAGATTTTATTGCTCAGACAACACCAGTTGGTGCAGGGGAAACTACGAATCATTAATAACGTTTCTGCCTGTTTTGGTCGGCAGAAAAAATAATATAATGCCCTGAGTTATCAGGGCATTGCTTTTAAAAAGGAAAGATCGGATGGAGATGATGAGTACAACAGAAAATATATCGACGAGCTTTAAAGTAGCTGCTAAAGTGAAAGATTACTTTCAGTTGATCAAGTTTACTTTAAGCTTTACGGTGGTGTTTTCTTGTGTAATCTGTTATTTATTGGCGCCTGAAATTACTTATAACCTAAAAATGGTTGTATTGTTATTTGTTGCCGGCATGTTGGTAACGGGAAGTGCGAACGCAATAAACCAGGCTGTTGAGAAAGATACAGATGCGATGATGAAGAGAACCGGGAAAAGGCCAGTTGCTGACGGAAGAATGAGCCAGCAGGAAGCCTATACTTTTGCTTTGGTCGCTGGCGTTGTAGGGGTTTTATTAATGTGGCAATTTTTTAATCTTACTTCTGCGCTGTTATCAGCCTTCAGTCTTTTTTTATATGCATACATATATACACCTTTAAAGAAGGTAAATTCTATAGCGGTTCTGGTTGGGGCTTTTCCTGGTGCTTTGCCTTGCCTGATTGGATGGGTGGCAGGAACAGGCGAGTTCAGTGTAGGCGGCTGGATCTTATTTGGAATGCAATTTCTGTGGCAGTTTCCGCATTTTTGGGCCATTGCATGGGTCGCACATAACGATTATAGCAAAGCCGGTTTTAAGTTGTTGCCTTCAGACAAAGGTCCTACTAAGTTTACAGCGTTACAGTCAGTGGTGTATGCTTTAATAATGATTCCTGTTGGAATATTGCCTTATTATTTTAATATCAGTGGTTCCTTAAGTTTGTGGATCGTGCTAATCTGTAACTTATGTATGGTGGCGCAATGCATAAGGCTATATATAGAAATGGATGTGAAAGCAGCAAGAAGGGTAATGTTTAGCAGTTACATATACCTGCCGATTGTTTTGTTAGCATTGTTGCTTGACAAAGTAAACAGCTAATGGCTGCTAATGATAACATGTACAAGAGTGCGACGCAACATGGTAGAATTAAGACAAACTGCTTGTTACAGAAAAATATAAAAACTTAGAGATGATGGCAACCGTGAGTGATCAACAACGTAAGAAAATACACCCGCACAAATTCTCTTTGTGGGTGGCCATGGCAAGTATTTTAATGATGTTTGCAGGTTTTACCAGTGCATATATCGTAAAACGAAATGATGGAAATAATTGGCTGGAGTTTACTTTGCCGCCCGTGTTCTGGTATTCGACAGTGGTAATATTATTGAGCAGCCTTACAATTTCTCTTGCTACAAAAGCTTTTAAAGACCGTAATATGGCAAGATATAGAGCCTTGGTTACAGTGACTGCTGTATTAGGTGTTGTATTTACGATTTTGCAATGGACAGGATTTGAATATCTACAAAGTCATGGAGTGAAGTTAATTGGAAGCAATAGTAATGCGGCTGGTTCTTTTTTGGGTGTAATTACCGGCGTGCATATGTTACACGTTTTGGGTGGCGTTGTAGTATTGATGGTTTTATTTGTACGGGCTTACAGCAGCAGGAAGAAAAATTACAGTAGTGTGCCAATTGAAGTGGCTAGTACTTACTGGCATTTTGTGGATGCGATATGGATTTACCTGTTTATATTTTTTAATATTGTAAGCGGTTAAAGACTTGCGGCCAGATGGGTCGGTAATTAATCAGATTCAAAGGTTTAGCAGGCCTTTTTCTTATAATAAAAAATCTTTTTCTTTTTTTAATGTTGGTTTCAACATCGGAAATAAATTTGCATACCAAACTTAAACAGAACGCATGGAAACAACAACAGCCGGATTGGACACAAAATGGTGGAATGGAGGTAAAAGCCCTTTCAACGTAGAGTATGGGAAATTGATGATGTGGTATTTTTTAATGAGCGATAGTTTTACATTTGGCGCTTTCCTTATCGCATACGGTACCGTACGTTTTTCCAGCAATGGATGGCCTGACCCTAACGCTGTTTTTAAGTCTTACCCTGGTGCAAGCGAAACTACAAATGCACCTCTTGTGTTTGTAAGTATTATGACTTTTATCCTGATTGTCAGTTCTGTTACCATGGTACTTGCAGTACATGCTGGACATGAAAGAAATAAGAAGAAAGTTGCTACTAATTTAATCTGGACTATAATTGGGGGGCTGGCGTTTTTAGGCTGCCAGGCCTGGGAGTGGAACCATTTGCATCACGAGGGTGCATGGTGGGGAAGTAATCCTTTTGCAAATTCAGATGGGACTGAGTCAACCGACAATTTCACTAATTTCTTTTTTACCATAACCGGTTTCCACGGATTTCATGTGCTTTCTGGTGTTGTTATTAATATCGTTATGTTGGTAATGACTCTACTTGGCACTTTCGAAAAAAAGGGACATTATCTTATGATAGAAAAGGCTGGGCTGTACTGGCACTTTGTTGACCTTGTATGGGTATTTGTGTTTACTTGCTTTTATCTACTTTAAAATCTATAAATAAATTAATCGAGGGATATGGAACATTCATCAACAGTAGCAGGAAACCCGGTTCATGATAATCATGGTGGAACTAAAGAAATCTGGAGAACGTTTTGGATACTACTTGGACTTACAATCGTGGAGTTAGTTTTGGGATACATCATGATTGGCGTAGAAAGTACCGGAGGCAGGCTGGGTCTAAAGGGGGCGATTATTATACTAATGCTGGCAAAAGCTTTTTATATAGTGGCGTACTTTATGCACTTAAAAGGTGAGATCAGAAATCTGGTGATGACTATTTTGGTGCCATTGTCTCTGTTACTTTGGGCTATAATTGCTTTCCTTTACGAAGGACATTCTTACAGAAATAACCGTAATACCTACGATGCTTATACACGTGAAAGAAGTAATATTCAATCAACGGATAAAAAGGCCGACGAAAAAGGGATGCACGAAAAGAAGAGAACCGGGGCAGAAACGATGGAGTAAGTGTTAGAATTAAAAAAATAATTAACCTGAATAAACCATCGCTCATCCCGCGATGGTTTTTTTATAAAAAAAATCATGAATAAAAAAGCAGTTGTTGCATTATGTATTGCAACGTTCATACCGATAGCCAGCTACCTAATACTTAAACAGACAGGGGAAGATGCTGTAGTAATGCCGAGAAAGTATTTGATGGACTCGGTGGTAACAAAAACAGTTGACGGTAAAACTACAACCGACACAGTATGGCACAAAACCGAAAATATTAGTTTGGTTAACCAACTGGGTGATAGCGTTAGTTTGTACGACATTGAAAACCGGGTGATTGTTGCTGATTTCTTTTTTACGAGGTGTCCTTACATATGTCCTCAAATGACGAAGAACATGGCAAAATTACAACAGTCATTTTCGCACAACAACAAGAACGGAAGAAAGGTTATAGACTCTTCCATTGTTAGGTTCATCTCGTTTTCCATTGACCCCGAGCGCGACTCTGTACCGTCTCTCAGAAGGTATGCGGACAAGTTTGGGGTAGATCACGACAATTGGTGGCTACTCACTGGAAAAAAGAAAACCATCTATGATTTTGCATTGAATGAGTTGAAAGTGGGCATAACCGATGGAGAAGGAATTGATACCTCGTTTTTACACACCGAAAAATTGGTGCTGCTGGATAAAGACTTTATAGTTAGAGGGTATTATAACGGCCTTGATACAACGGCTTTGTCTAAGCTTGCAAAAGATATCGGCCTGTTAATGCTCGAAAAAGATAAAAAGAAGAAGTTCAACATTTTTGAACCGTCCGCATTATAGGTGAACTTGAAAAATAAAAAACATGTTAGAAGCTATAATCGCTAAAAACGATAAAAAAGCATATTGGTTAATAGGCATCTTTTCTGTGGTTGTTTTTGGCGCTGTCGTTGCTTTAGGCAGTTTTAAATTAAATATCAACGCTGGTTTTGATGTACACATTTTTGCTAAAATTAATGCAGCCATAAATTGCTGCGTTGCTGTATTGCTTGTAACCGCGCTGGTGGCTATTAAGAATAGCAAATACAAGCTGCACCGAAACCTCATGCTGGGAGCCATGTTTTTGTCGGTGTTTTTTTTAGTTTCTTATATCGCTCACCACCTGTTAGCGGGAGAAGCAAAGTTTGGTGATCTTAATCACGACGGAGTGTTAGACGTAGAAGAGAAGTTGCGGGTAGGTAGTTCAAGAATTTTTTACCTGTTACTATTGGCTACTCACATTGTGCTTGCTGCCATTATACTTCCGTTTATTTTATTTACAGCTTATAGGGCGCTCACTTCTGAGTGGCCAGCCCATAAGAAGTTAGCAAAGTACACGTGGCCGTTGTGGCTATATGTTGCTGTTACCGGACCTATTGTTTATTATTTAATCAGTCCTTATTATACCTGATGAAATGTTTGACGTAAATTTTGGTTGAGCCAGCGGTGTATCTCTTTTATGCGTCGGTTGCGTCGCACTCTTGTACACACTGAACATAATTGGGGGTGATGAGAAAACATAAACCGGATCAATGTAAAGAGAGAGTACAGGTGAGTGACACGACGATGTTTATTAAAGATAAAATGCTTGCTCAAAAACGGTCTTCCCTAAAAAAGTTATCCCAGTTCTGCAATCGGATCCCAAAAAACTTCTTTAAAGTTGATAATTTTATCCTCCTCAATTTGTATTCCTTCATTTACCAATAGTTCCTCCATTAGTGTCGGCGTTCCAAAATGCGCTTTTCCACTCAGCATTCCATTGCGGTTTACAACCCTTTGGGCAGGTACTTTTGGTTGTACTATAAAACTTGCATTCATTGCCCAGCCAACCATTCTTGCAGATGATTTTGTTCCCAGGTAAGTTGCTATTGCACCATAAGTGGTCACGCGCCCTTTTGGTATTTGCCTGACAACATCCCACACATTCTGAAAAAAAGAATAGTGCTTGCTGTCGTCGGCAATTGCAAGGTTATTTGAGCCATTGCTTTTTTTCATGATCGATATCCTTATTCCAGAGACCGGTTTATAAATTTTATCAAAGGCATAAGTGCAGTAAATGCAGCCAACACTTTTTTCAGTAAAGCGGTTGATACCAGTTCATCATCCGTAAGTGTTTGAATCGCTACCACGCTTTTTAATTTCAATATTTCTATGGCAGGATTTTCTTTATCATATCCTTTTGGTTCCCGGCTTAGCTTAAACGCTCCTTCTTCTAAAGCACCATATATTTTTGTAAACGCAGGTTCACTTATTATGGATGAAAACTCTTCCCAGCCGTAATCAATTTCCTGTCTTATTTTTTTTAATTGTGCAGCTTCCGGCATCCAAATGCCTCCACCCGCCATGCTTTTGTTGCCAGGCTGAATGTGTAAATAATAGCCTGCAAAACCCGATTTTTTGCCACCTCTGTCAAAACTTGCGCCCATGTGGTGCTTGTAGGGAGTTTTGTCTTTACTAAACCTTACATCGCGGTATTGCCGAAAGATGCAATTCTTCGCTTCTAAAGGAGCTATGTCCGGATCGACTTTTCCAAAAGATAAAATGATGTTTTTAACCAACGTTTCGAAGTCTGCCTTTGCCTCCTCAAACTGACGACGGTTCTCGTCAAACCAGGGCTTATTGTTATTTTTTGTAAGATCTTCTATGTAGGCTAGTGTCGCAGATTGCAGCATTCTAAAGTTTTAAGCTGTTACATTTTGTTCCAAAAGTGCTATAAAATCATCTTCACTAATTACTTTAACCGTATGGATTTTCTTTGCTTTTTCAAGCTTGCTTCCTGCGTCTTCTCCTACCACTAAATAGTTTAATTTGCTACTTACGCTTCCAAGCAGTTTGCCTCCGTGTTGCTCTACCATTTCCTCTGCCTCGCTACGTTTTAACTTATTCAGCGTTCCTGTAAATAAAAACGTTTGACCGCTTAATCCACCTTCTTCAACAACCGCATTTTTTTTGTTGCTCATTTCAATACCCAATGTTTGCAATTGGTGAAGCATCTCGATGTTTTGCTCATTCCGAAAAAAAGTATGAACACTTTTTGCCACTTTTACTCCAATGTCTTCAAGTGTTTGTAGCTTCTCTTCGGAGAAGTTTTTAAGATCTAATAGATGATTAATGGAGTTAGCTAAAACCTTCGCAGTGGTTTCGCCAACATACCGTATTCCCAATGCAAAGATTAAACGGTTAAGCGGTTGCTGTTTAGATTCGCCGATAGCCATCTGTAGGTTATCAACCGACTTTTTACCAAATCCTGCCATTTTTCCGATTGCGGCAAAGTCGAGTGTATAAATGCCTGGAATGTCTTTTAATAACCCCAGCTCATAAAATTTTCTAACGTTAGCTTCCCCAAAGCTTTTAATGTCCATTGCATCTTT
This sequence comes from Segetibacter sp., assembly GCF_025963695.1. Lineage (GTDB taxonomy): Bacteria > Bacteroidota > Bacteroidia > Chitinophagales > Chitinophagaceae > Segetibacter. Next base: position 30,751 of record NZ_JAOQAH010000063.1, on the reverse strand, counting down.
ACTTACAAAATGTATCATTCTTTCAATCACTTGTGCCGGGCATTCTATGTTCACGCATCGCCAGGCAGCCTCACCTTCTTCTTTATACAATTCGCTATTACAAACAGGACAAGTTTTAGGAAATAAAATCTCGGTTTCAGTACCATCTCTAACTTCTGCCAGAGATTTTACAATGTATGGAATGACATCCCCTGCACGTTCCACCAGAACCGTATCGCCTATTTTTAAATCCTTTTCTTTTATTACATCTTCATTAAACAGCGATATGGATCCTACAGTTACGCCGCTGATAAAGACGGGATCAATTTTGGCAACGGGGGTAATAGAGCCTGTTCTGCCCACCTGGAACTCAACATTTCGAAGCTTGCTGGTTGCTTGCCTGGCTTTAAACTTATAAGCAATTGCCCACCTTGGGTGGTGTGTAGTCATTCCCATCTGCTCCTGCAGATGAAGATCATCAACCTTAATTACCATTCCGTCTATTTCATACGGCAGGTTATCTCTTTCCGCTTCAAATTCATTGCAATAATCTATCACAGCCTGTATGCCTTTGAGCACTTTCATCTCTTTTAAAGGACTTCTAAAACCGACGTTCCAAAGCATCTGCAAAATTCCTGAATGCTTTTGCAGCATCGCTTCTTTACCCGGATCGACGGGCTTATTAGTGCGGGTATAATAACTGACGTTATATAAAAATGCTTCGAGTTTCCTTCGTCCAACTTCATTAGGATCTTTCATTCGTAAGCTGCCCGAGGCCGCGTTACGTGGGTTTGCAAGTGGTGGAATGTTTAGCTCAGCCAACTGATCGTTATATTGCTTAAAAGCTTTTTTCGACATCATCATTTCACCCCTGATCTCAATTTGTTGTACCCCAAATGTAGAGAACGATGCAGCAAGAGGAATTGAACGGATTTGTTTAATATTAGTAGTTATATCGTCTCCTTCCATGCCATTGCCCCTGGTTGCGCCCCTGGTTAAGTGGTCGTTTTCATAAATCAGCGATATGCTTGCCCCATCAAATTTCGGCTCAACACAATATTCCAGTTCATCTTTTTTTGCCACTTCTCTTGCTTTCCTGTCCCAATCTATCAGGTCCTCTGCGTTGTAGCTATTTTCCAAACTTAGCATTGGTACGAGGTGGCGAACAGTTTTAAACGATGCATTGAGGCTATTGCCAACTCGCTGTGTGGGAGAGCCTGTAGTTATTAGTTCGGGATTTGCTTTTTCTAATTTTTCAAGTAGCTTATACAATTGGTCGTAGTCAGCGTCAGCAATAAGTGGGTCATTTAAGATGTAGTACCTGTATTCATGAAACTGAAGCGCCTTTCTCAATTCCTCCACAATTTCAAAAGCCTTTTCTGTGTGATTTCCCTCGGCTAATTGCTTTGTAAGTTTTTGAAGCTCTATTATTTGTTCCTGTGAATACATAAAGTAAAATTATCAATAAAATTGGGCTAAAGTTAGGCACAAAAAGAGCTAGGTAAGAAATAGGAAACGGGCTGGTTCTATTAGCTTTTTAAAATCCAAACTAATCATGTAGCAGGCAAGTAGCACAAGAAAGAGGGTTTGACGGCAATAAGAAAATAATTGGAGAAATAGGTAGCTACATACATTTGCGATGTGAGATTAGAAGATGCAATAAAAACTGAAAAGTTTACGTCGCAGAAACAAAAGGCGGGATTAAATATTTAGTACACAGCTTGGTGGCTGAAAACTTTTATTAGCCAGGAACTAAGGGAGTTTGGATTGACGCATGAGCAGTACAATGTGTTACGCATTTTAAAAGGAACACATTCGGAAAAAATGTGTGTTAGGGATATTGGATGCAGAATGATAGAAACTCAAACATACCGAGAATAATAGACCGCCTTGTTGCTAAAAATTGGGTGGATAGGTCAACATCAGATGTGGATAAGAGAGAAACAGTCATAACGGTTACAGCTGATGGCATGAATGTTTTGGAAAATGCTAATCAAAAAGTGGACGTTTTGATTAATAATACTGTACGTATGAGCGACGATGAAGCACTTCAATTAAATACTCTTTTACAAAACCTGAGAGAGCAGGAGTAAAAAATTACATCAATACATGTATATACGCCTAAATAAGAAGTTATGAAAACAATACTTCATGCTGCGGATCGTAGAGGTCACGTAAGTTTTGGATGGTTGGACAGCCATCACTCTTTCAGCTTTGGTAATTATTACGATCCTGAAAAAGTACACTTTGGAATGTTAAGAGTGTTGAATGATGATGTCATTTCAGGTGGCTCAGGTTTTGGAACACATTCTCATGATAATATGGAGATTATTTCTATTCCTTTGGAAGGGGCTATAGAACATAAAGACAGTATGGGTACTCAGGCTGTAATTAATGAGAATGATGTGCAGATTATGAGTGCGGGAACGGGGATCAAACACTCTGAATACAATCACCATAAAGATAGAGAAGCCAATTTTTTACAGATCTGGATAATGCCTAAAGAACAAAACATCAAGCCCAGATACGACCAAAGAACCTTCTCTACTACAGAACGGATTAATCAATTTCAAACTGTAGTAGCTCCGGATAATGATAAAGCAGTATGGATTAACCAGGATGCATGGGTTTCTCTTGGTAGTTTGAAAGGAGGTTTTTCTACCTCATACACTATAAAAAAATCGGGCAATGGGGTATATGCTTTTGTTTTAAATGGAAGTGTAACTTTAAATGAACAAACCCTTTTTAAAAGAGATGCCATGGGCATATGGGAGGTAGATAAGATTGAAATAGAAGCAACTACGGATTCGGAATTATTATTGATTGATGTACCAATGGTAGCTTAACGCAGTAGAGAAACAATTATTAAAAATTAAAAAAACAAGCAACAATGGCAACGTACAAAATTGATCCTGATCACTCAGATGTGATGTTCAAGGTAAAGCACCTGATGATTTCAACAGTAACAGGCATTTTCAAAAAATTTGACGCAACACTGGAAGTAAACGAACAGGATTTGAGTGATGCAAAAGTAACTTTTGAAGCTGATGTTGATAGTGTAGATACAAAAAATGAGCAACGCGACACGCATCTTAAAAGCGATGACTTTTTTAATGCAGAACAATATCCGAAGTTGACTTTTAAGTCTACAAGCATAAAAAATTCGGGAGACAATGAGTTTATACTCACCGGTGATTTTACCATTCGTGATGTTACAAAAAGCATAGATTTAAAAGTAGAGTACAACGGCAGCACAAAAGATCCGTGGGGACAGGAGAGAATGGGATTTGAAGTGTCGGGTAAAATAAATCGCAAGGAATATGGTCTTAAATGGAGTGCAGTAACAGAAGCAGGTGGACTGGTAGTAGCAGATGATGTTAAGCTGGCAATGAATGTTGAAATGGTTAAGCAGGCATAAATGTAAAAAGTGATTAAGTATAAAGCAGACGACGTAAACGGGCAGTTCTGCTTTTAATTGGTTTCTCATTTTGCTTCTCCAATTATCAAAACCGGGCAATTAGGGTCTTAATAGTTGGAGAAGTATTGTCTTTTAAATAAAACCAAAACAAGAAAGCAGATTTGTTGTTATACAGGCGCAATGCACCGATAGCACCTTTTTTTGGAGTTAATATTATTAGAGTGTTGTATAATTGGTGATAGACGCGTAAAAAGTACAAGTGAGTGACACAACAATGTTGACGGAAGTTCAACTGTAGGTCGCAAAAAAAATAGCAATGAATATTGAGATCGTTTCGGGAAGTCCGCGGAAAGGAAGTACAACGTTTAGACTGGCTGTTTTCTTGCAAAAGGCTCTACAGCAAAAGACTTCTTACAGTGTTAATATACTCGATGTTCGCGAATGGAATTTTCCAACACTTCAGGAACAGGTATACTCTTCAGTTGAAAATACCCCGGAACATTATAAGCCGCTGGCAAAACGAATGTTTGATGCACATGCTTTTATAATCGTAACCCCCGAATACAACGGCAGTTACACCCCTTCGATGAAAAACCTGTTTGACCATTTTCCAAAACAATTTCATAAAGCTTTTGGTATAGTAACAGCGTCTACCGGGTCGATGGGAGGAATGAGAGCCAGCCAGCAGTTGCAGTTATTAATAGGGGCACTGTTTGGAATTCCGAGCCCATATATGCTGATTACTCCCCAGGTAGACAAGAAATTTGACGCAGCAGGCAACCTAGTTGATGAGTCATTTTATAACTCTGTACATACTTTTATAACTGAATTTCTTTGGCTTGCCGATCGCATTTGTAGTGTAAAGCCTAATTAAGTAAATATTTTGTTTCGGAGTTGTACCTTCGTTGTTCCTTTAATACTACCATGAGTGATGACATAAAACATGAATGCGGTCTTGCATTCATACGTTTACGAAAGCCTTTCTCGTATTATCTTCAGAAATACGGCACTGTTCTTTACGGCCTTAATAAGTTGTACCTGCTAATGGAAAAGCAACACAACCGCGGGCAGGACGGGGCAGGAATGGCAGCGGTAAAACTAAATGTAGAACCGGGCTATCCCTTTATGCATAGGATTAGGAGTGTGGCTCCCCAATCAATTGCCGATCTTTTTGCAACGATCGGGAAAGAAGTTGCCGAGCTTGAAAAGTTTCAGCCTACCATAAAACAACATCCCGGACTATTAAAAGGTCACCTTCCTTTTCTGGGCGAACTTCTACTAGGTCATTTACGGTATGGAACACAGGGAAAGAATAATGCCGACTTTTGCCATCCCTTTATTCGCCGAGAGGTGATACCAGCCCGCAACCTGGCGCTTGCAGGCAACTTTAACCTCGTAAATACAGAAGAATTATATAAGCACATCGGCTTCGACCCTGGAACGTTTTCTAAACAGAGTGACCTTGCTGCCATGCTTGAGGTGATTCACCATTTTCTTGTAAAAGCCGATACTGAAAACCCGGATAAACTAGACCTTGCGTCTGTTTTAAGAGAGTCTGCTTCACTTTTCGATGGCGGCTATACCATTGGAGGGTTGATTGGTAATGGTGATAGTTTTGTTTTGAGAGATGCGAACGGTATTCGCCCCGCTTATTACTATATAGATGATGAAGTTATTGTTGCGGGAAGTGAAAGAGCAGCGATCAGAACCGCTTTTAATGTAGGTGAGAATGAAGTGCATGAATTACCTCCCGGTAATGCACTAATGGTTAAGGCGCATGGAGAATACAAAGTAGAACAGGTGCTGGATGTAAAAGAAAGACGCGCCTGCAGTTTTGAGAGAATTTATTTCTCGCGGGGCAGTGATGAAAAAATTTATCGGGAAAGAATAGCCCTGGGGCATCACTTAAGCAAAGCGGTATTGGAAGCCGTAAGCTATAACTTAAAAGACACCATTTTTTCTTACATTCCTAATACGGCTGAAATTGCGTACTACGGCATGTGCAAGGGAATGGAAGATTACCTGAACCAAATAAAGGTGCAGCGTATTTTAAGTTGGGGAAATGAGGTAACCGAAGAAAAGCTGGCAACGATGATTAATCGTAAAATACGCCAGGAAAAAATCGCCATAAAAGATGTGAAGCTTCGAACCTTTATAACAGAAGATGCTAACCGGAACGAAATGGTTCAGCACGTATACGACATTACTTATGGAACGGTTCGTAAAGGAGAAGATACTTTAGTTGTTATAGACGACTCTATAGTACGTGGTACCACACTTAAAGAAAGTATTGTAAAAATGCTTTCAAGGTTAGGTCCTAGAAAAATTATAGTTGTTTCCTCCGCCCCGCAAATTCGCTATCCTGATTGTTACGGCATTGATATGAGTAAGCTAGGCGATTTTATTGCATTTAGAGCAGCCGTAGAATTGTTGAAGGAAACCGGCCAGGAAATGTTGTTACAGGATTTATATCAAAAGTGCCTCCAATTGCAACAATGCAACGAGTTACATCTGGAAAATGTGGTAAGGCAGGTATACAAGCCTTTCACTACCGAGGAAATCTCTGGAAAAATTGCCCAACTTATCACCCCTGATGATATTAACTTCCCGGTTGAAGTTATCTACCAGACTATTGAGGATTTGCATGCAAGTTGTCCTACAAATACCGGCGACTGGTACTTTACGGGCAACTATCCCACACCGGGAGGAAATAAGGTGGTAAATAAGGCTTTTATAAATTATATCGAGGGCAGCAATTCAAGGGGGTACTAAACCGGGTTGCCTGAGGTTATTCTATATAAGTAGAAGAGGTATTTCGACTAGATACGGTAAAACATGTTTTATTAATGAGTAGAAACATAGCAGGCGGACATTTGCCGTTTACTTTATTTAGTACGTATCATAAAGCATTTCCTGTTCCTGAGGTACCTTTCGTTCGACCCATACATGCAGGCAAAGCCACCTCACCCCTCGATCTTAACATAGAAACAGATAATACCGGTGATAATATTTCACACCTCAACCCATATTTTTCTGAACTCACTGTCATCTACTATATCTGGAAAAATTATTCTTCACAACAGTTGCCATATTGGGGCCTCTGTCATTACCGCAGGTATTTTTCACTGCATTCGGGCTGGTTCCCTTTTCGAAAAGTGTATTTTTTAGACAATCCTGATAAAGCCTTTAAAAAAATTTTCACCCCACGACTTCTCAGTACGATAGGGGCAGAATTGGAAAAAGGCAAGGTTATTTTACCTATCCCCTACCGCTTTATAAAGCTAAAAAGGTGGAGCGTTAAGAAGCAGTATATAAAAGATCATGGCGCAGAGTCATGGGTTGCAACTGAGAAAGCCGTAGCAAACCTTTACCCCGATTACGTGGAGAGCTTGAAGCATGTATTGGATGGAATGACCTGTTCGTGGTATAATATGCTTATTGCTAGCTGGAACTTTTGGGATGGTTATCTTACATGGCTATTCGCAATTCTTTTCGAGGTAAAAAAGAACCTCCAAAATGATGATGACGAGGCTGTTCTCAGAATATTTGGAAACCTGTCTGAGAGATTATTAAACGTTTATGTGTATCATTGGGAAAAAAGAGGGCAAAAGGTTTGTTACCTTCCCATTGCTCATATTTCCTGATTATGAAATCAATCCTTCTCATACGCCACGCTAAAAGTAGTTGGGATTTTAATGTTAAAGACTTTGATCGCCCCCTTAATCATCGTGGAGAAACAGACGCGCCGGCAATGGCCAAAAGGCTTTTAAAAAAAGACATTAAAATTGATGCTTTTGTAAGCAGTCCTGCAAAAAGAGCGATTAGTACAGCTGCTTATTTTGCAGATGTATATGATAAAAAGAAAAAGAACATTATTGTTATTCCGGCACTATATGAAGCTGGGGTAATTGATTTTTTTAATGCAATAGACGGCCTTGATGGCGATCTGAAAAATGTAGCCCTGTTTTCTCATAACCCCGGCATCACAGCTTTTGCAAATAGACTTACGTCCACTATTATCGACAATATGCCCACCTGTGCTGTTTTTGCTGTAAAGGCAGATATAAAAAAGTGGGTAGATTTTGAAGCGGCAACGAAAGAGTTCTGGTTCTTTGATTATCCCAAAGCCGATCAATAATTGTCTGTTCTTTTTTTTGGGCTCATGCATCAGTCTTCCATAGCGTCATTGTTGTGTCACTCACTTCTTCTTTCAGTTAATAATTTTACTGTATATCCAATGTATTTAATTGCAACAGCTGTAAAAGAACATTCAATTGATGAGTAACAAGTTCTTCGACCTCTTTAAAGGGTTTTTTGATAGTGAAAAAGTAGGTGGTGTGCTACTGCTTTTTTGTACTGTTATATCTCTTTCAATAGCCAATTCACCTATTGGAGAAAGTTATGTTCAGTTGATGCACACCAGAGTGGATCTCTCCTTCGCCAACGCATCTCTCAATTACAGTATTGAGCAATGGGTGAACGATGGCCTTATGGCAATCTTTTTTCTTATGGTGGGGCTTGAGGTGGAAAGGGAAATTTATGTGGGAGAACTCTCTGATATCAAAAAAGCGATTTTACCCGTTGCTGCAGCCGTCGGCGGTATGGTTGTTCCTTCCCTTATACATTTTATATTAAATAAAGGCACTCCATCCCAAGCTGGTTTTGCCATACCAATGGCCACTGATATAGCATTTGCTTTAGGTGTGCTTGCACTAGCTGGTAATAAAATTCCTACGTCTGTAAAAGTTTTCCTAGCAGCGTTAGCTATTATAGATGATATCGGGGCTATTGTTGTAATTGCTTTTTTTTATACAAAAACAATTTTTTTTATGTACCTGCTTGTTGCGCTGGCAATTTTTTGCCTGCTCTTAACTTTTAATAGAATGCGGGTAACCAATTTGGTATTTTATCTATTGCCAGGTTTATTGATGTGGTATTGTTTTTTACAATCAGGGGTTCACGCAACTTTATCGGGTGTTTTACTTGCCTTCGCAGTACCCTTTAATAAAAAGGATGAAAAGAATGTGTCGTTGCGATTACAACACTTCTTACACCGGCCGGTTGCTTTTATTATTATTCCCGTTTTTGCATTGGTTAATACGGCCATCATCTTGCCTCGTAACTTTATTGAAAGCATTGTAAATACAAACTCTGCCGGCATTATTTTGGGCTTGTTTGTAGGAAAAGTAGCAGGAATTGTTTCATTTCCGTATTTGCTTATTAAAGCAGGAAAAGCAACATTACAGGAAGGCATCAGTTTACAGTCATTGACAGGAATTGGATTTTTGGGTGGAATAGGGTTTACGATGTCTATGTTTATCAGTAACCTGGCGTTCGACAATCATGATTTGATGATTACTTCTAAATTAAGTATTTTGATCGGGTCTGCCCTATCTGCTGTTACTGGTTTACTTATAGTAAAGAGAAGTGTAAAAACTTAAACGTTCCTTAAAAGCCCTACATACTTTATAGCGAATTTAAGTCCGTTTAATTGAAGTTTAATAGTGCGCACGTCCGAAGTCTTCTACATTTGTAATGCAATTAAAAAACACAACCTTCCTTTTCTTCCTAACCTTACGGACGTTTCTTAAAACCTTTCATCTGATGACAGGTTTTTTTTATTTGTATCGCATCCTAACCTAAATACATCAGCTTAACCTTTATATCGCACAAGCTTTTCAACAGCCTTATCTAATGTTTCTTCTTTTTTGCAGAAACAAAACCTAATTACTTTATTGTCCGTTCCTGCCTGGTAAAATGCAGAAACAGGTATGGGCGTTACCCCATATTCTTTAGTTAATATAACAGCTAAATCTTTGTCACTTAATTCACTTACACCCTCGTAGCTATAACATTGAAAGTAGCTGCCATAACTTGGCAATGGCTTGAAGATAGTAGCGGTCATTAACTGCTCGAAATAGTCTCTCTTCTTTTGTACAAACGACCCCAGGTTGATATAGGAATCCTTATTTAGCAAATAGCCTGCAAGACCAACCTGCGATGGGGTGTGAACAGAAAAGCAATTAAATTGATGAACCTTTCTAAATTCTTTCATTAAGGAGGGAGATGAAATGCAATAACCAATTTTCCAACCGGTACTATGAAATGTTTTGCCAAAAGAAAAGCAAACAAAAGCCCGTTCCAGCAAGTCGGGAAAGCGTAAGATACTTTGGTGCTGTAAACCGTCAAAGATCAGGTGTTCGTACACCTCGTCGCTTAAGATAAAAATATTGGTGCCTTTTACTATTTCTCTTAATTGCTCAATATCAGCATAAGTAATTACACTGCCCGTGGGATTATGAGGGGAGTTGATCATGATCATCTTTGTCTTCTCATTGATCTTACTTTTCACAATATCCCACGGTATTGAATAGCCGGGAAACTCAAGTGGAATTAATACCGGAACAGCTCCATTTATTTCAATATTTGGGATGTAACTGTCATAGGCAGGTTCAAAAACAATGACTTCATCACCAGGCTCAAGAACAGTAGTTAGGGCTGTATAAATAGCATAGGTGCCGCCCGGGGTTATTGTTATATCTGTTATTGGATTTACCTCTACCTGGTATAGGTCTAACACTTTTTCTGATAATCGTTCAAGCAAGACAGGTAAACCAGCCATTGGTGCATATTGGTTTAGGCCATCTTTCATTGCTTTTGCTACAAGTTCGGCAAGGTCCTGGCTCATGTCAAAATCGGGGAAGCCTTGTCCAAGATTAACCGAATTGTATTGTGTGGCCAAATGGCTCATTGTTGTAAAAACAGTGGTTCCAACATTCGGCAGCTTACTATTAATCTTCACTTTTGGCTTTTGCCAAAAGTAGGATAAAAAAAGTGAGACTGCCACTTCCCAGTGACAGCCTCGTCCTATAATCCGTACCCATAAAAACCTTTAAACTTTGACGCGATATAAAGAATTCAGACCAGAAATATATAAGTCATAATTGCCTGCAACTACATTTGGAACGACTAACATTCCTGACGGTTTGCTTCTTTCATTGCTATCCTGGTCTTCCAATTCGGAAACTATTGTAGTCGTTGCCTTAACGTTGGAGCGATCGGCTACGTTAAAATTGTATTTAATGATTCTGTAGTTAAATACAGACGAATTCATGTAGTTGATGTACACTGAATTGTCTGGTCCGAGAGTCATTGAATAGATCTTTTTGTGTAATACCTCTTTCCATATGATCTGTCCTGTTACAAGATCGAATATAAACACTGTATCTCCGCAGAAGCCCACGAGTAAATCGTCAGTCAAAACACTAAGAGGAGAATACAAATCATCCCATAAGGGTATATCCCACGATTTGACAACACTATTTGTAACCGGATTGTACTTATACAACCTTTGGATCTTACCATTTTTAGGTACAGCTCCGATTAGCGCATAATTACTATCTTTTGTTAAGCACATCGATTGAAACTCGTAACGGGAGAATTCGGGCAAGTAAAGGTTACGGACTGCACCATTCTTATAGCTACCCATACTGAGTTCACGCCCGCCGGAAACCGTTATACGGTCGTTGTTACCGGCACCTGCTACATAACCGCTTTTGGTATACTTAATAGCCAGCAAGCTCATGGAGCCATTTGTACCGGAAGCATCTGCATCCTGAAAAAAGGCACTTTGCCTTGGGTTAGAGGATGGAGTGGCAAAGCCGCTGCTCGTATTTGTAAATCCAGCCAGGTTTACCGTCCAATCCTGTACAGGCGAGTATTGCAACAACGCCCCTTTAGGATAACCGGCCATAAATATTTTACCTGCGTCAGTACTTGAAGAAGGTGGCATTAACATGGTTAGAATACCCATGCTGGTACAGCCTAATTTTCTAAAACCTTCACTTTGTGCGTAAGACCCCAACAATCCCTGCTTGTAGCAGACGAGGTATAATTTATTATTAGAGTACAACATGGGACCTGTGGTAGGATAAACATCTTCCTGCAAATTGTTAACGGTGATAGTACCCGTTTGACCGTTATTTAGTTTGTACACAACTTTTTTGTCAACGTCATTCCAAAACACCTGCGGTACAGTAGCATCTGTTTCTGAATATGGAACATAAATAACCCGGTCGGTCATAGGCCTGTCATACTCTTTAAGAGCTGTAGAAGTGAAGCCCGACAGTCGAAAGTGTGTGGCCACGGAATGCGCATAAGGAGCATCGGTATGGCTGGCAATATCTATAGAAATGCTACTGCCGCCGTTGCTTTTTAAAGTTCTTTTTTCACCTGTTTCCCTGTCGATTGCATATAAGAACCAATTGTTTTTTCCGCAAACAGCATAAGTATACTTGCTGTCTCCTGAAACGCTGGTTACGTAGCGGGAGGTGTTATCGAGTGTAAGAGCGTCAACAGAAAAGCGTTTATAATCGTATCTGAAAGTTTTTACGTCGCCTTCATCACCAAAAGATCCACCATACAGCGCTCCATCGGTACCCAGGTTTAAGGTATAGATGTCGAGGGCAGATTTTCCTTTTTTAAATGGTTTGCCAAGATCTATTGCTGTTTGAGTAAAAGGATCGTATTGAATAAGATGGCCGCCACCGGTTGGAGAACCTTGCGTTGCTACATAGTACTTTTTATCCATCCCAAAAATGCCCATTATGATCCTTCCAAAAGAATAATCTGCAGGATTACCGTCGGTGCCCTTGACCGCAATAATCTTTGACGAATTTGTTTGCATATTAACAGCTACAAAACGAAAAGCATTAATAGGAGTAAGGCCATCCATCTTGCCATTGTCTATCATTAAAAGACAGTAGCCGGAGGTTTGATTCGGCAGATAAGTAAAAAGCGGAGCATTGCCGGCGTTGAGTGGGTGAATTTTCCAGGTGATGTTTGTACCGGAGAAAACGTGTCCAAGATTTTGAATAGAGGATTGGTTTTCTTCCGGTACAACTTTACCCGGAGTTGCTAATTGATCAACTTTTCTGCAAGAGCAAAACAGTAGAATTGCTAATGCAAAATGCGTTAGGTTTTTCATGAGAAAATTGGATATTGGATAGTAGGATATTGGACTTTAAAACCGCGTTACCGAAGCAACACTATTTAAACGCGGCTTACTACAGGAGATTGTAGGAAAAATTTGGTTAGCACAATTCGGGCACGGTATGAGCCGATTGGAGTTGACGCGACAAATAAAACGGGAGAATAACCGGTTGTATGAAGTATTGAAATAGGGTAAAGATTATGTGCAAACTACACGTCGTCTGTACTTGATATTTCGCGTAGGTCTTCCTGAGGCTGGTGCTGCGGAAATAGGTCGTCGTATTTTTTAATTTCAGCCTCTTTAATTTTTGAGTTTTTGTCGCTGGCTATTTGATTAGCATCTACCATCGCATCTTTGTCGTCTGTTGACTTTGGGCTCTCATTAGGCATAGTAATTCTTTTAATAGAAATAAAACAAATTGCAAGCCGCACTGGTTTGGTAGAAGATCATTGACTAAATTTTATAGCTAATGGCTGGGGAAAACAAACCTTTTTAAATCAAGAACCATATTATAGTCAATTCGGTTTCTTAAAAAGGTGGTTGAAAAACTTCGAGACATGAAGAGCCGCTATGAAAAGATAAAGTATAAGTGAGTGACACAACCGGAGTTGATTAAAGAAAGATAGTTGGCTAAAAATGAAACATCATAATTAAATTCCTAACTGGCTTGCTAAACGCTTTAATTCAATTTCTGCAAGTTTGGCCGAGTAGGATAAGTTTGTAAGTCTATAACCCGCTTCAACAAAACTTCGTTGTGCTTCCCGAACTTCTATAATTGTGGCAGCTGAAAGCTCGTAACGTTGAAGTGTGAGCTTAAGGAGGGCTGCAGCAATGCGGTTGTTTTCCTTTTCAACCTGTAGCCTTTGCAGCGTGTTTTGATATGCCTGCCACGACTTTACTGCTGATGTTTCGAGGGTATTTAATAAAATTTCCCTTGACACACCGGCATTTTTTGTCGAGATGTCTGCAACTCTTTGTTGCCTTTTTGTGAATCCGCCATTAAAAATAGGTACACCTAAGGTGAAGCCTACGTAAGGCCCCAGGTTTTGGTTTAGTAAGGTAAAACCTGCACTACTTTGACTACGTGTATAATTAAACCCGGTATTTAACGCAATAGCAGGATAACGCTGCGCTCCTATTTCTCGGGCAAGAAATTCGTTTATCCTGATTTGTTGTTGTGCCGATAATATCTCAGGATTTTTTTGAAGGTTTTCCCTGATGTTATTGTAGTTTATAGTGCTGTCAACAATTATAGTATCCCTTATTACAAAAACACTATCCGGCCGCTGCGTCATTAAAAACATAAGGTCTGCTTTGGCTTGCATGATCACCAGCTCCTGGCTCTGCAATTCCTGTTGACTTGCGGTTAAATCTAATTGAGCCTGGTAAGTATCAGCATTATTTGCAAGGCCTACGCTCTGGCGCACATCTATAATTTTCTTTCTTTGCAGGGTAGCTTCAATTGATTGTCTTAAAGTCTCGATGTAACTGTTTTGCCTTACCACATCGTAGTACTTTATCATTACATCGGAAATGATGTTTTGTATTTGAGTAGTTACAAGCTGTTCGCTTTGTTTTTGTATTGCCTCAAGTCTACTTTTTGCTGCGTGTACCCTTAATCCGTTATATAATACAAAACTACCCCCGAGACCACCGTTGAATGAACTATTGAAATTGCCATTTCGTTTAGTGGTAGTGCCGTTACTAAGGTTTTGAGTTAAATTGGTAAGAGACTGATTGTTGGTAATACTAGTTTCAACTGTTGGCAAACCGCCGGCAACACTGATGTGATTATTAATTTCGCTTGCAGCTATATTGTTCCTGGCAATTTCAATATCAAGACTATTTTTTAGTGCAATATTTATTGCCTCTTGTAATGTTAGCGTTTGTGCCTGAAGCTGTGTAATTGCACAAAGAAGAAATGCCGTAAATACTATTCGCTTCATTTTTTAATTTGTTGACATCGGTGAAGGTCTTAGCTCTTCACTTTTTATTCCATTTCCGGAGTGTAATAATTTTTCTTCCTGAAGTTTCTCCTGCCTGTGAACTTCATCATATTCGAGGTTTGCATCTTTTTTATGCTTGCCAGACATAAAAGTGTAAACAGCCGGAATAACAAACAATGTCAAAATAAGTGAAAACATTATTCCACCTACGATTACAATTCCCAGTGGAATGCGGCTGCTGGCGGCGGCACCTATACTAAGTGCAATAGGTAAAGCACCAAGTGCGGTAGCAAGGCTCGTCATTAAAATAGGTCGCAGCCGTTGTGCTGCCGCCTCCAATACTGCCTGAACTTTAGGTATACCTTGTTCACGTTTCTGGTTTGCAAACTCAACGATTAAAATACCATTTTTAGTTACTAACCCGATTAACATGATCATACCTATCTGGGAGAAAATGTTTAGGGTTTGGTTGAATGCCCAAAGACTTAATAGGGCACCACACAGCGCAAGCGGCACCGTTATCATTATAATAAAAGGATCAGTAAAGCTTCCGAATTGTGCAGCAAGCACAAGATAGATCAGTAACAATGCAAGGCCGAACGCAAAGGCAGTGTTAGAAGAACTTTCGGCATAATCTCTTGAAGGTCCGCTTAGTGAAGTCTGAAAGGTTTCATCCAGCAGTTTTGTACCGATACGCTGCATTGCCTTTACACCATCGCCAATCGTTTTTCCCTCGGCAAGCGAAGCCGACATTGTTGCAGCTTTAAAACGATTATAGTGATATAGTGTAGGAGGATTACTTGTTTCAATCATACTTACCACCGAACTTAAAGGAACTTTCTCGCCGGTGGCAGTAGAAACATAAATATTATTGATATCAACGGGCTCATTCCTGTTAGACAGTTCTACCTGCGAAATTACCTGGTACTGGCGGCCGTTCATGGTAAAGTAACCGGCTCTTCTTCCGCTAAAAGCACTTTGCACGGCACCTCCGACATCAGTAATAGAAAGTCCCAATGCTTTTGCCTTTATTCGATCTATCTGCAACTGAAGCTCCGGCTTATTAAATTTCAAGTTAACATCCACGTTGCTAAACGTAGGGTCTTTCCTTGCTTCTTCCAGAAATTTCGGGATGACATCTTTTATTTTATCAAAGTTTAGATTCTGTATTATGAATTGAACCGGCAGTGATCCCCGTCCACCGCCAACAGATATTGTCTGCTCCTCAATAGGAAAAATTCTAACATTATTGAACCTTCTTAGTTTTCCCTGCAAATCCTTTGCTATATCCGACTGGCTTCTATTTCTGTTATCCGGATCAACTAAGGCTAGCCGCAGGTTGCCCGAGTTTACACCTCCCGAACCTCTGAAACCACCCGGTATCGACCCAAACACAAAATCTCTTTCAGGTACGGAGTCGTAGAGGTAGTTTACAACGTCAAAGCCTACTTTGGTCATGTAATCATAACTGGCACCTTCGGGACCTGTTATGTTTAACCGAACATTGCTTTTATCTTCAAGAGGCGCAATTTCATTTGGAATGCCGCTACCAATTAAATAAATAATCCCTCCACATACCGCAACAAGTACCCAAGCCATCCAACGTACTTTTATAAACCTTGTTAACAGATTCTTATAGCCATTCTCCATTTTTTGGAAAAAGGGTTCTGTTCTTTCATAAAACTTGCCATGCCCGCTGTTCTTTTTGGTCATGTAAACATTTAGCACAGGAGTAATAGTGAGCGATACCAGCGCCGATACCAATACGGCGCCCGCTACCACCACACCAAATTCCCTGAATAACCTTCCAACAAATCCCTCAAGGAAAATAACAGGCAGGAATACAACAGCAAGCGTAACCGAGGTTGAAATAACTGCAAAGAAAATTTCGCGGCTACCTAGCAGGGCCGCCTTTCTTATCGACATTCCTTCTTCAAGTTTTCTAAAAATGTTCTCTGTAACCACAATTCCATCGTCAACCACTAAACCTGTAGCCAACACAATTGCAAGTAGCGTTAATACATTTATAGAAAAACCTGCTATATACATGATAAAGAAACAGGATACCAGCGAGATGGGTATATCTATTAACGGGCGAATGGCTATTAACCAATTTCTAAAGAAGAAAAAGATAACCAGAATAACCAGGCAAAGTGAAATAATCAGCGTTTCCTTAACCTCTTCCAGCGAGCGGCGAACGTTGCGGGTAGTATCTACAAGCACGTTCAATTCAACATCTGCCTTTTCCGTTTTTCTTATATCTTCCAGTCTTTTATTAAACTCATCCGAAATGTTTATATAGTTAGCCCCAGGTTGAGGGGTGATAGCCATACCAACGGCATTAACCCCGTTATATCTCCAACTTTGTTCTTCATTTTCAGGACCCAATTCCACTTTTGCAACATCACTTAACCTTATAATGCCTGCCGAGTCCTGCCGGACTATAAGGTCACTAAAATCTTTTTCAGTTGTTAGTCTTCCCAACGTTCTAATAATAAGTTCGGTGTTATTACCGGTAATTTTTCCGGCTGGCAGCTCTACGTTTTCCCTGTTTAAGGCATCTTGTACTTCAGTAAAAGAAACATTAAATGCAGAAAGTTTATCAGGTTGAAACCAAATACGCATTGCCGGCCTTTTTTGCCCAAAAATGTTTACCCCGCTTACTTCATTTATGGTTTGAAACCTTTCGAGCAGCACATTTTCTGCGTAATCGCTTAGTTCAAGCAGCCCTTTGGTGCGGCTTTGTACGGCAAGCAAAATAATAAATTCACTATTCGCATCTGCCTTACTTACTACCGGCGGTGCGTCCAAATCTTGAGGTAAACTTCTAACTGCCTGGCTTACTTTGTCACGAACATCATTTGCCGCCTCTTCCAATGATACGCTCAGGTCAAACTCCACCGTTATATTGCTCGATCCCGCACTGCTTGATGAAGTGATACTTTTTATGCCGGGTATTCCATTTACTGCCTTTTCAAGTGGCTCTGTAATCTGGGTTTCAATAATATCCGAATTCGCCCCCTGGTACGAGGTTCCAACGTTTACAATTGGCGGATCAATGGCCGGGTATTCCCGTACACTTAAAAAGCTAAAACCAACCAGTCCAAATAATATGATCAGCAGGTTTATTACTGTTGCCAGCACAGGTCGCCTTAGTGATAATTCTGAAATATTCATTTGAGTACTGCTTTCTTCTTTTTTTTTAGAATTCTTTATGTAGTCATCACTATTCTCTTCCTCAACGTTGTTGCGTCGCACTCTTGTACCTTTTCTCTTCACTCATCATGTAATTGACCGATGCTTTTACGGTAATGCCGCTACTAAAAACAGGGCGCCAGAATAAAATTGCAGGAGTTGCAATCAGCATCCATGCCTCTCAACCCATCAAATCCTAATTCTACTTAATAATATCTTCCAGTTTTTTTACGCTTCGCACTTTAACTGCTGCATTAGGCCGTGCAAACAACACTCCACTTATTACAACACTGTCTCCTGCATTCAAACCTTTTGTAACCTGCACTGCTCCTACCTGCCGTACGCCTGTTTCTATGTCAACAAACTTTGCTTTGCCGTTTTTCACAATAACTGCCTGCTTAGCCCGTGCTTCTGGTATAATGGCGTTTGCCGGTATCATCATTCCACTTTCTTTACCAGCATCTACATATACTTTTACAAAACTTCCCGGGTTAACATTTGTTGCGTCTACCAGCCTGGCTCTTACTATTACATTTCGGGTCGTAGTGCTGATTTGAGGTTCAATTGCTATAATCGTCGCCCTTCTCTTTCCAACGGGTGCACCCATTTCTACCACTACTGAATTGCCTCTCTTTAATAAATTTGCATAGTTTTCGGGAAGCGTGAAATCGATCCTTATTTTTCCCATTTGTTGTAATGTAGCAAGAACGGTTGTAGGGCTTACAATAGCTCCGTTGCTAACCTGGCGTAAACCAACAACACCTGAAAATGGAGAACGCACAACTGTCTTTGCAAGGTTGGCTTGTATTATACCTATATCTGCCCTTAAACTGTTTACCTGGTTCAATGCAACATCGTAATCGGCCCTGTTAATGCCCTGTATATCTAAAAGTTTTTTAAATCGCGCTACTGTAATTTCCGCAAGTTGTAATTGAACGTTTACCTTATTTAATTGTGCTCTTAAGTCGGCATCGTTAATTTTTGCAACCACGCTTCCTTTTGCTATACGTGACCCTTCTGCCACATTTAAGTACGTTAACCGGCCACTGATTTCTGGCCTTATTTCTACAAACTCTCCGGCTACTACCGTTCCGTTAGCTTCAACAGTATTAGGAATAGTTTGAGAGCTGGCAATAATCACATCAACTGTTGGAGGAGGAGCAGCAATTTTTTTAATTTCTTCTGTTTTACCCTTGCACGAAAAAGCCAATATATTTAAAAGCACAATTGAGAGAAAAGCATACTTCATTTGATAAGGTAAAATGTTTTATAGAGCAATAAAGATAAAGCAGAAATAACAGGGTAATTGCCGAAAGAATAAAAAGATTGAACTCTTAAATAGGACAGCGGACTTTATCGGTAAAAGTTTGTTTTAATAAGGTGAAACCACTTTGATGATAAGTAATGCTATCCAAAAAAACAATTATAACATAGAATACGTTGGAGAGTAAATCTTAACCAGTGTTATGATTAACAGAAGCTCTAATGGCTTGGATTTTGAAACATGACCAACATGAATAACGAACGATATTGTGCAGACTCTGTTTTTGTATTTGTTTCGCTCATCTTGCTTTTGGCCTCATGTACAAATTCCGGTTCACCTGGTTTGTTTAGAAAAAAAAGCCCACATGACAGCTATGGCGACAAGCTGAAAAATGCCGGGCTTTCGGGAAGTGCTTTGGGGATAAAATGGTTTACTGCTGCCGAGCACAGTCTCACATCGCCGCTGTCGGTAAATCTTCCTTACAGTGAAACAGGATATTTTGCTGCAGAAGAACCAAAGGCTGTTGGTATAATCTTCCAGGCAAAACGAGGTGAAAAACTAACAATAAGTTTAACTAAGAAACCTACGACTGCCTTTGCAATATATCTTGATCTTTGGCTTCCGGCTAGTACTAACGATGAGAAGCCAAAGTTGTTACTGTCTGCTGATAGTGCAACTTCCAAACTTCAGTACGAGGTAGACAAGGAGGGAAGTTATATTTTAAGGTTACAACCTGAGTTATTAAAGGCCGGAGAGTATACCCTTTCTATCAGTACCGGGCCGACCCTAGCTTTTCCCGTCACACCTGAAGTAAAAAGTAACATAGGAAGTTTTTGGGGAGCAGGGAGAGACGCTGGTTCACGTAAGCATGAGGGGATAGATATTTTTGCGCCGCGGGGAACGCCGCTTGTCGCAGCAGCTAACGGAGTGGTAACACGAGCGGGAGAGAACCCGCTTGGTGGCAAAGTAATTTTTTTGAGACCTGCCCGGAAGGATTATACTTTGTACTACGCCCATCTTGATAAGCAAATTGCAGCGGCAGGGCAAACGGTTACCATTGGAGATACCATAGGTTTAGTGGGAAATACAGGAAACGCACGAACGACACAGCCGCATTTACATTTTGGAATTTATACTTATCAAGGGGCTATTGATCCGCTGCCTTTTGTAAACAGGGTAATAAAAACACCAGAGAGCATAAGTGCGTCATTAAGTAATTTGGGCAAATGGGTAAGGAATAATAGAAGGGCTAAACTTTTAAGTGAACCGGCAAGCAATACAGACGAGGTAACTACGCTTGAACCAAATACACTTTTAAAAGTGGAAGCCGCAACGGCAGGATGGTATAAAGCCTTGTCGCCCCGGGGAGAAGCTGGATTTATCGCCAGCACTGTGGTGACCGCTGCTGCAACGCCCATTAATAAATTTATTCTAAAAACGCCTAAACCTTTATTAGATCAACCTGATGAGTTGGCTGCGAGAAAAACAACACTACCTGCAGGTAAGCAGGTAAACATTCTTGCTATGTATAAAGATTTCTATTTTGTAAGGCATGATAAGGAGGAAGGATGGGTTTTAAAAAGTTCTTTATAGCCTTCAGCGCTCAATTTTAAATCGCTGGCTGAAGTTAAATTAGACTTTATAAATAAGCTTGTTGAAGAAAGTAAAAAAGTATAAGTGTGCGACGCAACAACAGTTTATAGAAGCTATTGAGCCGGTACCAAAAAAATTTTCTTAAGACTGGTAGATTGCCTGGTAGTGCCTGAAAAAGCAATTAGCTCTCTTCATCGTAAAACAGTTTATAAAAATGCTTTCCGGTTAGTTCATCGTATCCTTTTTCCATCAGGTCTTTTCGGCCATGAATGTAAATGTGGAAATTTTTATCAAGCTTCAAAACCGCTTTGAAGATTTTTGCCTGCCTTTTTACTGCTGAAAGATTTATGTCAAATTCGTCTTCGATCTCAAAATTCTTGACCGACTCGTATGTTTTCTTATACTCCTTAAAGGTGTCAACAACATCGGTATGATGAATAACCTCTTCTGCAAATTCATCAAGGCTAAACTGATCTTTGGTTTTAAAGTAGTCCATCGACCGGTTTAGTAAGTCTATTTGATCACTCTTTGAGATGTCAAACTTCTCGGCGTATTCGTTGGTAATAAATTGCTTGCACAACCCAAGGTATTTATCGGTGTTGTGATAACTGTCGGCGTAAGGTTGTACCTGCAAAAAATCCGAAATCCAATATTGCGCGTCATTTTTCTTATTAGTAGAGTCAACCACACAGACGGTATAACCTTCTTCTTTATTGTTTCTAAAAACCAGGCAACCCTTATCTAGTTTATTTATATTAATACCTTCTTCAGATATTACCTCAAGGCTCTGCCCGTGTGTAAATACTTTTAAAAAATTTTCTTTATTTTCTGACTTAAAGATGCCAATGGCCTGCTTGTACTCGGTACCAAAAGGTACCTGGTCAAAAACAGCAATATACAATTCACCCTCTTTAACCTTTACGTGAGTGCTTTTGCTGTAAAGAAAAGACGCAAGCAAAGCTGAAGTGGAAACAAATGCGGCCGGATCTTCAAAAATCTTGGTAACGTAGGTGAAAACCTCATTTAAGTTCAGGTCACTTAAATGGGTAAAATGATAATGCTCGTCTTCGTTAAAGGAGGAAAGAAAATACCTTGTGAGCATTCCCTTAACAAGTTCGTCATTAAGGGTTAAAGGGTTTTCGGACAGCTTCAGGCTTTCACTTCTTGTCGGATTTCCTATTTTATGAACAATAACGTCTTTTAGTTGTACACTTTCTACACCGGTCATTGAGCGAAGATAGGGGTACGTGATTTTTTTAGAGTCGAAAACCGAAACTTAATAATATTTCGTACACAGTGAGTCATTCGCTTGTTACTGGTTGAGGAGGATGAGGTACACCCGTAGTTGGCCTAAAGCAAGGCATAAAAAAGTAAGAAATTTTTAAACCTGGGATTATTTGAGAAGTCACAGAAACGTTAAGATTACGTAATGAAAATTAAGATGAAATTAAATAAGAGCATTTATGGAAATGTTATTGGTTTCAGTCTTAGTTTTATAAAAGAAAAATCAGAACTAACAGCATCTCCGCTTATTTCCCCGTTGTAAATAGAATTTCTATGCGTGCTACTTATTCTTTTCCCGAGATTAAATCACTGGTAAGATCGTTGGATTATTCCTCAGTAAATATTCTGGAAGAGTTAATTGAAGAAGAAAAGGATTGCTTTTCGATACCAGAGTTACGAGCTATTAACCGATTTATACGTGTGAAAAACAGGCAGTTGGTAGGAAACGAAGTAAAGTCAGAGTTTTTGTTGTCCTTCAATTAATGCCACCCTTTTTTCTTTTGAAAAGAGGTAAACAAGCATTAGGGGTTTCCTTCCCTAATGCTTGTTCTACAAAATCTTTTATTATATTTATCGTATCCGAACACGAACGCTTGCTCTAAAACTGGGCAGTTATGCTAGACTTTATCATTTTCTTACTACTTAAGTACACCTACGTACTTGCTGCCGTCTTATTCTTAGTTAAGATCTTTCTATTCTTAAAAAATAAAAATAAGAATTGGACCATGTCCCAATTTCTATTTTTTAATCCTACCAATATACAATTCACTCCAAACGCTGAGAGAGCAAAACTGAAAAGGGTACAAAACCAATTAAGTATTGCAATAATCGTGTTGTTAGCTATTCAAATCGGAGCAGCAGTTTTATTTTAATTTCGTCTTTGCGGATGGATAAGACCTGGCGTTGTGTAAGATTAGGAGGTACGCTACCTAATAGTTTATTACCTGTTCCTCCATTAGCACAGGCATCTCGCGAAATTGATATTGCTGGTTGCGTAACTGCGGCTCGAACCCCGCTTCAAGTATTGCTTCCTGTATACCTTTGCTTGTAAACCTATGTGGCGCTCCGGCAGCGCTGACAACGTTTTCTTCAATCATAATACTACCAAAGTCGTTTGCACCTGCATTAAGGCAAATTTGCGCCACTTGTTTTCCAACCGTTAGCCAGCTTGCCTGGATGTTTTTAACGTTTGGTAACATAATACGACTTATGGCTATCATTCTAATATACTCATCGGCAGTCGTTAAATTCTGAACACCTCTTATACGGGCAAGTAACGTGTCAACATCTTGAAACGTCCAAGGAATAAAGGCTATAAATCCTTTTGCATAATTTGGTTTTCTAGCCTGTACCTCGCGCAGTTTTACCAGGTGCTCCATTCTTTCTTCTACAGTTTCTACATGTCCAAACATCATTGTAGCACTGGTGGTAATATCCAGTTGATGTGCTTCTGCCATTATATCAAGCCACTCCTGCGACCCACACTTTCCTTTGCTAATTAAACGACGTACACGATCAACTAATATTTCAGCCCCGGGGCCGGGAAGACTATCCATTCCCGCATCTTTTAAAGCCGTCAACACTTCCCGATGTGTGCTTTTTTCAAGTTTGGTGATGTGGGCCACTTCGGGAGGACCTAAAGCATGTAGCTTGAGGTCGGGAAACATTTCTTTAAGCTTGCGGAATAAATCGACATAGTATTGTAAGCCCAAGTCGGGATGGTGGCCGCCTTGTAGCAGCAATTGCTCTCCGCCGTAGCGAAAAGTTTCTTCTATCTTTCTACGGTAAGTTTCTGTATCGGTTATGTATGCCTGTTCGTGGCCGGGTATTCGATAAAAATTACAGAATTTACAGTTTGCAATACAAACGTTGGTTGTATTCATATTGCGATCTATAATCCAGGTTACTTTTCCATGTGGAACTTGTTTTCTTCTTAGCTGATCACCAATATTCATTAACTCTGCAGTAGGTGCATTTTCAAAAAGAAAAACACCTTCCTGAACACTTAAGAATTCAAAATTTAAAGCTTTTTCATATAGGTCCGCTAATACCATAATTACGTTTTAAAATGGGCCCAAAAATACAACAAGGCTTTCTACCTGCCTTAACTTGTTTCATACCAGGTTCTTAAATTACAGCTAATTAAATTGAGTTCTGATAAAGGAAACAAGGATAAGTTTTGTAATTTGGATTTGGCTGACCAGAAATTAAATGATAAAGTGTGTGACACAACGACTGTTAAATAGAAAAACAACTGCTTGCTACTTACAATTTTTACTGGTCCTTTCCTTTACACTTGCCATTACCTGCCGTAGTTTTGGGCAGGAGGAAGTTACTCCCAAAGCTACATTCGTCACCAGGTTTCCTTTTACCACTCTTTCCGGCGGAATAATAATAGTTAAGGCACTACTAGATGAACACCCCGATACGTTAAATTTTATTCTCGATACAGGTAGTGGTGGCATCTCGTTGGACTCAGCAATAGTTGAATATTTGCAGCTAGCCAAAGTGCCTTCAGAAAGAATTCTTCGAGGCATAGCAATGATGAGGAAAATAATTTATGTTCCTAACAGGACTTTGCGTTTGCCGAAACTTGATGTTGAACACCTCGATTTTCATATCAACGATTATACTTTACTAACAAGTGTGTACGGGGTTAGAGTTGATGGGATAATAGGATACAGCTTTTTCAGCAGGTTTATTGTAAAAGTCGATTATGACCATAATATCCTTGAAGTCTATAACCACGGCAAGATTAAATACCCGAAAGGCGGTCTTATTTTAAAACCCACAATTACTGGTATTCCTGTATTTGATGCAACAATTACTGATGGGGTTACTGTAGCCAGTCGGTTTTATTTTGACTCGGGTGCAGGCCTATGCTTGTTGATGTCGGATAATTTTTCAAACGATAGCAGTATTTTAATAAAAGGAAAAAAAGTATTGTTTACGCAGGCTGAAGGCATTGGAGGTAAAAAGCCAATGAAATTAACTACAGTAAAAGAAATTAAAATCGGCCCCTATAAATTTAAAAAAGTGCCTACCCATATTTTTGTTGACGATTATAATGTGACTTCTTATCCACTACTTGGCGGTCTTATTGGTAACGATTTGCTTCGCCGCTTTAACCTTGTAATCAATTATGCCGACAAGGAAATTCATCTAAAGCCTAATACTCATTTCCGCGAGTCATTTGATTATTCCTATACCGGGCTAGGGATGTACGACGTTAACGGACAAGTAATAATTGAAGACGTAATGGAAGGATCGCCGGCAGCTAAAGCAGGGCTACAGCCCGGAGATGTTTTAGCGGGGATTAATACAATGCTTGCGGGCAATATTCAGAATTATAAAAATATGCTACAGGAGGTGGGAGCAAAACTGAAGCTGCTAATTATGAGAAATGGAGAACTGTTTGTCATTAATCTTAAGGTACGAAGCTTTTTAGATAAGGATATTCAATAGCAGTGAGCGGCGCTCGTTTACTTGCATGCTATAACCGAATTTTTATGTAGCCAACAGTTAGGTTATAAGTCGGCATAGTTGTGTCACTCCCTTGTACTCTTTTATCTATATGCAGCTTTTATTAATTTAAATTTTGTCTTTAAAACCCCCATTGATGCCAGGCTTTTTGTACCAGATGGAATTTTTTGAAATGATGCCGAACTATTATCGAAGCACGGTTAAGGGAAAAGTAATAGTATTGTAAACAAATCTAGTTGTCATCAGATAGATTGATCCGATGCTACCGAAAAATACAAATAGTCCTTTTTTATAACCACAACTACTTTCTACATTGCCATGATGAACAGACGTGATCTCCTTAAGTCATTAAGTGCTACAGCAGCCTTACCATTTTTGCCTGACGTAACCCACGCCCAACCTCCTAAAAAAGCTTCAACCTCGTTTGTTTATTGCGTCAACATGGCGACCATCAGAGGGCACAAGCTTGGATTTGTAAAGGAGTTGGAAGTTGTATCAAAAGCAGGTTTTAGGGCAGCGGAGATCTGGATCGATTCACTTCAGGCATATTTAAAAGAAGGTGGAACACCCAAAGACGCTAAAAAACGATTGGACGATCTAGGAATAAAGGTTGAGAACACAATAGGCTTTGCGCCATGGATTATAGACGACGAAACAAAGCGCAAAGAAGGGCTTGAGCAAATGAAACGCGAAATGGATTTGCTTGCCCAAATCGGTTGTAAAAGAGTTGCCGCCCCCCCTGTTGGTGCAACTAATGAGCCAGTACTTAACTTGAAAACTGTGGCGGAACGCTACAGAACTTTATTAGAGCTTGGCGATAAAACCGGCGTGATACCGCATTTAGAGATGTGGGGATTTTCTAAAAATCTAAGCCGGGTAAGCGAGGTCGCATATGTTGCACTGGAGTCGGGTCATCCCTCTGCTAAGGTTTTGCTTGATGTTTTTCATTTATATAAGGGGGGGTCAAGCCTTGACACTTTGCAATTAATCAGCCCCACATCGCTGGAGATTTTTCATATGAACGACTATACAGCTAATCTTACACCAGCAACCATTACTGATGCAGACAGAATATATCCGGGAGATGGTGTGGCGCCAATTCGAAGAATTTTACAAACGCTGGGAAAAAGAGAGAAACCATTAGTTTTATCGGTTGAGGTTTTCAATAAAAACTACTACGCCCAGGATGCTTTAGTTGTAGCAAAAACTGCTTTGGCAAAATTGAAAGCGGTAACAGCAGGTATTTAGGTTGGTGCAGTTAGGGTATCGGTATCAATTTTTATTCTTACATGCTGTCTTTCTTCAAATAAAATTATTTATAAACTTTTTGCGATTATGACTTATGTACCCAATAATGCTCGTTACCAATCGATGGAATATCGTCGATGTGGTCGGAGTGGCGTGAAGCTTTCCGCTGTTTCTCTTGGCTTATGGCACAACTTCGGCCATATAGATCCGCTTGAAAATTGTCGTGCAATTCTAAAAACAGCGTTTGATGCAGGTATCACTCATTTTGATCTTGCAAATAATTACGGTCAGCCGGCGGGCTCTGCGGAAGAGAACTTCGGTAAAATTTTACGTGAAGACTTTAGAGGGTATAGAAAAGAAATGATTATTTCAACCAAAGCAGGATGGACAATGTGGGAAGGCCCGTACGGTGACTGGGGTTCAAAAAAGTATTTGGTAGAAAGCCTGAATGAAAGTCTGAAAAGGTTGGGGACTGATTATGTAGATATCTATTATCATCACCGTCCAGACCCTGAAACGCCGCTTGAGGAAACTATGTCTGCACTTGATCTGATAGTAAGACAAGGCAAGGCGTTGTATGTTGGTATTTCAAGCTATCAACCTGAAGAAACACAAAGGGCGTGTGCGATTTTGAAAGAATTAGGAACTCCTTGCTTAATTCATCAACCAAAATATTCCATGTTCGATCGCTGGATAGAAAATGGATTATTAGATGTACTTGAAGCGGAAGGTGTGGGGTGTATTCCTTTTTCGCCATTAGCGCAGGGGTTGCTGACGAATAAATATTTGAATGGCATTCCGGAAAATTCACGAGCTGCAAGACATCTTGGAAATGGCGCAATGGAAGAAGACCAGATAACAGATGCCAACATTGCAAAGGTGAAACTACTCAATGAACTTGCTCAGGAGCGTGGACAAAGTCTTGCACAAATGGCTTTAGCCTGGGTAATAAAAGACCCGCGGATTACAACTGTATTAATTGGGGTAAGCAAGCCCGAGCAGGTTACTGACTCCATTCGCTGTCTTGAAAATTATTCGTTCTCGGGCGAAGAACTTGATCGGATAGAAAGTATCCTAAAATAATTATTATTTGCCGCTGTTATTGTTGATATAATAGCGGCAAACTTTAGATACGTAATCTTTGCAACTTTGCTCCTTTAATTTCTTTGCGTGCAAATTTTTAAAGTAAGCGAGGTTGGATTAATGGTTAAAATTTTGAATAATCCGGAACTGCTATTTTATAAGCTTCTTTCATACATGCAGAATGTAATATAAAGTCTGCCGTTGTGCGGTTAGACGCAAGCAAAATATTCCACGCTACAGCAAGTCTTTGTAAGGCTTTTACATCGCTGTCATGCGCCTGCGCTTCCAGGGGATCCCAAAAGAACACAAGGAAATCCAGTTTACCTTCAGCCACTAAGGAGCCAATTTGTTGATCTCCACCTAATGGGCCACTTAATAATTTCATTATAGGCAACCCCAATTTTTCTTCCAGCAATTTTCCTGTACTTCCTGTTGCTATAAGGCGGTGGTTTTTCAGCAGCTCCTTATTTTCAAGTGCCCATTCAACCAACTCGTCTTTTTTCTTATCATGCGCCACCAGTGCTATATGTTTCCGGATAGGTAGAGTACGTGTTTCTGACATGTTCTATCTGCGTTTGTAATCTTTGTGTTTACAAAACAACTGCCATATAGCAAAAGAGACTTATTTGATCATATTTGAGAAAATGACGAAAATATGGAACAAGTGAAATTGCAGCAGGGTATAGTTTTTATCCGCCAGCCTTGCCAGTATTTATAAAATCAATAATTTTAGAAGATGCTGCCAAAAGTGCCTTACCGTTACCGCGTCTTAGCATTACTCTGCTCGTTAACCACGCTAACCTACCTCGATCGTATTTGCATTTCTATTGTAGGTGTGAGAATAAAAACGGAGTTCGGTTTAAGTAATACACAATTTGGATGGGTGCTCGCATCTTTTTCATTGGCTTATGCGTTGTTTGAAATTCCTTCAGGCGTACTGGGTGACCGCATTGGACCTAAGGCCCTTTTTATTCGCATCGTCTTATTCTGGTCTTTGTTTACTGCTTTAACAGGTTTTGCTACAGGATTGATGTCTCTGATTTTCATTCGTTTTCTTTTTGGTGTGGGCGAATCTGGAACTTACCCGAATTGCATGATCGTTATTTCAAGATGGTTTCCCGTGCAGGAGATCGGCCGATCCCTAACCTGGGTAGGCATAGGATCTCAAATCGGTTCTGCGATTGCGCCTTTGATCATTATTCCCATCGCTGTTGCTTATGGTTGGCGTGCCTCGTTTTATGTCAATGCAGTAATTGGCGTTTTGTGGGTTTTGATTTGTTATCTCTGGTTTAAGAATTTTCCGTCGCAGATGAAAAATATTTCCACTAAAGAGGTTGAGTACATTGAAAACAACAGACGTTTTAGTACGAGTCATCACCACATCTCGTGGAAGATTATCCTGAGAAATAGGAATCTTTGGGCGTTGATGCTTATGTATTTTTGTTGCCAATGGGCTAACTATTTCTTTGTTGCCTGGATGCCTGTTTACCTGGTTGAGGGAAGACACTTTACTGAAAATGTGATGAAAGAAATCGTTTTCACTTTGTTCATTGTTGGTATTGTAGGTTTCTTAATTGGCGGATATGTTGGCGATTTGTTGGTCAAACGAAAAGGCCTTCGGTTTGGGAGACGATTTGTTGGAATGACTGGCCTTGGCATTTGCGGGTTACTTATTTTTTTAGCTGCTATCTTACCTCAAAATAATATTGTGGCTTTTTGTCTTATTGCTGCAAACGGTTTCTTTTCATTTGGTGTAATGGTTTCTTACGCGGTTTGTACAGACATTGGCAGAAACAATGCAGGAACTGTTACAGGCGCCATGAATTTCTTCGGACAGATGGGGGCTTTTTTCCTTGCAATTATTTTCGGAAAAATGGTGGATGTATTTCACAATTTCGATTACCCGCTGTTTGTGGTTGCCTTTGTAATGCTAACCGGGGCACTGCTTTGGCTGGGCATTGATCCCTTGAAACAGGTGAGCTTGCCGAAAGATATTGAAGAAGAATCAATGAAGCCGGTTATCGTATAGCAATGATTATTTGTTCTTATATCCAAAAACTATCCTTGATTTTTTTGTAGTAAATTATACTCTCGATTTTAATTGACAACTCAATATTCATTCACTTACAATAAGACGTTATGCTTGCTTTCTTCCTCTTTCTTCAATTGGCTTTTGCCGGCTCCGCACCTGCGCCAAAGTTTGAAGCCCAAACAATTGATAATAATATTTCAATAGGCTACGGTCTTGCTTTGGGTGATGTGGACGGTGATGGGAAGCCGGATATTCTACTGGCGGATAAGAAACAATTTGTATGGTATCGCAATGGGGACTGGAAGCGATTTGTAATGATTGAAAACCTGACGGAGCAAGACAATGTGTGTATTGCTGCACGAGATATAGATGGCGATGGCAAAGTAGAGGTTGCCGTAGGTGCACAATGGAACCCTGGTGAAACTTCAGATACCACTAAGTCTGGCTCCGTGCATTATCTTGTCCGTCCAACAGATCCGACACAACGTTGGGAAGCTGTGAAACTTCATCATGAACCAACCATTCATCGTATGCGATGGATGAAAGCGGCAGATGGAAATTTTTATTTAGTAGTAGTTCCGTTGCACGGACGAGGTAACAAAAATGGTGAGGGCGAAGGGGTAAAGATTATGGGTTACAGATTCCCAGCTAACCCACATACAGCATGGCAAACAGTAATTATAGACAATGCAATGCATATGACGCATAATGTTGCGATAGCGGATGAAGGGTCTTCAAAACAAAATAGCATTTATATCGCCGGTAAGGAAGGAGTGAGACTTGTTCAAAGTTTTGCTGCTAAAGCTGGCGGAAAAAACGCTGAAAAGATTGCAGGCATAGAACTCGGAGCCGGAGAAATTAGAATTGGCAATTTTGGAAAAGAAAAGTTCGTGGCAACAATAGAACCTATGCACGGGATAGCTGTTGCGGTTTACATGGGAGAACAAAATCCCACACGAAAAGTGCTGGATGATCAATTAAAGGAAGGTCATGCATTAGCTACAGCCGATCTGCTTGGCACTGGAACTGACCAGGTAATTGCCGGGTGGAGAAGCCCAAATGCCGAGAATAAAGTTGGGATCAAGTTGTATGTACCGAAGGACAAAAGGGGTAATCAATGGGATTCATACTGGATAGATGACAATGGTATGGCAACAGAGGATTTGCAGGTGATTGATTTGAATGGAGATGGTAAAAAAGACATCATAGCCTCGGGACGTGCTACTAAGAATCT